>NZ_MAYV01000015.1:0-421629 GCF_001685035.1 Bacillus sp. FJAT-27986 | reverse complement strand
ATTTTTAGACTTGCTTGGCGTTTCGTTTTGTTTAGTTTTCAAAGAACAATCTGTATGTCGTGTTAGCGACTTTTATATTATATCAAGATAACTTTTCTTTGTCAACAACTTTTTTTAAAAGTTTTTTTGACTTATTTTAACTTGTTATCTCGTTCGCGTTAGCGACTTTTATAATATATCAGAATAACTTATTTTCGTCAACAACTTTTTTTTAAAGTTTTTTTAACGAATGTTCAACGAAGTGAACGATAGTTAATATATCATGGACAACTATTAGGATGCAAGTACTTTTTTACTTTTTTTCGCTTTTTTATATTATTTCTACATAACATCATAAAAATCACATATATCCAATACATTGACATACAACTCTTCATTAAGATTAGCAGTGTTTGTTTGCCTAACCATCCTGATCACTAAGCACGCCCTTTAATGTTCATAAGAATGAATTCCTTCAACAATACACTAAAAATCGGAAAAAGTTCAACACCAATTATATTTAAAAAAAACAGAGACATCCTTCTTGGATGCCCTGCAATGCAATTAATAGTTAACTTCGCTATTCTCTATTGCGTCTCTTCTTCTATTCATTAATATAAATAAAGATAACCCCACCAATACTAATGTTGCACCAAACAATTGTATAGCAGATAGGCTTTCATTAAATAAAAAGTACGCCAATACTGCCGCACCTATTGGTTCAAATAATATAGCCATCGATATTTTTGTTGCACTAACCCATTCAATTGCCCAATTAAAAAGTGAATGCCCCAACAATGTAGGAATGATTGCAAGCAAGATAAATAGGTACCACTCTTTTTTAGGATAATCGAATAACTCCTGGCCGCTCCCCAATACATAGATCAATAATATAATTGCGCTAATACCGTATACAATAAAAGTGTAAGCAGTTAACCCCATTCTTTTACGTACCATTTGTCCAATCAAGAAATAAGCTGTTGCAAGAGCACAAGCTACTATGGCAAGTACATCTCCGAACAAAGCTCCCTTATTATGCGAAAAATCGCTGGCACTAATCAATATACTGCCTGAAATCGCCACAATAATACTTACGACTCCACCGATAGATACTCGTTCCTTAAATAAAAAATAGGTACCTAAAAAAGCAAATATAGGCTGCATTGTGACTAGGACAGTTGAATTAGCCACTGAAGTATACCGAAGAGACTCAAACCAAAAAATAAAATGAAAAGCAAGAAACGCTCCGGCCGCTGCACATAATACCCAATCTTTTTTATTAATCCTTCCTATCTCTTTAACAGCCTCCCTACAAAAGTACGGAATTAGAATTAAACAGGAAAATAACATGCGGTAAAAAGCAATGACACCAGACTCGGCTTCCGAATAGCGAACAAGTATCGCTGAGAAGGATACAGCAATCACTCCTACAACAATGGCAAGATAAGGTTTAAAAAGTGACTGAGTCATATATTATTCCACCCTTTAACTGTAATTTAAACAAATAAATATTCATAATTCATAATTCTGGAACAGATCCGTCTCATATTCTATTCTATATAGAAGAACTTATAAAGGCAGGTTGGCAATATGGATTTCTCAATTGATATACAGATGATTATTAAATTATGCATATCAGCAGTATTAGGGCTTATCATAGGACTGGAACGGGAAATCAAAAGAAAACCTGTTGGTCTGAAAACATCTCTAGTAATCTCAATCGTTAGTTGTTTATTAACTATTGTCTCTATTGAATCTGCATATAATGCAAAAGGATCAGCATATGGAGTCACAGTAACAATGGATCCGCTCCGTCTTGCAGCCCAGATAGTATCCGGAATTGGTTTTATTGGAGCTGGCGTTATATTAAGGAGAGGCAATGACAGTATATCTGGTTTAACTACTGCAGCATTAATTTGGGGAGCAGGCGGAATAGGGATTACAGTAGGTGCAGGTTTTTATATGGAAGCAATAGCAGGTGTAGTTTTGTTAATCATCAGCGTTGAATTGCTGCCCATGTTATTTAATTATATTGGGCCAAAAAAGTTTAGAGAAAAAGAGTTAAACCTCCAGTTAATTATTGCAGAAAAAGACAGTATAGCGCCAATTATAAATTTAATTGAACAAAAAGAGATTTCAATTAAGTCTGTTCGCATAAAAGATCTGACTAACAGTCATCAAATTCGTTTAAGAACCACCATAGACAGCAAAAGGCTAATTACAGATGTTTATTATTCCGTTTCCTCTATCGATGGAGTCATGAGCATTGAAATTGAAAATGCATAATCAATAGGAGCAGGAAAGAAGCATAGGCAGTTTCTTTCCTACTCTTTTTTACCCTGCATTATAGCTTGGTTAAGTTAGAAGATTCAGCAAAAATACTTCATACAAGATTGACATTCGTATTAAATTAGTTAAAATAAGGTTGTACATAATTTTATTACTTATTATGGGGCTATAGTTCAGCGGGAGAATGCTTCGCTGGCAGCGAAGAGGTCAGGGGTTCGAATCCCCTTAGCTCCATACCGGAAAACCCTTGTATATCAAGGGTTTTTTCTTTTTTTACAGGAGACATCTATGCAAAGAATCGGTTGAGTTGCACAACTAGTGCACAATTTGTTAACTAGGCGTTTGACCTTAGAACTTCAAAGCGGACCTCCATAACAATTATGAGTGAAGATGTACTACTGTATAGTTAGAATTTATTAAGTTATTTTCTATTACAGCCATAATGATCAGCGAGTACATTTCCATTCCCCCCAAATAGCATAAAAAACAATTAATAATGATTTGTTAAGGAGCTACAGTCGTTGCTCCTTTTTCTTCTGCTTGAAAGAAGGTTTCTGAGAGTCAAATTCAGAATACAGGTTTTAACTCCTAAGACTTTCTAAGCACTTAAAAAAAGACCTTAATTTAAGTTAAGGTCTAAAATTACATATCCATATCCTCATTTATAAATAATTCATCTACTGTTGTATCTAATACTGCAGCTATACTAAAAGCCAATTGTAATGTAGGGTCATATTTATCGTTTTCAATCGCATTTATCGTTTGTCGTGATACATTGCAAAGTTTAGCAAGTTCTTCTTGAGATAGCTTTGCTGATTTTCTTAATTCTCTAATATGATTTTTCAACTTAACCACCATATTTCTTTTTGCAAAATAGTAGTGAGATTAAATACACTAAAGAAATACCTATAAGAGCAGTAAATGGATTTATGCCTTCGTAAGTGTTGTCTGTCCAGAAAGTTACATAAATAGATTCAACAAGATTAATCAATAAATATCCAATAACACCTGCAAATGCAAACGACTGAGCTTTCATCTTAATAAAATCTTTTCTTTCATCACCCAGTTGAGGTAATGACACAAGAGTAACGATGATGAGTAAAACACAAATTGCTAAAATCACAAACAACAGTAAGATAGCTAACCAATCCATTAATGACAGCTCCTTTGAAAATGTAAAAACCTTTTGACATTTTTATTGTATCCATACTCATCATAAATGTCAAAAAGTTTTTACATATCGGACTTCTAAATAATATAAATTATTCAAAGGCAGTAATCTAATGTATCTCACTTCTATAGGTTAACTCCCTGCTATCATCATCACTCTTGCAGTTGTATTAAAATCAAATCCACTATCTCGGTATGTGTTAAATGACCTGTTACTTTCACTTCATTTTCCACTTCCAAATAATCATTTGGGGTCCACCATTTTCGTAAAGCATCTACACCGAACTCTTCCTTTTTATCACGTGAGAGATGACGTTTTACCGTTTCTTCGAATGACAAGTCAAAATAAAAGATATATGCCTTTCCGCCATAGAACTGGATTAAGTCATTTAGCATTTGACCATAGCGACTTTTATTCAGAATTCCTTCTACAATGGTGTGTTCACATCTCCCTTTCCCATACTCAGCAATTTGACGAATCAAATCAATCGAAAGATTTCCTTCTCTATCCTGAACCTTCAACATCTCACGCCGAACATTATCTTGAGAAACTAACAGGGTACCTTTTCCTAACTGATCTTGAATGCTTTTAGCAATGGTTGTTTTTCCACTTCCGGAGTTTCCTCTTAGAATAATTAAGTTTGATTCCATCGATCCCATTCCCTATTATGTTTTTTATTTCTCTATAAGCCTCTTATGAAAATAATAATTCGGTATGATTAATCATTTTCCTTTTTATCATCTAAGTAAAAAAGTCGCCTCCTATAAATTAGGAAAGCGACTTTATGTCTCTACTGCTTAAACGGTCTTTTAAATTTAGATCAAAATCCTTACTTAAGTGAATATGTATAGTCTTTAGATACTCTGAACGAAGCTCACTATTAAATAAACAGCGATACAAACCACAATACTTTGTAAGTAAAGGCCTGCTTCCTTCTTTGCAGATTCATCTTTACTATTTTGATTTTTCACGGAACGTACGGAACCATAAAGAATACCTGCAATAACAGCAATTATTAAGGGAACTGTATTCATAGCATCTGCCTCCTTTGTGATTATTCTAACATAGAAGTTTTTCTTATATTATCTATAATGCTTTTGTGTATCAAATCTATTTACTATCCATAAAATAAGTATTACATTAGTTAATTTACCAAAATCTTCAGTATATATTTTTCGGTGAATATTTAGATACTACCTATTAAATTTGTTACGTTAATAAAGGATTAATTACATCTCAGGGGGTTCATAATGAAAAGTGGTAAACTGCTCTTTCTATTAGTATTGAGTATTATGCTGGTTGCTTGCTCATCAAAGGATGAGGAAAATAAAAATTCCGATAATGTGGATGTCAATAAGGGAATGGTAAATGTTGAAGTGACATTACCTGCATCATTTTTTGAAGACACAGATATGGTGAAACTAAAGAAAGAGGCTAAAGAGGACGGGGTAAAAGAAGTAATTGTAAATGATGATGGATCGGTTACATATAAAATGTCCAAATCTAAGCATAAGGAAATGCTGAAAGAGATGGGAGATACAATAGACACTTCCATTAAAGAAATAGAAGCCGATGAAGACTTTCCTTCAATTAAAAAGATAGAACACAATAAATCATTTACAGAGTATACGATTAAAATGGATCAGGAGCTTTATGAAAACAGCAGTATGGACGGATTTGCCTTCTTCAATTTAGCTTATCAATCACTGTACTATCAATTATTTAATGGTGTAAATTAAGATGATTATAAGGTTACCTTCCAGCTAAAGAACGAAGAAACCTCCAAAACATTTGATACCATCGTTTATCCGGATGATATCCAAACAGATGAGAATAAAACAGAAGAGAATAAGTAAGCCAATTTTAAGCTGTCTTCCCGATGAAGGCAGCTCTTTTCATGAATGAATAGTATTTCCACTATACAAATTCTGCTTTTCGTAAAACAATTCAATTCGTTCCCTCTCTTATACTATTTCCTCTTCGGAGCAATTTATTTTAAAAAAATTTCATCTCGATAAAACACCGAGAATCTTCAGTTAAGGGGAGATAATAACTTATTTTTAAAGAAGGTATAAATAGCCTTTCCCCAGATTTGAATACAATTGATTAATTATCTTTCTTCACTTTTATGACCTACTGCTTGCTCTTCCATAAGCTTTTTATAGAAAATCAGTGTTGTATTCTCATTTAATTTTCGGAGTTCACCGGTATTTATATAACCCATTTTTTCATATAGATGACAATTCCGTTCTTCTTCTTTTATCGTGGCCAGTTCCCAGCTTTTTGCTTTGCAATAATAATCTTCAATGATTTTTATTGTTTCCTGTGCAATTCCCATCCCCTGATATTCAGGTAAAATGAACATGGGACTGATTTTATATTCTTCGGTCCCCTCTCTCCACAGAATATTAATGGCTCCAACTAGCTGTTTATTGAACATAATTTTATAAAATACACCATTAGGATTGTTTAATCGTAGGATCAGCCGATCTACTTTTTCATTTGCAGGATTCGTATCGTAATCCTTATATTTTTCTAATAAAGGCATGAACGATTTGCGTTGGATGGCAAATAAAGCTCCTGCATCCTTTTCATCTGCCTTGAGCAATTCAATACTCATATTATCACTCTCCACTTGCTTCTAATTATTTAGATATGTATCCTGCCACGCTCTTTTCCTACGCCCTTTGTCTCAGCAAAAACGCACTTCTTCATTTATTTCGAATACGATGATAAAAAAACGGAAGGGACTGTAAGAATGGAATCTGAAAATGACTTAAATATATTGGATTTCGCCCTCCCGCTGCTGGATATTATTGTGATTATGCTGACAGACGAAAATCCTGTAAACGGGGTCATCCTTTTAGTGCTATTAAAAGCCGTAACAAACGATCCTTTAATGGAAATATTGTTTATGATATTAGCCATTGTTCTATGGGCTGCCCGACAGAGTGAAGAAGATTGAACTGTTTTTTAATATCAGACAGGCTATCTTGATTCCCACGTTCATCATAGTCTTAAATAACAAAATAATATTCTTGACTGCAAACTTGAAAAAGGCGCTATGTTGTTTAGCCCTTTTTCTTCACATTTAGGTAACATGGTTATGCAGTAATACTACTACACTTTTATAAATATGGGGATGGCGTTGATCGGCATGATTATCTAGCCCAAAATGGAACAGATGAAATAAAAACACGGATTTTATTAAATCTAAGTGTTTTTATAGGAGTATCATATAGTGAAACGACCGACTGCCTCTCACAATTGTTACATACTTTCCGATTTTATTTTCTTGGTGGTAGGGTTTATATAGGATTGATAGGATTTCCAGTAAACAAAAGCAACAAGAATAGATCCGCCTATGGCATTCCCCAAAAAGACAGGTACAAAGTTATTAAAATAATCCATCCAGGTAAAATAACCTTCAAATATTGCTGCCGGAATCACAAACATATTCGCTACTACGTGCTGAAAGCCAATTGCTACAAATGCCATGATTGGAAACCATATCCCTGCTATTTTTCCTGCGATATCGTTTGCACTGTATGAAAGCCAAACACCTAATGCCACAAGCCAGTTACAACCAACACCTGAAATAAGAGCCGGCCAAAAATCAACATCTATTTTATGAGCAGCCACGTCCACCGTTTTTTCGAGAAAGACACCGCTGGCTGTAAACTCTCCTAAGTGGCCAAAGAAATAAGCTACAAAAATAGCACCTGCGAAGTTGCTAATCGTAATCCAAAACCAATTGTGAACTAATCGTGAGAAAGGAATCCGTTTGGCAAGCCAGGCCATTGGCACTGCCATCATATTACCAGTCAATAATTCTCCGCCTGCAATTAAAATTAAAATAAGTCCAAGTGGGAAAACAGATGCACCAATAAATGTTCCAAAGGTCCCCCAGTCTTCAGGCAAGCTTGCGGTTACTCGGATATATAGTAAATAACCCACAGATATATAAGCACCGCCCAAAAATCCCAATAGTAATAAATTTGTTAAAGGTAAACTGGTCTTCTTCACACCTGCTTCTACTGCTGCTATGGCAATTTCCTGTGGAGTTTTGAAACTCATGTATGTTCTCTCCAATCTATGTAATACGTCTTCCACATCATCATATGGAAATAATTATCAATCTATCCAAGTTTATTATATTCGTATTTTAGAAATGCTTAAAGAGAACATTTTATGAATAATTCAAATTCTAATGATGTTAACTAAAAAATCCCCTCCGTTTTTTACAGATGGGGATTTAATTTATATCATTTTTTTATGTTCTTTTAATTCTTCATCAATCATGGAATCGAGTTTTATAATACTGGCTTTCGCTCTTTCATACTCAATCTTCCGATAATGGTGAAGGCCGCCTTCCTCTTCATCTTTTTCATCTGCCCATTTAACAATCTGTTGAAGAGGTGTTCTAACAATATCATTTGAAGGTAAAAAGGAATCTGTATGAAATAAAATTGCGAGGGAGATCGTTTTCGCCTGAACCGGATTTTCACCAAGCCTTATTAATAATTTATGCGCTCTTTCAGCGCCCTTAATTGGATGTATATCGTTCTTTCTATATAAATCATAATCCCATTTACCATTACGGTACCAAGTAAAATGTCCAATGTCATGGAGCAGACCTGCTTTTGCTGCAGAATCGACATCGATATTCTGTTCTTTCGCTAAATGAAAGGCATGGTAAGCAACGGCAATTGCATGTGCCAAGCCAGAACGATTTAAATATTTTTGAGCAATGCGATGCTCAAATATATCAAGTAAAGTTACTTCTCTCATAAGGTCTCCCTCCCTGGTTATTTTTGTATATTTATAGAGATAAATATATATTTTTGTGCATTATAGCATGGATACTTCACTGTTTAAAAGGAATTTATTATTCTATAAAATTATCTTGTTTCTGTACTTTTAAACGAAATTTTACAATTAGCCTTCCTTTACACCCTTATTCGCATTCATTCTTTTGCACTTTATGGCTAGTATTATCGCTAATCTTGGAAAACCGTGGCAGCTTGTCAAGATATTAACATGGACCAAGTTATTATTCATTATTGTATGTTCATGCCCTGTCTTTAAAAACGGCAAAATTCGTAGTTGGGCAGATACTAGTTTAGAAAAAACATAAGTATTTCCGAAAAACTCCCATACAAAAATATCCAGGATGACTTGTTTATCATCATCTAAAAAGGGAATTTTGTGAATACAGGAGGAGGAGTACAAATGAATCAGTATCAAACTTTTTTCTTCGAGGATGATGGTAGGATACCTAATAATCCAAACTTACCAGTCATTCTATATGATCAAGCTGTAGACAGCCCTGAATCCACTATGGAAAGCCTATTTAATGAAAATCAATGGCTAAATAGTTGGACAAATGGGGTATTTGACTATCATCATTATCACAGTAATTCTCATGAGGTACTAGGGGTTATTAGAGGTGAAGCCACCCTTATGATTGGCGGTGAAACAGGAAGGAAGATTCATGTTCAGTCAGGTGATGTGATTATTCTTCCAGCCGGAACCGGCCATAAACGCCTTAGAGCCAGCTCTGACTTTTCTGTCGTTGGAGCTTATCCAAATGGGATGGACTATAACACTAAATACGGGAAAGAAAATGAACGTCCTGAAGTATTAGAGGAAATTAGCAAGGTTCCCATCCCAAAGACTGATCCTATTAACGGTAAGGATGGTCCTCTGATAAAAGAGTGGCAGGTATAATTTCAAAAGAAGATATGCATGTTATACCGTTTGATAAAGTAGTGTGACTTTAAATTGTTCAGCGATTAATCTCCTGATTTTTTAGCGTTCCGCAAAACAATATTTTACTGTCTTTCAAAATGTTTCAAAGACTATTAATAGGGAATAAAGAACTTACTAAAATGAATATATAGGGGAATTATTATATGCCGGATACAAAAACAAATTTAAGTTTATTAGAAAAACAAGATATGACCAATCCACAAATCGTACCACAATGGGTAACAGAAGAATACCAAACATTTCATACCATTGTTACAAACCCAACATTTCCATGTTACTTTGGTATGAAAGCAGAAAATAAAGGAGAACTCCGTTATGCGTATATGACTCATAATGATTGGTCCTCTCTTCCAAAAGCAGTAGAAAGCTTTCTTGAACTATTTAAGAATCCACCTCATATAAGACACGGTTTATTTGTTTTTGTTGAACCTGAAAAAGAGGAACGCGATATCCCTTACTATAGAGATTATTTTTGGAGAATCCTACAGTATTTACACGAGCATGATCCGAAGCTTTGGCCTGAGGATAAACCGAAGGATCCTGAACATTTCCTTTGGGACTTTCACTTTGCCGGTGAACCATTCTTTATCTTCGGCAATTGCCCTGCCTACAAGCAACGGAAAACCCGTGACCTCGGTAATAGTTTAGTTCTTGGCTTTCAACCGCGAATGATTTTTGAAGGACTTGAAGGGACTGAAAAAGGCGGAATCATGTCCAGAGAGAAAGTTCGTGAACGAGTAGAGAAATGGGATCAGCTCCCTAAGCATCCGGATATCAGTCATTATGGGGATCAAAACCATAATGAATGGAAGCAATACTTTATCGGTGATGATATAGAACCAATCGCTGGGAAATGTCCATTTCACCATAAAGATTCATAATCATATAAAAAAGAAGCTGATCATTGAATCAGCTTCTTTTTTATAGAGTGGGAGCTTGTACGCCTTCAAGATTCGATACATTATTTAATAATCTGCTGAACCCTTCCCACCTGACCATCCGTTAACCGTACCTTAATGCCATGCGGATGTGTTGCTGAATTGGTTAAAATATCTTTAACGATACCGCGAGTTAATGCACCTGAGCGCTGGTCTTTTTTTAACACGATATCGACTTCTAGTCCTGCTCGTATATCACTGCGATTCTTTCCAGTGTTCATTTTTCTAACCTCCCTTATTTATCTCGATCCATAAATACATTCATTGAACATAACGTAATCTATCCACTAATGGTATAATGGAAAAATAGTAAAATCCACTTTTTTGGAGGCAATATGTTAACTTTTGAAGAAAAAATTGCAATTATAGAGTCCTTTAAGGAACTCGAACGTAAAAATGTTTCACTTGGGCGTATCAACTATCAATATCCTGAAAGCAAATTAGATAAATCGAATGTTGTTTATCACCTGCATCCAAACGGTAATGGTTTCGTTTATGCAGAAGGCATTCCTGGGTACCGTGTGGGTCAAAAGGGATTGGTGAATATCAAGGATTTTTCCGCTGAGCAATTAGAAACTATCATAGCTAAATCCATAGAGCTTCTATCTACTGATCCTTATGAGGATTATGCTGGCGATATAGCAGGTGAAGAAGAAACCTGGAGGAATAACGAAGGACATACTCTTACCGTTATAGCAGAAGAGGATATGTGGAATGTATATGCTGGCTTAAACCTAGATGGCACATTCCCATCCTACAATGAAGCAAAATCTTATTTAATGGAAGAAGGATTCCATAAAGTAAAGTAAACGAAAAGTAAAGTAAACGAACCTAACAGCCCGTTGGTAATCCATAATCCAATGGGCTGTTCCTATTTAATCCAACAAATAAACGGACCATGCAGACACTATCTAATTTATTTACCTGAAAACTCTGCCTTTCGCTTCATAAAGAAGGCACTGATTCCCTCCATCGCATCCTCCGAACGGGCTATTTTCAGCATATTCTCTAGTTCAATTGAGATTCCATCTTCTAAGGAAACTTCTGTACCTCTCCCCACAGAATCAAGGATCCCTTTAAGCGCAAGCGGCGGCCCTTCAGCTAAATTGGCTGCAATCGCTAAAGTTTCATACTTCAGCATTTTAGCAGGCACAACTTTGTTGATTAAACCATACTCCAATGCTTTTATCGCCGAAATTTTTTCACCGCTTAAGATTAATTCAAGAGCCCGCCTGCGGCCAATCAATCTTGGCAGCCGTTGGGTCCCCCCATAGCCAGGCATAATTCCGAGCTTTATTTCTGGAAGAGCAAACTCTGCTGTGTCTGCAGCTATTACCAAGTGGCAAGCCATTTGCAATTCATTCCCACCACCCAGCGCACGACCGTTTATGCTTGCAATGATAGGTTTAGAGAAAGACTCAATTCGGTTAAATAGATCATGCATCCCTTGAATCGTTTCCCTCGCTTTTTCCGGATCCGCTAAATCTGAAAATTCATTTACATCTGCACCAGCTGAAAAAGATTTTTCTCCCGCTCCGACTAATATAATAGCTCTAATCATATGATTATTTTCGATATCATCCAAATAGGTGCCAATCTCATATAATGTATCTCTGCTCAATGTATTTAGGGGAGGTCGATTAATCTTAATGATTGCCACCTTATCAGTTACCTCCAACAAACAATTTTGCCCCATTCCCCTACCTCCCTTTCCAGTATTACAGCAATTGCCTGACCAAAACCGATACACATGGTTGCAAGCCCAAATCTTCCGTTTGTTCTTTCCAATTCATTAAGTAAAGTGGCTATAATACGAGCTCCACTTGCGCCCAGAGGATGGCCCAATGCGATCGCTCCTCCATTCGGATTTACTTTATCCATATCTGGTTCCAGCTCTTTCGCCCATGCTAATACAACTGAAGCAAAGGCTTCATTCACTTCAAAAATATCGATATCATCCATGGAAAGACCTGCCTTATCCAATACCTTTTGTGTTGCCGGGATAATAGCACCGGTAACAAGAGCTACTTTTCCTTCCAGTGAAAATGACATACTTATTAATCTCCTTTCGATTTAGGCAATGACAGGCCAACTGCTACTTCATTAGCAGCTACCTCGATCTCTGCATATGCTTCTTCTTCATACATTTGTTCAATAACTTCTTTATACTTTTCTTCTATTTCTTTAAAACGTACCTTTAAGGACTGAGTCATCTCCCCACCCTCCACAGTCCATTCTTTCGTTACAATGATTAGTTTTTTGGGCTGTTCATAGCGTGCGAATTTATGAGTATTGGATTTTACTTCTCTCGTAATCAATTCCTGTACTTTTTTATTCGTAACCAACTCATTGACAGAACCACGAATGCCCTTCCTTTTGCACCAGCTCTTAAGATTTTCATAATTTAGAGTTAATAAGACGATTACATACTTCTGATTTTGTCCAACCAAAACGGCATTTTCTATATAAATACTTTGGTGAAGTGCATTTTCCACAGGCTGTGGAGCCACATTTATCCCCGAAGTAAGTACTATAATCCGCTTCTTTCGATCCACAATTCTTAAGAAGCCATCTTCATCAAACTCGCCTATATCGCCAGTCTTGAACCACCCATTTTCAAAGTGTTCCTTGGTAGCCTCTTCATCATGATAGTAACCTTTCATGATACTTGGGCCTTTAACAAGTACCTCACCATCATCTGAGATATGGACGTCCAGGTTCGGCAATGGTTTTCCTACTGTTCCAACTTTGGTTCTGGAAAACGGATTTACGCAGATAACGGGGGAGGTTTCTGTCAGGCCATATCCTTCAAGGACCGGAAGATCAACACTCCAGAAAAACTTCCCGATTTCTGGATTTAAAGCTCCTCCGCCTGATATAAAGCCTCTGATTCTTCCACCCAATTGTTTTTTTACTTTTTGGTAGACAAGTTTATCAGCTATTTTCCACTTTCTCCTAAACTCTTTCGGTAGTTCACTTTTACGAACCATTACATCTGTAGCACTGGATAAATAATATTTATATCTTGTATTTCCGACTTTAAGTGCCCAGTCAAAAATTTTTCTGCGAATAGGGGTACCGGATTCGACCATCTTTTGAGCCTGGGCATATACTTTTTCAAATAACAATGGGACACTGACTAGGATGGTAGGTTGTACTTCTAGAAGGTTTTGTTGTACGGTATCAATATTTTCTGCATAAGCAATTGTTGCACCAACTGACAAAGGAAAAAATTGACCTGCCATACGTTCAAATATGTGGGATAGTGGTAAGTGGGATAACATGATGTCGTCAGGCCGGGCTTCCAACACCCAAAATTGAACGCCTTCAACATTTGATAAAATATTTCCATGCGTTAACATTGCACCTTTTGGATAACCAGTTGTTCCCGAGGTATGAATAATCGTTGCTAAATCATCTCTTGTTATTGCCTGGAACTCATCTTCCCAGTTAAATAAAGGATGTTTTTCACCTGCTGACATTAATTGTTCCATTGTCAGCATATCTTCTTTCTTTTCTGCTAAGGAATCACCGGGATAAAAGATAATCAGTTTATCGAGAGTAGAATTAGCAAGAATCTTTTGCAGTTGCTTTTGATTTTCTACAAAAAGAAACTTACAGTCTGCATTACTGAGAATGTAAGAAATCTGATCAGATGGTAAAGTTGAATGGATTGGCACACTGACTGCACCCAAACTCATAATCGCTATATCGCTTATAGCCCAGTAAGGATTATTATCAGATAATATGGCTACATGATCACCAAAGCCAACCCCATAATGTGCCAGTCCGGCAGCCGTTTGTGAAACCTGTATCCAAAAATCCCTGTATGTGATCCCCTTATATTCACCTGCTACTTTAACCAAAAAACCATTCTTTTGTGAATTTTTTTCGGCTGTTCTCCAAACCATCTCTACCAAATTTGCAGGTTTCATAAAACACCTCCCTTAGGCCTACACGTCGTAGGGTCACGAAGACGTTGCCACACGATGTGGCGTTTTTAGTCTTTGGTCCACCTTACATGGTCTCCGTTTTTAGCGAGATCTAGCTTCCGTGGCTAAAAGCTCGGACATAAGCATAGCCTCTGCGGGGAAAGTTCATCCCCTACGAGCCTCTGTCTTATGCTCCTCGCTTTTGAGCAAGCCACTCCAGCTTTTCTTGAGATCTAGCTTCGGCTCCTAGCTCCTCGAGTCATAAGTGTAGCCACTGCTGGAGGGAGAACACCTCCCTACGTGACTCCTCTTATGCTTGTCGGAGCTGAACAGTCGCCTCAGCCTTTCTTATAAATATTCCTTTACGTTATATTGTTTCAGTATTCCTTCTAGTTTGATTGCTTTTCCGATGTCGCCTTTGATTTTTAGTTTGCCTGACATGAAGGCTACGGTTCCGTTTAGTTTGCCGAGAAGGAATTGGCGGAAGTTTTCGACAGACATGGTGAGTGTACAATCCGCTGGTGTTTCTTCTCCTTCGACTACCTCTGCCTGACCATCGTGTATATTAAGCTGATAGATTCCTTCTTCGGAACCGGTGATTGTGAATTGATAGCGTGTCGTAATTCCTTGAATTGGCTGAGGATCGTTTTTAAGTGCTTCCTCAATTTTTTCAAAAGACTCTCTTAATGTATAATCTTCAATTGCTTTTCCCATTTTAAAATTCCTCCCTTTATTATTAAAGGATATTTTTTTATTTTTCAGTTTTATTTAGATGCAGCATTTTTGTCCTGTCGTTTCACCACCTCCTGAACGTATTTATAAAATCATTACACACGAATACCATATGGTTCATACAGATGACGCGCAATAATTAATTGCTGAATTTGATTAGTCCCTTCAAAAATGTCATAAATTTTTGCATCACGATATAATTTCTCGACTAGATGTCCCTCAAGACCATATGGACCGAGTATTTCCTGACAGGCTGAAGTAACCTCCAAAGCAATCTTTCCACCATAGGCCTTACACATGGCTGCTTCTTTTGCATTCGGTTTTCCCAAATCTGCTTTCCAGGCAGCTTCCCAGGTTAACAGACGAGCTCCCTGAATTTTTTGCTGCATCTCTGAGAAGAGTCTCAGGGCTTGATGATAATGATTGCCGTGCTGAGGATATTCTCTTTTTACAAAATCCAATGTATATTCATAGGACGCTCTTGCAATTCCGGTAGCCATAGCTGCGATTATGGGCCTTGTGTTATCGAATGTTTTCATAGCAACCCTGAAGCCACCTGATCCATTCGCTTTATTGACATAGGCCTCTTCTCCACCTAAAAGGTTTTCATCCGGAACAAAGCAATCCTCAAACACAAGTTCTGCTGTTTCAGAAGCACGAAGACCCATTTTTTCCGCCAATCTCGAGCATGAGAAGCCGGGTGTACCTTTTTCTATAACAAATGCCCGGTGACCAGCCCTACCTAAATTGCGGTCTACCGTAGCAAATACAACAACCCAGGAAGCTCTTTTGCCATTTGTAATAAATATCTTCTGCCCGTTTATCACATAACCGCCGTCCACTTTAACAGCTGTCGTCTGTAAACCGGATACATCAGAACCTGCCTCTGGTTCAGTCAAAGCATATGCTCCCCACTTCGGTTTCTCATCTCTGGAGAAAATGGATAAAAAACGTTCCTTTTGTTCCGGTGTGCCGCTATGCTGAACAGGCGGACCTCCAAGCCCTGGCCCGGGTAGCGTCAAGGCAATCGCGCAATCTCCCCAGCCTAATTCCTCAGAGGCAATGACTCCCAATCGATTTCCTTGGCGCTCCTTCGCTTTTTTAAAATCTTTTTTCTTTTTATCATCATTGGACTCTCCAAAAGAAGACATGCTTAAAGAAATTCCGAGTTGATTTACTTTATCCAGCCAATCATCCGGTACTTTCTTTAATTGATCGGCAATCATGGATACCGGTCGCATTTCATTTTCAGCAAACCAATGGACCACTTCCTTAACTTGACTTTGATGTGGCGTCAACTCGTATGTGATCATTACTCATCCCCCTCTCCTTACCATACATGATCCAGTTTCCTGCCCTGATTTCTAAATCGCCCTCTTGTTCAAACCAACCGACTTGTGCCTGAGCGTCCCTCATCCACTTCTCAACAGGATGGTCCTGAACATATCCATGCCCACCAAGGAGCTGTACAGCTGAATCTGTTACATATCGAAGCGATTGATGGGCTTTTTTAAGTGCCTGGATACTGTGGAAAACAGCATCAGTTTCACCTTCATCAATTTGTTTTGCCGTATATAAAACAAGATGCCTTGCTGCACCCGTCTGGATAGCCATTTGTGCAAGGTTAAAAGAAACACCCTGGAATTTTGCGATTTCTACCCCAAACGCTTTTCTCTGGGAGGTATATTCAACTGTGTAATCAAGGGCAGCTGCCATAACACCAATTTCTTTTGCAGCCTCTAACGTACGTACACGGCTCAATGATTGATCCATCCAAGTTTCAGCTTCGGCACCACTAGCCAAAATATTGTTTTTGGAAACGCTTACTTCTTTAAGCTGAATTCTCGAAAAGCCGGCACTCAATAGCCCCAAGCGATAATCACCGTCAAGCACTCTCCAAGAATGATTATTGTCTTGATCTATCCAGAACAACACCGCTTCACCATTAGTAGCAGTTCCTGCAATTAATAGATATTCAGCCTTTCTGGCATTTTTCAGCGGACTCGTTTCTCCATCAATGATGTATCCATTGTCTATTTTTTTAATTTGGAGTTTATGTTGATTGGGATAAACAAAGGCGACTGTTGGGCAAATTCCCGTTTCACACTGAGTTTGATAAAAAGAAAATGCGTTATGATCCTCTTTTAGTCGAATAAACGATGCTCCCTCCCCGGCTCCTGGAAGCCCCTGAATAGTATCAAGGTCACCATAAGCAAGCGCCTCAACAATCTGTACCTGGGAAACGAGCGGCAATTCCAGGCCACCGTATGATTCAGGCAGTTCCAAATTTAATAATCCAAGGTCACTCAACTTTCTGACCACGTCCTCACTTACACCCTGATTTTTTTCCGTTTGCCTGGCATAGGGACGGATCTTTTGAATTGCAAAATCCTTTGCTACATCAACAAATGCCTTTTCTTCCTCACTTGGTAAAAAAGAAACCAACTTTCTCCCTCCTTCATATCAATAGTTTATTAATTTGAGAGACTGCTAAATGAGCGCATGACCAATCGGTTTAATAATCTAGCAAGATATTCTACATCTGTCTTTTGGTGATTTGGTTCCCGGAATTTTTGAATGACGACCTCATTGATTGCTCCAACCATTGCCTGAGAGATGATCCTAACTTCCTGTTCATTCACATTCTCCGGAAACTCCCGATAGGCAAAAACAAAGATGAGATCTGCGAAACTTTTAAGTGCTTCTCGTCTGACCAGTTCTACTTCGAATGAAACTCCGACTGATTCGAGTAAAATAAAATTGGCAACAGCCTTATTGGAAAAGCAAATTTCCAAATAGCGAAAAATTCCGGCATATGCTTTATAACCAATTCGTGGTTCCCGTAAAGCCGCAAGCTTAATCTCTTCTGCAACTTCTCCAATCAAACTTTCACAAAGCGCAACAATCAAAGTCTCTTTATTGCCGAATTGTTGGTAGAACGTTGTTTTCGAGACATGTGCATACTCAACTATGTCCAGAACTGATGTATTCTTGTAACCTCTTGTAGTGAATAATTGGAGGGCTGCATATAGCATTTTATCTCTTGCTTCGGTCGGCAGGTCATTTACATATAACATTCTTATCATTCCAATCCCATGTGTGAGTACGAATACGTATTGGTATCATCATACCTACTCAAAAGGGAAATTTCAACAAAATTGTTAGAAAATTTAATTTATTTTCTTCGACAAAAAAAGAGCCTCCCAAAGTAAAATGGGCACGGCTCTTAAATGAAAATGTTTATTTAAATATTTCAGGATAGATTTTTTCAGCTATCAATTGCAAGCCTTCTGTTAAACGTGGTCCCGGTCTTGACACTGTGTCATTATCTACATCATAAACCTGCTTATTTTGAACGGCAGGTACCTCGGACCAAGCTTTTCTTCCATATACCTTTTCTTCTGGATTTTCAATATAATAGCCATATGTAGTAAGAATAACATCAGGATTGCGATCAATGACTTGTTCTTCATTCATTGTTACCCAACCCTCTTGATCAGCGGCAATATTCTCTGCCTGAATGATATCAAGCATTTCGTCTATATAGGTTCCGTTAGCCGCTGTATATAAATCCGGTGAGGAAGATACTTCAATCCAAACCTTCTTCTTATCTTTTATAGCACTTGCTTTCTCTTTAATTTCTGCTACTTCTTTTTTCATATCCGAAATAATTTCATCAGCTTTGTCTGATGTTCCGGTTGCTTTAGCAATCAATTCAATTGTTCCATTTGCACCATCAAACGAATTGGCGTCAGGTACGATAATAACATCAATACCAGCTGTCTGGAATTGTTTAATGGTATCCTTAGCATTATTAAAATGACTGGCAGAAAGCAATAAAAGATCCGGATTTAATTCCAACACTTTTTCAATATTGATTTCTAACCCGCCGACCTTAGGTTTGTCAGCAGCTTCTGTAGGAAAATTACAATAATCTGATACACCAATGATTTTCTCTCCAAGACCTAGTGCATAGGCCGTTTCAGTATTGCTTGGCAGCAAGGATACGATCGTGTCCGGCTTTTCCTCAATCTTGATGCTTTCTCCGGATCCATCCCTTACCTCAACAGGAAAGGCTGTGGACGTTGATTCAGAAACCTCTTTCTTCTGGTTTGAGTCATCTTCAGTTGACGAACACCCAAACATTAACATAGATAGCGTAAGCATTAGCATAAATAAAAATAAATAGTTTTGCTTTTTTAGCATAGTTATTCCCCTTTCCAACATAATAAAAAAGCCTTAGCTCGAAAAAAGCTAAGGCGAAAATCCACATTAAAATAACAGGATTGGACGCCTACTTTTCCCTCCGAAAAATAGTACATACAAAAGAAAGAGCAGGTCTCCTGGCTGACGCATCAATTTACTCTGATTTACCTTCCCATGCTCTAAACAAAGAGCCGGTGGTTTACAAATCATTTCATCCGCGTATACAGTAGCGGGGGCTGCACCGGATTTGCACCGGTTTCCCTATTATCCTAATAAATAAGGCACTCTTACACTATTCAATATTTATATTTTTTATATAATCAGCTATCTTCATTCTTCTTCATATTCAACATCAGTATGTTCCCTGCAAAATTGTAAAACCATCGATAATTCATCTTCCTCAAGCTCAAAATCCAAAATACTTTGTGTTTCACTTTCTATAAACTCATATTTTGAAATTTGGTCCTGATTTTCATCCCTTACATATATAACACGCAATAGAAGACCCTTATCGGTATATAGTTCATCTTCCTCGGGAACGGAAATCTCCAGTACATATTCGAACCTTTCTCCAGAAAGGATACCAAACGGGTCTTCCAGTTTCTCAACTGTATAACTTTGTATCTCGATCATCTTTATCAACCTTTCTAAAATGCTTATGTCTATTATACATGTTCAATCTCTTTATTAAACATTTTACCCAATTATTCAACTCCGTTTAGGAATATTTTTTAACAAGAATCAAAAACTATATTAAAATCACTTAATCCATAGGAGTTTATTATGCGTACTCTATCTGTTCTCACATTGCTCATTATCCAGCTTCTTATTCCGTCTGAAACATTTGCAAAGACAGCCTACCTCAGTTTTGATGATGGTCCCTCAAACATCACACAGGAAATCCTCGATATCCTCAAAGTTCAGGATGTTAAGGCAACCTTTTTTGTAACGGGAACAGCCAGCCCGGGACATATGTATTTATATAAAGATATCGTAAAAAATGGACACGCTCTTGGACTGCATTCCTATTCTCATAATTATTCCAAAATCTATCGATCCAAGGATACTTTTTTTAAAGACATTACTCAACTGGAAGAATTTTTGGAAAGGGAAGTAGGCGTAAGCCCGAAAATCCTACGATTCCCCGGCGGCTCCAATAACTATGTCGCAAAACAATATGCCGGGACTGATTTAATGGATCAATTAAAGACTGAGGTAATAAAAAGAGGATATAAATATTATGATTGGAACTGCGATGCTAACGATGGATTAAATCCTCCAATTCCAGAAAAAAAATTACTTAAATTAATTATGCAAGGGGTAGGTGAAAAAGAAAATCTCTATATCCTCCTGCATGATTTTAACGGCAATACAACAATCGTGGATGGGCTTCCGGAAATCATTCGCCGTCTGAAACATAAGGGATACACCTTTAAAATAATGGATGAGTCCACACCAACTTTTGAATTTTAAAAATGATAAATACTCCTATCAGTTCAAATCGCAAATGCTGTCCATTATTCTGTAACGCTTCTTTTCTAACCTGAAATAAGGTTTACATTATAAAACAAACGCCCTTTCAGGTAGGGGCGTTTTGTTTTTTATTATTCGACTACAAGGTAATTGCCATGTTCCATATTGATTACGTATTCTGGCTTTGGGGGCTTACCTCCGTGCTCCTTGATTTTCGCTTTATGGCCAGCGATATGCTCAGGGCTCTTTTCCCATGCTTTCCATGCTTCCTCTGATTCCCAGCGGATAATCATGACAACTTCTTCTTCCCCACGCGTTGTTTTTTTCACTAATAACTCCCGACTTATAAAGCCTTCACGCTGCTCAATTAACGACGGACCTTGATCTGGCTTCTTTTTGAAGCGTTCCAATATCTTGTCTGAATTTCCCTCTGTCACTATCCACTTACGGATTTGAACAAACATACATAATCGCCCCTTATTAAAGGAGCATGCCCCACTTGAGACATGCTCCTTGTTATGAAGATTATTTTAATTCATTTAAGATTTCATCTAATTTTTCTGCTTCAGTCGTTACACCGTTACTTGAGAAGTACCAGTTAACACCGTCTAAGTAGACAATTTTGCCTTCTTTGTAAGCACTGGTTTTTTTGATAATATCATTTTCAATATCTTTTTTAATTGTTTCTACATCAGAAGCAGTACGGTCGATAATTAACAATACTTCTGGATCAACAGAAAGGATTGACTCATAAGAGAAATCAGAACCGTGGGAAGATGCTTCGATATCAGTTGTTGCTGGCTTGAAGCCAAAGTCATTATATACATATGCGAAACGTGAATCTTCACCATTGTCGAAACCGGAGATTTTCTTGTCATTGTACATCGCTACCAATGCATTTTCATAACCAGCAGCTTTTTCTTTTACTGCATCAACTTTTTCTTGTAATGAAGCTTTCAATTCTTTGCCTTTTTCTTCTTTATCAAAGATTTGAGCTGCTAAATCAACTGTTTCATATACAGCCTCTATGTAATTATCATTGTCAGAACCAATGAAAATAACGTTAGGTGTGATTTCTTTTAATTGTTCATAAAATGGTGTTTGACGACCAGAGATGAAAATAACATCCGGCTCAGCAGCTGCTACTGCTTCAAAATCGATTTGCTTTAGTGTACCAACATCGGCAACACCCTCAGCAACATATTTTTCTTTTAAATGCGCTGGCATATTTCCTTTACCGCCACCAGCAGCTACGCCTACGATTCCTTCAACACCTAATGCATCAAGTGTATCTAAAAAGCCATAATCCAGAGCAATAATGCGTTCTGGCATTTTATCTAATTTTACTTCTTCAAATGTAGTTGTCGTACCCTTTTCTTCATCTTCACGTGATTCTGTTAAGGAAGATACTGTCATTGGAAATTTAGAACTTTCGACAGTTTCTTTTTCTTCTGTTGGTTTTGTCTCAGAAGACTCCCCTGTTGTTGACTCGTCACCTGAGTTACAAGCTGTCAACATTAATGTTAACGCTGCCAAAGCAGTTAAAGTTTTCCATTTCTTCATCCTTTGTTCTCCTCCTAAAATACGCTGTTGGTAATTGAAAACGATTATCATTTTCAATCGACATTATCATTCTAAATGAGAATCACAAAATATGTCAACTCTTTTGAAGTGTTTGATAAATAATTTTATTTTTCCTATCTGACCTAACGAGAATTAGACATGGATGATTTCGTATCATTCTCGAGATATTCTCTCCTTGAAAAGTTAAATATCAGTTAGAAATGTGCTCAGCAAAAGAAATACTATAAAAAAAGACTCCAAAATAACAGCTATTTTGGAGTCTTCGCGAAAACTTAAGTATACGACCCTTAACTTGAACAAGATTTTGCTGCTGTCAATTGTTCCAAAAATATAAGGCCAGAATCTATTTTAGAATCTAATGTGAATTAAAGTATACACATATACGACATCCATCTTGCTCTTGTACAGGAATATGCATGTCATATACATCACGCAAGGATTCTGAGTTAATAATCTCATGCGCTGGACCGTCCTTTATCAGACGCCCATCCTTTAACGCCACTATGCGATCAGAGTATACAGAAGCAAAGTTGATATCATGCAAGACAATTACAACCGTTTTCCCTAACTCATCTACCAGCTTGCGCAGTATTTTCATAATTTGCACAGAGTGTTTCATATCCAGATTGTTTAATGGCTCATCTAATAAAATATAATCCGTATCTTGTGCAATAACCATTGAAATAAAGGCACGTTGTTTTTGACCGCCTGATAACTCATCCAACAGCTTATCCTGCATATCTGTTAAATTTAAATACTCCAGTGCTTGGTCTACAATTCGTTCATCATCTGCATTCAGCCGCCCTTTTGAATATGGATAGCGTCCAAAAGAAACAAGCTCGCGTACGGTTAAACGAATATTCAAGTGATTGGTCTGCCTTAAAATAGCCACCCGCTTTGCAAAAGCATCTGATTTCATTTTCTTAACGTCAGTTTGATCTAAAAATACTTCACCTGTATCAGCATCTAAGAGACGGCTCACCATTGATAATAACGTTGATTTACCAGCGCCATTTGGACCAATAAAAGAAGTGATAGCTCTTGGTTGGATTTGCAATGTTACATTTTCAATAACAGATTTTTTCCCAAAGCTTTTAGAAAGCCCTTTAATATCAATCATCCTGCTTTCCTACTTTCCCTTAGTAATAAGTAAATAAAGTAAATCCCACCGACAAAGTTAATAACGACACTAATCGTTGTATTCAAATGGAAAACATGCTGAACAAGAAATTGTCCTCCGACAAGCGCAATAATACTGATCAAGCTTGCCCCAATGATTAATATCGAATGCTTATATGTAGCCAAATATTGATAGGCTAAATTCGCCACAATTAATCCTAAAAATGTTACAGGTCCAACCAGTGCGGTAGAAGTAGCGATTAAAATAGACGATAGAATCAGCACTTTCAGCACGATTTTATCATAGGCGACACCAAGATTAATCGCGTTATCTCGACCTAGTGATACAACATCTAAATCACGTAATAACCGATAGCCATATATAAAGGCGGTACATAAAATAACAATAGCAATGCTCAGTAATTCCGTCTTCACGTTCATAAAGCTGGCAAACAAGCGAGCTTGCAAACTTTCATATTCCACAGGATCAATTAGAACTTGCATGAACGTTACCAGACTTCCGAGTAATGTTCCAAGTATCATACCTGCTAATAATAGAAGAAAAATTGGATATTTATCTGCCCTGAATAAAAAACGATACAAAATCAATGCGAATACTACCATCGCAATGATTGCTACACTAAAGTTTAAGTAACGGCTTACAACGAAGATTGAAGCCGACCCTGCCGTAAAATAAATGACAGTTTGAACGACTTCATACATCGAGTCGATCCCCATAACAGATGGTGTTAATAAACGGTTATGTGTAATGGTTTGGAATATAACACTTGCATACGCAATTGCCGTTCCGGTAATAACCATAGCAACTATGCGCTCAATACGCTTTGGAAAGGCGTAACTAAAACCGCCCTGAATATTATAGAAAGCAAATAAAGCCATACATCCAATTGCAATAACAGCTAAAATAATTAGCTTTACACTATTTTTTCGCATATGCTTTCCCCCTAAACAACATAATTAAGAAGATCGCACTGCCAATTACTGCAACTGTAGTATTTACAGGTATCTCATATGGATGGACAATCAATCGGCTTAGAATATCACATGCCAATAAGAATGCCGCCCCCATGAATATTGTATGAGGGATTGTTTTACGTAAATTATCGCCCAGATAAAGGGAAACCAGATTTGGTACAATCAACCCTAAAAACGGAATAATCCCTACCGTTAAAATGACTGTTGTAGAAATTACCGCTACGATAACTAGACCAATGTTTAACACTGTACGATAACTTAAACCCAGGTTTTTCGCAAAATCCTCACCCATACCAGCTACTGTGAATTTATTTGCATATAGATAAGCAATGATAATTGCTGGAACCGCTACATACAACAGTTCATAGCGTCCTGAAACGATCAAGGTAAAACTCCCCAAGAAAAACGTATCTACATTTTGCAGAACATCCGCTTCATATCCAATGAATGTTGAAATCGCCCCGATGATATTACCGTACATAATTCCGATAAGAGGGACGAATATGACATCTTTGAATTTAATGCGCTCAAGTAAATTCATAAAAATAAATGTACCAATTAATGCGAATGCAAAACTAAATAGTATTTGCCCCATATAGGACATATTAGTAAAAAACACCATAGAGACAATGACACCTAGTTTTGCTGCATCTAGCGTACCAGCCGTTGTCGGTGATACAAACTTGTTTCGGCTTAAGCTTTGCATAATTAAGCCCGCAATTCCCATTCCTGCACCAGCTAAAATAATGGCCATTAACCGTGGTAATCGACTCATCAAGAAGATTTGCGTCTTGTCTGAATCTAAATCTAGTAAATCACTCGGTTTAATATCAATAGCCCCTATAAATAGCGAAATAAAGGATAGGATAATAGTTACTAATACTAACATCCATAGTCTCATTGCAATCCCCGTCAAATTAGTTTCTCAACAACATTACTGATAATGATAATCATTATTGAGTCGTCTTTAATTATAGTCAATGAAAATAGTAAAATCAACATCTAGTGATAATCATTACCAATGATAAAATGAAAATTCAGGAAAATTGTAACGATTTTAAGCACCTGTAAAATTGCTTCTAAAATAATATTCCTTTAACCCAACGAGTGCTGAAAGGTATCATCAACTTAGGCTTTTGTAATAAAAACTCATTAAAAAGGCATTCCTACTAAGTTTACAGATGAAATCCATTTAAACTCCTACTTAAGAATCATTTTTATACAATCTCCCTTTAATTCGTAGTAATCTTATAAGGTTTATTGTAATATACATCTATCCAAACAACGGAGGGATCTCATCATGATACAAATTATTAGTTATGGCCTTATCGTCGGACTTCTCTTAGGCTTTGTCTTACAAAGAGGACGTTTTTGTGTTGTCGGAGCATACCGTGACCTGCTTCTCGCTAGGGATGGACGCATGTTTCTCGCAACCATGATCGTTATTGCCATTCAGGCAATTGGTGTATATGCACTTGCAGCTAACGGAATCATCACCATCCAAGCTGATGCATTTCCTTGGTTAGGAACAATTGTTGGCGGATTTATCTTCGGAATTGGTATGGTTCTAGCCGGAGGATGTGCTACTGGTACTTGGTATCGGGCTGGTGAAGGGTTAATTGGGAGCTGGATTGCATTAGGCGGCTATGCACTTGGTGCCGCAATGACTAAGTTTGGGATATTAAGCGTTGTGGGCGGAAATGTACTATCGTATAGAACGAGCGATACGTATATCCATGAAACTTTCAACCTATCTCCATGGGTACTTGTCATTGCTTTTGCATTACTTATTGGATTTTTCGTATACCGTAACTTAAAACAGCCTAAGCTGCCATCCTTTAAAATGAAACAACAGAAAACAGGGATTGCCCATATTTTATTTGAAAAACGCTGGCACCCATTCATCACGGCGCTGCTTGTTGGTCTCATCGCTATTCTTGCATGGCCTTTAAGTGAAGCTACAGGGCGAATGGCCGGTCTTGGGATTACAACTCCAACCGCACAGTTGTTAACATTCTTTGTTAATGGTGATACATCCCTATTAAACTGGGGAGTTTTCCTTGTACTTGGCATTGGCCTTGGATCCTATATTGCCGCTCGCGGCAGCAATGAATTCAAATGGCGCCTTCCGGATAAAAGAACACTTGCATACAATGCTAGCGGTGGACTTATCATGGGCTTTGGTGCATCGCTTGCAGGCGGATGTACCATCGGAAATGGGCTTGTAAATACTGCTCTGTTTACTTGGCAAGGCTGGGTTGCTGTTGTCTTCTTCTTATTAGGAACATGGACGGCTACTTACTTTACAATTATCCGAAAACAAAAAAAACAAAAAGCAGGTGCCGGTAATACAGCGGTGGCCTAATTTAATAGGAGGGTATACATTATGGCAAAAGTACTCGAGACAAACGGAATGGTTTGCCCCTTCCCACTAGAAGAGGCGAAAGTGGCAATGGCAGAAATGGCTGTTGGCGAAGAATTAATCATCAATTTTGATTGCACCCAAGGAACAGAAAGCATTCCGCGCTGGGCCGCAAAAGAAGGTCATGAGATTACTAATTTTGAACAAACAGGCAGTGCCGAATGGCAAATCGTCTTGAAAAAAGGCCAATAAATTAAACAAGGGGCAGTCGCATAAATTTATTAGCGACTGCCCCTTGTTAATTCCCCCACAAAGTCTCTCCTATTAGTAATGCCTTCAATTGTTCTTTTTGCAACTGTCTCCTGCTCCACTCATCCAACAATCGCTCTAATGCTTCTGGTCCTGTATCATCAGCCAATCGATAGGCACCGTAATGCATAGGGATAAAATAGTCCCCCTTCAATTCTAAAAATGCTTTGATAGCATCTTCAGGATTAATATGAGAGCTTGCCATAAACCATTCAGGCTCATATGCTCCAATTGGCATAAGTACATAATTGATTTGGAACTTCTCCGCTATATCTTTAAATCCTCTGAAATAACCTGTGTCTCCAACAAAATAGACCGTTTCAGATGTATTGACTTTTTCAATCACCCATCCTCCCCAGTGGGAAGTATTCATATCAAAAGCCCCTCGTCTTGTCCAATGCTGCGCAGGAACAAAATGAAAGGATACATCTCCATGTACGAATGTCTCCCACCAGTTTGCTTCATGAACTTTCCCATACCCTCTTTTTAAGAAAGCTTTTCCCAGACCAATGGGTACATAATAAACCGGGTCACCCTTCAATTTTTGGATGGTCGGGAAATCCAGATGATCATAATGTCCATGAGAAATTAAAACGGCATCGATTGATGGTAGGTCATCTATCTTCAAACCCGGTTCTGTCAGTCGGGTTTGAACACCCATCCGCCTCGCCCAAACTGGGTCAGTCAAAATATTTATCCCTGCCATTTGAATTAAAAAGGTTGAATGGCCAATCCAGGTTATAGAAGTTCGGGATTGATTTCTTTTTAGCTCCTCCATCTGCGGGTTATCAACACGGCTAATTTGAGTTTTTAAATCCTTTTGTTTTCTCCGCCGTTCTTTATTCCACCGATACATATCCAGAAATGTATGATCATTCCCTACGCGATCAAGATTTTCAAATTTTTTCATCATATAGATACAATCCCTCACTCTTCTTTATAAACCCAGTGAAATGTATTTAATCTCTAAATATTCATCTATTCCATAATGGCTTCCTTCTCTGCCCAGTCCACTCTCTTTAAATCCTCCAAAAGGTGCCTGCGCTGTTGAAGGCAACCCATCATTAACTCCAACAATCCCATATTCCAGATTTTCAGCTATCCAAACAGCCTCCCGAATATTATCCGAGAAAACATAAGCAGCCAATCCAAATGGTGTATGATTTGCACGTTCTACCGCTTCTTCAACTTGATCAAACACTGAAATTGGAGCAATTGGGCCAAAGGTTTCTTCTTTCATACACAGCATATCATCAGTCGCACCCGAAATAACTGCAGGAGTTATAAAATGTCCCGGCATGTCTTTCTGAATATTTCCACCTGTAAGAATGGTTGCTCCTTTTTCTTTCGCATCATCAAGGTGAGACATAACCTTTTTTACGGCTTCCTCATTTATGAGCGGGCCAATATTATTTCCCTTTACCATCCCATTGCCGACCTTTAATTGTTTGACTTTTTCTGTGTATAGATTAGTAAATTCATCCATTATTGATTGTTGGACAAATATCCGGTTGGCACATACACATGTCTGCCCCGCATTACGGAATTTGGAATCGATTGCTCCCTGAACTGCTTTTTCAATATCAGCATGCTTTGTTACAATAAAAGGCGCAAGTCCTCCTAGTTCGAGGGAAATCTTCTTCACCGTATCTGCAGCATCTTTCATTAAAATCTTCCCTACTTCAGTCGAACCGGTGAATGTAATTTTGCGGACTCTTGAATCCTTCTGCCAAACAGACACGATACGCTTTGCATCACCTGTAACAATATTAATGACTCCGGCAGGGATATCAGCTTTTTCAGCCAACTCAATCAATTTCAAGGCTGTGAATGGTGTTTCTTCAGATGGCTTCAGAACAACTGTACATCCTGCTGCCAATGCCGGTGCCACTTTTCTCGTAATCATGGCAGCCGGAAAATTCCAAGGTGTAATCGCTGCTATCACCCCGACAGGCTGTTTTTGAACGAATATCCGTTTATTAGGTGAAGATGCCGGGATTGTCTCGCCGTATACACGTCTACCCTCTTCAGCAAACCAGGTAATAAAACTGTTGGCGTAGCGTAATTCCCCTTTCGCCTCTTCAAATGGTTTACCCTGCTCAAGCGTCATAATTTCTGCTAATTCATCTATATGTACATCTATTAATCTGGACCATTCCCGGAGTTTTGTACTCCGCTCCTCTGCAGTAAATTTTGACCATGCCACTCCACTCTTATAAGCTGCCTCAACCGCATCCTTTGCATCAGATTCAGATCCATTCGGAACGCTTCCTATCACCTCGCATGTAGCTGGATTATATACATTTATTGTATTTTCACTGTCTCTCCATTCTCCATTAATATACATTTGTTGTGGAAAGCATATACTCTTCATCCCTATATTCCCCTCCCTAAAGTAAAAAAGATACTATTTACTAGTTTCCCATTCTTTTTCATCTAAAAACAATCATTTGTTTCGCCCTTGCGAATTGAATATGAAAATAGAACAAAATCAATAGTAATATCCATATTAATCCATTAAAATGAAAATAAGACAGTTTTTATAATTTTTGGAGGTTGAGAGATTGAAGAATCCCCAACGAAAGAAAAAGAAAAAAAAGCAATCCGTTAATACGCGAACAAATATATTACTTTTTGTTGTCTTTTTACTATTCACAGCCTTAATTTTACGATTAGGATTTTTACAGATTGCTCATGGTGAATCCTTCAAGAAAGAAGTCGAAAGGACAGAGGATATCACCATTAACAAACCTGTACCACGCGGCCTGATTTATGATAAAAATCATAAATTAATAGTTGATAATCAACCTGTCAATGCAATCACCTATACGCGCAGTAAAACAGCAAAAACAAAGGAAATGGTAGAGACAGCCGAGAAACTATCTGAATTAATCGATATTAGTAAAGATGACCTGGAAGATATAAAAGAACGGGACCTCAAGGACTTTTGGATTATTATGAATCCGAAGGTAGCAGGGAAAAAAGTAACAAAAAAAGAGCTTTCTGATAAGAAGGATAAAGAATTATATAAACTTCAGCTCGAGCGTATCACTGAAGAAGAGTTATCTTCATTCACAAAGGCAGAGTTAAAAACTCTCGCTATTTTCCGTAAGTTTAACAGCGGAACATACTTAACTCCACAAATTGTTAAGAATAAGGATGTCACCGATGAAGAAATGGCTCGGGTCACTGAAAATCTGGATGAATTGCCTGGAGTCGATACCTCAGTCGATTGGAATCGTGCATATCCGCTTGACAGTACTTTAAGATCTATCCTTGGCAGAACAACCTCATCTGATGAAGGTCTCCCAAAGGAAAAGGTCGAATATTATTCTTCCCGTGGATACAGTCTTAACGAGCGTGTCGGTGTTTCAAACCTTGAACTTCAATATGAAGATATTTTACATGGCCAAAAAGCTAAGTCAAAAAACAAACTCGATAAAAGCGGAAATATTTTATCCATAGAAGAACTTAGTGATGGTCAACGTGGAAAGGACCTAGTTCTGACAATTGACATAGATTTCCAAAAGAAAGTGGAAACCATTATTGAAGAAGAGTTAAGAGCTAAAAAAGCAGCGTATTATGCACCTTATCTTGATCGAGCATTTGTTGTAGCCATGAATCCTAATACTGGCGAAATATTAGCGTTAGCAGGCAAACAATATGTTTGGGATGACGAAAAAAATAAATATGAAATGAAGGACTTTGCCCAAGGGACTTATACAACTGCATATGCAATGGGGTCGGCAGTCAAAGCAGCCACCGTATTAACCGGTTATCAGGAAGGGGTTCTTAATCCCGGAACCACTCTATATGATGCTCCAATGATCATAAAAGAAACACCTATAAAAAAATCCTATACAAATATGGGGTACGTTTCTGACTTAACTGCCTTACAGCGATCATCCAATGTGTATATGTTTAAAACAGCTATTGCAATTGGTGAAGGCAATTATGTTCCGAACGGACCATTATCTGTAAAACCTGAAGCATTTGATATGATGCGAAATCATTTCTATGAGTTTGGATTGGGTAAACGAACAGGTATCGATCTGCCCGGAGAACAAATTGGCTACAAGGGGACAGAATTGGGTGCCGGTAAACTGATGGACTTGGCGATCGGGCAATATGACACATATACTCCGTTGCAGCTTGCCCAATATATCTCTACCATCGCCAATGGTGGATATCGTGTTCAGCCTCGTGTTGTTAAGGAGCTTCGTGAACCAGTACTTGAAAAAGGACAGCTTGGACCAATCTTCCAAGAAATTGAACCTAAATTCCAAAACCAATTGAGTATGAATGAAGATTGGATCAATCGTGTTCAAGAAGGGTTACGGCTTGTCACCCAAACTTCAAGTGGAACCGGCTCAAGAGAAATGCTTAAAGAACCATATAGACCAGCTGGCAAGACAGGTACAGCAGAAGCCTTCTATGATGGACCAAAATGGACACCAGGAACCGAACAACCGGAAACATGGAATATCACATTTGCTGCGTACGCACCACATGATAATCCGGAAATCGCCATAAGTGTTGTCGTACCGTGGGCGTATCAATCAAATGGGCATCGGATGAATATGGATATTGGGAAAAAGGTATTTAGAGCCTACTTTGGAACGGAAAAAGAGAAGGAAGCAAATTAAAGAGACAAACCATACAAAAGGAAATGATACAATACATTCTATTTGAGCCATCGCCCATCTTTTAGACGAATAAGCTCCTTCTTTATATAGACACATATACTATAAGGAACCAGGTTCAGAAGGAGTGAATGGAATGTCAAATGAATATGATCAGCAAAATGTAAATTTCCCACATGAAATGAGACAACAAGGCTATTATGGCAGCGGTTATGGACATGGACAACACGGTGGTGGTGGCTATGGGCAACACGGTCATTATGGTGGTGGTATGGGCCATCATCAACATCATCAAGGATATCACGGCGGTATGGGATACCCTCATTATTCAGGCGGAGGATATGGACACCATATGCCTTACCATCCAGGCCATCACCATCATCAACATCACGGATATGGCGGAGGCCACGGATTCCCACATCACGGCTGGCAAGGACAGCAGTGGGGCCAAGGATGGGGTCAAGGACAATCAGGTTACGGAGGCTTTTCATCTCAAGGTCGCGATCCGTATTCCTATGAGGAATTTGCCACAGATCCATCACAATATTCAAACCCATATTACCAATATTAATAGAGTAAAACACACAGGTTTATCCAATCTGTGTGTTTTTTTCGTAAAATTTATCCAGATTAACTTTACGCTTTCAAGGGTAAAAACCTTCAATAAGCTTATTAAGTACTTAGAAAGGAATTTTTCTCATGAAAGAGCTCTCGTTAACTGAAAAACAGGTTTCCAGTGCCAATTTCCAATTTGTGTTCCCGTTTTCGCTTATACGCGGAAAGGAAGATGATTTGGTTGAGAAATTGAAAAAAAATCAGTTTAAATGGTTTAGACTGGACAACCTTGAGAAAGAAGACGATTTCTATGGCAGGTTTGAAATAGATCACGAAAATATGGAGAATTTTTTTCTTCCTTTTACAAATCGAATTTTATTCCCTAAAAAGGAGGATGGGAAAGGATTTCAACGTTATTCCAGAATGTATCAGGTTTCTGGTACATTACAAACAAAGTATTGCAGCACCAAATTTGTAGTTGAATCCATTGATATAACCGTGTGTCCATATCAGTTAGGTTTTTTAACCATACGTATTCACTTGGAAGACCAGGATCAATCATTGAATCTTACTGAAGCTATTCATTTTGCTTCAGAATTTAGAATCATGGAACAAAATCAGCCGACTTCCAAAATAATCTACGAAAATCAGGAATTCGACCATGTTGAGCGCTTTTTGTTAGATTGTCTCATGCCTGAGATAAAAAAATATATGGATGATAGCACTGAGGATAATGCATACTTTGAATCCTTCCCATTCTTTGAAAATAATCATTTATATGTCCAGTCCTTGATTGGATTGGTACCTGATGAAAAAATTGAGGATTACGATGTTTACCGATTAGGTAATCTAGATGGGTATACTCCTAATAAAAAGCCCTATATCAGTTGCAATAATCAACAATTTATTGATCAATATATGGATTCTATCGTTTATACTCGTTGGGCACCGTTTACCTATTACATACCCGATGAGCAAGGAATTGCTTGTATAACCAATCGTACGAATGAAACATTTAATAATATTGCCAGTACCTTTTATGGCGAATATTATTACGGATTAATGCTCACTTTATTTCATAAAATCACCTTGCTTAAGGTGGCAAACGAATATTCACGTGTGAGAATTTCACAGGATACAAAACAAGTAGAAAAATTAATCCATGCCATTAATGCCTTCTCGTCCAATTATTATTTTTTTGAACTGGCAACCAACTCTAAGGGCCGTGATATTTTTATCCAGCTTAGAGAAAGGTTTAAGGTAAACGATCTATTCGAGGATACACGCGCAACCCTGCAAAGCTTAAATCAATATCAAGAAAATTTCACATCGAAACAAGGCAATATGCTTTTACAAATTTTAACCCTCTATTCAGTCATAACTGGAATATTCGGAATGAATTTAGTTTCTGAACAGCTTAAAGGGAATATTAATTGGTCCAATTTATTATCGAGTTATAATCGGCTCGAATACTTAGCATTATTTGTAACATTAACCGGTGTATTTATCTCCATTATCTTAGGATTTAGATTTGTATTTTTATGGATAATGGATAAAAGGGAACGTAAAAAGTGGAGAAAGGAAATTGAGTATCCAAATACAAAGTGAATTTTATAACAGATAAACCTCCGTTCAAATCAATGTAGACGGAGGTTTTTATATTCCTCCCCCTCTAAACTAAATCATAAAGATTTAACTCCAAAATTATCCACGAATCAAAGACCTAATTTGCCTACTGTAACTTTTTGCTGTCTTATTTTCAAACAAGTTTTGTAGCAATTCATAATCCAGAAGACCTGCAATCAATTGAATAATATTCCTTAGTTAACTAATACTAACGTTTATCAATTAAGGTTTAGGTGATGGATATGAATTTCTTTAAAAAGAGCACGAAAAACCAGACTGACGAACAAGTACAATCGAACGAGGCTTCTACTCCAGATATACGGAGCTTACAAACAACCTGTCATGTAGAAGATAATATTGAAAAACTAAAAACTGCCTTTTCTAGTACACAAGATTTCGATACACGTTATTTCTCAAATGGTGATCAAAAATATGGAATGGCATTCATCAAAACAATCGTTAAAAAGGATATTATTGATCACTTTCTGATAGAACCATTAGTGATTAACTCTTCACTCAGCCCTGCTAACTTACCTGTGGCACATGTTTCTGCTTATACCTGTTTTGAAGATATTATTAATAATATGCTCGACGGTAATATTGCTCTGTTTAAAGAAGGTGATACAGCCTGTTATTTAGTAGAAGCAGCAGATTTTAAGACTCGTTCTATTGAGGAACCTGCATCGGAACAAAGTATACGTGGTTCTCATGAAGGGTTTGTAGAGAAAATTGAAGATAATTTAAATCTGATAAGAAAAAGGGTCAAAACGGAGAACTTGGTGGTTAAAACAAAAACACTTGGTTCATATCCAAAGGCTACTGCCGCTCTTTTTTATATAAATGGGAAAGCAGACCCGGAGGTTATAGAAAAAATAGAAAAAAAATTAGACTCTATTCATCTTGATACAGCTATCAATACAGAAGTTATTCAAAATTATATAGAAGACTCTGTTTATTCACCATTTCCGCAAATTTTGAATACAGAAAAACCTAATCGGGTTGCACATCACTTATCAATGGGTGCCGTTGGCTTAATGACTGAAGGAAGCTCTACTGTCTTCCTGATGCCAATTACATTCTTTACTTTTTTTCATGCAGCGGATGATATTGAAAGCCGTTTTTATATAAGCTCATTTGAACGGATTTTACGCCTGTTTGCCTTATTTCTGGCCATTACCTTACCATCATTTTATATCGCTCTTGTATCATTTGATTTCGAGATTATCCCGTTAAATCTTGTAGCAAATGTTAAAGGATCTTTGGAGAACATTCCCTACTCCCCCTTAATCGAAGCTCTTATTATGGTGGTCATATTGGAACTTCTTAAGGAATCCGCCATCCGTTTACCCAGTTCCGTTTCACCAACGATTGGTGTGGTAGGTGCTTTGGTCATAGGTACTGCAATTGTTCAGGCTAACCTGGTTTCTAATACAATGTTAATCGTGATTGCGATTACAGCCATTTCGGCATTTACTATTCCAAATCAGGAAGTCGCACAAATGATTCGTATTCTAAACTTCCCGCTCATCATTATAACTTATATTTTTGGCTTAGTTGGAATAGCGATTGGATTCACTTTAATTATCTATCATTTATGTGAATTGGAATCTATGGGAAAACCTTATTTAGCACCGGTCGCGCCGTTTAATTTTAAAAGCTTGTCGAAAATGCTATTCAAAATACCATTTAAGAAGGAGAGTTAAATGGACTATGATAGCTTCTAATAAAAAGTTATTGTCAGCTCACCAATTATACTTTTTAACCGTCCAATCCGTTAGCTCTGTCATGATTTTTGCCATTCCTTATCTTGTTAATGAGCATAGTAAACATAATGCCTGGATATCTGCCATCATCACTTTAATCTTCTTTCAACTAATTGGATGGGTCATCTTTTCATTGCATAAACGATTACCGGATAAGAATCTATTCCAAATGACAGAGATTCTAACAAGCAAATGGATCGGAAAAATAATGAATTGGCTGTATATCATCTATTTCATTGGCCTTGCTACCTATACGGCTTTATATTTTACGTATTTATCAAAGGAATGGACACTGCCTGTCACACCGCTATTTGTTGTTTACCTAATCTTTATTTTAATGGGACTCTATATAGCCAAAGGGACGATAACTACACTCGCGCGGTTCAGCGGCATAACATTCCTGGCGTTAACAGGCTTTCTCCTGTTCTCTATTTCTTTTGCCATTCCTAAAATGCATCTTTTATTTCTACTGCCAGTTGGGGATGTTCCGGTTACTAAAATTTTGAATGGTTCATATCATATGGGGATTGGTTATGCAGGCCTAAGTTCATTACTTGTATTATTACCACTTCTTCATGACAAATTAAAAACAAAAAAAAGAGTAATTACTTTTTCAATCCTGACTATTTCATTGATTTATCTTGTTTTATTAGTAATCTGTCTTGCCCATTTTGGTACATATTCATTAGGTCTAGTTCCAATTCCAGTTCTCTATTTACTAAAAATATTGACGATACTTAGCATTTTTGAACGGATGGATTTGATTATTATGTGCGCCTGGATTGCTCCAATGCTCGTTTCCTATGTCCTATATATTTTTATAGCAGGAATAGGAATATCAGAAAATACTCGATTCAAGAACAAAAAAATCATTGTATTGGTTATTACTTTGATAATCTCACTTCTATGTGCTCTTTTTCCGGAAGCGCAGGATAACATGATTCGTCTTAATAATTATTTGCTACCCTTTACTTATGTGTTCATGATAGGGTTTCCCATTCTTCTACTGGCTATTGCTATGATTCGAAATATAAACCAGAGTCATCAAAATCAGGCAGGTGATTGATCCATGAAACTATTAAAGATAGGTTTAATATTATCCATATTGATTGCTACCACAGGATGCTGGGACCAAAATTTTTTATCTAAAACTTCCCTGGCATTCAGTTTAGGTTTTGACAAAGCTAAAGGCCCGGAACCACTGGAATTAATTACAATTATTCGTGCATTAAAGCCTGCAGGTGGGGGACAAATAGAACCCTATAATACCAGTTATAAAGTAAAGGGAGCATCTCCATTAATTTTAAGGGAAAAAATGAATCAAATTACGCCCGGCGAATTCTCAATAAATAAATTAAGTAATGTTTTAATAGGCGAGGAATTGGCGAAAACAGATATCTATCCCCTGCTGGATGTGTTATATCGTGATGCAAAAAGTAATGTAAACGCAAAAGTCTTGATTACAAAAGGAAAATCACGAGACATTTTAAAAGACGAGTATATTAAGGGCACTTTAATTAGTAGAGCCATACAAGAGTTACTCGACAGTGCAGAAGACCATTCCATGATTCCTGAGCAATCATTAGCTACGATTATGCCTGCCATGTTTGATCCAGGTCAGGATTTTGTCCTTCCCTATGTAGAAAAACTTAAGGGTGGCCTGGTAAAAGTAAAGGGAGTAGCTTTATTCGATAACTTAAGTTATACCGGTAAAAATTTAATTGGGGAGGACTCTTCTTTATACTTATTAATGGTTGGCAAAGAAGGAACCTATACTCAATTTACAATAAATAATCCGGAGAAAAAAAATGAAATTGATGAAAAGGTTAGCTTTTTTATTCGAAAAAACACCCATAAAATAAAATTAAAAATCAAGGACTCTAAACCGGTCTATACAGTTTCATTAAACTTAAGGGTTTCTGTATCTGAATATACAAAGGGTTTGCTTAAAGAGGACGAAATTAAAACCCTTGAGGAGCATATTTCTAAGGACTTAACGAAACAAGCTAGAAAAGTAACTGATACGTTAGTGAAAAGCAATTGCGATGCACTCGCGCTTGGCCGTAAGCTGATGGTTAAGGATCCAAAATTGTTTGATGAGTATAAGAAGAATGGAAAGTTAGATTTAAAAAAAGTTGAGATTAACCCAACTGTTAAAATAAAAGTTGTGGACAATGGAATTTTAGATTGAATAGATTTTTTATAAGAGCGAGGAAGATGTATGAATACTGCTCAATATATTTTCAATAAACTTCATTTAGTTGCTCGTCTGATTATTATTATCGTTGGCATTATTCTGGTCTATGGAATCCTTATGCATCTGATTGAGCCTTCAACATTTACCAACATTGGTGAAGGAATATGGTTTACCATTGAATCAATTACAACTGTGGGGTATGGCGAAATTGTGCCCAAAACTCTTTTAGGGAGGTTAACTGCCAGTACATTAATCTTAATTGGTGCAGCATTTGTTTCTTACTACTACGCATCTATGTCATCCTATGTGATTAAACGGCAGACAGCCCTGCAGCTTGGTTCTGCCATCTATACAAAACGTAAGCATCTTATTATAGTTGGTTGGAATGAATGTACTAAAATGCTAATCGATACATGGCATAAGGAGAATCCACGAAGAAATATAGTCATCATAGACGAGACATTAGAATCTCATCCAATGCCAGACACTCATATCTTTTTTTTGAAAAATGACAGTACAAATGAACAGACATGGATTCATGCAAATGTAACCGAGAGTGAATTCATCATTTTAACAGCAGATCGCTCGAAAACTGAACGTGCTTCTGATTTGCATGTCATCGCTTCCTTACTGTGTATTAAAGGCCTTTATCCAGAAGCCACTTGTATTTGTGAAATAATGGCTCCCTTTCAAATGAAAAATGCCAAACGAGCTGGTGCAGATCGTATTATTGCAACTAATACGATTATTAGCCAAACCATTATAGAAACAGTCGAACAAGAGCCGTCTTCAAGATAATTTTATTCATATCCCAACACAGCAATTTCCGCTTCATTTACTAATACTCTGCCTAGATCTAAATATCTTTCCAAACCTGAATCACCACCGTACACATTATCTGATGGATTTGAGTAATGATCAAATTCACATTCATCTGAATATGGGTGGTGATTCATATAAAATTGGGCACCGGTTTTAGCTTCATAAGATAATAAGTAAGGAGTCCCAAAGCGGATTACTCCGTTTTTATCTTCTATAGACCCCTTAATGGTGGTAAAGGGAATCCTAATATAATTTGATTTACTACCGCTATCCATTAGATAATCAAAATAACCATGCTTATAATCCCAGTTCCCGCCAACGATAAACCCATGGCTTCCAAGCTGATGATGGGCATACACATAATTTGTTATAGTATTTGTTAGACGTGATGGTATTTCAATCATGTTATCCCTTCCTTCCTTTAGATCCTTTATTAATATCCACTGATAGAAGGAAAGGTATGTCTGGTATTGGCAGCCTTCAACACCTAATATTCTCAACTATGGTACATATAAAAAATACCCGGTTCATTTACCGGGTATTTTTTGCACGAACATAATATTAAGAATTTAATCGTTTTTCAAGCTCAGCTTTCTTTTCTTCAAAGCCAGCTTTGCCAAGTAAAGCGAACATATTAACTTTATATGCTTCGACACCTGGTTGATCAAATGGATTTACCCCCATTAAATAGCAGCTCATTGCGCATGCTTTTTCGAAGAAGTAGACCATATAACCAAATGTATATTCATCAAGTGCCGGAATGCTCACAACCAAGTTCGGAACTCCGCCATCTGTATGAGCTAATAATGTACCCTCAAATGCCTTATTATTCACGAAATCTACTGTTTGTCCAGCTAAATAATTGAGGTTATCCAAATCATTTGCTGCCTCTTCAAGAACTAATTCATGGCGTGGCTTTTCTACTTTTATAACTGTTTCAAACAGATCTCTGCGACCTTCCTGCACGTATTGTCCTAATGAGTGAAGATCAGTTGAGAAGTTCGCAGAAGATGGATAAACTCCTTTTTGATCTTTTCCTTCACTTTCACCAAAGAGCTGTTTCCACCACTCGGAGAAATACTGTAAGGATGGCTCATAGTTAATCAACATCTCAATGGTTTTCCCTTTACGATAAAGAAGATTACGAACAACTGCATATTGATACGCCTCATTGTTCTCTAATTCAGATTCAGAATAATCTTGCTCAGCTGCAGCTGCACCTTTCATGATAACATCGATATCCGCTCCGCTTGCAGCAATCGGCAGTAATCCAACAGCTGTAAGAACAGAATAACGTCCGCCTACATCATCAGGAATGACAAATGTTTCAAACCCTTCTTCATCAGCAACTGTTTTTAAAGCGCCTCTAGCTTTATCTGTAGTTGCATAAATGCGGCCCTTTGCTGCTTCTGCGCCATATTTTTCTTCCAATAGCTTACGGAAAATACGGAAGGCAATCGCTGGTTCAGTAGTTGTACCGGATTTAGATATAACATTAATCGAGAAATCTTTTCCTTCAAGAAGATCCATTAAATCGCGCATATATGTAGAACTGATATTGTTACCTGCAAAAATGATTTGCGGAGCTTTACGCTTTTCACTAGGCAGAATATTAAAGAAGCTGTGTTGAAGCATTTCAATTGCCGCTCTAGCTCCAAGATAAGATCCGCCAATCCCAATAACTAATAAGATATCAGAATCGTTTTTAATCTTTTCTGCTGCTTTCTTTATACGTGCAAACTCTTCTTTATCATAATCAGAAGGCAAAGATAACCATCCAAGATAATCATTACCAGCTCCTGTTTTTTCATGGATTGTATGATGCAGTTGCTTTACAGTATCCTTCATATAAGACACTTCATGCTCTTGGAAAAATTCTAGTGCTTTTGAATAATCAAATTTAATATGAGTCATTTTTTGTCCTCCATTCAGTTTCCTCATTTTCACTTTACAGAATCCGAAAATGATAATCAAGTTGCGACTAATAGCTTCAAAAATTTCAAGCGTTTACATTTCGTAACATTGAGAAAAAGGTCTTACAGGAAGACCTTTTTTTCAAACTATAAAGATGCTTTGAGAATAGATAGTACATCCTCTTTGTTAAGCTTCTTAAAGTTTCCGAATTCACCGTTCACCATTGCTTTGTCTGCTATTAACTCTATTTTGGAATCGTCTATATCATAATCAGCCAATCTGGATGGAGCGCCGATTCCTGTCCAGAAATCTCTTATATTACGGATACAATCATTAGCGATTTCCTCTTTTGATTTACCAGCTGGATCCACGTCAAATACCTCAGTTCCCAATCTGACTAACTTATCAAGATTTTCGTGCATACAGTGCTTCATCCAGTTTGGAAATAAGATTGCAAGCCCCCCTGCATGAGGAATATCATAGACAGCTGACACAGCATGTTCGATATTATGCGTTGCCCAATCGCCACGGATACCCACACTCAATGTACCATTTAAAGCCACCGTTCCACAGTAAAGAATAGTTTCCCGATATTGATAATTTTCCATATCGTTCAATAATTTCGGAGCCGTTTCTTTAACTGTTTTTAACACTGATTCACACATTCTATCCTGTAAAGGTGTATTTTCTGTGTGGTTAAAATATGTTTCCAACACATGTGACATCATATCAACCATTCCGTAAATCGTCTGATCGCGAGGAACTGTGAACGTATTAACCGGATCAAGGATAGAAAACTGAGGGTATGTATATGGTGAACCCCACCCGTGCTTCTCCTGTGTCTCCCAATTCGTAATCACACTGCCAGAGTTCATTTCAGAGCCTGTGGCTGCCAGTGTTAAAACTGTACCAAACGGCATAGCGCCCTTTACTTTGGCTTTCTTGGTGACTAAATCCCATGGATCTCCCTCATACACAACACCTGCCGCAATTGCCTTCGTACAATCAATAACACTACCTCCGCCAATAGCTAAAAGAAAATCAACCTCATTTTCTCGGCATATATCGACACCTTTGCGCACAGTAGAGATACGCGGATTTGGTTCTACTCCAGATAATTCATGATAGGTTAGTTCTCTGTGCTTCAGCTCATCAACAACACGATCATATAAGCCATTTTTCTTTATGCTTCCCCCACCATAAATTAATAAAATATTTTTTGAATCGGCTGGTATTAAATTTTTCAGTTCTTTAACTGTATCCTTACCAAATACTAAATTTGTCGGATTTTTATATGTAAAATTTTGCATAATTCTATTTCCTCCTTATTATTCCGTTTTCTTTATCTTTAATTCCTTTAATTTCATTAATAAAACCTAAAATCATGTATAATATTTTCTTTTTTTAACCACTCTATAACTGAACCATGCTTTTTGAAGGAGGAAATCAAATGAGTGGTATACAACGTACCGCACTTGTCTTAACAATTATAGGCGCCATTAACTGGGGACTTATCGGATTTTTCCAATTCGATTTGGTTGCCACTGTTTTTGGGGGCGGAAGCCAAGCTGGTGGTTTCGCACGTGTTATTTATGCACTTGTTGGAATTGCAGGCCTTGTCAATCTTGGATTACTATTCAAGCCAAGCGAACAAACAAGCAGCCAGGAACAACCAAATCCATCAAAATCATAATATCTAGAATAGGCCCATCCCTTTATTTGGATGGGCCTATTCATTTATACAGACAATACCTTTTTAATTTTTGAAATCGCCCAATCAAGCTCTTCTTTGGTAATGATAAGTGGTGGGGCAAAACGGATGACATTATCATGAGTTTCCTTACATAATAAGCCCTCATCCTTTAACCGTTCACAATATGGGCGTGCTGATTCCGTTAATTCCATACCAATAAATAAACCACGGCCTCTGATTTCTTTTATAATAGGATTTTCAATCTTCCTTAATTCTTCACTCAGATAGGCTCCCAGCTGTTCGGATTTTCCAGCCAAGTTCTCTTCAACTAACACATCAATAGCCTCCATAGATACTGCGCAGGCTAATGGGTTACCACCAAATGTAGATCCATGGGATCCCGGATTAAAAACATCAAGAATATCATGAGTGGCCAGAATACAGGAAATTGGGAATACTCCGCCACCAAGGGCCTTACCCAAAATATAAATATCAGGAACAACATCCTCCCACTCACACGCAAACATCCTGCCCGTTCTGCAAAGCCCTACCTGAATCTCATCTGCAATAAATAAAACATCATTAGCCTTACATACATTATATGCTTCCTTAAGGAACCCTTCAGAAGGTATATTAATTCCTGCTTCACCTTGGATCGGCTCAATCAAAAAGCCTGCTGTATTGGGAGTAATCGCTTCCTTTAAAGCTTCTATATCGCCAAATGGGATAAGCTTAATGCCTGGCAGCATAGGACCAAAACCTCTTTTATATTCCTCATCAGAAGAAAGAGAAACAGCAAGCATCGTTCTGCCATGAAAGTTCCCAGTGCAGGCGATAAATTCTGCCTTGTCCTTTTCCACTCCTTTTACGTCATAGGCCCATCTTCTTGCAGCTTTAAAAGCTGTTTCAACCGCCTCCGCGCCAGTATTCATAGGAAGTGCTTTGTCTTTGTTTGCTAGCTTACAAATTTTTTCATACCATGGACCAAGCTGATCATTATGAAAAGCTCTTGACGTCAGAGTTACACGATCTGCTTGCTCCTTTAAGGCCTGAATAATTCTTGGGTGACGATGCCCCTGGTTTACAGCCGAATAAGCGCTCAGCATGTCCATATATCGGTTGCCCTCTGGATCCTTTACCCAAACACCCTCAGCTTCAGCTATAACAATCGGCAATGGGTGATAATTCTTGGCACCATATTGTTCTGTTTGTTCAATCACTTCGTTGGAAACAGTTGTCTTTGTCACATGAATCGGCCCCCTATCTAAGTTTTGCTTTCGTATAAGGTATAATTCTATTCGACTAAAAACCCAATTAAACGATAAGTTGAGTCTTGTCTATATTATCCGATAATTTACGTACAATTGGAATTAATAACTGTTAACAACAAAAAACTGCCCATTATCACAGTCGAAACAAGTGATAAGGGCAGTTTCAGAAATCAATTCAATTATTTTTTAATAAGATCTTCGCGTTTGGATTGTTCAATCCACTCTTCCAATTTATCTTTAAGTGTATTGAATCCTTGTGGTGTTTCAGCAGGCGGAACTTTAACTGAACTTTGTTGAGATTTTTTCTTAGGTTTACGAGCTTCCTGTTTAACTGCTGGTGGCTCTTCTGTAGCACGAATAGATAGAGCGATTTTCCCAGCTTCTTCATTAACGGAAAGAACTTTAACTTTAACTTCATCGCCTAATTTTAATTGATCATTAATATCTTTCACAAAACCGTACGTAATTTCGGAAATATGAACGAGTCCTTGTGTATTTTCGTCTAAAGCAACGAATGCTCCGTAAGGCTGAATGCCAGTTACTTTACCTGTAAGAATTTGACCTACTTCATATTTTGTAGTCATAATAACACTCCTATAAATGTTTAAATTTTTCGTTTATATACGCAATATAAAATTATAGCACAATGTTTAACCATTATCAAAAATGACCTACATACCTTTCTATTTTTATTTACCCTATTGCCTAATAATAAACACCTTTATCGGCAGGAATAACTTACCTGTTTAATCAGATTTAATATTCTGGCAATTATTCCTGTATAATGCTACTATAATACGATTAATAAGATTACAAGCTATGAGGTGCATACATGCAAAAACATGAACAATGGTCATCAAAGATTGGATTTATTTTAGCTGCTGCCGGTTCAGCAATTGGACTGGGTGCCATTTGGAAATTCCCCTACATGGCTGGAACAAATGGTGGTGCAGCCTTCTTCCTTTTATTTATTGCGTTCACACTCTTTATCGGTGCTCCTATTTTAATTTCCGAATTTGTTATTGGAAGAAACGCACAAAAGGATGCAGTCAGTGCCTATAAAGTTATAGCCCCTAATTCTAAATGGTTTTTAATGGGGTGGATGGGTGTAATTGCTTCCGTTCTGTTGCTATCCTTTTACAGTGTGGTAGGCGGCTGGATTTTATCCTATCTAGGCAGAAGTCTACTTGGGCAGATAACAGGGGTAGCTAATTATGAATCATTATTTAATAACATTATTGAAAATCCATATGAATCAATCATTTCCCAGATTCTGTTCATACTATTGACAATATGGGTGGTTCAGGGAGGAATCAAAAAAGGGATTGAACGGGCAAGCAAGTATATGATGCCGGCATTATTCATTTTGTTTATTATATTGGCCGTTCGATCGTTAACCTTGGATGGAGCTATGGAAGGTGTTAGATTCTTCTTGCAGCCAGACTTCAATAAAATCACGGGTGAATCCGTATTGCTGGCACTTGGACAAGCCTTTTTCGCTCTTAGTGTGGGAACATCGGTAATGGTGACCTACGCTTCCTATTTGCCGAAAAACGAGAATTTGATGAAATCTGGCTTTTCAGTTGTGGGATTAAATATTTTAATCTCCTTATTAGCAGGCCTTGTTATCTTCCCTGCTGTATTTGCGTTAGGATATGATCCTGCATCAGGTCCAGGACTAGTTTTTGTCATACTGCCAGCTGTATTTAATGAGATTGCATTCGGAGGATTTTTCATGATCATCTTTATGATCTTATTGTTATTTGCGACTCTTACCTCAGCCTTTTCCATTTTGGAAATTGTTGTAGCAGTCATTTCAAAAGAAAATCCCGAGAAACGAAAATCTTCCGCATGGCTGGCTGGAATCATCACCTTCATTGTTGGGATTCCGAGTGCTTTATCCTATGGAATCTTAAGCGATGTTCATATTGCGGGTAAAACTTTCTTTGATCTGGCAGATTTTATTGTTTCAAATCTTGCCCTGCCGCTCGGTTCGCTGTTTATTTCTATATTTATAGGTTACGTTATGGATAAAAATGCAGTCAGAACAGAGTTACAAAATGGCTCGAAATTGAAATACTGGATGTTTAACGGTTGGTATATCTTAGTCCGTTACGTATGCCCTGCCGCAATTTTATTAGTCTTCCTGAACTCTATTGGAATTATTTAGTAAGGTGGTAGAATATAAGGAGAACTATTAATATCGGGAGGGATTGATAATGGCTACAATTGGAGAAAATATTCGTAAGTACAGAATTGACAAAGGAATGAGTGTGGAAGAGCTAGCGTTACGCTCCAGAATCGGCACTCACAAACTTGAGCAATACGAGGAAAATGAAATAACACCAAGCCTCCAGGTTCTCCTGACTATTTCAACTGCATTGGATTGCCCTGCCTCTGAACTAATGGAGCACGCCAATCCAACAGGACCATGCCAACTAGATCCCGAACTCCATACCCTCATCAATACAATGGGGCAAAAACGAGCAAAATTAATACTAAAGAAAACCCAAGACATAACCGAAGCCGACTTCCTAAGGATAATGGGGAACTTAAAAAGCTGAAACGGCTCGTTCAGAAGCGAGGAGCATAAGAGAAAGCCACGCAGGGAATGGTCTTCCCCGCAGTGGCTTTTCTTATGTCCTGAGCTTCTAGCCGTTGAAGCTGAATTAACTAAAAGGCTGAGGCGACTGCCCAGGAGCGACAAGCATAAGACGAATACTCGGAGGGAGGTTTTTCTCCCGCAGAGTATTTGCTTATGACTCGAGCTCCTAGGAGCCGAAGCTGGATTAACTAAAAAGCTGAAGGGCCTTGCCCAGGAGCGAGGAGCATAAGACAGAGGCTCGGAGGGGATGTTCTTCCCCCGTAGAGGCTATGCTTATGTCCCGAGCTCCTAGGCCCTGAAGCTAGATTAACTAAAAGGCTGAAACGACTGCCCAGGCCCGAAAAGCATAAGAGAGAGGCACGCAGGGAGGTGTTCTTCCCTCCCGCAGTGGCTATACTTATGTACCGATACCTTACGCCTTGAAGAGGCTGGGACATAACTAAATTTACTATGTCTAAAGCCGAATGATATATTGGATTTTTATTAATCTAAATAGAAAAAGCCGAACTATTATAAATAATGCTAACACTGCATTTAATAATAGTTCGGCTTTTTTAGTTATTGGAAACCTTTTGTCCCAGCCTCTTTTTGATCAACATTCTGTTTTAATAATTGAGCTTGGCTGGAATTTGGCTGGGTCGGCTGAATTCCCATCCAACTTGGCTCTATTTCTATTAAAATACGTGTTTATTTAGAACCGGATTCCCAAGTAAGCAAACATATTGCGGCTAATTGCCTTAATTAGCTGCATTGATTTCTATAGCCTGGTGTGTCTTTAAGAATGCTTTTCCTTTTAAAGGACTTAAAATTAAAATAATCAAATCCTTATGAACAAAACAAAGGGGAAACCATAGGTCATTTAACGACTTATGGTTGCCCCCTCATTTTTTATATTTGAAAATCTTTTCCCTATACTCAGAAAACTCTTAGTAAAAGTCCTTAAGGAAATTTATGAATGATTGTTTAAAAATCGTTCAATTCTGGTTAAGGCTTCCCGTAATTGATCGATAGATGTAGCGTAAGAGCAACGGATATGCCCTTCTCCGCCTATACCAAATACATTGCCTGGTACTACTGCTACCTTTTCCTCAATCAATAATTTTTCTGCAAATTCTTCAGAGCTCATGCCAGTAGATTCAATGGATGGAAAAGCATAAAATGCTCCACCCGGTGTGTGGCACTTCAAACCAATCTCATTAAATGAACTAACAATATAATTTCTTCGATGATTATAGCTCATACGCATTTCTTCCACATATCCCGCCCCATATCGCAGGGCCTCCAAAGCAGCATATTGGGCAGATGTAGGGGCACACATAATCGCATACTGGTGGATTTTCAGCATAGCTTCAGAGATTTCTTTGTTTGCACATACAAAACCAAGCCTCCAGCCTGTCATAGCAAATCCCTTTGAGAAGCCTGATATTAAAATCGTCCGTTCATACATCCCTTCAATGGCTGCAAAGCTGGTATACGCGTCATCATAAACAAGTTCCGCATAGATTTCATCGGAAATCACAAGAACATCATGTTTAATAGCAATTTCAGCTAATGCTTTCAAATCATCCTTAGACAATTGGGTTCCTGTTGGATTATTGGGTGAACAAATCATAATCGCCTTCGTTTTCGGTGTTATAGCTGCTTCTAACTGTTCGGGTAACAGTTTAAAATCAGATTCTTTCATGGTTCCAACCGAAACAGGCTTACCTCCTGCCAATGCCACTAATGGAGCATAGGATACGAAGCATGGTTCAACGACTATTACTTCTTCTCCTGGGTTGAGAATGGCTCGTAAGGCGATATCGATTGCCTGACTTGCACCTACAGTTACAATAATTTGATTTTCAGGGGAGTATGTTACCTGAAAACGTCTACTCATATAGGCTGCAATTTCCTCGCGTAAATCAAGCAATCCTGCATTTGCTGTGTAAGACGTATAGCCTTCTTCCATCGAGAGGATAGCAGCTTCCCTGTATCGCCACGGAGTAACAAAATCTGGCTCACCTACACCAAGCGAAACGATACCTTCCATGCCTGCTGCCAAATCAAAAAATTTACGTATTCCGGAGGGCTTCATTTCTCGAGCCGTATCAGATAGATAACTCGTTTTAATCATGGAGTTATCACAATCCTTTTATCCTCATCAAGAGGTGCAAATACAGTCCCATCATGTTTATACTTTTTAAGAATAAAGTGAGTCGTTGTAGAAATAACTGAATCAAGAGTCGATAATTTGTCTGAAACAAATCGCGCTACCTCATTCATCGACTTGCCCTCAATGACCACAGATAAGTCATAAGCACCTGACATTAAATAAACGGATGTGACCTCTTCATAGCGATAAATTCGTTTTGCTGTCTCATCAAAGCCTACGCCTCTTTTAGGGGTTACTTTCACATCAATCATGGCAGTAACTCCTTCGTGATCTTTAACTTTCGACCAATCGACCAAAGCGGCATAGCCAACAATAATATTGGATTCTTTCAGTTTTTTTAAGGCTAGTTCAACTTCCTCTTTAGACATTGCTGTCATTTTTACTATATCATCCAGAGGGATTCTGGCGTTTTCTTCGAGAATATTCAAAATCTCAATTTCCTTAGCTGTAAGGTTCATACCCTCACCTCCATTAAAAGTATCATTAGATATAAAGATGTCTGAAAATTTAATTTAAATTAAACTTTTTCCATTATAACACTCATTTTATACATATGAATATGTAATCAATTATTTTCATCTCACATACCATATTTATTTGAGAAAACAAGCCAATTAATAAATCTTCTAAAACTGCCAGTCTGTAAATATATGATAAAATAAGGGAATCATATAAAGGCGGGGTGAAAAAATGAACAGTACAACAAATACAGAAACCATTATAGATCGTAAAGGAACAGCTTCGTATAAATGGGATAACGTTGATTCATTATTCGCAGGCAGTGACTTATGGCCAATGTGGGTGGCAGACATGGACTGGGCTTCGCCTGTTCAGGTACAGGAAGCTTTAATTACCCGCATACAACACCCAATATTCGGATATACATATGCCTCCGATTCTGTATACCAGGCTATCATAAATTGGATGAACGAAAAGCATAAATGGTCGCTTAAAAGAGAAAATATTTCTTTTAGTCCAGGTGTAGTTCCGTCCTTATCAGCAGCTGTTCTTGCATTTACTGAAGCTGGAGATCAAGTGATGATTCAAACACCTGTCTACGGTCCATTTCATAATGTCGTTAAAAGTAATGGCCGAACTCTTGTTACCAATAGAATGAAAATCAACCAAAATCAATTTGAAATTGATTTTGAAGACTTTGAAAACAAGCTTCGTAATGGAGTAAAATTATTCATCTTATGCAGCCCGCACAATCCTGGCGGAACGGTTTGGGCAAAGAAAGACCTTGAGAGAATGATTAGCCTATGTCAGCACTATCAAGTGCCTGTCATTTCCGATGAAATTCACGCTGACCTGATTCTTTATGACAATATTCACACACCTGCCGGAATCATCAGCAAAGATGTTATTACACTGATGGCTCCTAGTAAAACCTTTAATATCGCTGGATTGCATGGCTCTCTGATCCTAAGTGAAAATAAAGATTACCTCTTAAAAATGGAACAGCAATTCCTCAAGCAAGGTATTGGGGGCATTAATGTACTTGCCTATACTGCCATGGAAGCGGCCTACACCCATGGTGCTGAGTGGGTGAGTGAGACCGTATCCAAAATTGAAGAGAATATTGAAATCCTGACTGATTATGTTTCTAAGCATTTACCGAAAATAAACATCATGATTCCTCAAGCATCTTTCCTTGTTTGGATCGATTTACGGGATTTAGGAATATCAGATATTGAAATCACAGAAAGGCTCATCCATAAAGGGAAATTGGCTCTTGAACCTGGTGCGAAATATGGGCAGGATGGCCAAGGATTTGTTCGAATGAATATAGGGTGCTCTAAGGACACTCTCACTGAGGGCTTGCGCAGATTGCACGAAGCATTCCAAGACCTCAACTAATTATGTAACAAGCATTTGCCAATCAGTCTGGCAAATGCTTGTTTAATTTTAAGAAGAATCCACTCAGATTTCGGCAAAAAAAAACTGCACACTTTGCATGTGCAGCCATCATTGAATATTTTGCTCTTTTAATTTTTCTTCCAATTCCTTTGCCTTCTGTACCTGCTTACGATTATAAACAATGATAAACCGCATCGTTAACACTGCAAACAATGTAAAAATGGCCATCGTTAATCCGGCTGGAATGTATTCTCTTTTATCTTCAGGAAAATACAAGAATAATCCTATAATAAACGCTAATGGCTGAGACATGTTTTGAGACACCCTTTCCTGATTTGAAAACATTTGAATTTTAACCATATTATAACACGACTAGGGTGAGTATAAGTGATATTTGATTATCCTCATTTATAAATAAGAAAAAAGCTGCCGAGTCATCGACAGCCTACTTACATTATAGGGATTATTTTAGGATGTTGATTTTTTCAATCACTACATCATAAACCGGTTTATCGTTAGGACCTACTTTAGTAGTTGCGATGTCATCTACAACATCCATTCCTTCAGTAACTTGTCCAAACACGGTATGTCTGTGGTCAAGCCAAGGAGTTCCGCCTATTTCCATGTATTTTTCCACTGCTTCCTGAGGATATCCCGCTTGTTCCATTTGTCCTTTTAGATTCGCTTCAACAGCACCTTTTTGAACAATAAAGAATTGACTTCCATTTGTACCAGGGCCGGCATTTGCCATAGACAAAGCACCACGGAAATTAAATAAATCCATCGTGAATTCATCTTCGAATGATTTACCCCAAATGCTTTCTCCACCCATTCCTGTTCCAGTTGGATCTCCGCCTTGAATCATGAAATCATTGATCACGCGGTGGAAAATGATCCCCTCGTAGTATCCATTTTCTGCATGAGTCAGGAAATTTTCAACCGCTTTAGGAGCTTGGTCAGGGAATAATTTGATTTGGATGGAACCTTTATTAGTTACCATCTCCACTAATCTTTCATTACCTTGTACTTCTGTAAATTGAGGTAATACTGTCATTTTATCTTCGCCTTCTTTCTCTTTAATGGTTTGATCCAGCTTTAAAGTTGTTTGATCACCAGATTGGAATACCTTATCTTTTATATACAGATTCCAAATCGCTGCACCAAGGAGGATTATTAATAATAGTATCATGGTCTTCCATTTCATTTAAACTACCTCCAATTTTTCACTTTACACGATTCTCAAAAAAAAAGCATCTTTCTGAAGAGCTTTTTATAGGATTGATTATGGTACATCGGTATGATAGAGAAGAACAGATATGAATGGGGGATAAAAATGAATGAACTCACTATTGGCGACCAAGTGATTGCACATTATAAAACCGGTAAATATGTAGGCGGAATCACCAATATCCGAACAAATGGATATATGGTTGTTAAAATACTGGCTGTATTAAAGCACCCTATGCAGGGAGATCTTCATCATCCAAAACAAACAGAAGTTGATTTTTTCCATGAGCGAAAGGCTTTAGCTTACAGGGAACAAACCAACATCCCGGTAAACATGGTGAAACCGTTTAAAGGGGAAATTCCTGATTACACAGAATCCCTGCGCCAGTCTCTTGAAACATTAAAACAGGAATTGCTAAAAGAAGAATCAAAGTGGTCAGATATGTCTTTGTCAGCTATATCGAATATAGAGCGCGAGTATTTTCCAATATGATAAACATAAAAAACCAAATCACTCTTTACTGATTTGGTTTTTTACGTCAACCCATTAAATAACTGTGAAAAATCCACAACGTCTCCGATTGTCGTTGGCTTATAGTTATCCACATACCTCCTGTCCTGCTCAATTAATGTAAACAGTTCATAAGTCATTCTGGCATCATCCAAAGCACGATGCCAAACGCCTTTAGCCTTGTCCCCATATTGCTGAACTGCTTTCCATAGGCCTGTCTGATTTCGGTCACCAAAGAATTTTTGATACTCAATCGATAAATCCAATTGCTTTCCCGTTAAAGGGAATATATGTCCTGAATACTGACAGTTTTGCTTTAACACCTTCATATCCATGTTTCCCCATGTAGCAATCGTTGGAGAGTTAGGATGATCCAATTCTCGCAGTAAACTGTGAAAAACATCAAATTCCACCCCTGTCTTAAGATCATCTTCGGTAATGTGCAAAAAGTTCTTACATCGGTTCGTTAACGACTGAAATACTCTGGGCAGGACATAAGAATTGTATTGATTGACTATTGTTCCACTCTTTACCTCGATAATTCCATATTCAATGATTTCAGGAAAGAACCCATTCGGATTATTTCGATCCTCTGGCATTGTAAATTCAAAATCTATGAATAAATAGTGGTCATCCTTCTTCACAATGATACAACCTCCTTGTTTTCGTGTAATCTATTGCTCCTTCCAAATTTTCCTCTTTTAACCATAAAATCAATACGATATAGTTAAATATACGAATAGAATTCCAGGTGGGTAAAAATGAGAAAATCAATTGGATTTTGTATGATTTTATTACTGGTTCCATCCTTATACGGATTGAGTACATTAACACTGAATGAGTTTTCCAAATTGCAAAGCCTCAATCATGTTTTGGACACCAATTTACAAATAGATCAATCAGCCATGCAGCTTAACAGTACAATCACAGATTCCGATGGACAATTATCAGAGAAATCTATCAAACAGAGAATCGGAAATATATAAAGGATGCTGATATCCCTCAAATTTTAAAGGATATTTACGTAGTTTCAGAGGATCAGCATTTTTATTCACATAAGGGGTTTGATTTATCAGCTATTAGCAGAGCGTTCATAATTAATACGGAAAGCGGGGGAATTCATCAAGGGGGCAGCACCATTACACAACAGCTCGCTCGAAATTTATTCCTCACAAATGAACGTACATATAATCGTAAATTAACTGAACTGCTTTACGCCTATCAGCTTGAGCGTGATTTTTCAAAAGATTAACTATTAAATACTTACATAATTGCGATTTACTATGGTAACAGTTCCTATGGAATTGAAGCTGCTGCTCATTTTTATTTTTCCAAATCAGCAAAGAATCTCAAGCATGGTGAACTCTCTTTTCTAGCGGCAATTCCTAATAACCCTAGTCTTTATGACCCGCTGACTAATTTCCAAAATACAAAAAAACGCCAGGTTAGACTTCTGCAGCAACTTGAGAATAAGAATTTCATAACGAATGGAGAAAAAGAGCAAATTTTAAAAGAATCAATAAAATTAAATCTTTCCAAACGAATCCAAGAATTTCCTGATTATACCGATTACACGCTGGCTGAATTTCGTCAGCTGGTCGCAGAGCAGGATGGTTATCAGTTTTCTGGTTTATCTGAACAAGAATCTAATCAATTAACAGAGAAATTAGATAACCGCATCACGGAACTGCTGCATTCAGGAATTACGATCCACACTTTTTCTCGATTCAGATATTCAGAAAAAGCCAAATCAGCCGTTAGTAGCATCCTGCCTTATAAAAACGTTGAAGCATCAGCGGTAGTTATTAATCATTCTACTCATGAGCTTGTCTCATTGATTGGGGGAAAAACATATAAACCCTCAACATTTAATCGAGCCCATTAAAGTTTTCGTCAGCCAGGATCTACGATTAAACCATTGCTGGTATATGCGCCTTATTTGAAAACTAATAAGGATCCAAAAAATAGACGCTTCAGCGATATGCATCGAAAATTACTGCCCAGAGAACTATGGTCATTCAACATATAGCAATCTTCCACTCAATCAGGCAATGGCCAAATCGGTTAATACTGCAGCTGTTCGATTGCTTCAAAAAACAGGTAGCTTATATAGGAGGAAAAACCGGTACAACAAATGATTATCATGATTTATGGTTTATTGGGATGACTGCTTCGTATACTGGTGGGGTCTGGGTGGGCAAGGATCAGCCGTCCAGTATTGATTTTTTAAATAAAAGTCAGCCGCAAATACAAATATGGAAAAGCATGATGTATTCTCTCTATTAGAGGTTCATCATGCTTTTTCCTTTACAGCGGAAGTCCCGCCATTATACTATTATATAATTTTAAGACAGAGAGACAGACTGCCAATAACAGAACGGCCCAGATAGTTACATGAAAAAATATAATCCCTATCAATCAGGTACCCGATAAGGATGAACTGATTTTATACAGAAAGTATATAAAAGCGAATAATGAAGTAAGTAAAAAGCAGCCTGCAAGCAACCAAAGACAACATAACATAGATATAAGTCCACCTATCAGAAAAATGATAGAAGTCCCTCTCAGCTTTTGCAGGTCTTCTCCCACCTTATCCTTTGAGAAAAATAAAAGTGACAGTTCCAAAAAGGTATCGACAAGAAGCTTTAACACAGCAAGTAACATAAAAAAACAGATAAAGAACAATAATAAAAAGGATAATTTAATATGGATCTCTGATAACAATCCAGTCATGCCTGAATAGAGCCCATTGCTTTTTAAAAATGCAATCATTCTTACCATAAGATGAACAGCAAAGAACAGACTAAATGCCATTATCGATAATAAGGGAAAATAACCTGTTACATATGTATTCTTCATTTTCATTATTCCTTATACTTCACATTTTCCCATTATAAACCATTTATCGGAAAGGAGAATTAAATTTTTAAATTTTTTCCTTCATATAATACATGGTTAAAACACATGAATACCAGTCTTTTCAAGTACAGTCTAATATAAATTTGCTGTATAATTTGCTATGCTGAATGTACGGATTGGTACATTTTGTTGTAATTTTTCAATATTTTATAATTTTTTAAGGGAGGTCCTTATGTCAATGCTTCACTTGAGTATATTACTGCCTTTTTTGGCTGCGATATGTATTCCGTTTATAGGCAAATATGCTCGTAAAATACATACCGGATGGTTCGTACTCATTATACCTATCGTATTATTTGGTTATTTGTTTACGTTCCTGCCTGAAATAACGGATCATCAATCCATAACAGCTAGTTTTGAGTGGATTCCTTCACTAAACATATCATTTGATGTTTATGTAGACGGATTAGGCCTGCTCTTCGCTATGCTGATCACAGGTATTGGTACACTAGTTATTCTGTACTCCATCTTTTATATGGACAAAACAAAAGAAAAACTGAGTAATTTTTATGTTTATTTACTATTATTTATGGGGGCTATGCTTGGGGTTGTCCTATCTGACAACTTAATCGTCCTTTATACGTTTTGGGAATTTACCAGCCTTTCTTCCTTCCTGCTGATTGGCTATTGGCATGAGAGAAAAGGATCTCGCTACGGAGCGCAAAAATCATTATTAATCACCTTTTTAGGTGGCTTATCCATGCTAGGAGGTTTTATAACCCTCTCTGTAATGGGAAATACCTTCAGCATCAGAGAATTAATTTCAATGGCTCCTGATTTGGTAAACCATCCTCTTTTTTATTTTTCGATGATACTCGTTTTATTAGGGGCATTCACGAAGTCTGCCCAATTCCCATTCCACATTTGGTTACCTGATGCAATGGAAGCACCTACACCAGTCAGTGCATATCTTCATTCAGCAACGATGGTTAAAGCAGGTATCTATTTAGTAGCACGTTTGAGCCCTATATTTGCTTTATCAGGTGAATGGGTATGGATTATCGGCCTGGTCGGTATCATAACCTTAATTTGGGGTTCCTTTAATGCAGTACGTCAGTATGATTTAAAAGGGATTCTTGCCTACTCAACAGTCAGCCAGCTCGGCTTAATCATGTCCCTGCTTGGCATCGGTGCGGCTTCCCTCCATTTTGGATCAGCCGAGAATAATGTATATATTGCCGCTGTTTCGGCAGCTGTTTTTCACCTAATTAACCATGCAACCTTTAAAGGTTCATTATTCATGGCAGTCGGTATAATTGATCACGAAACGGGAACTAGGGATATTCGTAAACTGGGCGGATTAATGACCATAATGCCAATCACTTTTACTATTGCTGCAATCGGAGCATTCTCAATGGCAGGCTTGCCTCCATTCAATGGCTTCTTGAGTAAGGAAATGTTCTTTGGCAGCCTATTAGATATAACAAAAGCAGATTTTCTTAACCTGCAAACATGGGGTAATTTATTCCCTGTTATTGGATGGCTGGCAAGTGTATTCACATTTGTTTACTGTATGATTCTTTTATTTAGAACATTTGGCGGCAAACTTCAGCCTGAAAAATTAACGAAAAAACCACATGAAGCACCGATTGGATTATTGATTTCACCAATCACGCTTGCAGCCTTGGTTATTATTTTTGGATTATTTCCAAACATCCTTACTTCAACAATTATTGAGCCAGCTTCTGCAGCTATCCTGCCGAGCCTTTATGAAAACGGAAACCCTCCGCATCTTCATATACAAATGTGGCACGGAGTAAATGGCGCATTATTAATGACAATCGGAGTTGTCATCTTAGGAATTATCTTGTATAAGTTCTATCCAAAATGGAGCAAGATTTATACGTATTTCTCTGATAAATACACATTAAACAATGCATATAATATGGGATTAAGATCACTGGATACAGGTTCACGTCTCATTACCCGCGGATATATGAACGGGAGTATCCATGATTATTTAGTTTATATATTTGGCTTCTTGATTATCAGTTTACTTTATACGGTTTGGAAAACCGATAGCTTTGCATTCGAAACAACCAGTATGACTCCAATTGGGGTATACGAAGTTATTTTGATCTTTATCTTAGTTCTGGCTTCAATCATGATTCTATTTGCAAAATCGAGACTGACTTCAATCATTTTAATGGGAGCGGTTGGTTATACGGTATCACTTTTATTTGTTCTATTTAGGGCACCTGATTTAGCCTTAACTCAATTTGTCATTGAAACAGTATCTACATCGCTGTTCTTGCTTTGTTTCTATCACTTGCCGAAGTATAAACCAAAGGAAAAGCGTATGCGTTTTAAATTGACAAACCTGGCAATCTCTCTCGGTGTCGGAATTACGATGACACTTATCGCGCTGGCTTCTCACAGTACGAAGCTATTTGAATCCATCTCTGAATTTTATAAAGAGGTTACGTACAAAGAAGCTGGTGGAGAGAATATGGTTAACGTAATCCTGGTTGACTTCCGTGGTTTGGATACCATGTTTGAAATCACCGTATTATCCATTGCAGCCATGGGAATTTACACCATGATTAAACTCCGTCTCACGAAAAGAGGAGGGGAAGAATGAAAACAAATGATTTAATTTTACAGACGGTTACTAAAATCGCAACTTTTATTATTATTTTGTTCTCTATACACATTTTCTTTGCCGGACACTATACGCCGGGCGGTGGATTTATCGGTGGTCTTATGACTTCTTCTGCCATCATTCTTTTATTGCTGGCATTTGATTTAAAAACCGTAAAAAGTTTTCTGCCGGTAAATTATTTATCGTTGATAGCTGTGGGGTTGTTGTTATCTGTCGGGACTGGAGCTGGTGCGTTATTCTTCGATGCTCCTTTCCTGACGCACGCCTTTGATTATTTTGATTTGCCGCTCCTTGGAAAAACATCCCTTCATACAGCAGTTATCTTTGATACGGGTGTTTATCTAGTTGTAATCGGCGTGACAATGACCATTATTCAAACGATTGGGGAGAGTGAATGATGGAGATTTTAATGTGTTTTGCTATAGGAATTCTATTTACGATTTCCACCTATTTACTTTTATCAAAAAGCTTGCTTCGTATCATTATTGGAACAAGCATATTGAGCCATGCGGTGAATTTATTGGTTCTTACCATGGGAGGATTAAAACAAGGAGCTGTGCCTATCTTAAGTGAACACGCCAAATCCTATGTGGATCCGCTGCCACAGGCATTAATCCTGACAGCGATTGTAATTAGCTTCGGTGTCACATCTTTCTTCCTGGTATTGGCCTATCGTTCCTATCAGGAACTTGGAACGGATAACATGGATCAACTGAGAGGAAATAAGTCATATGAATAACCTTGTTATATTACCTATTTTACTTCCGTTATTGACAGGAATTTTATTGTTATTCCTTGCGAAAAAAATAAATGCCCAACGAATAGTCGCCTTGGCCTCTTCTATACTGGTCCTGGTAGTTACCTTTTCACTTTTAATAGAGGTAAAAACAAATGGCATTCTAACCTTGCAGGCCGGCAGCTGGGATGCCCCTTTCGGAATTAGTCTTGTAGCGGATATGTTGGCAGCCTTACTGGTTTTAACTACATCTCTTATTACATTAGTAACGATTATTTATTCTTTTAAAAATATTGATGCAAACCGTGAAAAATATTTCTACTATGCCCTTATCCAATTTTTAATTGTAGGTGTTAACGGGGCATTTTTGACCGGAGATATATTCAACTTATTTGTATTTTTTGAAGTAATGCTGATGTCATCTTATGTATTACTTGTGACAGGTGGTACAAAAGTACAGCTTCGCGAGTCTATTAAATATTTGCTTGTAAATGTAATTGCTTCTGGCCTTTTTGTTGCTGCTGTTGCATTCTTATACTCTGTTGTAGGTACGCTGAATATGGCAGATATCTCAGAAAGAATTGCGGAAGTAGACCAGCCGGGAATCATCACGGTTATCGCTGTTCTGTTTCTAATCGTGTTTGGATTGAAGGCAGCCATTTTTCCTTTATATTTTTGGATGCCCGGCTCATACTTTGCGCCGCCAATTCCAATCCTGGCTTTGTTTGGTTCATTATTAACGAAGGTTGGTGTTTATTCCATCCTAAGAACCTTTACCATTATGTTTTATCATCATACTGATTATACGCATACATTGCTGGAGTACCTTGGAATTTTAACCATTGTATTTGGCTGTATCGGTGTATTGGCCTATATGGATGGTAAAAAAATCATCATTTACAATATCGTAATTGCCATTGGTGTTATAATCTTCGGTATTTCAATCATGAATACCGCATCCATATCCGGTTCAATTATGTATACAATTCATGACATGATGATTAAAGCAGCCCTGTTTCTGCTTATTGGAGTAATGATGGCCAAAACAGGGACAAGTAATATTAAGCGCATGGGTGGGTTAATTCACGAATCTCCACTTTTAGCTTGGATGTTCTTCATAGCGGCTATATCGTTAGCAGGGGTTCCACCTTTCAGCGGTTTTACAGGAAAATTACTAATCATTCAGGGTGCCTTTGATGAAAGGCATTACGTAGGAGGATTGGTAGTCCTATTCTCAAGTTTAATTGTTTTATATTCCGTGATGCGCATTTTCATATTCGCGTTCTGGGGAGAGAAAAAAGTTTACGATGAGAACTTCCCCAAGAAAGATAACCGTTTTTTACTATTGCCGATCGGCATTTTACTTGTAGTCTCAATATTGTACGGATTGGGCTCTGAAGTTGTTTATACGTATGTTTCTGATGCGGTTGATGTTTTAATGAATCCATCAGATTACATTCAGGCCGTACTAAAGGAGTGATGAAGATATGTCTTATCAAATATTATTAAATGTAATTCTAGCCTTGACCTGGATGTTCCTGACGACGTCAAATACAGCCGCTTCCTTTATTATCGGCTATTTAATTGGGGCGATTATTCTTTTTCTATTCAGACGCTTTTTTTCGACTCGGTTTTATTTGCATAAGGTAGTGGCTGTCCTTCACCTTCTGGGGATATTTATACGAGAATTATTGATTGCAAACTTCGACGTTTTTAAAACAATCATCAGACCAAAGCTTGAACTGAAGCCAGGAATTTTTACTTATGAAACCAAACTTAAATCGGATTGGCAGATCACTCTTCTGTCCTGTCTGATTACCTTAACTCCCGGTACATTAGTTCTGGATATTTCTTCTGATAACAAAACATTATTCATCCATGCATTAAACATATCGGAGATTCCAGAGATGCAAGAAAGTATAAAAAATTCATTTGAGCGGCTTATTCTGGAGGTGAGTGAGTAATGATTAATTTCATCCTTCAGCTTTCTTTAGTCTGTATAGCTATTTCGATGCTCATTCTAATTTATAGAGTAATTAAGGGACCAAGCATCCCTGATCGTGTAATGGCATTGGATGCTATTGGCATGAACTTAATTTGCATGATTGCCATACTATCTTTATTGCTCAGCACATCCATGTTTTTAGAGGTTATCCTTCTGATCAGTATTCTTTCGTTCACTGGTACGGTTGCCTTTTCGAAATTCCTGGAGAAAGGGGAAATCATAGAAAATGAACGAAATTAGTTCCTATATTTTTGTTTGTATCGTTTTAATCGGTTCTATATTAACCGTTGTATCAGCTCTTGGAATACTCCGTTTACCCGATGTCTATACGCGGAACCATGCAGCTTCTAAAACATCCACTTTGGGTGTAACCCTTGTATTGCTTGGCACATTCTTATATTTCTGGATTACAGAGGGCCATTTTAACTCCCGTATCCTGTTAGCTATCTTCTTTATTTTTATGACAGCTCCGGTTGCCGGACATTTAATCAGCCGTGCAGCCTATAATACAGGCGTTAAATTGTGGAAACATAGTGTGCGTGATGATTTAAAAAAGGCAAAAAAACAAAAAAATAGCTAATGACAGAAAAAGAGGATGCTTACAAGATCGCTTTAGACCTTGTAAAACATCCTCATTTTTTTATTTGAATAACAGCAAGCGTACATCTGCTGATACATATTAATTCGTTCTCTTCATCCGTTATTTTAATTTCCCATACCATTGTTTTTTTTCCTCTGTGTACAATATTTCCTGTTGCGGTCACCAAGCCTTCCCTTTTGCTTTTAAGATGATTCGCATTAATCTCTAAACCAACGACTGCTTCTTTCTCCTCGTCAACCATTGTATATCCACCAAGACTGGCGACCGTTTCGGCAAGAGCCACCGATGCGCCACCGTGAAGAAGTCCCATCGGCTGGTGTGTCCGATGGTCAACAGGCATGGTTGCAACAACTCTTCCTTCACAGACCTCAACTATTTCTATCCCTAATGTACCCATCAATGTTTTACTTAAATCCAATTAAAGGCATCCTTTCCATTGCTTATTTGTTATGAATTAGATAAAGAGCGGAAAAATAAAGGAGTAAAGCTTTCTTACAACTGATTCCTATTCTGATTTTTAAGGTGAATCCCTTCGAAAAAAGATGAACTGGATATCTGTAAGACTTTACAAAAAGCATATCTAGATGATGGAGGATTGGTCAAATGGATCTTCGAGAAGGAATGGTTCCAACTGTATTAGGTACCGCTGTTGCTGCTACTGGTTATGCCCTTAAACAAAAGCATAATAGCAATAAAATGATTGCCAATGCACTATTTGGATTTGGGCTTGCCCATATTGCTCTTGGTGTTATTGATTTAGTCGAGCATCGCAACGATATCTAAACGAACATCATCTATCCCCTAAATAAGCAACCTAACCGTTGCTTATTTTTTGGTCTAATACAATCTACCTTCTCTTATATATAGTTATAAGGTATTTTATTTCGTAAGAGGAGGTGCCCATATGTATGCAAATCAACAGTTTTATAACTGGGCTCAAAGTCTAGGTCCTCATTACCACATACCCACATGGATCCATCCATCTGTTACTGGTATGAATTCTTATTCTTCATATAACAGAAAAGTTCCTGCTATAGATACAACAAAATTTAAGAATTCTGCCAATCGAACCGCGTCCTATCTGACTGAAGCATTAAGAATTGCCAATCAGATCTCTGCATCTCAAGATTTAGCTCGTCAAATTATGGCAGCCTCTGAGTTTAATAACCTAAGCGAAGTGAATCGATTATTGCTTTCAACCGGTATTCGAATAGCTCCTTCCATCTATTACGATCCGGAGGGAATTCGGCTGGTTTTTGCTGATAAACAAACCAGTCCTCCCTGTTGTGAAGTTGGGGTAGTCATACGATGGAGCTAAAAACCAGCAGTTTGATAACTGCTGGTTTTGTTTACAAATTATTATTAATAAAATCCGCCACCATATCCCCATGGGGACCCATATCCATACGGAGGATAACCATATCCATATCCCCATGGTCTGCTAAGCAATGCTCCACCTATTAATCCGCCGGCTAATCCTAAACCAAATCCCCCGATCGGACCTCCAAATCCAAAACCAAAACCTGGTCTACCCCATGGTCTTCCCCACGGTCCGCCCCACGGTCTGCCCCATGGTCTTCTCTGTCTGTAATCCATCTGTAAAATACCTCCTGTTTGTTTAAATGCCTACACTATTATGTATGCAGAAACCTAACAGCAGGTAAGGGCGTATGCCCTCTTACAAGGATAACATTCACATTTAAATCTATTTATGAGATTAGATTAATCTTCACCATCCAAACCAAAACGTTCAACCAATACAGCCAATGTCCTCGCCATTACACCAGTAGCACCTGATGGTCCAAGTTCATAGCTGGAACGTCTTGTAGATGTACCAGCTATATCTAAATGCACCCATGGAGTCTCCTCGGCAAACTCACCAACAAATGCACCTCCCATAATGGCATGCCCCTCTGCTCCCGGCGAATTATTAAGATCAGCTATTTTGCTATTGCGAACACGCGCTTTATCCCTTTCGGTAATTGGCAATCTCCACATGGGTTCTCCAGCTTCATCAGATGCTTTTAAGACTTCCTCAAACCAGCTTTCATGATTTGTCATCGCACCTGTCATTTCTACACCTAATGCTGTAATAACTCCCCCGGTTAATGTAGCTACATCAACTAAATAATCCGCTCCATGCTGTTTAGCATATGTAATCGCATCTGCCAACACAAGACGCCCCTCGGCATCTGTATTCAAGACCTCAATTGTTTTACCAGCCATGGAAACTATGACATCATCCGGTTTGAAGGCATTTCCGGAAATCATATTATCTGTTGATGGAATAACAGCCACAACATTTTGTTCAGGTCTCAATTCCCCAATTATCTCCATAGCTCCAAGGACAGCGGCTGCTCCCCCCATATCCGTTTTCATTCCAACTATCCCTGCTTTTGTCTTTATTGAATATCCGCCTGTATCAAATGTAATTCCTTTGCCAACCAAACCAATTACATCTGTCCAGTCAGATTTCCCTTGATATTTTAGGACAATCATTTTAGGTGGTTCAGCAGATCCTTGGTTGACGGCAAGCAAGGCTCCCATTCCAAGCTCCTGCATATCTTCTTTTTCAAGGATTTCGCACTCAAACTGATACTTATCAGCCAGCCCTTTAGCATAATTGGCCATATCTGTAGACGTTAGCATATTACCTGGAAGATTTACTAAAGTCCGAGCTGAATTGGTTCCTTTTCCATATGTATATCCAACAAAAAGGGAAGACTCAACTAGCTCTCGGTCGGCTTCCGTATATACAGAAACCTCTTCTATTTTCTGATCTGGTTCATTTTTCTTATGCTTATATCCTTCAAATTCATACGTAGACAAGGCTAATGCTTCTCCTAAAGCATGTGCTGCATCCTCCACCGTAATGACATCTGTCAGGAATGACGTTAAGTCGACGCTAATCTTTGTCCATCCACGACCTTCGACTTTCTGAAACATTTTGCCAAATGCTTCTTTCAGCTCTTCGAATGTTAAATCTTTTTGTTTCCCCAATCCAACGAACACCAATCTCTCCGGTGGAATAAGATCAAGTGTATGCAATGTCGAAACTTTTTTCTTCCGAGCGGAAATATCTCCAACCTTGGCAAGCTCCTGAAGCTTACTATTCATCATTTTATCCGCTTCCGATAAAGTCGCTGCAAGCGTAACTGGATGATTAAATGCTCCAGTTACCAAAACAGGCATATGTAGTTGACTCGGATTTTCATTATAAACTTTAAACATACTACTCCTCCTGATCGTTTATCTTTATTCATGCCTTTTCTTACTGACATTAACTATCCTTACCTATTATCTTACCATTGGCATCATAATTTAGAACAAATGACGCATTCCATTCACTGAAAAATTAAACGATTTACCCCGACATATCTTGCCTATTTTACCCTTCCTTTAGACATAAAAAAACAGAGGACTATTATCCTCTGTGAATTAGTTGCGGAGGCCAACAGGATGTTGGTCACAAAGACGTTGTCACAGGACATGGCGTTCTTAGTCTTTGTTCCTTGAAATGGTCGCCTCAGCTTTTATGCAATCCGGCTTCAACGGCTAGAAACTCAGGTCATAAGCATGACCTCTACAGGAGGGAAGAACTCCTCCTTCCGAGCCCCTGTCTTATGCTCCTCGCTTCTGAGCAAGCCGCTTCAGCACTATAGTCAATCCGGCTTCAACGGCTAGAAACTCAGGTCATAAGCATGACCTCTACAGGAGGGAAGAACTCCTCCTTCCGAGCCCCTGTCTTATGCTCCTCGCTTCTGAGCAAGCCGCTTCAGCACTATAGTCAATCCGGCTTCAACGGCTAGAAGCTCACAGGACATAAGCATGACCTCTACAGGAGGGAAGAACTCCTCCTTCCGAGCCCCTGTCTTATGCTCCTCGCTTCTGAGCAAGCCGCTTCAGCACTTTGATTTATACCCTATACATACCGGCGCTTGGTCATATGGGTCGATGATGATTCTGGCTTCTATTTGGAATACGGTTTTTAGTACTTCTTGGTTAATGATTTCGGTTGGTGTGCCGGATTTGATTATACTGCCGTCTTTCATGGCTATGATATGGTCTGAGTATCTGGAGGCATGGTTAATATCATGAAGAACCATTACAATTGTACTTTTTTCTTGGCGATTGAGTTCCTGAATAATTTGCAATACATCCAGCTGGTGGGCCATATCCAAGTATGTTGTGGGCTCGTCTAAGAGGATGATGTCTGTTTTCTGAGCCAGGGCCATGGCTAGCCAAACCTTTTGTCTTTGCCCACCAGATAAGCTTGCGATGCTTCGGTTTCGGAAAGGGGATGTTTTTGTTATATCCATTGCCCATTCAATGATTTCCATATCTTCATTCGTCATTATTTTATTATTTTTACGATGTGGATAACGTCCATAGGATACCAATTCCTCCACACCCAACAATCCCGGTGCAACCGGGCTTTGCGGCAGCATAGAAAGCCGTCTGGCAATCTCCTTCGTTGAAATCGTGTTCATATCTTGCTCCTGCAAAAATACCTTCCCTTGCTTTTGTTTCAGTATACGTCCCATCGTTTTTAATAAAGTAGATTTTCCACAACCGTTCGGTCCAATAATAGTCGTTATTTTTCCTTTAGTAATGTCTAAGTTTAAATTTTGAAACACGGTCTTTTTTTCATAACAGGCTTCAAGATTTTCTGTACGCAGAATACTCATATCAAATATCCCCCCTTTATGCTTTCGCCTTTTTGAGTAAATACAAGAAGAATGGTACCCCAATAATGGATACGATAATACCAACTGGCAGTTCAGCAGGGGCAATGATTGTTTTGGCAATATAATCAGAAGAGACTACCAACAGCGCACCGATTGCTGCACTCACAGGGATAACAAATCTATTTTGAACACCAACAAGATAGCGCGATATATGCGGCGCCATTAAGCCAATAAATCCAATACTGCCTGATACTGATACACAAGCGCTTATTAAGCCGATACTGCTGAGAAGTAAGATTGATTTTTCTTTATTAATGGCTATACCTAAACTGATAGCGCTACTATCCTCTAATTGGAGCAAATCAAGTATATAGGCCTTTTTTAGAATGATCGGTATACATATAAACAGCCAGGGGGCCATGGCAAGTATGTAAAGCCAATTGGCATCATAAATGCTGCCTGTGATCCACACAACTGCCATTTCAAAATCAGTTGCTTTCATTTTCAGCGACAAATATAAGGAAACGGCACCAAAAGCTGAACCAATCGCTATTCCAGTCAAGATGAGTCGTTCTACATCAAGGGAACCATTTTTCCATGAAAAGGCGAATATAATTAAGGCCGCCAGCAATCCTCCAACGAGACCAAATAAGGGCATAGCCATAATGGAGAGCCATGTCATTCCTTGAAATACGCTATGAAAGAAAAACATAAATAAAACTACAGCCGTACCAGCACCGGCATTAATACCAAGTATTCCTGGATCGGCCAAGCCATTCTTCGTCACTCCCTGAATCACAGCACCGGCTATTCCAAGCCCAATCCCAACCAGACAGCCAATCAGAATCCTCGGTAACCTAAAATCAAAGATGACCAAATCGTGTTCCGGATTTACGTCTATTCGTGCTAATGTCTTTATTACATCGATAACAGACAATTGAAAGGTTCCGGCCATCAAGCTATAAACGATGACTGCTGTAATAGCGAGTACAATCAGCCATAATGTTATGTAATATCTTAGTTTTGAAACTTTATGCAAGGCCTCTTCCTCCTTTTGTTCTGATTAAATAGAGGAAGAATGGTACACCAATCAATGCAGTCACAACGCCAATCGGTGTTTCAAAGGGATAATTAATAAACCTGCTTAAAACGTCACATAAACCAAGAAATACAGCCCCGAGTATGCCTGCACAAGGAATTATCCATTTATAATCAACGCCGACAAGCATACGGCTAATGTGCGGAATGATTAAGCCTACGAAACCAACTTTTCCTACTAATGCAATTGCCGTACCCGTTAAACAAATAACAGACAAAATACAAATTACTTTGACTAATCCGGTACGCTGGCCCAGGCTGATTGAAACTTCTTCACCAAGAGAAAGAATCGTTACGGATTTGGAAACTAGTAAGGCAAGGAAGATTCCAACTATTCCAATTGGTACAGCCAGTCCAAGGAGCTCTGAATCTATTTGATGCAATCTCGCATTATACCAAAAACTAATATTCTGGGAGACTTGGTAATAGGAGGCCAATGCTTGAGACAGGCTGCTCAGAAACGTCCCAATTACAGTACCTATAATTGCCAAACGAACAGGTGATAAACCATTGGGAAGCATAGAGCCAAATCCATAAACAATTCCTGCACCGAGCGCTGAACCAACCATTGACAACAAAATCATTTCAATAGATGTCATATTCGGCAGGAAAATCATTGATACAGTAATGATAAAAGCTGAACCGTCTACCACCCCCATAATGGAAGGGGATGCAAGATAGTTTCTTGTCATCCCCTGCATTAGTGCACCTGATATAGCAAGGAAAGATCCAACAAGAAGTGCGCCTATTGCTCTCGGTAAACGGGATGTCATAATAATGGCATGGTCCACATTACCGGCATCATAATGAAAAAGGGCATTCCAAATCGTTATATAATCTATATTTTTGGCTCCATAAAAAACGGATAACAGGATGATAAGGAGTATAAGAATGGGTGCCGCACATATTATCAGTAAAGGTATTTTCCTCTTATCCATACACCATCAACCTTATTCAGTCAAAGAGCTGGTTGCAGCTTCGAGGAAAGCCGTCTTACTCCATGCCGTACCGCCCTGGGCAAGAGGATCCACAGTATTAACGAATACTTTTCCGTTTTTAGCAGCATTCATACTTTTCCAAATTGGATTAGCTTCTAGTTCTTCTAATGCTTTCGGTTTATCAGCATTTTCACTTTCTTCAAATTGAAGGAACACATAATCCGGATTCACTTCCGCAAGCTTTTCCATTGAGATAACTTCCTGTGCCTTCGCAGATTTTACCACTTCAGGTACCTCAAGTCCTAAATCATTGTATAGAACTGGGTTAAGGTACATACTTTCCGGATACACATAGACATTGCCTCCTCGGATACGAAGGACCATTGCCTTTTTCCCTTTCAGAGATTCACCCAATTGTTCTTTTGCTTCCTCAGCATCTTTCTTATAACCAGAAATAATCATTTCTGCTTCAGTTTCTTTACCTGTCAAATGAGCCATTAAATTTAAGTTATCTTCCCAATTTGTTGAGATATGGGAGTATGGGAATGTTGGTGCAACCTTCGTTAATTGTTCAGTAACATTCTCCTTCGCTTTGGAAGTCCAAAGGATTACATCAGGCTTTAATCCAAGTAACGTTTCATAATTTGGCTGTGTTTTTTCCCCTATCGACTTGGCACCAGCCAAATCTTCAGCCAAATAAGCAGGCAGTTCTCCGGCAATTGTAATAGCGCCTACAGGCTTAACTCCTAAAATTGCTGCATCCTCCATGGATTCAAGACTCGCTGTAGCAATCTTTTTCACTTCAGAAGGAACCGTATATTCTTTATCTAGGTATGTAATCGTTTGAGTTTTATCTTCTGATTTCTTGCTTTCATCAGCTTGAACTTTATTGTCGGATTGTTTTATTTGTGTCTCCGTACTATTGCATGCTGCCAATCCAAGGCAAGTCATTGCGGATAAACCCACTATTAATAAATTTTTTTTAATACTCATTTTCCCTCTTCCCCCATCTAATCTTTTTCTATGTACTCGCTTTCACTCTAACTTAACTATTGTTTTACCTACCCCCATATTTATCGCAGAAAGTATTGAAAATGATAATCATTATCAAGTATTATATAAAATATATACTAACAAACTGGAATTTTCAATTAATTTCATGTAAATTTTTGAATGATTTATACTTAATTTGTCAAATAATCTTTTGAATCCAAATGAAAAGAGGTCAATAAATGAGAGAGACACCCAAAAAAGATCCTATGGAAGACAGCTTGCCTTGGCAGCAAAATGTTTCTTTACCAAATACCTGGGGAATAGATCTGTACAATCAGATTCAGGACCGGTTTTATCGTATTTTTATTTACAAGCCGGATACTGTTCCTCCTCCTGAAGGATACCCGGTTATCTATGTGTTGGATGCAAACTCTGTATTTGGCACCTTTGTTGATGCAATGCGTGTGCAAATGAGAAAGCCGGAAAAAACTGGCGTGTATCCAGCGATTATTGTTGGAATTGGTTATCACACAGATCAGCCATTCTCTCCTTACCGTGTCTATGATTTTACCAGGCCAATATCAAAAGAGGATTTACCGCCGCACCCAGCAGGCTTGGAATGGCCGTCTCATGGCGGAGCTGAATCTTTCATTACATTTATTAAAGAGAAAGTTAAACCTGAAATTGAACGCCATCTGCCGGTCAATATAGACAAACAAACACTGTTTGGACATTCACTAGGCGGATTATTTGTTTTACAAACTCTTTTTTCAGAGCCAGATACTTTTCATACATACATTGCAGGAAGCCCCTCTATACATTGGGATACACAGTTTTTTAGAAGTGAGAAAGAAGCATTCACCCATAAGGTAAAGCAATCAGAGCGGCAAATAAAGATTTTGGTCGGGGTAGGCGAGCTGGAAAAGCTACACTTTAGCGGAATGAATAAAAATGCTGCTGAAATTTCCGAAGAACTTAATCAGTTGCATCAATACGGTATTCACATACAGTTCAGAGAGTTTACAGAGGAAAGTCATGTATCGGTATTATTACCACTTATTAATCGTGCAATTAAACTGGGAAGTATATAAAAAAGCTATATAGCGAACACCGAGTTTAAATCATAAAAAAACCGCCCTTGAGGAACGGTAAAGGAAGAAAAATATTTCGCTACTTATTATTAATAATTTGATTTCTAAATACTTGCAAGCTCTCTGTCTCATTCAAAGCTTTTAGCTCAGGTTCAGTCAGCTTGCCTGTTCCCATACTGACTACATAGACCTTCAGCTGTTTTTTTCCCCATTTCTGATATACATCGTCCACGGTATCGTAATAAAGATCTATTTTATTCCCCTTTATGGCTGAACCTGTGTCAGCAACCACTCCATACCCATAGGATGGGATAAAAAGAATGGTCCCAATTGGAAAGACACTTGTGTCCGCTGCAATCGTTGAATATAAGTCACGTTTTACCCTAACACCTGAATAGGTGATTCCGTAGCTGGGATGGTTTGGATTTTTCCCAGTTGACTCGTACCCTGCTGTATAACCTGTAGCAATCACTTCTTTAGCCGGGTATTTATTCCAATCATCATTTTCTTCCAGCGTGGACGCTGATTTTATTTGTTTAACAGAGGAAGTTGTGTCATAGCTTGATAACGATATTTGCTCTTTGGGCTTAGGATTTTCCCTTACTATTTTAGAATGTATATGGCGAAAAACAGGAAACTCATGAACACTAATTCCTGTAAAATATGAAAGGGTTACAACGGTAGCCAGTAAGAATAAAAAAACGAGTGAAATTGCTCTGATATATTTAAAAGTATGGTCCATGTGACGATTTCTCCTTTCACACAAACCATTTTTCCCAATACCAGATTATCTATTCGTTTTTCAGAATTATCTATACATTTTCAAATAAAAAAACCCTTTAACGATTGCTCGAAAAGGGTTAAAACATTCTGTATCCCATGGTACGAAGTATTCTTATAACGATACCTGAAACAATGGACCCTGCTAAACCTGCGGCTAGGATAATTGCATCTGCAGAGGCAAGATTGAATAAATGCTCTTTTAATGATTGAAAGCTAGAAGATGGATTTACAAAGTACTCCGTTAACTTAACACTGTTAATAAAATATAATGCTGCCAAAGGATAAATAACGGCCATAATCCATGTCTTTCTAAATAACATATTTAAAATAAAGCCCAATCCGAAAAAAAGAATAAAGAACAATACAACTGATATAATTACAACCGGAATTGACATGCCCATTCTCTATAACTCCCCCTTAGTCGTACAAAAGTAAGTTTATAGGATGGAATAATTTTCGTCAATTGGGTTGTTTTTGAAAAATAACATTTATTTAGTGTTTTTTGTTTTACCACTTCCTCCGCAACATGAGCATGTTTCAGATCCTCCAAGCAATAATTGAAAATATCCCTTTCCATAGCAATACGGGCACTGATAGGCTTTTTGATTCATAACATGATCACCCCCTAATTTAATTGAATTTTCTGATAATATAACAGAAAATTTGGTAAATGAAAAGTACCCCAAAAGACTCAGTAATTTAATGTAAGCGTATACAAGGTAAATTTCCTTTTAAATTCTCCCTTATACACAAGAAATCAATTATATAAATAATTTATAAGCGGTGTATTGAAAGACATCCCCAGGATTGATTCCTTCAAGCGGTTTCTTATGAAGGGATGCATGCTTATCATTTAACTCCGTCAATAACAATGAACTGTCCGGATCCTTTTTAATTGTCTCCTGGTCCATAAAAGCAACATCCAATAATTCAGTTTTTTGTATCGAAATCTCTCCGGAAATTGGTTCCAATAAAAATAGCAGCATATTATCACTGATCTCATTACGTATAACACCTGTTCTAAGACCAAATAATCCAATGATTTTCGTCTCAATCCCCGTCTCTTCTTTAATCTCTCTAACCACTGCTTCATCTGCTGTTTCTCCCGGCTGTACAAAACCCGCCGGCAATGACCATTTCCCTTTTAAACCGCCATAAGACTTCTTCACAACAAGCCATCTGCCATCCTTTGTTACGACCAATCCTGCTACACCTAACCAGACATATTTGCTTCTTTCTATCATATGAGCACCTTTTCCTAGATTTTTTTTATTATCTATACAAAAAGCTGTCTCGAGTATAATCGGACAGCTTTCTTTCAAACTATATTATACCTTTATTAAATTAATTTAAATTTACCCTTTTTCATGAGAAGCGGCAAGCCACCCATCATGTATAAGGCACGATTATCAATGATTTTTTTCATCGCAGCTGCTTTTGTACCTTTTAATTTTTTGCCAAAAACGACTCCAATAGCATCATCATCCCCAAGTGAACATACAGTGCCTTTTGGTTCAAATACGAAATCTTTCATTTTCTCTCCTCGAATAAGGGCAGCAATATTTTCGGAGCAAACTTCTGCCTGCTGCATAGAAATTTGTGCTGTTGGCGGGTAAGGACGATTAATCTCTTCATTAATGATTAACGCACAATCTCCAATGACAAAAACATTTTCAAGACCGGGCGCCTGCAAAGTAGGCTCCACTTTCACACGGCCGCGCATCGCCTCAATACCTGACTTTTCAATGATACTGCTTCCTCTGACACCCGCTGCCCAGATAACTGTACCGGCTTTTATTAATTCTGTATCGTCTTCGCCTTTTCCGACCAGAATTCCCTCTTCCGTGCAGCCTTTGACTGGTGTACCAATCATAAACTCAACACCTTTTTTCTCCAATCGTGCAACAGCATATTGTACAAGCTCCGGATCAAAGCCTGGCAATGCTGTAGGTGCTGCTTCTACACAAATAATACGTGCTTTATTAGGATCAACATCATATTCTTCACAAAGAGCCGGCATACGATTAGCAAGCTCTCCAATAAATTCAATACCTGTAAATCCAGCACCGCCTACTATAATGGTCAGTCTTTCTTCCTTTTTATCCGTTTGGTATTGGGAGAACTGATAATCAATATGTTCACGAATATGACGTGCTTTATTCACACTGGAAATACTGAATGCATATTCCTTTAATCCTTCAATACCAAATGTTTCAGATTCAGCACCTAAAGCAACCACTAAATAATCATATGAAACAGTGCCATTCTCGCAAACTATCACTTTCTCATCTTTTTTTATTTCTACAACGGTATCTTCAATCATGGCTACCTTATTACGATCAATGATACTGCTAATATCATAGCGTACTTTATTGTGATGTATGGTACCCGCAGACGCTTCATGCAGCCAAGTTGTTTCATAATGATAACGATGCTTATTAATTAGTGTAATTTCAGCTTCATTCACATTAATTTTATTTTGCAAACGCTTAGCTGTTAACAATCCGCCATAACCGGCTCCTAGAATAACAATTTGAGGCTTTTTCACTAGTATCACGTCCACCTTTTTTATATGATATAAAAATTCAAACATCTTGTGATATCATTCACGTATATCACGTCAAAAATGTCACAAAATATTAACATTTCGCTATAGATTACTATATTCTCTTTTGGTTATTTTTTCAAGCGCTGGATATAAAAAGGATAAAAAAATAAGTAACGGTATTACCTTTGACTTTTTTGAATATTTACTCTTATTATCTTTATATACACACATATCCTTTAGAGGAACGTTATACCAAGATATATGGTACTATTTATTAAAGATTTATTTACAATATAGGGGGTAATCAAGTGAAAGAAGATCAAAAAGTATATGACGTAACGATCATAGGTGGAGGACCTGTAGGATTGTTCACTGCTTTCTATGGTGGTATGAGGCAAGCCTCAGTGAAAATCATCGAAAGTCTGCCCCAGCTAGGCGGACAATTATCCGCACTCTATCCCGAGAAATATATTTATGATGTAGCGGGTTTTCCCAAAATACTCGCTCAAGAATTAGTTAATAACCTAAAGGAACAAATGGCTAAGTTCGATCCAACCATTTGCCTTGAACAAGCTGTCGAGAATGTTGAAAAACAGGCAGATGGCGTTTTTAAAGTAACAACCGATAAGGAAGTTCATTATTCAAACACGATCATCATCACAGCCGGTAATGGAGCATTCCAGCCAAGGCGCCTTGAACTTGAAAATGCGTCTAATTATGAAGGGAAAAATCTTCATTATTTTGTTGATGATTTAAATAAATTTGCCGGTAAAAAAGTCGTCGTATGTGGCGGAGGGGACTCTGCAGTAGACTGGGCATTAATGCTTGAGCCTATCGCCGAGGAAGTAACCCTTGTTCATCGCCGGGATAAATTCCGTGCCCATGAACATAGTGTGGAAAATCTTAAAAATTCAAGTGTAATCATAAAGACTCCATATATACCATCTGAATTAGTTGGCGATGGGGAATCCATTAAACAAATCGTGTTGGATGATGCAACCGGGGATCATAAAGAAACGATTGATGTTGATGACGTATTAGTTACGTTTGGCTTTGTTTCTTCACTTGGACCTATTAAAGAGTGGGGACTTAATATCGAGAAAAATTCCATCATTGTGAATAGCAAAATGGAAACTAATATACCTGGTATATATGCAGCAGGAGATATTTGCACATATGATGGGAAAGTGAAGCTAATTGCCTGTGGATTTGGTGAAGCTCCTACGGCTATTAACAATGCAAAAGCATATATGGATCCTAAAGCAAGAATCCAGCCCCTTCACAGTACAAGTATGTTTAAGGATTGATTTATTGAATTAAAACTGGTCAAGACGCGCCATGCAGAATAAATAAAGGAATTCAGGATGTAAGCTCCTATGCTAACACATTCTGAATTCCTTCTTTTTTTAGAACCCAACCTTCCCTCTTTGTATGTATACAAATTCTTCCCTTACGTACTAGTAAATACCAGAGTCAGGCCCCCTATGAAGCGGGTATGAGTTACTAGTGAGGTGATTACAATGAATGTGTTAATAGTCGGTGCAAACAATCGCACAGGCCAGCGAGTACTTGAGCTTTTGAATAAGTCTTCTCATCAGGCATACTGTTTAGTACATGATGAAAATCTTGCTTCATTAGTTAGAAGTCTTGGTGCTGAACCCATGTTCGGAGAAATAACCGATTCTCTCCAATTGGAGGGCATGCACGCAGTTATTTACGCAGTCGATGTAACAAATCCTAGTATTCATGATACGATCTCCCATGTAACACAGCACGGAGCTATCCACTTTATACGTGAGTGTGAAAAAGCGGGCATAGAGCGCTTCGTCATGCTAAGCTCCGTTTATGCTGACAAACCGGATGAAGCACCATGTGTTCTTTATTCCTTATTGGAGGAAACAAGGATGACGGAGAATTATTTAACTGGATCCAGTAGGTTAAAGTATACAATTGTCCGTCCAGGCAAAATGATTGATTCTGATGGCACATTTAAAATACTGGCGGCAGAATCTATCGATGATGATGGAATGATTTCACGTAATGAAGTTGCACAGGTTTTAGTTGATACATTAGAAATAGATACGACTTTTAATAAGAAATTTTATTGTATTGAAGGCCCTTTTCCTATTAAGGAAGCCTTGGCTGAAGTGTAATATAAAAACAACTAGTCTCCCTCTCCCCGCTCTTATTGGGAGAGGTTATTTTTGTATTTAGCAGGAACCTTAAAATGCCTTAGTCTCATATAAAAAATTCCTTCTCAATAGATACCTTTTTGATCGCATCTGTTTAAAGAAGGAATTCCAACTAAATCAGTATTGATTTGTTAGTTTAACATTGCTCTGGATTACCCGTAACTTTAGCTGTACGAAATGAAGACCCACAACCACATGTGGCAATGGCATTCGGATTATCAATCGTAAAACCTCCGCCGAGCATCGATTGTTTATAGTCTATACGCGTTCCAGTCAGGATAGGCGCGTCCTCTTTATTCACAAGAAAATGAATTTCATGCTGTATGGTTTCAATATCACTATCTTGTTTTTTTTGCTCAAAGTTCATGCCATACGATAAACCGCTGCACCCTCCACCATGGACGGAAACACGCAAATATGGCTGATCTTCCCCGCTTTCTTTTATCATCGTATTTATTTGAAAAGCTGCTGCTTCTGTTACAATAATGACATCATTATTCATTACCATTCTTCCCCCTTATAAAAAGTTAGAAGGAAATTAAATCCTCTATTTATTAGTATATACATTAACCGGTGTCCTCTCAACCTTAAAACTGCCCATAATATGCTGCTGTTCGCACGTTTTTGAATAAGATATACGCTTTTAAATAACACTTTACCTAAATGACTATATTATTTTATCCAAAAGATTAATTAATATTTTTTACATAAACAGCAGCGGAATGAAAGAAAATAGAAAGACGAAATTGAAAGGAGTTTCCTTGATGCTTTCTTCCGAACAACAATCCAATCTTCAATCAAAATTAGCAGATGAAAAAAAGGAACTTGAACATCACATTTCCCTGAATAATCATTTTGGCATAGGGGAAGATGAAAATTTTTATAATTATGTAGGAGAACTCTCTACATATGATAACCATCCTGCGGATACCGCCACTGAGCTATATGAACGTGGTAAAGACCTAGCCTTAAATGAACATTTTGAGAATGAACTTAATCAGGTAAATAGAGCTTTACAGGCAATTGAACAAGGAACCTATGGTAAATGTGAAGTATGCGGTAAAGACATCCCTTTTGAGCGGCTTCAAGCAATACCATCTACCACTTATTGCATCGAGCACAGTACTGAGCAAACCGTTTCTCACGAACGTCCAATAGAAGAACAGGTCCTGCATCCATTATATGAAAAAAAGCATGAGACAGAAGTAAATGGCTTTGATGAAGAAGATTCCTGGCAGGCTGTTGCGGAGTGGGGGAGTTCAGATACCCCATCTGATTATTATGATCCAAAAGAGCACTATGATCAGGTCTATTTAAATTCCGATGAATATATTGGATATGTGGAGGATATTGAAAATTTCGCTGGAAACGATATTGAAGGGAAAAATGTTCAAATCTATCCTACAGCAGAACTTGAGCAATTAAAGGATTTATTGGATGAAGAAGGTATCATGACATCCTTTGGCGATTTAAAACCATATGAGGAAGATCCTTATACTGAAGATACCAATGATGATGAGTAATTCTTTATACAAAAAATAGGGAAGAAATAAGCAGAGTATGCCTATTTCTTCCCTTTTTATTATATTAAAACATTGGGTTCTCTTCCAGATATTCGTAAATATGATCTACTAATTCTTCCGGACTGTCCCCTGTTACGACTTCTCCATTTACAAGGGCATACATACTGGCAGAGCAAATTCCACAATAACTAAGACACCCATATTCAATAACATCCAAATTAGGATCTTTATCTAAAATCTCCATAGCGGCCTGTGAACCGCTGACAAGATTACTGACACAAAATTCAATTATTGGTTTCATACTATTGTCACCCCTTAGCACAACCAAAATCCTACTCTAAAATGATATAATAGTCAATTAATTAAGGTGAATCAGTTACCTTTTTATACTCCATCTGCCGAGAGATGTGATAGAGAAAATGTTTTTAAATTAGGACATCCGAAACGGAGTAATAATGTGACTTTTCACAAATTATGCACAATTCAGTTGTTATTTTTTCCTATTTTCGATATACTTTGTATGGAATTTTACAATATTGACATCTATTATAATAATTTAATATTTTTATAGCACTACTTTGAATTTAGTATTCTAGCATAGTTTAAAATTAGAAAATTGTATCCCAACAAAGGAGTCGTCATTTCTATGAAAAACTTAGTCATCCTCGGTGGTGGGTATGGTGGTATGAGAATACTTAACAAGCTCACTGATCATCATTTTCCCGCAGATATTCATGTTACTTTGGTCGATCGAATTCCTTATCATTGTTTAAAAACTGAATTTTATGCGCTTGCCGCTGGTTCCATTTCTGACCACACTATTCGTGTATCATTTCCTCAGCACGAAAGAATTCAATACAAGTACGGTGAAGTATCCTCTATCGATTTATCAAATAAGAAAGTTCTATTAAAAGATCAGGAACCGCTTACATATGATGAACTGATTATCGGCCTGGGCTGTGAGGACAATTATCATAATGTGCCTGGAGCCGCAGAATATACCTATAGCATACAGTCTATTGATAAATCTCGCAGTACCTATCAAGCACTGAATAACCTCGGACCAGGTAAAGTAGTTGCCATCATTGGCGGAGGATTAAGCGGAATTGAACTAGCTAGTGAATTGATTGAAGGACGCCCGGATTTAAATATTAAGCTTTTTGACCGTAATGACCATATTTTATCAGCATTTCCTAAAAAACTTAGTAATTATGTGGAAAGCTGGTTTCATGAACATCGTGTAGACTTAGTCCCAAATAGTAATATTACTAAGATAGAACCTAACCTGCTTTATAATGGTGACGTTTCCATTCCATGTGATGCCATTGTTTGGACCGCTGGCATTCAGCCAGTACAGCCAGTCAGAGAACTGCCTGTTGAAAAAGACAGCGGTAACAAAATAAAACTGACAGTCCAGCACACCATCCCAGGCTATCCAGATGTATTTGTCATTGGAGATTGCGCAAGCCTTGGACATGCCCCAAGTGCGCAATTGGCAGAGGGGCAAGGTGAACAAATTTATCAGGTACTGGTTAAAAAATGGGCCGGAGAACCGCTCCCTGAATCCTTCCCTCCAATTAAACTGAAGGGAATTCTAGGATCCCTTGGTAAAAAACATGGTTTCGGACTAATGTCTGAACGTACTATTATTACTGGCAGAATGGCGCGGCTGTTAAAGTCAGGGGTTTTGTGGATGTACAAGTATCATAATGGATAATAGGACCCTATGTTGATGGTTCGAATATATCGATTATTAAAAAACAAGCTTGCAGACCCTAAAAGTAGGCTGCAAGCTTTATCCAAATAATTATTCACTTTTATATCCGTAATCTCGTAAAGCTTCAGTTATTATCTTTAATCGAGGGCTTCCTTCTCCGACTACTTTCCCGTCCAAGATGACTAAAGGATAAAAATATTCTCCTTCGGCAACTTTCTCAGCTATTTCTTTAATTTTCGGATCTTCTGGTGGGTTAAAAATATCGATGTATGTGATCGTTAATGGGTGACTTGGGAATTTTCTCGATAAGGCAGCCTGCAGCCATTCATATGTTTCTTTTGATGATGGCATTCCAACACAGCTTGCACATATTTGTGTGGCTCCGTATACATATAAATTTGCAACCGTCACCTGTTTTCCCCCTATTTTATCGCTTTTCTTTTCATCATACATAAATTTAATATAGGAAACAAATTTTAACTATAAGCTAAGGAATGTAGATAGCTTTTTTAAGGTAAAATCATTATAATATGATTAGGAAAGGAGTCGATAGCCATGGCAGAACAAGAATTATTTGGGCAAGTTCAGGAAGTACTAGATAAATTACGTCCATTTCTTCTTCGCGACGGCGGCGACTGTGAGCTGGTTGATGTGGATGATGGAATTGTAAAATTACGTCTTTTAGGGGCTTGCGGAAGCTGTCCCAGCTCCACAATCACATTGAAAGCTGGCATCGAACGTGCACTTCTTGAAGAAGTTCCAGGCGTTGTTGAAGTTGAACAAGTTTTCTAATGATCAAAACACAAATAGCAGCGATTCCCCTATAATTGGGGAATCGCTGTTTTTAATTTAAATCCGTCAGTTGTATAATAGAACCCGTATTGACCATTGGAATATGAAGGATATTCATTTCAGGAAACTCTCCTTTAAGACGTTCACAAATAAGTGGAACAGAATGTGAAGGAGCTAAAGAAAAAATGGTTGGCCCGGCACCACTGATTGAACTGCCATAAGCTCCTTCCTCTTTTGCTAAACGTTTAATTCTAGAATAGTGAGGCATTAACTCACTTCGATACTTTTCATGGAAATCATCTCTTTCCATCATCTCTCCAACCAGTTTCCAATCATTTGTAGCAGCAGCGGCTACCAAAATGTTCGCTGCAGCACTTGAAGAAACAGCTTGAGAATGGGACAGATGAGTTGGCAATACTTCACGTGCTCTTTCAGTGTTCAACTCAAACGGAGGAATCGTTACAATTGCCCCGACATCCCCAATCGGTAATGATACAAGGGTTGATTCACAATCATTATGAATGCCGACAATCATGCCACCGTAAATGGATGCACCCACATTATCTGGATGCCCTTCCTCTAAACTCGCAAATCTTAGTTTTTCTTCCTTGCTCAAATTCAGATTACAAAAGACATTGGCAAGCTCAAGTCCCGCTACAATTGCTGACGCACTGCTGCCCAGACCTCTTGCCAACGGTATTTCACTTTTCACCATCAATCTGCAGACCGGCATTTCTGCCCCAAAATAGGCTGCAGCTTTCTTAGCCATCCGAACAATAAAATTACTTTCATCCGAAGGAGTTTTCTTTAATTCATCCGATTTGATAATAACCATCCATTCATCTGATGGCATTGCTTCTATCGTCAAATACAAGCCCAGTGCGATTCCAATTGAGTCAAATCCCGGTCCCAGATTGGCTGTACTTGCCGGTATTTTAATACGCAACATGTCAGGCTGGTTCATGATGAGACTACACCGCCAAAGCATCTTACCAATTCTTCTTCATCGTTTTCAATAACAGTTGGTTGTATTTGACTGTACTCCACAGCCGTATTTGGGTCTTTAAGCCCGTTACCGGTTAATACTGCGACAACTGTTTGTCCCTTCTTTATTTCTCCTGTTTGCAATTGTTTATAGATACCTGCAATGGAAGCACAGGAAGCTGGTTCGGCAAATATTCCTTCTTTTCTGGCTAATAACTGATAAGCCTTGATAATATCATCATCATTGATTTCATCTATTTTTCCGTTTGATTCCTTTACCGCCTCAACGGCATATTCCCAACTGGCCGGATTTCCGATACGAATCGCAGTGGCTATGGTTTCTGGTTGTTCGAACACCCGATTATGTACAATCGCAGCCGCACCTTCCGCTTCGAATCCTCTCATTTCCGGAAGCCCACTCTGGCATTGCTCATGATATTCCTTAAACCCTTTCCAATACGCTGTAATATTACCGGCATTTCCAACCGGTATTGCGAGCACATCAGGGGCCTTACCCAATTGTTTACATATCTCAAAAGCAGCCGTTTTTTGCCCTTCAATTCTGTAAGGATTCACCGAATTGACAAGTGTGATGGGAAATTTGGCACTGATGGAGCGGACCATAGCCAATGCCTGATCGAAGTTCCCTTTAATGGCATAGATTTCGGCTCCATACATAACTGCCTGAGCTAACTTACCCATGGCAATTTTCCCATCAGGAATAACAACAATGCAGCGTAGCCCGGATCGGGCTGCGTAGGCTGCAGCTGCAGCGGATGTATTGCCGGTTGAAGCACATATAATCGTATCACTGCCTTCTTCTATGGCTTTTGCTACTGCCATCACCATTCCCCGATCTTTAAAGGAGCCTGTTGGATTGGCACCTTCATATTTAACATATAAATCAATCCCCAACTCCTTTGAAAGATTATGACAGCGAATTAACGGCGTATTCCCCTCCAACAGACTTAAATTCGGGGTCTGGTTATTCACCGGTAAAAATTCTTTAAATTCCTGCAGTAACCCATTCCAGCTCATTCTATGCTCCCCCTTCAACTCGATACGTACTTTTTATGGAGTAAACTTTTTCATTGGTTTCCAGCTCACGCAATACGTTTTCAAAATTAGCCACTGGAGCCTTATGTGATACAAGTACAATTTCCGATAATTCGTTGACCTTAATTGGCAGCTGCATGATTTTCTCAAAGCTTATTCCATGGTTAGCAAAAATAGCAGTTAGCTGTGCAAAAACACCAACTTCATCCTTCACATGAATCCGCAGAAAAAATTTGCTATTAATTTCTTCATTCGTTTTTAATTTTTTATCAAATTGAGGTATAACTGCACTTCGCCCATTTACATCCAGCCTCATATTTTTCATGATGGCAACAAGATCCGATACTACTGCTGTTGCTGTTGGCAGACTGCCGGCTCCAGGTCCGTAAAACATGGTCTCACCAACTGCCTCCCCATATACATACACCGCATTATATTCGTCATTTACGGTAGCAAGAGGATGTTCCTCCGGTAAAAGGGTGGGCTGGACGCTCACCTCCACTTTATTTTCGGTTCGATTGGCAAACCCAAGCAGCTTCATAGTGTATCCAAGCCTTTTGCAGAGCGCTAGGTCCGCATCAGAAACAGTTGTAATCCCCTGTACCTTCACATCTTCCAATCCAATATTCATTGAAAAGCCCAAGGTTGCCAGAATCGCCATCTTTCTTGCTGCATCTAAGCCTTCTACATCGGCAGTTGGATCTGCTTCAGCAAAGCCAAGATCCTGTGCTTCTTTTAACGCTTCCTGATAAGAGACTTTTTCCTTGGTCATTTTCGTCATAATATAATTCGTAGTACCATTTACAATGCCCATTATTTTTGTAATATGATCTGATGCAAGTCCATCTACCAAGCTTCGTAAAATAGGGATACCCCCAGCTACACTTGCCTCATAAAATAAATCACAGCCATTCTCTGAAGCAGTACGCAATAAATCCGGTCCATAGACTGCCATCAGATCTTTATTAGCTGTTACTATATGTTTTTTATTATTTAAAGCCTGCATCAGCAACAAGTAAGTATCTTCCACACCGCCTATTACCTCAATAACGATATCTATTTCAGGATCAGAGATGATGTCTGTTGCGGAAGTCGTTAAAAGTTCGGATGATACATCCATTGCTCTATCTTTATATTTATCTTTAACAAGGATTCTTTTAATCTCTACCGGGCAACCAACCTGATGCGTCAGTTTTTCCTGGTGATTCTGAATGATTTGTACCACACCTGTTCCGACAGTTCCCAGTCCCAGTAATCCAATTGTAATTGGTTTCACCCTATCTCCCCCTTTTTGTCTACCACAAAAATACATTTGTTTATGTATAGAAGACATTATAAATATAAACATAACCGTTTACAATATTAAATTAATTAAAAATTAAAATAATTTTACCCTATCGTTCTATTATACACAATATTCTAAAAATATATTTGAACCATAAGCAAAGTAAATTCTTCTCCGCATACTAAATGGGTGTCTTCTTATGATGCAAATTTTATTCAGCAAATAATCACCTCTTATTAGCATGCTTACTAAGATATAAAAAGAAGAATATTTCATAATTAAAGCGATATGGATTTTACAAAGATTGCAAGGATAGATGATTAGCCGATAAGGAAGAAGGCCTTTTAATATGCTCATCAACCACTATTTGTACGTATTATAAATGGAAGTCGGTGTACACTTAATGAAAGATAAATCGATTGATAAAACGGAACAGACTGCAAGACAATGGCTAATGGATCGCGGCGTATCGGTAAAAGATATCGGTGAATTAGTTATGTATCTCCAGCATAAATACCATGATGATTTGCAATTGGAAGATTGTATTTACAACGTGGAACGCGTACTTTCAAAACGCGAGGTTCAAAATGCCATTTTAACCGGCATTCAATTAGATATGTTAGCTGAAAAGGGCTTATTGGAGGAACCAATACAATCCATTATTGGTGTCGATGAAGGTTTGTATGGCGTGGATGAGATTCTTGCATTAAGCATTGTTAATGTATATGGCTCCATTGGCTTTACCAACTATGGATATGTAGATAAACTTAAGCCCGGTATCCTGAAGCGATTAAATGATAAATCAACCGGAGAATGTCATACCTTTCTAGATGATATTGTCGGCGCCATCGCAGCTGCTGCCTCTAGCCGGCTGGCACACCGTATTGAAAACGTGGAGTAAAATCATTAAAGAAGGCTCACACTCGAGAATTAATCATGAGTTGTGAGCCTTTTTTTAGATTAAATAGTCCATTGATCCAATGAATCAATTGTATAAGTTGGCTTGCGGTCATAGCCTTTTAAATGTTCTCTGGTCGTAACACCAGTATGAACAAGCAATGTATCAACCCCAGCATTCATACCAGCCATAATATCCGTATCATAGTTATCTCCAACCATCAACGTCTCTTCTTTAGAGACACCCAGCACCTTCATCGCCTGTTCCATAATGATTGATTCAGGCTTTCCGATAAATATAGGCTCCGTTTGAGTAGACACAGTAACAACAGAAGTTAATGATCCATTACCTGGTAAGAGCCCTCTCTCAGTTGGAATGGCAATATCAGCATTGGTAGAAATGAATGTTGCTCCATTACGGACTGCAAGACAGGCAACCGATAATTTTTCATATGTAATTCCACGATCAATTCCAGTAATCACAAAATCAGCATCTTCATTCTTAAAGGTAAATCCTTTTTCTTTACAGGCTTCAATGATACCGTCTTCCCCAATAATGAAAACAGATGCATCTTGTTTTTTCTCATATATATAATTTGCTGTAGCCATACTTGTTGTAAAAACTTGTTCCCCTGTAGCAGGAATGTCAAATTGGCGCAGCTTTTCAGCTACCTGCTCAGGAGTACGTGATGAATTATTCGTTACAAATAAATAAGGAATCTCTTGTCTTTTTAGTTCCTGCACAAAATGGACAGCCTCCAAAATTCGTTCTGTTCCCTTATACATTGTTCCATCTAAATCAATTAAATAACCTTTATACTTTTTCATACGCATTGTTCTCTCCTGGACGTGTTAGATTTACTTCATTTACTTTACCACAGTAGCATTCAATCGAAAAGCGGAAGCCCGTCTAATTATCTCCTGATGCTAATTAGGACATACCCAAGTAGTTTAATCCTCTTTTTCTACTTTTAAGCTTTCTATTTGGCCAATTAACTTCCTATAAAATTCCGAACGAATGGAAAATCCACCGAACTCCTCATGTGTAGTACAGGTGAACCATGCAAAATTGTTCAAGTATTTCTTGTTTATAAGTTAATTCTTTCCGTGTTACAAAATAGAATGTGTCCGAGTAATCACATAAGACTTCTAATAATTGCTGATAAGTATTACCTACAGGATTTTCAGTTAAGTTCCAGATTTCCATCATAGCACCTTCTTTTATCAGGGTATTTAAAATTCAAAAGTACCCAAAATGTCTAACTCAAACGATTATCACAATCATTAAAAAAACGATAAGCATATTGGCTCATCGTTTATGTACGTATCATTTATCATATGGTTTAAAAGCTGTTACGACACCTAATTCAGTTTCAATATAGCTTCTTATACATGCAGGGAATTGTTGAATAGTGTTCAAATTTTCATATACTGCTTTTTGCAGTTGCCCGTGATGAATAGCTGTGTAGGCTTGCACGAGTTCTTTCCTGTATGGGAGCAATGTTTTTAAATCAATCTCCATCGCTGAATCAATCACTTTTTCATCCAGCAGGATATCGATTATGTCTTCATAGCTGCCTGGATCTCTCATAATAAAACCATCTATCATTGAATTCCCTACATCCAGAACGGCATCAATGATGGTTTGAAAGATACGCTCTAATGCCAGTTTCTCAATAGTAGACTCAGTCCATTCTCCTTTACTTTTCAGAAGATTTGTCTGAGTTTCTAAATAAAGCAGTTTATCCTCAATTGCTTCTCGATCTACGAAGTACATCCTGTATTCCTCCTCATCAATCTCACCACATATACTATCCATTTTTAAGCTTAAATGGTTGCTAATGAAAGTTCAAGAAATTGGGGTCTCCCATAAAAATAACCCTGAGCAAGGTCTACCTTATTCCGTACCATCACCATAGCCTCATCTTCATTTTCTATTCCTTCTGCAACAACAAGAGAACCCGTTTCTTTAGCAATGAGCAGCAGACCCTTAAGCATAGATTCTTTCACACGGTTTGAATGAATATTTTGTATAACTGTACGATCGATTTTTATGATATCCGGCAATACTTCTCCTATAATATGCAAACTTGCATAGCCAGCTCCTGTATCATCAATAGCTATTCTAATTCCAAGTGAACGTAAATAGCTGACATTTGATCTTAATAGATGAACTCCTTCAATCGAATCTCTCTCGGTTATTTCAAACACTACCACGGATGGGTCAATCTCATATTTTTTTAATAACATCTCTACATGGCCAGGAAAATTACGTTCTCCCATTGTTATTGGTGTAAAATTGATATAGATATCACCCTCTATATCCGTCATTTGGATGTGTTGAAATACCTTTTCCAACACAATCATTTCAAGAGTAAACAATCTGCCAGTTTGTTTAGCGACTGCAAATAACGTTAACGGATTTTCAAGCTTCGTTCCGGACGGTCCTCTTGATAGCATTTCCCATGCTTTAACCTTACCCGTTTCTACTTCTAAGATAGCCTGTGACATCAAGCGAATCGATTTATCATGGATAATACCAGTAAGCTGATGAATCATATCATTATAATCTGGCTCCACCTCATTACGAGCCATGGAATGAGCTAAAACAAAGGCCCGATTAACCGTTGTTTCAATATTTATATAGGTCCGGTCACAGTACATATATCCACGTCCGATTGTAAGCTCAATTGGCGAATATCTATATATGTCAGATTCCTGTACTGACTGGTGTATATTCCCTATTATATTATCCAACTGGTCAGTTCCTGGTGTGCACAAAGGACTCCTTACATACAAGACAATGCTATCCTGATTAAAATCTTGTACTCCCATAATATTTGTTCTGTAAATATATTTTTTAATAGCTATTTCAAATTCTTTTTTTAAATCATGAAAGAAGGAGTAATAGGCTTGCTCACCAGCCATTTCCTTTAATTCATCCATTTTGCTAATATGAAATACAACAATTGCAATTTCACCTTGATTTCCAAATGCTTTTTTTATCCTTGATACAATTGGGTTTCTTATTGTAAATTTCGGAGGATAGAACAGAAGTCTCGAATCAAGAAGAAAAATGGACATCCACTTACTCCATTTTGTTCCTCCATTATAGGAATGAACCATATTACACAATCCTCTCACAAAAGCATAGTTGGGATTTAACATTAGAGCCTTAAACTTTCAGTATATTCCTATTATATCCTTTTTTTAAAATTTTTTGTTGAAAAATGTTAGAATAAGACTAGAAGTCTCCAGTATAAAAACCATAGGATTTAGAAGAATCAAATGATAATAACAAAATGGAGGAACCCATATGTCCGAGCGATTTTTTCTTTACGATGACACGTATGATACAAAAACTAGATTTGTCAGTTTCATGGGTGAAAACAGCAGAATTGACCTAGCTTTAACCAGAACCGATCGTTTCTATGGAAAAACACTTGTGTTGGATATGCAAGGGAACCGTTTCGCCATTATTGGACCAGACGATTTAGAGGAGCCCGGCTATTTGGAATATGCTTTTTCTATAACGAGTGATGAGGCATTGGAGTGGAAAAAATTCTTAGACGAGGTCATTTAACTCTGCACAGCGGTTAAAATAATAGCCCCTCAATTACGAAGAATTGGGGGCTTTTCACTCACTTTTTAGTTTTCTTTAAAATAAAGTACGAACAGCCAAAGTTACAGTATTCATACAGATATTCTTTGATGGTACTTATTTTATTATCGTAGGATGCTTTCTGATTCTGGTCATCAAAAAACCCTTTAAGGCGAAGTTGTCCATATCCCCAGTCCCCAAGTATATAGTCATAACGGTTCAATATCTCACTAAAACGGCTTTTAAAGGTCTCTTCATTAAACCCGTCTCCATGTTCTTCTACAATCTCATATTGAGTGTTATTAATGGTAATCATTTGTTCACCTCTTACTCATTTATTCCGTAATTTGTTTCCTTATTATATCATTCCCCACATATAACCATGAAGTTTTTTATTTATGATGTGGATTTCTCTAGCCCTCCATTTTCTTTATCCATGTTTACCTACTGTTATTATAATGAGCTACCTTACAGATTTTACAATCACTTTCCAATTTCCTACTAAAATAATCATCCTCATTTATCGGTATACTAACGAACAGTAAAGGAGTGTTCCAAATGTTCTATCGTATATTGATTCTATTCATTCTGGCAGCTTATATCTCCCCCTGCATACCTGTGCAAGCATCAGCCAGTCAAGATGAGCAGCAACTATTAAAAAAACGGATGGAAATGTACAAACGTGTAGAAGACTCCACCCAACTCCCTTGGTACTATATAGCTGCTTTTGATCAATATGAACGAAGTATCAGATTGGCTCGAAAAGACCTATCGGACCCAAATACACTTGGTATTCTAATTCCAGCAGATAAGTGGACCGGAATCTCAAATCCAAATACCAAAGACACTAACCCTTTAACCATTTCTTTTTTTGGTGGCATGGGGATTGATGGTGATCAAGATGGTAAAGCAGATCCCTTTAATGAATATGATCAATTAGCTGCGATAAATCAATATTTACTATCCTATGGAGTAGATAAAGATAACTTCCGTATCGGTATATGGGAATACTATAAAAGAGATCGAGCAGTAAGTATTATTATGAGCAATGCTCAATTATTTAAAAAACATCAAACCATTGATTTGCAGAAAAAAGCTTTTCCTGTTCCACTTGGCAGCCATTATACATATACAAGCACATGGGGAGTTGCCCGTGGCTGGGGTGGCCGTCGTTCTCATGAAGGTACAGATATTTTTGCAGGCTATGGTGTACCCGTAAGATCCACCTGTTATGGAATTATAGAGCTAAAGGGGTGGAATAAATTTGGCGGGTGGAGAATTGGCATTCGTGATATCAATAACACCTATCATTATTTTGCACATCTAAATGGATTTGCAAAAGGGATTGAGGTTGGTCAATTAGTTGAACCAGGCACTCTCCTTGGAGGTGTTGGCAGCTCTGGATATGGTCCCCCCGGTACATCTGGAAAATTCCCTCCTCATCTTCATTATGGGATGTATAAAGAAAACGGCCGCACTGAATGGTCCTTTAATCCATATCCGTATTTAAAGCTTTGGGAAAGAGCTGAAAAAGCCGCGAAGGCAAAGTAAACTAGAAAGGCTTGGGTCCTGTATAAAACAAGATTCAAGCCTTTTTCTATTGAACAGACCCCCTATTTTGCAGGTAGTTGGATAGCAGGGGATCCCCCTGTCCCACTCCCATTGAAATAAGTAGGAACATGACCGGACACGACTCTCATTCCCATTGGAATAGTGGTTTTAATCTTCGTCGGCTTTGAAGCAAATGGGATAATAACCTGGGCATGAACTTCAACCTCTAAATAGACCTTAATCAGGGCGTTATTGATTCCGTATGGCTCCAGGGTCGTTTTGACATCACTTTGTATATCACTGATTGTTTCCATTTCCACCGGGATTTTTGGACCAAGATTACCAAGCAAGGCATTATTCGTTGCTTTCCCGAGCGGAACCTCATGTATAATTCCCTTTGAACCATTTTCCTTCACCCTTACTCGATCCTTCAGATAGTCAAAGGATGATAAATTACCATTTTCTATTTCACTTAATTGATTTTGGATAAGCAAAGAGGTTTCCGAACGGATTCTATTAATAATTTCTGTGTTAAACTGGATTCCATCCACAGCTATATCGTCTCCCTGCTTGGGTATATCTGTAATAATTTTGTCCATATCATTATGTGTGGAAAGAGTTTCTTTAATTGCTTGATTAATAACCAAGCTGGTAAGTTTTTTCGTTTCAGATTCTGCATAACGCATCAATGTAGGTTCAATAGCCGCATTCACGATCCAAAGACTGATTAGGCTCGTTCCCATAAAGAACAAAAATGTTATAAGAAGGACATGCTTAACCGGCAAGGGACCCCGCATAATAGATCGTTTCCTTTTAATCCGTTTACGTCTATACATAAAAAATCCCCTCCTTACAAGTATACCTATGCTTGTAAGAAGAGGTTTATTAGCTTAATTTCATTGTATGATTGCTGAAGGTTGTATCACATTTTTTAATGGTTACATCCAGCTGTATTTTCAAATCAACTTCATATCTAAATGGGAGCTGCTCACCATTTCTTTCATACACTTCTATGACAGGGCGATCACTGTAGCCTGCATTCTGCCTAGATACGATTCCTTTTCGTCCATCATTTAATTCAACAGTGATGCCGACTGGATAAATGGCAATCGACCTCTTGAATGCATCCACAATCTCCCGATCAAATTTAGTACCTGTACCTGCATACAACAGTTCCAGAGCTTCACTTGGCAGCATCGCTTCCCGATACACACGTTTAGATGTAACAGCATCAAAAACATCTGCTACAGCAATAATTTTAGCCATGTATAAAATTTCATTGTTTTTTAGTCCTCGAGGATACCCGCTGCCATCAAGCCGTTCATGATGCTGATATGCACAATGAGCCACGAGCAATGAAAGATTGTGGACCTGTCTGAGTATATGGAATCCTTCTTCCGAATGCCGTTTAATAATTTGGAACTCACTTTCCAGAAGTTTTCCTGGTTTAAAGAGGATTTCCTCCGGAACGGCCATTTTCCCTACATCATGCAGGATTGAACCAAGTCCCAATGTTCTTAATACATCTGGCTTTAATTTTAATTCCAAGCCGATGGCCAGTGAATATAGTGCGACATTTAAGGAGTGATTAAAAACATAACTATCAAAGGTATAGATATCAGAAATAATATGAAATAAATCCTGATGCCCTTTTAATTCGGCTGTCAGTTGATCAACTAGCTTTGACATGGTCAATGCAGCATTTTCTATGACTATACTTTTAGATTGCTTGACTTCATTCTTCATATTATCAAAGGTATCTTTAATTGTTACAATAGCTCCTCTTCGGATTTTATCTGAAATAATATCCTCAGGAATTATATGACTGGTTTCTATATCATCAATATAAACATATGGAATATTGTATTTCTGCAGCCGTTTAATCTGCCAATCTGTAATTTGCACACCTTTATGCAACAGGGTACGCCCCTTGATATCAACGATTGGCTTTCCTAAAACGGCACCCGAAGTTAAATAAGCTGTCTGAACGATTCTCATTTTTATACCTCTGTTTAGGAAAAGATTTAATGTCTATAATTTGACATCTTATCCTATATTATAACAGATTAACCTAAAATTATTTTCAAATTTTGGAATATATTATAAAAAATTGTTTGTTAATCACACTATTCCATTAGTTCGTTAACATAAAAAAAGAGCACCCCTTTAGGAGTTGCTCTACATAAATTGAATTGCATCTTTTCCAAGCATTCCTGGAACAATCCCTCTTCTTTTGGCTTCTTCCGTTACTGATTCGAGCGGAGCATTCAATAATTCCTCTAGGGTACGTACCCCTACCGCTCTTCCGGCAATAATCCTACGTTCGTTGAGCCTTTCATTCAATAATCCAATATCCAGTGCTCCGCACATAATATATCCCTTCTGTCCGGCAATTGCCAGTAGAGATGTCTTTGGAAGCTGTACACTCACACCCTTATATAATTTACCGTCTATTTCAAAGGGCACAAATTCAATCATGAGCACCACCCCTTATTCCAGTACCATTCATAAAGTATATGGCTGCTCACCCTAAAACATGCCGTTAAGATGCAAGCTGCGCTAATTTCCAGGCAAGAATATCTCTAAGAAATTCTGGCATCAAATAGGTTTTGTTCTCAACCTCTCTGACTTCCGGAAAAAGATGGCCAAACGTAAACATATCAGGAATGGCCACCCTGTACAGCTCCTGTGTATTAATTTGTTTACCATTATGTAACCAACAGCTCTGATTATCCCTATCTATCAATTGAACACCGTCATAAACAAATGATCCCATTATTTTCCCCCTAAAGCCAAGACCCTTTACTTGCAGATGAGGCCAGTCGGGATTACGAGTCAGATTTAAAATTTGTATTAATTTTTCTCCTGTAATGGTTAATATACATGGATTAATTGGGTGAGGACAAATTTTGTGGATATCATATTTAGTCACATCTTTAGCATCCAAACCATCCAATAGTAGACCTGAATTTAATAAGGCGATGTCCACTTCACACCATTCCTTCACCCCTTGGCAAAGTAATTTAGAAAGATCTGAATCATGAAACCAGTCAGTTTTTAACGGCTGTTCTAGAGTTAGTATCGTTTCATTGAGAGTTGTCTTTCCGATTTCATACAGTTTATCTGCCATCAACTGATCTGCTACCGTTAATCCATCCGATCGCATATCTACAAGACCGGCCCGTGTAGAAATAAATCCTTCATCTATTGTTACTTCTGCATGACCGACGTACATTCCATATTTACCTGCACAACATAAAAGAGTTTGGTTAATCCTTTTTCCACTATGCAAAATATGATGAGTATGCCCTCCAATAATCAGAGAAATTTCCGGATGTTTGGCTGCGATAACCTCATCACTTGGTAAGCCTAAGTGAGATAATAAAATTATAATATCTGCTTTTCCCTTTAATTCATTTATAATACGTTCGACCTCATAAAATGGATCTGTGATGGACCACCCTAGGAGATGATACAATTCAGTAAATGGAGCTGTTACGCCAAAAAAAGCAATACGCCTTCCTTTAGGCGTTACCCTAATATAATATGGCAAAGCCCAGCTAGGTCTGCTTCCATCAGGTTTATAAAGATTGGCAACGGTAACTGGAAATTCGGCTTCCTCATATAAATGATCCAATTCATCATGGGGTAATGTAATTCCCTCGTTATTGCCAATCGTTGCACCGTTTATGCCCGCTTCATTTAATAATTGAATATTTCCTTTTCCCATTGTACCTTCCGTAAAAGGATGAAATCGGTCAACATGATCACCTATATCGAGCTTAAACACAATATCTCCGGCTTCCTCATATGCCGCCTGCTGATTATTCATATATGTTACAATTTTATTCCAATGCTCAAAATGACTATGTATATCATTTATATGAAACAAATGAATTGTTTCCTTCATATTCCCACCTCTAAATTAACGCTTGTACCCCTTCCCAGATCAATTTTATGCCAACTACTACCAGCATGATTCTGAGTGCGATGACCAAGGTTGTACTTTTCATTTTCGTATTTACAAAGGCACCCAATTTTGCTCCAATATATCCACCCGGTATTAGCGCCAATGCATAAAGCCAATTGACATGGCCCTGAAAAATGTGGCTAATGGATCCAATAATGGAAGAGAAGAATATTAACAACATCGATGTCCCGACAGCGACATGGGGAGGAAAATGGAACGCAATCAACATAACCGGTACCATCAAAGAGCCTCCGCCTATCCCAAATAACGAAGAGAGAAAGCCGACCGCAAAAGAGACCAATATGGCGCTACTTTTTTTGTAACCATATTGATGCTCACGCCCTTCCTTATCTATGTATGTACGTGTAACCATCCCGTTGAAATTCTTCTTTTTTGGCTTCAGTTTATTTCTGACCATAAGGAGAAAGGACATGAAAACCATAAGGATTCCAAACAGGATATTAAAGGCATCCACATTTAAATAGGAATTGGCCCATCCTCCAATCAAACTGCCTGGCGCAATCCCAATCAAAAATAAATATGCACTTTTATAGTCCACAGTCTTCTGCTTTAAATAAGCAAGAGTAGAAGACAGCCCCGTAAAAATCAGGGTAAACAGAGAAGTACCCACTGCCATTTGGGGGCTGAGGGCACCGAGGATTCCACCTGATAAAAATAATAGAATCGGAACGATGATAATACCTCCGCCCAATCCAACAAGGGAACCGAAAAAGCCGGCAGCTAACCCCACAATTATTAATAAAATATAACTCATATAATCCGCCTTCCAATGATTTAGTAATAAAGAGACAAAGCTGCTTGATTATAGCTCATCGGTTGTTTATATCATTAATAACACCTCGACGTTATTGCAGAGAAAAATCGTCCAGGCGTATCTGCCTAATAAATCCTTGCGATGTTCCTTCCAACCGCTGGAGGCTTTTAACTTGATTCAGTCGAAGTTTGAACTCCTACTGATTTATCTCACGACCTAATCGAGGTGGGGAGACTTCTGCTGAATCAAGTTAAAACAAATCCATTTGTCTCGGATTTAAATCTTGATAGCTTATCCCGAGCATTTGTTGAAATTCCTTTGCGTTACCAGCGGCGTCTCCACCGGAATTATTGTTAAATAAGACAATGATATCCCTTGTATCCTTTGCTAACTCCTGGATTCTCATTCTCCATTCAAGCAGTTCTTCTTCATTGTATTTATATAAATATCGAACTTCCCGCCAATTTGCATCATTCGGTTTATTCCAGCCATACACATTTCTTCCATGCATCCGCACAAGTGTAACTTCAGAATCGGTTGCAACTGGTACTGTCGGGATTGAACCCTCGCCTGCTTGCGGTTCATCCACAATTGAATGAATCCACCCTTCTTCTTTCATAAAAGACAAGGTTGCTTCACGATATTTCTCACTAAACCATGATTGATTTCTGAATTCCAAGGCCACCTTACAATCGCCCATCATTTCCTTGCAATACCTTAAATAACTGACGTTTTCTTTTTTACAATCAAACCATGGGGGAAATTGAAACAAAACCAAGGCCAGCTTATTCGCGTTACTGTACGGCTTTAAGGAATCCTTAAAAGCATGGAACATGTCTTTTTTTGATTTAAAAGGGATATCGCCACGCTGATGGCCCGTCATTCCTTGATAGGCTTTAACTATAAATTTAAAAGAATCAGGTGTCTCTTTAACCCATTTCTCAGCGTTCCTAATCGGCTGTACCGCATAAAAGGAGGCATCAACTTCCACTACCGGAAAATGGCTACTGTACTCAGCCAGCTTATCTTTAGGCTTAATAGTTGAAGGATAAAGGGTATCATGATCACCCCAACCGGTTACACCAATATAAATCATAAAGGATCCCCCTCCTACGTCATATAATAGCATATGAATACAGATCCTTGGTGATTGGTGCTCCTTTGTTTTGGAGGACTACATTTAATCCTATATACAAAAAAGACGGCACATTTCATGCCGTCTTTTTTACCAGATAATTAAACTCCTTTGTACGCTTCTCTTAAGATTTCTTCCAGTTCACTGATTAGAGGTAATTTTGGATTGGCAGTTGTACATTGGTCTTCAAATGCACGCTCTGCTAATATTTTTACATTTTCCTCAAATCTTTCTTGAGTTATTCCTTGTCCTTTAATGCTCATATCGATTTCCAATGATTTACCCAGCTCAGTGACAGCCTCTATTAATGACTGAACCCCTTCTTCAGTTGTGCTTGCAGGTAGTCCCAGTATTCTGGCTATTTGAGCATATCGCTCATCCGCACAGTAGTATTCATATTTAGGGAAGAGCGCATGTTTTCTTGGACGAATGGCATTGTAACGAATAACATGCGGCATAAGAATTGCATTAGAGCGGCCATGCGGGATATGGAATTCAGCTCCAATCTTATGTGCTAGGCTGTGATTAATACCCAGGAAGGCATTGGAGAAGGCCATCCCTGCCATACAGGATGCATTATGCATTTTCTCACGAGCTTCCTCATTCGCTCCGTCATGGTACGCTGTTTTTAAATTATTAAAGACTAGTTCAATAGCTTTTAAGGCTAAACCATCTGTATAATCATTTGCCATTACAGACACATAAGCCTCAATGGCATGTGTTAAAACGTCCATCCCTGTATCAGCTGTGATATTTTTAGGAACAGTCATGACAAACTGGGAATCCAGGATTGCTACATCCGGTGTTAAGGCATAGTCAGCCAGCGGATACTTTACATTCGTTTCTTTATCCGTAATAACCGCAAATGGCGTTACTTCAGAACCAGTACCGGAGGTGGTCGGGATGGCAACAAATTGGGCTTTTTCACCTAAGTCAGGATATTTATACGTACGTTTCCTGATATCAATGAATTTTTGTTTAATGTTAAAGAATGATGTTTCCGGTTGTTCATAGAATAACCACATGCCCTTCGCTGCATCCAGCGCAGAACCACCGCCCAGAGCGACAATTACATCCGGCTCAAAGCTATGCATTAATTTAGCACCCTTGAATACTGTTTCATCAGATGGATCCGGTTCAACATCCGCAAACATTTCGATTGCTTCAATCCCTTTATTTTTCCATAAATATTCTTTAACAATATCAACATAACCAAGGCTTACCATGCCTGGATCCGTTACAATAAAGGCACGTTTGATTCTTCTCATTTTTGCTAGATACTGTGTGGAATACTTCTCAAAATAAATTTTTGGCGGCAATTTAAACCATTGCATATTATTACGACGCTGTGTCATCATCTTCACGTTAATCAAGTGAGTAGCTGATACATTTTCAGAAACTGAGTTATTTCCATAAGAGCCACAACCAAGTGTTAAAGATGGAATGAAGGCATTATAGATGTCACCAATTCCTCCTTGAGCAGATGGGGAATTTACAATAATACGACATGCTTTCATTTTTATTCCGTATTCCCGTTGGATTTGTTCATTGGTGCTATGAATAACGGCCGAGTGTCCAAGACCACCTAAGTTCAGCATATCCATACATGCACCAAAGCCCTCTTCCGTAGATTTAACACGGATACACGCCAATACCGGACTTAATTTTTCACGAGATAAAGGATATTGTGGACCTGCACCATCAATTTCGGCAATTATTATTTTGGTATGCTCAGGTACTTTAATTCCAGCCATTTCAGCTATCTCATTAGCAGATTTTCCAACAATATGAGCATTAACGGCACATGATTTTTCATCAATAACAAGACGTTCAAGTTTCTTTAATTCTTTATCATTTACAAAATAGCAGTTATTTTTTATAAACTCTTGTTTAACTTCTTCATAGATCTGATCATCTACAATAATAGCTTGCTCAGAGGCACAGATCATGCCGTTATCAAAAGACTTCGATAAAATAACATCATTGACTGCACGTTTTACTTTAGCTGACTTTTCAATATAACAAGGTACGTTACCAGGACCTACACCTAGTGCCGGCTTACCTGTAGAATAAGCTGATTTAACCATTCCTGCTCCGCCTGTCGCAAGCACTAATGCGATATCTTTATGATTCATTAATTGCTTTGTAGCTTCAATGGATGGGTGCTCAATCCATTGAATACATCCTTTAGGAGCACCTGCAGCTACGGCAGCATCATGCAGGACTTGCGCCGCCTTCTTGGAGCATTCTTGTGCTGATGGATGGAAAGCAAATATAATTGGGTTACGTGTCTTAATAGATATTAAAGCTTTAAACATAGTAGTCGAAGTAGGATTCGTAACTGGTGTGACACCTGCAACAATTCCGACAGGCTCTGCAATCTCCATGACACCTGTTTGTTGATCTTCACGAATGACACCAACCGTTTTATCGTATTTAATACTGTGCCAAATATATTCCGTTGCAAACATGTTTTTAGTACATTTATCTTCGTAAATCCCTCTGCCAGTCTCTTCCACCGCCATTTTAGCTAAAAGCATGTGTTGATCAAGACCGGCAATTGCCATTTGATGAACAATCTCATCGATTTTTTCTTGATCAAATGTCTCAAATGTACGCAGGGCCGATTTTCCATTTTCGATTAACTCTTCAATCATCTCAGATACCTTAAGGACTTCTTCTATTTTTTCTTCTTTAACAGCCATTTCAATTTCCTCCTTATAGAAAACTTAGCATTGGTCGTAAATAGTCCCACAGGGATAAAATACGTCCCTATTAGTGAAAAAAATTACTGAACATCCTATCTGACAATTTAATTTTATCAGATTATTTAAAATCAGTCTGTAAACAATTTGTGAACACCTTCACCTTACAGATAGTGAAATACTTCACATACTTATTATATGCCTGCTTTATGTATTTGTCTAACTGTAGTCATTATTTTTTGAATTTAAGTCCTTTGTCATAGATCCACTTCTATCGGATTGACAGAGAAGTCTTTATATTGACAAAATAATAAACTCAAGTAAAGTAATTCTTAAATAGAACTGAAGGGAGAATGATTCCTATGTACAAAAAAGCCCTCTTACTGGCAGGCTTAGTTTTTTCTTTAACTGCATGCTCTTCTGGTAATGAAGAAGAATCGCAAAAACCACTAACAGAAGAAGAAAAAATATATGCCAATAACTGTGCTTCCTGCCATGGCAATGCTTTAGAAGGCTATGCCGGACCAAAGCTTGAGGATATCGGAAATAGTATGAGTAAGGATGAAATCCTGGATATAATCAATAACGGTGCGAAAGGAATGCCTGCAGGAATAATCAAAGGCGAGGATGCAGAGAAAGTTGCTGCATGGCTTGCTGAGAAAAAGTAGAATAGAGATTTAAAGAGAGATATGGAATCAATGGTTTATGGTTTAATGAAAATTAAACAGCACTAAGAAATGCCGTTACCACTACGTAACGGCATTTCTTAGTGTTCTATATAATCCTTTTGTCTATCTTGTACGGCAAATTGTTGCGATGCTAAACCAATACGATTTTCATACATTTTCTGCGCCATAACTTTCTTAGCCATTTGAGCTGCTTCCATATAGTACTCATCGCTTACTGTAGCTTTGATTGAAAATCGTAAGCCATACGGACTGCTATCTAATGAAGATAAGCCATGAACTTGATAGGGTTCGAGATATTCTCCGTTTAAATCAGTTTTGAGATAATGGATTTGCTTTTGGTTGAGTTCATCACATACCTCAGCAAGTAACTCTTCTATTTTTGCAGGATTCTCTTGGAAACTAACAATTACGCTCTCAAAAATTCTTCTCCTTTCAACATTTCCGTTTTCTACTTTGCGAATTTCACCATTTGGAACTGTCATTAGTTTTCCGTTAAGTAATCGGATTTTCACCACTCTAAATCCCATATCCTCTACTGTCCCACCATCTATTTCCCCATTTACGTGGACAAAATCCCCTCGCTGAAATTGTTTTTCGAATATCATAAAAAACCCTGCCAGAAGATCAGTCATAATTTTTTGGGCACCCAGTCCAACTACAATTCCTACCACTCCGCCGGCAACCAGTATATTTTTGATATCCACGAAGGGTTTAATCATGGCAAGAATAATAATAAAGAAACCCAAATAATTAGACGTGTTGCGTACTACAGATTCAATTGTTTGTTCCTTTTTCTCAATCAAAAAATTTGTATGCTTAAAGAACTTGTGAAGAATAAACCTGACGAGATAAATCAAAGCATAGGTGATGATAAAAGTGTATAGGATTGTTAATCCATAACTTTTGAGTTGAGGCCAATCAATGCTGATATAACTTTGTAACCTGTTAATAAAGTCCATATCTATCCTCCCTAATTATAAAAACAATATAAGGATTACTAAATACTACTAAATATTCTGTTATTATCCAAGTGTTATTGTTTAATAAAATCTAGTAGACCTATTTAAATAAAATAGAGGCAGATGCTATGGAGTCTAAATTATATGGTTCATGGCTAATATAAGTTGCATTGCTTATTCTTCCTTCGGTAAAGATGGGGCATAGCTGCGGCATAGGCGGATTATAGGTGGCTTCCTCCACCTTTCACACATCCTGCACCTTTACCCCGGTATAGGTGGGGCATAACTACGCCATAGGTAGGGTATAGGTGATTCCCCTTCAACTTTGGAGACGATAAAAAAAGAATCCGAAAATAAATTCGGATTCTTAATATAGTGGAAAGAGTTGTCTCAGTATTAACCGATAGAACCTTCCATCTCAAATTTAATTAATCTGTTCATTTCAACTGCATATTCCATTGGAAGTTCTTTTGTGAACGGTTCAATGAATCCCATAACGATCATTTCTGTTGCTTCCTGTTCTGAGATACCGCGGCTCATTAAATAGAAGAGCTGCTCTTCAGATACTTTGGAAACTTTCGCTTCATGCTCAAGTGAGATATTATCATTGTGGATTTCATTGTATGGAATCGTATCAGAAGTTGATTGATTATCCATAATGAGTGTATCACACTCGATATTAGAGCGTGCTCCATCAGCCCTTTTACCAAAGTGCACAACCCCACGATAGCTCACTTTACCGCCATGCTGAGAAATTGACTTAGATACAATTGTAGAAGATGTATTTGGAGCTAAGTGAATCATTTTAGCACCTGCATCCTGGTGTTGACCTTTACCTGCAATAGCAATGGAAAGCGTCATACCACGGGCACCCTCACCGCGTAAAATACAAGCTGGATATTTCATGGTAAGCTTGGAGCCGATGTTTCCATCTACCCATTCCATTGTACCGTGAGCATCTACTACTGTACGTTTAGTAACAAGGTTATATACATTGTTTGCCCAGTTTTGGATTGTTGTGTAACGGCAATAAGCATTTTCTTTAACAATGATTTCAACAACAGCACTGTGAAGTGAATTTGTTGTATAAACAGGAGCCGTACAGCCTTCTACATAATGTACGGACGCATCTTTATCAACGATGATTAAAGTACGCTCAAACTGACCCATGTTTTCAGAGTTAATACGGAAATATGCTTGCAATGGTGTATCTACTTTAATACCTGGTGGGACATAGATAAATGATCCGCCAGACCAAACTGCAGAGTTCAATGCAGCAAATTTATTATCAGATGGCGGAATTACTTTAGCAAAGTGTTCACGGAAAAGGTCTTCATTTTCACGTAAAGCGGAATCTGTATCTTTGAATACGATTCCCATTGCTTCTAAGTCTTCCTTCATGTTATGGTACACAACTTCAGATTCGTATTGAGCTGATACACCGGCTAGGTATTTTTGTTCAGCTTCAGGAATACCAAGTTTGTCAAATGTACGTTTAATTTCCTCAGGAACTTCATCCCATGATTTCTCGGACTTCTCAGATGGTTTTACATAATACGTAATCTCATCAAAGTTTAAATCTGAAAGATTGCCTCCCCATTGTGGCATTGGCATGTTATAAAAATGTTCAAGAGACTTCAAGCGGAAGTCAAGCATCCATTGTGGTTCGTTCTTCATACGAGAGATTTCTTCAACAATCCCTTTAGTTAAACCGCGTTTAGAACGAAAGATGGAAACGTCCTTATCATGAAAGCCATATTTATAATCACCGATATCAGGCATTTTTTTAGCCATCGATCGCTTCCTCCTTCTTACTTAGTTCTAGCTGTTTTTCACTCTCAGCTAAAACATGTCATTTTAGTTTTCGTTAAGCCCTTTTTCCATAGCTTTCCAAGCAAGTGTCGCACACTTAATACGTGCTGGAAATTTACTCACACCTTGAAGGGCCTCTATATCACCAAGATCAAGATCGCCTTCGTCATATTCCTTGCCCTGTATCATGTTCGAAAATATACCAGCAAGCTTTAATGCTTCCTCACTGCTTTTGCCTTTGACGATTTGAGTCATCATGGAAGCTGATGACATAGAGATGGAACAACCTTCTCCATCAAACTTTGCATCTTGCACAATACCATCCTCTACTTTAAGTGTAAGATGAATACGATCTCCACAAGTAGGGTTATTCATATCTATCACAAGACTGCCGTCTTCCAGGCTTCCTTTATTTCGTGGATTTTTATAGTGATCCATGATCACTTGCCTGTAAAGGGTATCTAAATTATTAGAAGCCATTACTGAAATACTCCTTTGTTTTAACGAGTCCTTCGACTAAACGGTCGATATCTTGTTCTGTATTATATACATAAAAACTTGCTCTCGCCGTAGACGAAGCTTTTAACCATTTCATAAGCGGTTGTGCACAGTGATGCCCGGCACGAATAGCTATTCCATCTGCATCCAGAACGGTAGCGACATCATGCGGATGAACATCCTCAAGGTTAAAAGTTACTACACCAGCTCTTGATTCCGGATTTTTAGGTCCATAGATTTGGAGCCCCTCTATACTTGATAATTTATCAAGTGCATAAGCAGCAAGCTTATGCTCATGCGCCTCTACATTATCAAGACCAATCTCATTCAAGAAATCAATTGCAGCTCCAAGTCCAATGGCACCTGCAATGATTGGAGTACCGCCTTCAAATTTCCAAGGCAGCTCTTTCCATGTAGAATCCTGCAATCCCACAAAATCAATCATCTCTCCGCCAAATTCGATTGGTTCCATATTCTCGAGGTATTCCTTTTTCCCGTACATGACACCAATGCCAGTTGGTCCACACATTTTATGTGCAGAAAAGGCAAAGAAATCACAGTCAAGATCCTGAACATCCACTTTCAAATGCGGAGTGCTTTGCGCACCATCTACAACCATTACTGCTCCATTTTCATGGGCAATTTTCGCAATTTCTTTAACCGGATTGATGACACCAAGCACATTCGATACGTGCATAACTGAAACGATTTTCGTGTTTGAAGTAATCACTTCTTTGACTGTTTCAAGTGAAATAGTACCGTCTTCTCCAAGCGGGATATATTTCAATGTCGCACCGGTTGCTTTAGCTACTTGCTGCCATGGAATGATATTACTATGATGTTCCATCATACTGATAACAATTTCATCACCAGCTTTTAGGTTAGCTTTCCCGTAGCTGGCAGCAATTGTATTAATCGAAGTCGTTGTCCCTCTTGTAAAGACAACTTCTTCGATGGATTTCGCATTAATGAACTTTCTTACCTTTTCACGTGCTCCCTCATAAGCATCCGTGGCCATCGTTCCAAGTGTGTGAACACCACGGTGTACATTAGAGTTATACCGCTTGTAATACTCATCAATAGTCTGAATAACGGATGCTGGCTTCTGCGAAGTTGCGGCACTGTCCAGATATACTAATGAATGACCATTGACTTTCTCATTTAAAATTGGGAAAAGTTCTTTAATATTCGTTGGAATCATTATTTAACTTTCCTTTCAATTACCTCAGTCAACTGCTTTTTAACAGCTTCAACAGGTAATTGATTTACTACTGGGGCAAGGAACCCATGGATAATTAAACGTTCTGCTTCTGTTTTACTGATCCCTCTGCTCATTAAATAATAAAGCTGAATTGGATCCACACGGCCTACAGAAGCTGCGTGTCCAGCTGTTACATCATCTTCATCAATTAACAGAATAGGGTTTGCATCCCCACGTGCTTTCGGACTAAGCATTAATACTCTGGATTCCTGTACAGCATCAGCTTTAGTGGCACCATGTTCAATCTTACCGATACCATTAAAAATGGAGGATGCTTCATCCTTCATAACACCGTGCTTCAGGATATATCCATTTGAGTTTTTACCAAAATGAACAACTTTAGTTGTAAAGTTTTGAGTTTGTTTACCAGTACCAACCACTACTGTTTTAGTATCACCATATGAACCATTACCATGTAGGTTTGTAATATTCTCTGAAATAGTATTACCATCGTTCATTAAGCCCAATGCCCATTCCACTCGTCCATCATTTCCTACATATGCATTACGGTTTACATAGGTTTTCATATCTTTAGATAATGTATCAACTGCACCATATTTAACGACCGCATTGTTGCCGACGATAACCTCAGAAATGATATTTCCAATAGTCTCTTTGCCGTCAACCAATGAAATATAGTTTTCAACGTACGTTACGGAGCTGCTCTCTTCAGCAACAACAAGTACGTGATTATATAATTCAGTCTCAGCATTATCAATCATGAAGATAGCCTGGATGGGTTCTTCAATAACCACGTTGCGTGGGATATAAAGAAAAGCTCCACCATTAAAGAGTGCTGCATGTAAAGCTGTAAGCTTATTCGTTTTTACAGGAACACTTGTAGTCATGAAGTATTTTTGCAAAAGTTCAGGATGTTCTTTAGCAGCAGTCCTGATATCTGTAAAAATAACACCTTTATCTTTAAGTTCCTGAGATACTGTCAAATAAGCAGCTGTATTGTTTCGTTGTACATACAAACTTCTGTTCTCATCAGGATTGATCAGCTTTTTCACGTCTTCAGCAAGTTCATCAATAGATGTAAATGTCTCGCTTGTAACGGAGTTCACTTTCATATCCTCTAATTGCCATTTATCAATCTTCGTTTTATCAGGTCTCGGCATAGGTAGCTCAGCTGAGGCAGAAAGGGCGTCTAAACGGAAGCTTTCAAGCCAGGCAGGCTCACTATGTGCTTTTGAAAAAGATGATACAACATCTTTTTCGAGTAATGTAGTTTCGATTGTCATAACGATCCTCCTATTGCTTATGCTTCAATTCCTACTGTTTCGTCTTCAATACCTAATTCTTTTTTAATCCAGTCATATCCTTCTGCTTCTAAGCGTTGCGCTAGTTCTGCTCCACCGGATTTCACGATTTTACCTTGCATCATTACGTGAACATAATCTGGAGTAATGTAGTTCAATAAGCGTTGATAGTGAGTAATCATTAGGCAGCCAAAATCTTCGTTTCTCATTTGGTTGATTCCTTTGGAAACAACTTTCAGCGCATCAATATCTAAACCGGAGTCGATTTCATCAAGAATCGCAATGGCTGGTTGCAGCATTAATAATTGAAGGATTTCATTACGTTTCTTTTCACCACCGGAAAAGCCTTCATTTAAATAACGTTGAGCCATATCTTGATCCATTTCTAATAGATCCATTTTTTTATCCATTTCTTTAATGAATTTCATTAAGGAAATTTCGTCTCCTTCTTCACGTTTACTGTTAATAGCAGAACGCATGAAGTCGGCATTAGTAACCCCAGTAATTTCACTTGGGTATTGCATTGCTAAAAATAGACCGGCACGAGCACGTTCGTCAACTTCCATTTCAAGAACATCTTCACCGTCCATTGTGATGGAACCACTTGTTACTTCATATTTTGGGTGACCCATGATAGCAGATGACAATGTAGATTTTCCTGTACCATTTGGCCCCATAATTGCATGGATTTCTCCACCTTTAACTTCAAGGTTTACCCCTTTAAGAATCTCTTTACCTTCTATTGAAACATGTAAATCTTTAATTGTAAGAACTGAACCAGCCATTCTTATACCTCCAATATATAGTCATCTAAAGTTTTAGATTATTTCTATTCTCAATTTATTCTCATTACAATCTTATAACAAATCAAATCTAGATTCAACTTTTTGAAACGAGAAAATTACATAAAATGGACATAATATTTTAACATAATACTTAGCTTTACTGACATTATAATGTTAATTTTCACGAAAGAAAAGAACCAGCATGATCTTTACCAACCACCCTGATTTTAAAGACGGCAGTAACATTTTTGCACTAATTGAAAACATAAAAACAGGTAGAAGGAGAAATTGATTTTTCTTCCGCTACCTGTTTTTATGATTATCACTTTTAGAAATATTCACTTTATCACTTGATTCATTTACCCATGTACTCTTCTATTCACATCATTTAAGATTTGATTACTCTTCATATAACTACGTTCACGCTTCTCTTCTACTTTCATACGCACTTCAAGATTCTGACTGTAAACTTCATAGCCAACTCCATGTGCCTGCCTCATCGCTTTTTCCATTTCATCTGTTACTCTAAGCTGTAACTGATTGTCAAAGATAATGAATCATTCCTTTCCATTTATTATAATAAGGGTATCACTTTGCAGAAGAACCCTCAAAGTCTATATACCACTCTGAGCACATCTTAAAAGTGATATTGCGTATTTCTTCTAGGAAATCCTTGATTATCCTGAAAAATAATACCAGAGAAGAAAATAATTCATTGGAAAAGCATCTTACAATTGCTTTTAAAACACCTATTATATAGATGAAAAAGGTGCAGCTAAATGAATAGCTGCACCTTCCTTTTCTATTATTTATTTGATGGGATAACGGACCCTTTGTAGTTTTCATTAATGAAATCCTGGATATCTTTAGAATGAAGAACTTCAACCAATGTTTTAATTTCTTCCTTATTCTTATCCTCAGATCTAACAGCAATAATGTTTACGTATGGATTATTATCAGCACTTTCCAATGCAATCGCATCCTCAGCTGGTACAAGATCCGCTTCAATGGCATAGTTGGAATTAATCAGTACTGCATCGCCTTCATCATTATTGTAAACCTGCGTAAGCATAGGTGCTTCAATATCCGTTTTAAACTTTAAATTCTTCGGATTTTCCGCAATATCATCCACAGTTGCTTTAGTTTTATCAATGCCTTCTTTTAGCTTTATTAAGCCTTCTGTTTCCAGCATAGATAACATACGCCCATGATCAGCTACTGAGCTGCTCATAATGATGCTTGCGCCTTTTGGTAGGTCATCCAGGCTGTCGTATTTTTTAGAATAAACACCAATCGGTTCAATATGGATTCCGCCTGCATTGGCGAAATCATACCCATTATCCTTCACTTGACTCTCAAAATAAGGGATGTGTTGGAAATAGTTAGCGTCAATTGAGCCATCTTCCAATGCTTTATTCGGCATTACATAGTCTGTAAATACTTCAACTTCAAGTTTAATACCTTTTTCTTCAAGAAGAGTTGCTGCTTCTTCCAATATTTCTGCATGTGGAACATTTGATGCGCCAATTTTAATCGTTTTTAGTTCTTTGTCCCCGGAATTGGATTCATCTCCTGATCCACCGCAGGCTGCCAATAATAGGGTTAATCCTAAAACAAGTATGAACGATAACTTTTTCACTTTGGTTTCCTCCCTAGCGCTTATCTAATTTTCTTGTTATAAAATCTCCAATAAATTGGAGAATAAACACAATAATCAATACTAAAATAGTAGCAACAATCGTGACATCTGTCTGTCCGCGGCTAAACCCTTCCAAATAGGCAAGGTTTCCAAGTCCGCCCGCACCAATCATACCTGCCATCGCTGTATAACCTACAAGCGCAATTGCCGTAACTGTGATACCAGAAACAAGTGCAGGCAGAGATTCAGGAATTAGCACCTTCCATATGATTGTAAAGGAAGTGGCCCCCATCGATCTTGCTGCTTCTATTACACCTTTATCAATTTCACGCAATCCAATCTCAACCATTCGCGCATAGAATGGAGCAGCACCTATAATTAAAGCTGGCAAAGCCGCATTGACACCGATAATACTTCCTACTAATGCCTTTGTGAAAGGAATTAACAACACGATTAGAATAATGAATGGAATGGAACGGAATATGTTAACGAAAGCACCTACAATTCCGTAAATCACTTTGTTTTCCCACATATTCCCCTTTGAGGTCAAGAATAATAGCAGACCCAATATAATTCCAAGGAAAAAAGTTGCGATTAATGAGACACCTGTCATATACAAGGTTTCCCATGTCTTTTCATAAATTCGTTCCCAAACTACATTTGGTAATAATGTTTCCATCATTCTGAAATCACCTCCACACCAATTTCCTGATTGTGGAGATAGTCAATCGCTTTCGCCACTTCAGCAGCATCACCGTCTACATGAATAAATAACGTTCCATAGGACCCGTGCTGAGTCTGCGATATTTTACCCTGCAATATGTTTACATTGATTTTGTAAGAGCGGATAACCTCTGATAAAACAGGGGTTTCAGCTGATTCGCCAATAAAGGATAATTGTACAACTTTCCCCGTCGGATATTCAGCAAGCAAATGCTCAATCGTCTCTTTCGTTTCTTCTGGCTCTGTCACTTGCTGTACAAATCGTTTAGTAATCGGAGCATTTGGTTTTTTAAATACATCAAGTACTTTTCCGCTCTCGACCACTTTCCCCATCTCCATCACAGCAACGCGATGACAGATTTTACGAATAACATGCATTTCATGTGTAATTAATACGATTGTCAAGCCAAGTCTTTTATTTATATCAACGAGCAAATCCAAAATATCGTCTGTAGTCTGAGGATCAAGTGCTGATGTCGCCTCGTCACAAAGAAGAACCTGTGGATTGTTCGCTAATGCGCGCGCTATACCGACCCGCTGCTTCTGACCGCCGCTCAACTGAGATGGATAAGCATTTTCACGGCCATCTAATCCTACCAGACTTACAAGTTCCTTCACTCTTTCTTTACGTACCTTGCTTGGTACGCCCGCAATTTCTAAAGGAAACTCTATATTTTCGCTGACTGTCCTTGACCAGAGGAGATTAAAGTGTTGAAAAATCATACTTATTTCCATTCTGGCTTTTCTTAATTCAGCGCCTTTTATAGCAGCCATATCTTTGCCTGCCACCAAGACACTGCCTTCTGTTGGCTTCTCTAAACCGTTCAGCATTCTAATGAGGGTACTTTTTCCCGCACCGCTGTACCCAATAATTCCAAAGATCTCGCCTTTTTCAATAGATAATGAGACTTGATCCACTGCTTTGACAGCTGATGAACGTTTAAATGTTCCTGAGAAGGTCTTCGATACATCACGTAATGTAATCATGAAAAGTTCACCTGCTCTTTCTATCAACCTATAATTAAAGAATAACTTCAGTTAAACAAAAATGCCTTTCTGCGGAGGCAGAAAGGCATGATTTATTTATAACATGTTCCTTTCTCTCATCTCCCAGGATTTATTATCCTGTGTGAATTGGCACCTTTTCAATCATAAATGATTGCCGGTTGCCGGGCGTCAAAGGGCACTTCCCTCGGCCTCTCTTGATAAGAGTACTTAAACTATTCAATTAAATCTAACTGTCTGCTATCCTATCATGTTGAAGAAAGAACTGTCAACACCAAAGTCTGCATAGCATGTTCAATATTTATTTCACAACCACCTCAGTGGAAGCTATACCTGTTGCTTTTTCAATCGCAAGCTCCAATTCTTCAATTAGATCTTCTGCATGTTCAATTCCAACAGACAGTCTGATTAAATCCTCCTGTACACCTGATGCTTTTAATCCCTCTTCACTTAGTTGCTGATGAGTCGTGCTTGCCGGATGGATAATTAGGCTCTTTGCATCTCCCACATTGGCCACATGGGACCACAGTTCAACGGAATCAATCAGTTTTTTACCTGCCTCACGTCCACCCTTTATTCCAAAAACAACGACTGCTCCAGCACCTTTGGGTAAATATTTCTTCGTTTTTTCGTAATCAGGGTGATCTGAATCTCCTGGATACAAGACCCACGATACAGCCGGATGCTGTTTTAAATAGTCAACTATTAATCTCGTATTGGCTACATGCTCCTTCATCCTCACATGCAGAGTTTCCAATCCGAGAATAAATTGAAAGGCATTGTACGGGCTTAAGGAAGGACCTAAATCTCTCAACAGCTGAACTCTGGCCTTTACAATAAATGCTGCTGCACCAATTGCTTCACTGTAAATCAGATCATGATAGCTTGGATCGGGTTCAGTAAAGCCCGGAAATTTAGATGAATTCCAGTCAAACTTCCCTCCATCGACTATGACCCCGCCTAATGTGGTTCCATTTCCAAGCAGCCATTTCGTAGCTGAGTGTACGACGATATCCGCTCCAAACTCAATCGGACGGGATAAATAAGGAGTTGCAAATGTATTATCAATGATTAACGGAATTCCAGCTTCATGAGCAATTTCCGCCACCCGTTCAATATCAAGAACCTGCAGGCTTGGATTTCCAATCGTTTCTCCAAAAATAGCTTTGGTCTTTGATGTAATCGCTTCTCTAAAATTTTCAGTGTCACTTGGATCCACGAACCTTACGTTAATACCATACTTAGGGAGAGTATTGGCAAATAAATTGTAGGTTCCGCCGTATAGAGTGGACGCAGAGATAATTTCATCACCTGCTCCCGCAATATTTAGGATTGAGAGTGTTATAGCTGCAGCACCACTTGATACCGCTAAAGCTCCAATGCCACCTTCTAATTCTGCTATACGTTCTTCGAATACACTTGAAGTTGGATTATGGATTCTAGTATAAATATAGCCAGTTTCAGCTAATCCAAATAAATCCGCAGCATGATCTGTGTCTTTAAATAAATAAGCATTCGTCTGGTAAATCGGCACGCTTCTCGCTCCAGTTACCGAATCCTGCTGCAATCCTCCGTGTATACCTACTGTTTCAAACCGATACTTCTTTTCTTCATTTGCCATTCTACATCTCTCCATTTCATTTTAAATAGAGAAGTGAGTAAATGAAAAAAACCTCTTCACAAGAAGAGGCAGGCATTTTCCATCTCTCCTTATCTCCCGGATTTATATCCGCTGGAATTGGCACCGTGTATTATAAAAATACCGGTTGCCGGGCTTCAACGGGCCAGTCCCTCCACCTCTCTTGATAAGAACCAAGTATTAAGTTGTTAAAACTATAGCATATGGAAAAATATGAGTCAACTGATTATTCAGAATTTTTAAATTAAATAACAAGGAGCTTCTTTTACTATAATAAATGCCTCCAGTTAGCCACTTAACAATCGTCTAATCGGTTGAGATTACAGGCTATTATATAGAATTCTACAAATCAATTAAAACTTCTGACATAGACAGCGTAAAATAGAAACAGCACCTTTAAGATTCTAGTTAAATATTCATCGACATATTTCCTGAGAAATAACTGCTCTTATTCTGTAATTCTCTTTAATTGATCAACAAGATAGGGAACTGAGTGGAAGGCATAGATTTTCTCGATTGGCTGGTTATCCTTGATTAAAATGAGGCATGGTACACTTTGAATTTGATATTCTTCTGCAAGTTCCTTAGCATAGTTAAGATTGACTTTTTCCAAAGAGGCATTTGGGAGGACTTCCTTTGCAATATCAAGCATTTTACCTGCTAATTGACATGTTCCGCAAAGAGGAGTAAAAGTATAGATCGCTTTATTTATCGTGGTTTGATTGTTCATTTTTCATTACATCCTTCATTTGTTTTAAAAATTCGGCTTTTACATCTATATTGGCTGCCAAAAGAACCGTTGCTAAATGATATCTTGGCGCATTAGCAACTTCACGGTATGTACGATCAATATATATGTGAGATGCATTTGGCATTTCTCGTCTTAACTGTTTTCTCAGCTTTTCTCCGGATTCATCTGCATCAGCCAAAATATACACGTCTCTCTGTTCAAGTTCGTCTACTAATTCATCCATTTTCGATAGACTGATGGTTCCATTTGTACATCTTATATCGACAGATTCGTTAAGTACAGATTGTATTTTTTGGCGGTCGGTAGAACCTTCCACAATAATTACTTTCTCACTTTGAGCATCCTGCATGATTGATTACCTTTTATTAGGAGAGTACGTTCTATGTGATTGGACAATTGCCTTCGTCTTTTTCATTATATGTATCTTACCCTAACATAGTGGAAAGTAACAATTGATCTAAAAACATAATAAAAAGGAAAGAAGCTGACGAATGACCCCAAACTTCTCCCCTCTATTGACTACTCTTCTTTAGTCGCTGTTTCGTATTGGCCAGCATCCATTAATTCATCATATTCGCTGATTTCGGATGGTTCAACAACTACCATCCATGCTTTTTCATATGGAGATTCATTAACATATTCTGGACTATCCGCTAATTCTTCATTTACTTCAACAACTGTCCCACTGATTGGCGCATACAATTCAGATACTGTCTTAACTGATTCTACACTGCCAAACGGTTCATTACGGGTCAATTGATCACCTATTTCCGGTAGTTCCACAAATACGATGTCTCCCAATTCTTTTTGAGCAAAATCAGTTATTCCAATTCGAATCTTACCATCCTCTTGTTTAACCCATTCATGCTCAGCTGTATAACGTAATCCCGCTGGAATGCTCATGATTTAATCCCCCCAAAATGTATGTATGGTTCCTATTTATCATGACATCAAACTGGTTATTTGACAATTGTTTCATGCCCAGATTTTCTGGTAATTTACCTCTTTGAATCCTACTGTTACTTTTTCTCCATCAAATGCGATTGGGCGCTTGATTAGCATCCCGTCTGATGCAAGCAAGGTAAGAATTTCATCTTCAGACATATCCTTCACTTTATCTTTTAACCCAAGTTCTCTGTATTTCATCCCACTTGTGTTAAAAAATTTCTGAAGAGACAATTCACTTTTTTGATAAATTATTTCTAGCTCTTCTTTCGATGGAGGATTTTGCGCTATATCAACTTCTTGATAGGATATTCCCTTTTCATCAAACCATTTCTTTGCTTTTCTGCATGTCCCGCATTTAGGATACCAGTATAATGTAATCATCGTTTTATCACCTCAATTGAAGCATACCACATTTTTTCATCTATCTTAAACGGATATACTTCTGCTCTAGAAAAGGTAACAGGTCTAACATAGCAGGAAAAGAAAAAGCCTGGTTTTCACCAGGCCTCCATAGTATAAAGGATTAAACAGTGTAACGCTCAGCATCAACTAACTTTTCTGAAGCTTCACGTTTAAGTGCGATTACATTGATTGGTGTGAAACGTGTGAATTTACGTAAAGCTGATGTCATCATACGTAATGTATCACCAGTTTCTGTTGCCACTAATGTTTCTTTAGCATGCTTCTCGATTTCGCCAAATGCTTCCTGGCAGAAGATTTGAGTATAAAGAAGTTTTTGTTTGTTCTTTTCTAAGCCATCTTTTTTGATTGCTTTTTCTGTACGAAGAACAACTGATTCCATCGCATAAACGAAAGAAGCAATATCCGCAATATTAACAAGAATTTCTTGTTCTTTTTCCAGCTCAGTACCATATTTTTGCGCAGCCAATCCTGCAATCATAATACCAATCTTCTTAGCATTTTTCACAAGATGTTTTTCTTGATCAAGCGGCTCTGTACCTGGCTCTTCAGGCATAAGCATCATGAGTCCTTCAGACAGCTCCTGTGCTTTTTGTAATAACGGCAATTCACCTTTTAAAGCTTTTTTCAGGAATGTACCTGGTACAAGCAGACGGTTAATTTCGTTTGTTCCTTCAAATATACGGTTAATACGAGAATCACGGTACATTCTTTCAATTTCATACTCAGCCATAAATCCATAGCCTCCATGAAGCTGAACCGCTTCATCCACAACATAATCTAAAACCTCGGAAGCAAAGAACTTATTTAAGGAGCATTCGATTGCATATTCAGCAATTGATTTTGCTACTTCTTTCCCATCTTTTACTTCTTCATCACTTAGGCGGCTCATTCTTTCCTCGAATAAACCAACTGTCCTATAGACGGAACTTTCAGCTGCGTATATTTTGGAAGCCATTGTAGAGAGCTTTTCTTTTGTTAAATTAAATGAAGAGATTGGTGTTTTAAACTGTTGGCGTTGATTAGCATACGTAGCAGCTAATTCAAATCCTCGTTTGGAAGCACCAACAGCTCCTACTCCCAATTTATAACGACCGATATTCAAAATGTTAAAGGCAATTACATGACCTCTTCCTGCTTCTCCCAATAGGTTCTCAACAGGTACTTCTGCATCCTCAAGAATTAATGTTCTAGTTGAAGAGCTCTTAATCCCCATTTTCTTTTCTTCCGGTCCAGTAGACACACCTGGATACTCTCTTTCTACGATGAATGCAGAAAATTTGTCGCCGTCGATTTTTGCATATACGACAAATACATCAGCAAAGCCTGCATTTGTAATCCATTGTTTCTCACCATTTAAGACATAGTGAGTTCCTGCTTCATTCAATTTTGCTGTTGTCTTTGCGCCAAGAGCATCAGAGCCTGAGCTTGGTTCAGTTAAGGCATAGGCTGCCAGCTTTTCCCCGGTAGCTAATAATGGGAGGTACTTTTGTTTTTGTTCTTCATTACCAAATAAAACGATTGGCAAGGACCCGATCCCAACATGTGCTCCATGAGAAATTGAGAAGCCTCCTGCACGGGATAATCTTTCTGAAATAAGGGCGGAACTGACTTTATCCAAGCCTAATCCACCATATTCCTCCGGTACATCTGCACCTAATAGACCTAGTTCTCCAGCTTGTTTCAATAATTTTACAGAACGGTCAAACTCATGATTCTCTAAATATTCCACCTGAGGCAATACTTCATTTACTAAATAATCCTCAGTCGTTTTCGCAATCATTTTATGTTCATCAGTATAATCCTCAGGTGTAAACATGTTTTCTGCATCAATATCTTCAATTAAAAACGCTCCGCCTTTTAACACTTCTTCTGTTTGATTAGCCACTTTTCTTCCTCCTGATTTAGAGATGACTGGACTCTTGTTGCCAATCATCTCATCGTTTATAAATTTTTATGCTAATAATTCAAATACACCAGCCGCGCCCATTCCCCCGCCAATACACATCGTTACGATTCCAAATTGCTCATTTCGGCGTTTCATCTCATGAAGGAGGCTCAATGTTAATTTAGCTCCAGTACACCCAAGCGGATGTCCTAATGCAATGGCGCCGCCATTTACATTCACTCTCTCCTCATCCAATCCAAGCTGACGAATTACCTGAATGGATTGAGAAGCAAACGCTTCATTCAATTCGAATAATCCAATATCAGATAAACTTAATCCTGCCAGCTTAAGAGCTTTTGGAATTGCTTCTACCGGACCGATTCCCATAAGTTCCGGCGGCACTCCTGCGACTGCAAAAGAACGGAATTTCAAAAGTGGCTTGAAACCATCTGCCTCGGCTTTTTCCCGGTCCATTAGTAATACCGCTGCTGCTCCATCACTGGTTTGTGAAGCATTACCGGCTGTTACTGTTCCCGTGAGTGAAAATGCAGGCCTCAGTTTAGCAAGTACTTCCGTTGTTGTCCCTTCTCGAACTCCTTCATCTGTTGTAAATTGAACGGATCGCTCTTTTAATTTATGGTCTGATCCTACTTGCCGAAAAGTGACATCAACAGGAACGATTTCATCTTCAAATTTCCCATCTCGAATGGCCTGCGCAGCTTTTTGGTGACTGCATACTGCAAAGGCATCCTGTTCCGCACGGGTAATCCCAAATTTCTTAGCAACTTCTTCAGCCGTATGACCCATACCCATATAGTATTCAGGAGCTGCTTCTGCCAGTTTGGAATTAGGACGAACTACATGTCCCATCATCGGAACCATACTCATCGATTCAACCCCACCGGAAATGACCGTTTCAGAATGTCCGAGCATAATTCGCTCTGCACCATAAGCAATGGATTGCAGTCCTGATGAACAGTAACGGTTGATCGTAATAGCCGGTACATTGTATGGTAATCCTGCCAAGGCACCGATATTACGAGTCACATTGAGCCCTTGCTCTGCTTCAGGCATTGCGCATCCAAAGATCATATCATCAATGGGTCCATCGTAATTTTCTGCTCGTTTTAGCGTTTCCTTTACTACTAATGCACCTAAATCATCTGGTCGAACATTTGCAAGAGTTCCTTTTTTGGCTCTGCCAACCGGGGTTCTGGCTCCGGCTACAATCACTGCTTCTCTCATGCCAATCCTCCTCTTAATCAATCAAAATACGGATCTATTAATTGCGTAATGGTTTTCCTTTAACAAGCATATGCTGCATGCGCTGCTGTGTTTTTCCTTCCTGGACAAGGCTGATGAATGCTTCTCTTTCTAAATCAAGCAAATACTGTTCATCCACTTCTGTTCCATAAGGCACCTTACCGCCGGCTAAAACATAGGCAATTTTTTGGGCAATCTTCAAATCGTGCTCTGAAATATAGCCTGAATACAGCATAGATTGTGCTCCTAGTAATAGAGCCGCATAACCTGGTTCTCCTGATACCGGAATTTTTTTGCGCACCGGCGGCTTATAGCCAGTATCATGTAAAGCAATAACAGCTTGTTTCGCATCATATAACTGATGATCTGGATTAAAACTGATTCCATCGTTACTATTCAGGAAGTTATTCTCTCTTGCTTCATCAGCGGAAGTAGATACTTGGGCAGTAGCAATCGTTTCAAACACTTTAATAGCAACTTTAGTAATATCGAAATCAATACCATTCGGTAAGCTATCCAGGTGTTTAATATATAGCTCTTTATTTCCGCCTCCGCCAGGCAACAAGCCGACACCCGTCTCAACCAATCCAATATATGACTCAGATGATGCCTGGATTTTCGCGGCTGGCAGGCAAATTTCAGCTCCTCCGCCAAGCGTCATATTAAACGGCGCCGCAACAACCGGTTTATTGCTGTATTTAATATTCATCATCGCTTGCTGGAATTGACGTGTAATCATTTCTACATCAAATATATTGTCGTCCTGTACTTCCATTAAAATCATAGCCAGGTTGGCTCCAACGCAGAAGTTTTTGCCCTGGTTTCCGATAACTAGTCCTTTGTAGTTTTTATCCACTTCTTCAATTGCATAATTAATCATTTGAATAATATCAAAGCCAATCGCATTATTCGGAGAATGGAATTCTAGCAAAGCCACACCATCACCAATATCAATCAGGCTCGCACCGCTATTTTTCTTAATGACCCCTTTTTGTTTCTTAATCAACTTCAGATTTATGATTTTTTCGTTTACTTCAACCTCTTGATATTCACCATTTGCATAATAAAGGGTTCCGTTATCCCCTTCTTTATAGAAGGTTGTGTTACCGTTTTCAATCATTTGTGTGATCCATTCAGGAATATTGCGTCCTTCCTCCTGCATCCTGGCAACGGATTTCTCTAGGCCAATTGCATCCCAGGTTTCAAATGGTCCAAGCTGCCAACCGAATCCCCATTTCATGGCCTGATCGATTGCAACAATATCATCGGCAATGTCGCCAAGTAGTTCTGCTGAATAGAGTAAAGTAGGGCTGATTACATTCCATAGCAATTCACCGACACGATCTTTCGCATAAATAAGCGCTTTCAATTTTCTCGCGGCGCCTTTCTCCTGCTTTACCATATCAAGCGAAGGTGCTTTTAGCTTTTTACGCTCTACATATTCCAAAGTGGATGGGTCAAGCTCCAGTATTTCTTTCCCTTTTTTCAGGAAGAATCCCTGCCCTGACTTACTTCCCAACCAGCCGTTATCAAGCATCTTTTTCATAAATTCAGGTACTTCAAATACAGATTTTTCTTCCTCATTATCTACATTGTCATAAACATTTTTAGCTACATGCGCGAATGTATCCAGTCCCACTACATCCAGCGTACGGAAGGTTGCACTCTTTGGACGGCCAATTAAAGGACCAGTTACAGAATCTACTTCCCCGACACTGTAGCCGCGCTCCATCATTTCACGAACAGTTACCAATAAACCGTAAGTCCCAATGCGATTACCGATAAAATTCGGGGTATCTTTAGCAATTACAACCCCTTTTCCTAAAACATCTTCTCCAAATTGTTTCATCGCTTTAACTATTTCAGGCGATGTTGCTTCTGTCGGGATAATTTCCAAAAGCTTTAAATATCTAGGTGGATTAAAGAAATGAGTGCCAAGGAAATGTTTGCGGAAATCTTCTGAACGCCCTTCCGCCATTGCCTCAATGGAAATTCCGGATGTATTTGAACTAATAATACTGCCCGGCTTTCTATATTCGTCAATTTGTGAAAACACACTTTGTTTAATATCAAGTCTTTCAACAACGACCTCAATAATCCAGTCGCAATCATTAATTTTTGACAAGTCGTCTTCAAAGTTTCCTGGCTCAATTAAAGATAAATTTTTCTTGGAGGTTAACGGTGCAGGTTTTTGTTTAAGTAGTTTTTGAATGGACATTTGAGCCAATCGATTACGGACTTGCTTGTCTTCAAGAGTTAGCCCCTTTTTTCCCTCATCCGCGGTAAGTTCTCTTGGAACAATATCCAATAGCTTAACCGGAATTCCAATGTTGGCTAAATGTGCTGCAATCCCTGAACCCATGACACCTGATCCAAGTACAGCTACTTTTTTAATTTTAAGGTTCAACATTAATCCCCCTTTAATTTGAATGAATACTCATTCATTTTTATGACAAAAAAATATGGAATAAAAATCCTACATCTTTAACTATAAAAGATTTTAGAAAATTCCGCAATTAAAAAAGCCATAAAAATGGTAATTTGTTAGAAAGTTTTTATTTGGTCAAACTACTACTGGAGGTGAATTTAATGGCGAAGCTTAAAAAGAATCCAAGCAAAGAAGGAGTCAGTGCGGCAAGTGTAAAAGGCAATGCTGGTCCGCACCATGAAAAACATTATAATAAGGTAAACAGCCAAAATAACCAGTTTAAAAAATAGTCTGCACCTGTTTTATACTATGTACAAGGCGTACTTTTTCGCTCCTATTAAACGCACATAAAATACCCCAAATCTAATGATTTGGGGTATGTGTTTCATCATTATGCCATTACTGTCTCTTCCTGCATAGATATAATCGTTCCCGCATTTCCTTTCAATGCATCTAATGCTTTTTCGAGAGATGTAATAATAGTAGTACGGCCAGGTCTTGATTCTGCAAATTGAATAGCAGCTTCTACTTTAGGAAGCATACTGCCCGGTGCAAAGTGACCTTCTTCAGCCAATGCCTTTATTTCATTGGTTGAAATAGATTCCAGTTTTTGCTGATTAGGCTGATTGTAGTTTATGTAGATATTGTCTACAGCAGTCAAAATAATTAATGAGTCTGCATCCACTAATTCTGCTAACTTCTCAGAAGCAAAATCCTTGTCGATTACTGCCTCAACACCAATCAACTCGTCGTCAGATTGCATAACTGGGATACCGCCGCCTCCTGTAGAAATAACAATTTTTCCACTTTCCACAAGACTATTAATGCTCTTATGCTCCAGGATGCTGACCGGTTTCGGTGAAGGAACGACTCTTCTCCAACCTCTGCCTGCATCTTCCTTAAAGGAAGCACCAGTCTCCTGGATCAATTTCATCGCTTCCTCTTCTGTATAAAAAGGACCAATCGGTTTTGTAGGATTCTTGAAGGCGCCATCGTTTTCATCAACTACGACCCTTGTTACAATGCCCACTACATCTTTATGAATTCCTCTTTTGCTTAGGGCTTTGTCCATGGCATTTTCCAACCAGTATCCAATCATACCTTGTGACATCGCTCCGCAAGTATCAAGTGGCATTGCTGGATTTTTCTCTGAATCAGCCGCTTTTTGCTGAAGAAGGATATTTCCTACTTGTGGACCATTACCATGCGAAATGATAATATCCATTCCATTTTCAACAAGCGTTGCAAGCTGTTCAGCTGTCTTTTCTAGTGCCAGCTGTTGAGCCTTTGCACTGGCATCTCCGGATTGAATGGCATTACCGCCTAAAGCTATCACTACTTTTTTTCTTTCCATAGTTGATTCAATACCTCCAAAAATCAGTCTGTATTTAGAACTCATTAAATGGAAATAGTTCCATTGATCAATCCAACAATCGCCATACCGGCAAATACAACAAACGCTGCTGCAATAGCCAATTCTGTTTTCGTAAATACTTGTTTAATATTCGCTTCTTTCTGTACAGCTCTGTAAATCAGGATACCTGGTGCATATAAAAGCATAGTTAATAGTAAGTATCCAATACCGGCTGCATAAACCATCCAAACACCATATACACTTGCCACAATACCAACAATAATGTTTTTCACGCGATCTGCGGCAGTATCTTGTAAGGAATATTTCAATTGATAGAATGCTGTAAATGCATACGGAATTAAAATAGCTGAAGATGCCAATGAAAATGCAAAGTTATAAGCTTGCTCAGATACAAGGAATGTCAATAGGAACACTTGAATCAGACCATTTGTAATCCATAAAGAATTAGACGGAGCCCCATTTTTATTAACTTTTGCAAACCATTTAGGGAATAATTTATCCTTACCTGCTAAGTAAGGAATCTCGGATGCCAGCAATGTCCAGCCCAACCAAGCACCTAGGACAGAGACTATTAATCCAAGATTGATGAATGTTGCTCCCCATGGACCTACCATTTCTTCAAACACATATGCCATAGACGGATTAGCCAAACCGGCTACTTCTGCACGATTCATTGCACCGATAGACATAATATTAATTAATACGTAAATGATTAACGTACTAATCAAACCAATGACAGTCGCTTTACCAACATCCTTTTTGTCTTTCGCACGGCTGGATAAAACAACCGCTCCTTCAACCCCAATGAACACCCAAAGTGTTACAAGCATAGTGCTCTTTGTTTGGGACATAACATCACTAAATTTGAAGCCAGCACCAGTTCCCCAGAAGTCGTCTAAGAAAATATCCGCATTAAAAGCAAAAATACCAATAATGATAAATAGGAAAATAGGAACTAATTTTGCAATTGTTGTTATTGTATTTACAAGTGTTGCTGAGTGAACTCCTCGTAAAACTAAAGCATGCACAGCCCATAGCAATACGCTGGCACCAATGATTGCAGCTATGTTTTGTCCACCTTCAAACATAGGGATAAAGTAACCAATGGAAGAGAACAAAAGTGTAGCGTATGCTACGTTACCTAACCATGCAGACAGCCAGTAACCCCAAGCACTGTTGAATCCCATAAATTTACCAAATCCAGCTGAAGCATAGCTGTAAACTCCACCATCAAGATCCGGTCTTTTATCATTCAAGTTTTGGAAAGATAACGCTAGCGCGACCATCCCTATACCAGTAATTGTCCATCCTAAAATAATTGCACCGGGAGAAGCTGCACCAGCCATATCTGAAGCAAGGTTAAATGCTCCTCCTCCAATCATAGAACCTATAACAATGGCAATTAAGGCAAATAAGCCAATCTTTTTATCTTCTGCCATTTTTTCTTCACCTCGTTAATTTGATAATGGTAGCAGGGAATTGTGTAGAACCAATTCCCTGCTCATCTACTTATTCAATATTTCCTAATGTCAATGCCATTACAGATTTGATTGTATGCATTCTGTTTTCAGCTTGATCAAATACTTTGGAATGCTTGCTGCGGAAGACTTCATCTGTAACTTCCATTTCAGCTAATCCGTGCTCTTCATGAATCGCACGACCATAAGAAGTTTCTAAGTCATGGAATGCCGGTAAGCAGTGTAAGAAGATCACGTTGTCATTTCCAGTCATTTTGATCATATCCATATTCACTTGATATGGAGCTAATAAAGCGATACGTTCTGCGAACTTGTCTTCTTCTCCCATTGATACCCAAACATCTGTGTAGATAACATCAGCGCCGGATACTGCCTCTTCAACATTAGATGTGATTGTTACACGGCCTTGGGACTCTTTTGCTAATTCCTTAGCAAGTTCAACAATAGATGCTTCTGGGAATAAAGATTCCGGTGAACAGATACGTACATCCATACCAACTTTTGCACCGCCGACAAGTAAGCTGTTTGCTACGTTGTTACGGCCATCCCCAACGTATACGAATTTAACGCCTTTTAAGTGGCCTACATTTTCTTTCACTGTTAAGAAGTCCGCTAAAGTTTGAGTTGGATGCCATAAATCTGTAAGACCATTCCATACAGGAACTCCGGAGTGCTCAGCCAAAGATTCCACTTTTGCATGTTCAAAGCCACGGAATTCGATACCATCAAACATACGGCCTAAAACTTTAGCAGTATCTTCAATAGATTCTTTTTTTCCAAGTTGGATATCATCTTTTCCAAGATACTCAGGATGAGCGCCTAAATCAGTACAAGCTACCGTAAAAGCACAACGTGTACGAGTTGATGGTTTTTCAAATAATAAGGCAATATTTTTACCTTCCATATAACGGTGAGGAATGCCTTGTTTTTTCTTTTCCTTTAACTCAGCAGCAAAATCAATCATGTGTAAGAATTCTTCTTCAGTGAAATCTTTCTCAGCCAAGAAACTTCTACCTTTAAGGTCTGGTCTTGTTTTAATCATTTTATATACTCCCTCCAACGATAACCTTTTAATCAACTAAATCTTTTATTAAATGTCTTCACGTACTAGAGGCATGCTCATGCAGCGTGGGCCCCCACGGCCACGAGACAATTCAGAGCTTTTGATTTCAATAACTTTTACACCATGTTTGCGTAAGCACTCGTTTGAGATATAGTTACGGTCATATGTAACAACTACACCAGGTGCAATCGCCAGTGTATTGGAACCATCATTCCACTGTTCACGTGGAGCTGCGATTTCATCTCCGTCACCACAAAGGATGATTTCAAGTTCAGGCAAGTTAAGCACTTCTTTTAAAGTCTCTTTAATGTCAGTACGGTGTGTGATATTTACATTAAATTCATCAGCGCCTTTTTCAAGGATGTAAATATTCATTTTACCGCCAGGTCCCTGAATCATCGGATGCATTGTAAATTTATTGTAGTCTACCATTGTAAATACAGTATCCAGGTGCATGAATGCACGGCAGCTAGGTATTTCAATAGCTATTACTTTCTTGAATTGATTTTGTTTATTCAAGATGCTAAGCGCGAATTTTTCGATTGCTTTAGCAGATGTTCTTGCTGAAACACCGATTGCGACTACTTCTGGGCTTAATACCAGTTCATCTCCCCCCTCAATTGGGTTATGATAAGTACGGTCAAGCCATACAGGAACATCTTTACCAGCAAAACGTGGATGATGCTTGATAATATATTCCATGAACATGGACTCTCTGCGTCTTGCAGGTTCGCGCATGTTATTAATTGTTAAACCGTTTCCGATAGCTGCTGCCGGGTCCCGCGTAAAATACAGGTTTGGCATTGGATCTGTATAGAATGGATAATGGTCTTCCATCAATTCATACAAATGTGTTTTTTTGCTGATCTCCAGTTCATTTTTGCGGATACCGGACATAATTTTGTCAACCATGTCTTCATTTGAAAATGATAATAAATACTCTTTAAGATTTTCAAATGTACCCTGTACCTTTGCATTGCTTTCTTCAAGCATGCGGCTAACAAATTCCTCTTTCACTTCAGGATTTGTAAGAGATTCTGCAGCAAGCTTCTCAAGGTATAAAACTTCTATTCCTTGATCTCTTAGTGTATTAGCAAAATAATCGTGCTCTTCCTGAATAATCGGCAAATAAGGAATATCATCAAACAATAGTCTCTCCAGATATTCCGGAGTAAGATTTTCTACTTCTTTTCCGGGACGCTTTAACATTACAGTTTTTAAAGTGCCGATTTCAGAAGTAACATGAATTGGATTTGTCATATTGCCTTTCCTCCTGCACACCTTATTTTTCTTACATTTTTAGTGTAAAGGAACGAAAAAAAGAGATTTGTGATTTTTTACACACAAAAAATGTGTAAATCCTCACATAAATCTCTTTAAATAGAAAAGTTTATGTATGAATATTCAATTAATTATTTTTAATTTCCTACTTATTTCGCATAACTATGTATATTTTTTTGCATATCATACTTGAAATATAAAAAAATATTTCTTATAAATTTGCAACTGTTCTTAACCTTTCTTCCAGGGCCTCTGCTTGATGGATTGTACGGCAAATAATCATACAGGTATCATTCCCACATATAGTTGCCGCCTTCTCTTCCCACTCAAGTTCATCTAAAATTGCCCCAAATGAGTGGGCATGGCCAGGTAATACTTTTAGGATAATAAAATATTCTATTCTTTCAATATTTAATAATGCGTCTTGCATTTTTTTACGTAGTTTCATTGTGTCATTGTACTTATGATCTCCGATAAATCCATACTTCGTCCCTCCGGTCTTAGATGGATATTTTACCAGGCTTAATTCCCGGATATCTCGAGAAATGGTGGCTTGTGTAATATGCAACCCTTGCTTAGATAATTCTTCGACCAGCTGTTCCTGAGTTTTAATTTCATTATTCTGAATTACCTGCTTAATAATAGCGAGTCTTTTTTCCTTATTCATAATAAAATACTCCTTTTACTAAGTTCTATAATTCTATTTATACTCATTTGTGCATAGATGAGCAATATATTCATACAAAAGAATATTTTGTATTGACTTTCTATTCGGAATTTCTATACTATTTGTATATAAAATAATAAAGATAATATTTATGATGAAGAATAGTACTTAAAATACAAATTATAGCGAGCCGGGAATGGTGAGAGCCTGGTATTAATGGTTTTAAGGAACGCCCTTCTGAAATGCTCATTCGAACAACTTTAGTAGTTTGGGCCGGACTTTTCCGTTATAAAGTTAAGGTGGTTCATTAGAACAAGCAGAGTGGTACCGCGGGTTTACAGCCCGTCTCTTAAAGATTTTTAAGAGGCGGGCTTTTTTTATTATATTTTACTGGAGGCTGAGGATATGGATATAAAACTAGATGTAGCTTCTCATATGAATGAAGTACTAAAAGGTGACTTAAATCTTGAAACATGCTTGTCTTTGGTCGAAACCCCAAAGAACAAAGAGCATGGAGATTTGGCATTTCCCTGTTTCACTCTCGCAAAACTGTGGAAGCAATCTCCGCAGAAAATTGCAGTAACATTAGCTGACCAACTAAAGGATGAACGTTATGAGGATGTAAAAGCTATTGGACCGTATGTTAACTTTTTCCTCGATAAAAAGTCTATCAGTGAAAGAGTAATGAATACGATATTAACTGATCAACATCAGTACGGCACACTTTCTCTTGGACATGGTGAAAATATCGCAATTGATATGTCTTCACCCAATATCGCCAAGCCCTTTTCGATGGGGCACCTTCGCTCCACAGTAATCGGAGCCTCTATAGCCAATATTATTAAAAAATGCGGTTATACCCCTGTTAAAATTAATCACATTGGTGATTGGGGCACTCAATTCGGAAAATTAATTGTAGCCTATAAAGCTTGGGGAAATGAAGCAAAAGTTAAAAAGAGTCCCATCAGCGAACTTTTAAAGTTATATATTATCTTTCATGAAAAAGCCGAAACAGAACTTGAGCTAGAGCAACAGGGACGTGACTGGTTCAAAAAGCTGGAAGATGGGGACGAAGAAGCCACGAAATTATGGAAATGGTTCAAAGAAGAATCCCTGAAGGAATTCGAGAAAATATATGAGCTGCTTGGCATTCAATTCGACTCTTTTAATGGGGAAGCTTTTTATAATGATAAGATGGCAGAGGTTATAGAAATAATTGAGAATAGCGGCCTGCTTGTAGAAGATCAGGGTGCCATGGTAGTCAAATTAGAGGAAGAGGGATTAACACCTTGTTTAATCAAAAAATCCGATGGTGCGACTCTTTATGTAACACGGGATTTATCAGCTGCTTTATACCGTTACCGTACCTACGACTTTGCCAAGGCTGTATATGTAGTCGGAAATGAACAATCCTTACATTTTAAACAGCTTAAAGCTGTTTTAAAGAAACTTGGATTTGACTGGGCTGACGACATTTCACATGTACCATTCGGAATGATTATGAAAGACGGCAAAAAAATGTCGACTCGTAAAGGAAGAGTGGTCCTCCTCGAGGAAGTGCTGGCCGAATCAATCGAGCTTGCTCGTAAGAATATTGAGAATAAAAATCCTGATTTAAATAACAAAGATGAGGTTGCAAGACAAGTAGGCGTAGGAGCTGTTATATTCAACGATTTGAAAAATGACCGTATGAATAATATTGAATTCTCGCTCGAAGACATCCTAAAATTTGAAGGTGAAACTGGTCCCTATTTACAATATACAAATGCTCGTGCCCATTCTATTCTTAGAAAGGCCTTTACTCCTGCTAGTGCATCAGCAGGCTTGAGTGATGAATATAGCTTTGATATTGTAAAGCATTTGCTGGCATTTCCATCCGTGATTGAGCGGTCTTTCAAAAAAATGGAGCCATCCGTTATTGCTAAATACTTGATTGACTTGGCTCAATCATTTAATCGCTATTATGGACATATACGCATATTAGAGAATGACAGTGAATTGCAAAATCGCTTGGCTTTAATAAAATCAATTACCATCGTTCTTGAAGAAGGCATGCATTTATTAGGAATGGAAGCACCGCAGGAAATGTAATCCCAGCTAACCTTCAATAAAAAATATCGGAGAACCGCTTCTATGATACACGGTTCTCCGATATTTTCTATTAAGACCATTATGATTGAATTGTAAATTCAGGTACCCCTTCGAAAGCGGTTAATTCATCAGCTGTAAATTGCACTCTAATCTCTTTTTTTTCATGAACCTGTAAATAAGCTGTTACTTGTTTTTCTTTCTTTACCGAATCGGAAACAGGAAAATGCAACGTTACCTGCTGTGATTGATGCTCATAATTTTGCAGTATAATTTTGCATTCATACAGATTACCTTCATCCTGCTCTTCTATTGTACATTCGCTTTCCAAATATTCTATAGCATTAGCTCCATTCTCAGCAGCATAAATATACGTTTTGGCAGAAGTACTTAATAGACTGTTAATTACAAAAGGAATAGCAAACAATAAGACAACCAAAAATACCGGTTCAAATTTCATATATTTCTTTAAAATCTGAGGATGCTCCATAAATAGCCATTTCAAAAATAACAAGATTCCGCTGACCTGAATGATAATGGATACAATCCAAACATAAGAGACCCCAATCTCGGCTGTAACAGGAATAGAGTACGCTTGAAACAGTTGATGGCCTATAGTTTCATCCTGACCGGGCCATTTCAGTTGTAATACTAACCCCCAAATAAATATAACTGCTCCCAGTGTATGATAGGAAGTTTTGATCACATTACCCCTCCATCCCTTTAGTATAATATTCCTATTATAGTAGGGAGATGGAGAGATTTTCAATTAATCAGTTCATAAATTTTCCTCATATAACTTCTTCTTCAAAATATTCAGGTTTATGAATATGAAGCATTCGATCTTTTATGGATAGAATCTGATCCTTCTTTAATTTATTTACGACCATACTTACGGTTTCTCTGGAGGTTCCGGACATAACAGAAATTTTGGTTGTTGTAATCGGACAGTTAATACGAATGACCCCTGATTCTTCTTCACCCAAATCATTCATTAAATAATCAATCGTATTCAACACTCTTACATGTGCACTAGGGGTCATAACGTTTTTAACTCGATTTTCTTGTACCGCAAGCAACTCATTGACTTGTAGGATTACTTTTTTAAGAAGTGCAGAGTTTTTTGCCACAATACTTTCGAATGCATCCGCTACCATATAGAAGACCCGAATATCTGTTTCTGCAACGGCACTGTGATTGTAGTCCTCATTTTTAAATAAGCCCATATAAGGAAAGACCGTGTTCTTTTTGACGTAACTTGTATATAATAAGCTACCCTGTTGATTCGATTTTTCAAGCATAACAAAGCCTTCAAGCAATATATATATCCTGAGTCTCGGATCTCCTTCAAAAAATAGATATTGACCCTTCTTATATGTTCTTTCATATATAAAAGGCTCCAGTTCTTTTATCTCTTTTTCTGATAAGCACGAAAATAGGTCAACTTGTCTTAATAATTGAATTGCTTTTGCTTTCATTCGAACACCCACTTATATGTATTGTTCAGTTTACTATCAATTCTTCTATTAAATTCAGCTTGCAAACAAAATATGTTTAGAGCTGATAACAATATAAAAATCCCTTTAAGGCAAGATTCTACTTAACCTTATTTCACTCCATTGACATTTAAATTATTTTACAAACATACCGGATGCTGATCGATTGGACCTTATCCTTGCAGTAATATAGTATGGGAGCGAGTAACCATACGTATGATTTGAATATAGTTTCTATTCTATTACTATCAAAATGTATAATATCTCTTCTTTAATATTATCAAAAAATTATATTAAAATAATTAAAAGTAGATAAAAAAACAAAAAAGTATGTATTTTTAATAAATTTATTATTAAAATACATACTTTTTTTAACTCTATACATATTTGTTTAATTGGAACGTCATTTACATTCTCGCAGCACTACTTATTTTTGCCTGATTCAATTCAACATTTGCTTCTTCTATAAGAATAGAGTAATCTAAATTGTCTGTCGCTACCCGTGTAGACGCTCCCATAGATACAGTGAAATCAATTATATTAGATGCTAATTTATTTTCATCTACAAGCTGAATAAGCCCATTTCTTAATTCGGCTTGCCTCTCTCTTATTTGTTTACCAAATAGTCCTGAAAAGATGACAGCAAATCTGCTTCCCTCTATATGAGCTACCACTCCCTCTCCGTTCACTGCCACGCATAATTTTTTAGATACTTCCATTAATACTTGGTCACTATAGGTAAATTCCTGATCTCTCCTATACTCCTTCGTATAATCAATTTCGATTAAATATAATGTAACAGGTGTTCCAGACTTTTTAGATTCAAGCCAAACCTCAGTTAAATAAGAATTAAAATAACGTCGATTTGGGATATTTAAAATATAATCTGTGAATGACATTTGCCGTAATTGTTCATTTTTTTCATTTAATAGTTTTATTGAATTAAATTGGTCAGTTATCTCACTGAATACGAGTACAACTGCTTCTATATGTTTATCTGCATTTAAAACAGGATTGGCACTAACTTCGAGCCAAATAGGCTGTTGAAATTTGAAATTTTTTATGCCTATAACTTCTTTTTCAACCGGTTTACACGTATTTAATGAAACCGATATTGGGATATCATTTTTATGCATTAGATTTCCATTTCTGTCTACGAGTCCCCATAGGCCATCAATCAATGATACAGAAGAAGCACTTTCAGCTGCTATTCCAAGGATCTCACTCCCAACTCGATTTATATCAATAATTTTCCCTTGGGAATCACTGATAATGATTCCATATAAAATCGAATTAATAGATTGTCCCCTCTCCATATCACCCACGTTTATTGGCTGTCTGGATATGTAATAGGATTGAAGACTAATAACAAAAATCAATAAACCAGAGAGGAGGATTGTTCCAAATTCCAAATGTTCATAATCAAATAGGATTACTATAAAATTCAAGCCTAATAACAAGAGAAACAGAGTGAGAAATACCGGATAATATCCTATAAATAAACCCGGTAATTTTCCATATGACTTTTGTCTCATTCATTCACCTTTTCTTTACATATTATTTATATAGTTCGCACTTATGTGGTTTTATATGACTATCTCTTTATTATAAAATAAAAAATAACAATAACTGCCATGTAACATATTCTTAAACTAAATATAAAATAGTAATTTATCATTCATAAAAAACATCTATTTTGAGCCATATTAGATTGTTATTAAACAAAAAATACCCCCTGCCGATTTAAGATCAGCAAGAGGTATTCAATGTTAATTTCCTTATGAAGATGTAGAAAACATGTATTTCTTATGATGGTATCTTATGCTGAATATTAATCCGAGCGCCATCATATTGCCGAGCAATGAACTTCCCCCATAGCTTAAAAATGGTAAAGGAATACCGGTAATCGGCAGCAAGCCGATCGTCATCCCAATATTTTCAAACACATGGAAAGTCAGCATACAGATTACACCAACACATATATAGGTATTAAAATCATTTTTAGTTTCAAGTCCAATTTTTGTCATGTTATAGATCAATAAGAAGAATAAGCTGATGACAATACTTGAACCAAGGAATCCGTATTCTTCTCCAATGACAGCAAATATGAAATCTGTGTGACCTTCTGGCAAGTAAACTTCCCTATTTCCAAATCCCTTACCGGATGTGGTGCCGGATCCAATCGCTAATAGTGATTTAATTAACTGGTATCCTTCTGAGGAAGTATAGTTATACGGATCAAGCCATGCATATATACGCCCAAATTGATACTGTTTAACATGGAAATATTTCTCCATAATATTTGGATGCCATACAACGAGGTAAAAAATAACTCCAACTAACAGTGTGCCACCGCCAAATATCGGTAAAAGCAATTTCCAAGTGATACCCGATACAAAAATCATCCCAACCATAATCGCAATCATGACAAGAGAAGTACCCAAATCGGGCTGTTTCATGACAAGCAAAATCGGAATAGCTGTAGTAAGTACGATTTTACATAAAAGGATGAAGTCCGTTTGAAGTGTTTTAATCCGATGCTTCAAATGATGATTTTGGATAAGAGCCGCCAACGCCAAAATTAGAAATACCTTCATAAATTCCGATGGCTGAATTGAACCAATACCAGGAAATCTAAACCAGCTCTTTGCTCCATTGACAACTGGAGCAATACTTGTTGGTGCAATTATAATGGTCATCAATAGAAATAAGCCAAAGAAGTATAAATACCAGCTCATTTTTTTCATTTGGTCAGCATCAAATCTCATGATCACAAATGCAAGGCTGATTCCTACGATATACCAGACAATTTGCTTTACAAGAAAGTTTTCGGCATATTGACCTGTCGTTTGTGCACTATATATAGCCATACAGCTTGTTATAAAAAGCAAAAATACAATAAATAGAAGACCATAATCTATTCTCGACGTGAAATTTTTATTGTTAGACATGATAAACCACCATATTCATTACTAGTTAGGCCAGTAGCCATTTTCTTTATTATACTTGAACAAGATAAAATCACAACTGACACGGCATCAAGAATATAATTCCTGAAAAAGATAATTATACATATAAATCATTATCAATTCCACTTTCTGCAATACAGTTCTTCTTTTTACTATTTTTAATGGATTCTAATTGTACCAGTTTTATAGATTTGAACTACAAACATTTGCATCTGCAAGGAATCTTAAAATCGTTAATTTTTTCTATTTTCCATGATTAGTGTTAATGAGAAAAGTAATAAGGGTACATACTACTAAAGAGCTGACTAAAGGAGTGATCTTTTATGGAACATAAATCTAAACAAACATTCCGTCATACATATATTCCTTTAACTTCCTCTACAAGCGGAATGGGTATTGAGGTAAAAGAAGATATTTATGTCCTGAATACGCAAATTGTCAATGTGACACTGGCCGGACTTCCTAATCAAGACAATTTTGTTCTGATTGATGCCGGTATGCCTAAAGCAGATGACGAAATTATTGAAGCAGTAAACAAACGGTTCGGTGAAGGCAGTATGCCAAAAGCGATTATTTTAACACACGGCCACTTTGACCATGTTGGTGCACTCGAAGAATTACTGGATAAGTGGGATGTGCCCGTATATGCACATGAGCTGGAAATCCCTTATTTAACCGGACAAAAGAATTATCCTGAACCTGACTATAAAGCAGAGGGCGGACTTGTTCCGGATATTGCCCGCTTCTTTCCTAATCACGGCATTGATCTTGGCAATAAAGTGCAACCTCTTCCTGCTGATGGGAGTGTTCCTGAAATGCCTGGATGGAGATGGATCCATACGCCTGGGCATACACCTGGACATATTTCATTATACCGAGAAGATGACGGCTTCCTGATTGCCGGAGATGCATTTGTTGGTGTAAAACAGGAATCCCTTTATAAAGTCCTTACTCAAAAACAAGAAATCAGCGGTCCGCCCCGTTATTTCACAACAGACTGGAAAGCCGCAAAAGATTCAGTCATACAATTAAACCAGCTAAATCCAAACTTTGCTGTAACAGGTCATGGTCTTCCTCTCCTTGAGGAATATTTAAAAAAAGAGCTTAACATCCTAGCATCCAATTTTGATGAGATGGCCATTCCGAAACACAGTATTTACAAGGAAGAAGAATAGGCACTTTTTTCAAATGGACACCCTTTTTGATGCCTCTATAGACAATCGAGAATGTCCTGTTAAATCACCTTCTATAAAAATAAAAAAGGAGATTAGATAGTTTCTCTACCTCTAATCTCTTTTTTCATTTCTCTATTTCCGTAATCGAAGGATCCTTCAGTTAACATACAAAGAGACTCAATCATAAACAGCTGATAAATTTAAAATACATTTGTCATCGGTTACTTATAAAATACGAATCAGCTGATTGTGCAGGTTCCGTATTCTAACATTACAAGAAACTCAACTATATATTTCATTTCTCTATCCCTGTACCCTCTATCACATTCGTTCACATAATCTGTAAGGTTAGAATGATTCGCACGAATTATGCTGCAATTCCATTTAATTTTAAGGATATAATAAATATTTTTACTTTGTTCGCCTTTTCCAGTGACTTACCTCTACGAAACAAACACGTTGATTGAGCCTCTTTATAGGTTAAAACTTTGTATATGATCCTTCTGCCTTAATAATAACTCATATCCCATTCAAATAAATGCCTACATTTTGAACTTTTTGTTAATTATTACCTATTTATTTTACACACCCCTCCATATTTCCTTTATGATTATCTTAGAAATGCTGAAAAGGAGCTGCCAAAGGTGAAAAGGATTCTATTGATAAGTTTTACAGCTATTATCATAATCTTACTTATTTACATATCCATTCTTCAATTCAATATGTATCGCTACGCAAATCAAGAACAGGAGAAAACAATTGATTATATTATTGTACTCGGGGCAAGAGTAAAAGGTGAAACACCATCTCTGTCACTAAAGTACCGTATTGATGCTGCGGCTGACTTTTTAATAAATCATCCTAAATGTATGGCAATCCTATCCGGTGGCCAGGGAGATGGTGAGGATATTTCAGAAGCTGAGGCAATGAAAAGAGGATTAGAGGAATACGGTATACCAAGCAACAGATTAATTCTCGAAGATGCTTCGACAAACACGAAAGAAAACATATCATTTTCTAAAGAACTTATACCAAGCCACCTAAATTCTGGTGCCGTTGTAACAAATGATTACCACCTCTATCGAACAATCAAAATAGCTGAGAAACTAGATTTAAAATTAACTGGAATCCCAGCTAAAACACCTAAAATTTCAAGGCTGAAGTCACATGTCAGGGAGTACGCGGCTATAACATCCTATCGGCTAAAAAAAGACATTAGCTGGTGATTGGAATCAAAAAAAAGAAATGTAGATTATGGCTGTCCCATTTTCTGCATTTCTTTTTAGTAACATCTTGTTATTCCCACGGTCTTTTTGTTGTGATGTATTCAGCAAGCTCCTTACTTTGGATACGATGAAGTTTTCGTTTAGCAGCGCGAATGCTCCCTGTCTCATTCAGTTTCTTCTCTTCCTCAGTTTCAGGGACGATGGTTGGAACACGACATGGCCTTCCTCCTTCATCTAGTGCAACAAAAGTAAGAAATGCTGTGGCTGCAATTTTACGTTCTCCACTCATTAAATTTTCAGCAATTACCTTTACAAATACCTCCATAGAGCTCTTACCAGTATAGGTCACATATGACTCCAAACATACAGAGTCCCGGGTTGTAATGGGATTTAGAAAATCTACAGAATCTGTTGAAGCCGTAACCACCGTTTTACGGCTATGTCTCGTCGCTGAAAGTGAAGCTGTCATATCAATATCACTCATTAACTTTCCGCCAAATAACGTATTATGATCGTTTACATCGCTCGGAAATATACGGTTTGTTTTTACAATTCTTGTTTCACTGCATGTCTTTGTTTCCAAGTTGTTACCTTCTTTCCTTCTATACGCTCATTTATTCTTTTTATATCTTACTATATGGAATGTTTCAACCAATACGATTCAGTGTACAGACAATATTAGTACAATTTAAGGAATCATCAAATTTGATAAATTGTTGTATAAATTATTTAATTAAATTATGGTATGCGTATAATTCCCATAACCTTTCCTGAAGGAGGAATTTAATTGAAGAGATTATTAGCCGCACTAACAGATAGGGTTACTACTAAACGCGGCATGTGGATAACGTTAATTGCATGGTTAGTGGTGACCTTAGGATTATTCTTATTTGCACCAAGTGCCAAAGATTATGATGTGTCGAGTATACAAACATTACCTGATGATGCAAAATCCGTTATTGCCAACGAAGAACTGAACAAATATTTTAAAGATGATCAGGGGGTCCCAGCCCTTTTAGTATTCTCAGCTGAGTCAGGAAAAGCAGACACGCAGACAATAAGTCAAGCGATGGATGTGATCATTAAGGAAGATATAAAAGGAGTTAAGGAAGCTGTTCCTTTTTCTTCACTGCCTCCACAGGCACAGGTACAATTCTTATCAAAGGATGGAACAACAGCTGTTGTACCGCTTAATTTTGAAAGCTCACTTGAGTCAAAAGAGATTCAAGCCGGTATTGAGGATATCTATGCTGCAGTAGAAGATACCACTGCTGATATGACATTCAAGATTACTGGACCGGCGGGAATTGCCGCTGATACATTGGGCTTATTTTCAAAAGCCGACCTTGTCTTATTATTTTCAACAGTTGGATTGATTTTAGTCCTGCTAATTGTTATTTATCGTTCCCCATTATTGGCACTTATTCCGCTTTTGGCTGCTGGTTTTGTGTATATAGTAGTAGATCAGTTGCTCGGAATAATGGGGAAAGCTGGTTTGGAAATGAGCACGCAATCTCTCTCCATTATGACCATTCTCTTATTTGCAGCTGTAATAGATTATTCTCTATTTGTCTTTGCACGATATCGAGAAGAACTGAAACGTTATACCAGCAAGCATGAAGCAATGAGTTTGGCGATGCGAGAAACAGGCGAACCTGTTTTCTTCTCAGGCGGGACGGTTTTGGCTGCCATGCTTGTCCTATTCCTAGCTAAAAATGGGGATTATCAAAGCTTTGCACCTACCTTTGCCACAACGATGTTTATCATCATGATCGCATCAGTGACACTCGTTCCGGCTTTATTTACCCTATTTGGCCGAAAATCCTTTTGGCCTAAGGTCCCTCAGGTTGGGGAAAGCAATCAAACAAAAGCTACTTTCTGGTCCAGAACTGCAAACTTTGTTACCACCAAGCCTTTAATGGCTGGAGGAATTGTATTTGCTATTCTACTTATCTCTGCCTTAAACATATTTAATATAAAATATGAATTTGATACAGTAAAAGGATTCCCAGAGGATATGCAATCTCGCGAAGGCTATGAGATTGTGGAAGAAAAGTTCGATAAAGGTGACTTGGCACCAACAACCGTTTTACTTAAATCTGAACAATCTATTTCAAAAGACCAAAGTGAAAAACTTGCAAAAACACTTGAAGAACAAAATCTAGTGGCAAGTATTCGCCAATCAGGTGCTACTGAAGATGGAAAAGCACTACAGTACAGCCTTTCATTTTCAGAAAGTCCATATGCATTAGAATCCTTAGATGCTTTAGAGTCCATACGAGACAAATCAGATAAGCTCTTAAAAGATGCAGACATTGAAGGGGAGCTATACTTCGCTGGAGAAACTGCTACAAAAGTGGACGATCGAACCATTAATGATCGGGATATTATCGTGATTGTCATTGCAGAAACATTACTCATTTTAGTCCTACTGTTTGTTCTGACCAGATCCTTCAAGATGCCGATTTATATGATGGGAACGATTTTGCTATCCTTCCTGGCAGCTCTAGGCCTTGGAACATTTTTAACAGATATCCTATTTGGTATTGATGCTATTAACACCCGTGTACCGCTGTATGCTTTCGTTTTCCTTGTAGCACTGGGTATCGATTATAATATTATTTTAATATCCAGATACAAAGAAGAACGTGAAAAGCACCCTGTTAAAAAAGCTGTAGAAATCGCGGTGGCTAATACAGGCGGTGTCATTTCCTCCGCTGGAATCATTCTTGCGGCCACATTCGCTGTATTAATGACACAGCCCATAGCCGTTTTATTTGTTTTTGGTTTTATTGTAGCAATAGGCATTATATTGGATACATTCCTTGTAAGAGGCCTATTACTGCCTTCTCTAATCCTGTTCTTTGAAAAAGATGCAGATCAACAGAAAGAAGTTCATTCAACTAAACTGTAATTTAACCCACCAATACCCGGTATTGATGACAGGATTTAAATGTCACCGATACCGGGTATTGATATTTTATAGTTTGGAAAAGAATAATTTGATCCGTCTTTCATTATATTCACCAAAATCAACCATTATAGAAAGTATGACTGTGTATCAATATCCGAATCACTAGGAGGACAGGATATGACCGAACAAAATTTTGCTAAACAACAGGAAGAACAACGACTATCAACCATTATCAAGATTATTGAGAATAAAGCCAATAAGCTGAACCAATCATCAGGTGGACTCAAGGATGAAGTCATTTATATTCGTAAAACCTTTTGGGAAGATGTCACCGTCAATATGGACAATGTTGAGGATGCAGTCGAAACATTGGCGAGCATAAAACAGCAATCTGAATTACTGTCAGAAAGAGAAAGAACCCAACATCAGATTACGAAGCAACTAAAAACACTGGACCTACTTAAAGACTCCCCATATTTCGGCAGGATTGATTTTCATGAAGACGGTGAAGAACAAATAGATCAAGTCTATATTGGAATTGCTTCTCTAATGGATCAGAACAATGAAAATTTCCTGATCTATGATTGGCGTGCCCCAATCTCGAGTCTATACTATGACCACTCACCCGGACCCGCTGAATATCAAACACTCGAAGGGTCCATCACGGGCACGATGGAGCTAAAGAGACAATATATCATCAAAAATGGAAAGCTTAAAAGTATGTTTGATACCGGCTTAACAATAGGGGATGAACTCTTAAAAGAAGTTCTTGGCACCCGTGCGGATAATCAAATGAAGAATATTGTTGCCACGATTCAAAAAGAGCAAAATAAAATTATTCGTAACGTACAAAGTAAGTATTTGGTCGTCCAGGGTGTGGCCGGAAGCGGTAAAACTTCGGCTGCCCTTCAGCGCGTGGCTTTTTTACTATATCGTTATTTTGGGAAGATCAAATCAGATCATATCTTATTATTTTCTCCAAATCCCTTATTCAACAGCTATATAGCCACTGTTCTGCCTAATTTAGGTGAAGAAAACATGCAACAAATTACTTTTCAGGATTATATCGAAAAGTATGTAGGTAACGAATTTGATATCGAGGATCCTTTTCAGCAAATGGAATACGTATTGAAAAATGAACAGGATGAATATTACCAGGCTCGACTTGAAGGAATTCGTTTTAAATCCCATTTGCAGTATAAACAATTGATAGATGCCTATATTCACCATCTCAGTCGACAGGATTTAAAATTTAAAACAATTTCTTTTCGCGGTGAAACACTTATTTCGGCAAGTGAAATTGCGGAATACTTTTACTCTCTTGATAACAGGAGTCCTATCCAACTTCGTATGCAGACCGTGAAGGATTGGCTTTTACAAAAGCTGGATCAAAAAGAAAAACTCGAATATAAAAAAGAATGGGTAGAAGATGAACTAGAGTTACTTGAAACAGATGAATATACCGAGACTTATTTGGAGATTCAGGCAAAAGATCGCTTGTCAGAGGACACATTTAATGATTTTGAACACGAGAAAGATGAATTGGCAAAAAAATTAGTTCGTAAATATTTTAATCCAATAAAAAAAGCCATTAAAAATCTAAAATTTATCCATGTAAAAGCTATCTATAAGAACTTCTTCCTTAATGGCTATAAATATATCAATGATGCAGATTATCCTGAATCATGGCCAAGGATTTGTGATTACACCTTAGACAAATGCAAACAAAACCAATTAGCCAATGAAGATGCAACAGCTTATATTTATTTAAAGGCACAATTGGAGGGGCGAAAAACTAATAATATTATCCGGCACTTATTTATTGATGAGGCACAGGATTATTCGCCATTTCAATTTGCTGTTCTTAAACAACTTTTTCCAAATAGTAAAATGACCATTTTAGGCGACTTTAATCAGGCTATTTATGCTCATTCGATGAATGCGCCAACCCTTCTGTCTAATGAGCTGTATGAGTCAGAGAGCTTTGACAAGATGGTTCTGACAAAGAGCTACCGATCAACCCGTCAAATTGTTGACTTTACGAAGGAAATTTTGGGCAATGTCCAAATTGAGCCATTTAATAGAACTGGGCCAAAACCTACAATAAAAATCGTAAATAACAATTCAGAACGGACCCAGGAAATAATGAATCTGATCGCTTCTTTGGAGAACGCTGGTCATCAAACCATTGCGATTATATGCAAAACAGAAGAAGAAACTCGGAATGCCTACGTAGAATTATCAAAAAACCTCGATGTCCAGCTCATGCAAAAAAACACCTATTCGTATAATAAGGGAATATTAATTCTGCCTTCCTATTTATCAAAAGGAATTGAATTCGATGCTGTCATTATTTTTGATGCATCAAAAGAAACCTATAGCCGCGAATTGGAGAGAAAATTATTCTATACGGCTTGTACAAGAGCTATGCACGAACTCTATCTGGTTAGCAGTGATGAAATGAGTCCATTTCTTGATGGGATACCGACTGATTTATACCATGTTGATTAAAGGCATAAAAAGACCTGAATGGGCTATAACCCTTCAGGTCTTCTCCATTTATGGAGTTATTTATTCTTGTCCCGGAAAATAGATGGTAAAGGCTGTCCCTTCACCAGGCTTGCTTTTTACACGGATTGACCCTTTCATCGAATCAATTATCCGATATACCGCCATCATTCCAAGACCTGTTCCTTCTACCCCTTTTGTTGAATAATAGGGCTCGCCCAAACGCTTTAATTGTTCATTGGTCATACCAATGCCCGTATCGATGATATGTATATCTACACCTTTTCTCTTATGATCCGTGTTGATTGTAAGAGAACCCCCATGACCCATTGATTCGATTCCATTTTTTAAGATATTAACGAAACATTGCTGAAATAATTGCTTTTCTCCTCTCACTATAAAGGAAGCTACTTCAATCTGAATACGTACATTTCGCATAGTAGCCAGCGGCTGAACAATATCAGCTACTTTATTCAACTCTGCTTGAATATTGATATCTTCTTTACTGTTAATATGCGGTTTAGCAAACGCCAGAAAATCTTTAATAATGTTATCAGCCCGGTCCAATTCGGATAGCGCAATATCAATATACTGCTCCTTTTTTTCCTTCGTAAGATTCTCATCACTTCTTAATAATTGTAAAAATCCTTTCGTGGCTGTTAATGGATTACGAACTTCATGTGAAATTGAGGCTGCTAAATGACTGACAGACTGCATCTTTTCCGTATCAATCAATTTACTTTTAAAGTTTCTGTTTTTCTCTAGCCTTTCTATTGAATAAACAAGCCAGACCGTTCCAGTTATATACAAGAAAACATATAAAATTTGATTTAGTGTTTTAATATCGTTAATCATTATAATTGTAAAAATCTCCATAATAGCCAAAGAGGAAATAAGCGCCGTTACAAAGGAGGCTACTAAACGCTGTCTGGTCATTAGTTTAACGTATTGCTCTCTAATAACCATTGCAGAGAAAAGGGCAAAAAAACCTGAAAAGAAGTGAAACCATTCAAATGAAGTGGTGTAAAGGATAGACGTAGTAAGCGTCAGCATATATAAACTGATACCAACCGCATACCCACCATAAAAGATACCGATAAAAATGGAGATAGAACTAAAATTCATGATCTGAAAGACAGGAGGTGATTCAGCAGTGAAGAATACAATATTAATAAGAATCGCAATCGCTTGACCAATTCCAACGATTAAAGGACTAATCACTCCAGGTACCTCATATTTAACATGCCAAAAGTAAATGAATTGAATAATAATCAGAATGATAAATAGATTAATAAATAAATTTGCAATGAATTCACTTGTCATCTGATTCTCCTTCTAAACACATCTATACTTTGAAGTTTAGAGGAAAATATATCCAAAGTAAATTATTATTTTTAGAAGTCTCAGTATATTAATCTAAACTCATAAAAGCTAGAACTCTATATTATTAATCTTTTCGTAACCTTCAAAGGCGAGCCTCCAAAACATACTGCAATAATCCCCCTTCATTTCCGGGATAGAAAGTCCTGCATACATTAATTCATCTCCACCATATATTAAGGATGTATGTTTATCGAGGTATTCTTTCTCGGGATTTAACCCCCTGAGCCTCAGAATATGGAACGGTTCTGCAGGCTGTGCCATCATTCTGAAATACATCACAACCGTTTCAGATAAATCTTGACTGACAAATTGCCAAGCTGCCTGATTTCCTGCAAATGGGCTAAGTAATCGATAATACGTGCCATATTGTATAATCGGACGAATTTCCTTATACAAGGAAATCTGGTCTTTGATCATTTCTTTTTCTAATTGACTCAGTTTGGAAAAATCCAGCTCGTATCCTAGATTTCCTGACATAGCAACATGTCCACGCATGTTTAAAGAAGTGTGACGATGCACCTGATGGTTTGGGCTTGCTGACACATGAGCTCCCATTGTCACCGGCGGATACACAAGGCTTGTTCCGTGCTGGATTTTCAACCTTGAGACAGCATCTGTATTGTCACTCGTCCACACCTGAGGCATATAAAACAGCATTCCTGGATCATATCTTCCCCCTCCCCCTGAACAACTCTCAAATAAGACCGTTGGATGGCGGCTAGTCAATACCTCTAATATATAATATAGTCCCAAAATGTAGCGATGCCCTGTTTCTCTTTGGCGTTCTATAGGTAAAGCAAGTGACCCCACTTCCGTCATATGTCGATTCATATCCCACTTCACATAGCTAATAGGAGCAGATAATAAGACATTTGAAACCGATTCAATAATGTACTCACATACCTCGGCTCTTGTTAGATCGAGGACCAATTGATTACGTCCTAATGATTTCGGGCGATTGGGCACTTGAATGCACCAATCGGGATGATTTCGATATAAGTCACTTTCCATAGATACCATTTCAGGTTCAAACCAAAGCCCAAATTTCATCCCAAGCTGATTAATTTGCTCTGCCAGCTTTTTTAACCCGCCAGGTAATTTTTGCTTATTTACATACCAATCTCCAAGAGAAGTTTTGGCGTTGTTACGTTTTCCGAACCATCCATCATCCAGGACAAATAATTCAATCCCAAGCTCCTTACCTTCTCGTGCAAGCTTTAAAAGCTTGTCAGAGTCAAATTTAAAATACGTAGCCTCCCAGTTATTTAACAATACTGGCCGCAGACAATCTCTGTGCTGCCCTCTCGCCAATCGAAAGCGATATAATTCATGATAAGTTCTCGACATGTCACTGAAACCCTTATAAGAATAAACCATAACGACTTCCGGTGTTTGAAAGATTTCTCCTCTCCCCAAATGCCAACTAAAATTAGAGGGATTAATACCAATGGAAAGGCGCGTGGTTTCATACTGATCAACCTCAGCCTGCGCTCTAAAATTCCCACTATAAACCAGACTGAACCCATATACTTCTCCATACTCTTCATTTGTATCTGGCTTTGCCAGGCACATAAAGGGATTATGCTGATGACTGCTGGCCCCACGTCTGCTCTCGATGAGATGGCTTCCGGCTGTTAAACGTTTTCTCGATAGATTACATTCATTCGCATGGGCGCCATATAAAGTGAGCAAATCAAATTCGCTTTCTCTAAAATCTACAGAAGCACTCATGACTTTAAGTATACATACTGGGTTATCTCCATGATTTATAAACCGGACTGACCGAGTGATCACATTGGATTGCTCGTATGTACTATACGTCAATATCGCCTGAAGCCCCGTTTGATTATCCATAAGGGTAAAATCTATAGAGGTTGCTTCCTCTTCTTCTTCAATGTACGTAGCAGGTAACCCGGTTAATTTTCGTTTCCCTTTATATATGTGAAAATGTTTATATTTTAAATCAGTAACGGCTGAACCATCCGAAAATTGAACTTGATAGGCCGGCGTACGAAAATCAGTGTTGTTTGCTGGATATTCCTGAGGCAACGTATCAAGGGAAAACGTTCTGTCAAACCCTTCTGGTTGTGGAGAGAACAATCGGTACTTAAACTGTAATTGATTGCTTTCATTCACATCCTTGATCCTTTTCCCCCAATATAAATGAGACAGATATGCTTGATGATAGATTTTTATCACATAGCTCATTTCACCAGCTTGCAAATGGAATATTTTCCGTTTAGGACAGTACGACACTCCCATTTTGATCTCCCTCATATCTTTTCTTCTATATATATGTACACGAAAATACCAACTTGCTCATAAATGCAAAAAAAAAGAAGCCTTAAAATAAGGCTTCAAAGCGAAATCTTCATCTATTTAAATAATGTCTTCTACCCAAGGGGGCAAGGCAGTCGACAGTTATTCTCAGTTATTATTTCTCCGTTACTGTAACAGGTACGGTTTTCTCCACCCCATTTCGATAAAGCTTGATTTTGACCTTATCTCCATTTGCAGCATTAGAATACAAGTATTTTCTGAACTCCCCAAGTGTAGTGACTTCCGCATCATTGATTGCCACTACCACGTCCTTAGCCTCTATACCTGCTTCAGCAGCGGGAGAACCGGTTTCCACCTGAGTTACTAACACTCCACTTGTTATCTCGGAAGGAAGATTCAATTGTTGCTGCAATACATATTGAGGTATTTCGGATATAGATTGCAAGCCTACACCAATATATGGACGTTGTACTTTTCCATCGGCAAGAAGGTCATTCACAATATCTGAAACATCCTTACTTGGAATAGCAAACCCTATTCCCTCAACCTCTTCAGATGATATTTTCATACTGTTGATACCAATAACTTGTCCGTCGGAATTGACAAGCGCTCCGCCACTGTTCCCAGGGTTTATAGCTGCATCCGTTTGAATTGCATCCATATCCCATTCACCAGCAGATGTAGCAACCGTTACTGTACGCTGCAATCCGCTGATAATTCCCTGGGTTACGGACCCCGAGAAGTCAAGACCCAAAGGGTTACCTATTGCCAACACTGGTTCACCAACACTTAGCTTTTCAGAGTCTCCGAATTCGGCTACTTTTGTCACTTTGCTTCCATCAATTTTTAATACCGCCAAGTCTGTTAATGGATCTGTTCCAACCAGTTCAGCCGTTATCCTTGTACCTTCTGCCAAGGACACCTCAATAGTATCTGCATTCTCAATAACATGATTATTGGTCACAATAAATGCATCTTTTCCCGATTTTTTGAAAATAACCCCAGAACCAGTCCCGCTCTCCTGGCTGTTATTGGACTCCTCATTGATTGTTGGTTGGCGGTAGTCATAGTAATTAGATGAGTTTTGTATATTCACTATACCTACAACCGCAGGAGAAACCTCCTCAATCATTTGAATTAGTTCAGAGGTTGTTTTCGTAGAGTCAACAATCTTCAGGCCATCCTCATCATTTACCTTATCATTTGTAGCAATGGCTGTTTTAACAGGTCCATCATCACCTGGCAGTACGCCTGATAAATCAACAAAACCTAAGTAAGAACCTGCTCCAAGTGCCACCATTCCACCAAGAATTGCGGTAATGACTGGTGTCAGCCATCTGGACCTTTTTTTCTTCTCTCTTGTAGATCTAACCTCTGCTTGATCATCAGATGCTTGAAGCGGTTGTACTTCCACGCATTCATTTACTTGTTCATTATTTTCATCTGTCATATCTTCTTCCTTGGCAGAGCTTAGTTCATGATATCCACGATATGAAATAATTTCTGTTTCAATATCTTTCTCGTCTGGTAATGCAGGAATCTGAATATTATCCTGATTAGCAGTATCTATTGGTCTATCAAAATCATCATAATCACGACGGTTATTGTTTTCCATCCAAATTCCTCTCCTCACTCATTAAACTGTCTATTTAATATATTACGATAATTGTAGAATAATTGCATTTCTGCTCTTCTCACTATCTAATTTACTAACTGTATGTGTCAACAAAATGTCAAAATCTTTTCTCCTCTTAAAAAATTTAAAAGCTGCCTGTTCTTTGGCAGCTTTTAAACATATTCATTATGTTCTGGGGGCCTACAGGATGTAGGTCACAAAGACGTTGCCACAGGACATGGCGTTTTTAGTCTTTGTCCCTTACCCTTAATCCTTCCGAGCCTCTGTCTTATGCTCCTCGCGGGCCTACAGGATGTAGGTCATGAAGACGTTGCCACAGGACGTGGCGCTTTTAGTCTTCGTTCCTTAAACGAGGCTCTTCAGCACTATGGTAATCCGGCTTCAGAGCCTAGGAGTTCGGGACATAAGCATAGCCTCTTCGGGGAAGAACATCCCCTTCGAGCCTCTGTCTTATGCTCCTCACGGGCCTACAGGATGTAGGTCATGAAGACGTTGCCACAGGACGTGGCGTTCTTAGTCTTCGTTCCTTAAGATAAGGCTCTTCAGTACTATAGTAAAGGTTGTACCTTCTTCACTGCTATTCGTTAATACCAAATCTCCATCCATTGCATTGGCGAGCATTCTGCTGAATGGGAGTCCTAGTCCTAGACCGCGGATTTTGTATTTTTTATCTTCTCCTCGATAAAAACGTTCAAATATTAAATCCTGCTCGGCAAGCGGGATTCCCGAACCGCTGTCCTGTACATCGATTGCGACATGATCCTCATCATATTTATAAATACGGACCTCTATCGTTCCCTCTCCTTGAATAGCATGCTTGGAATTATTCAAGAGATTAATCATAATTTGCTGCAATCGCAGAGGGTCCGCCGATACTACCATATCTTCTTTTGGTTGCTGTACAGTAACTTTAACAAGTTGATCATCCTGCACAATATCCCATTGGTAAATCATTTCATTAATGACCTCACCAATTTTTACAGACTCTCTGTTAACAGGGATGGCATTGGCTGTAAAGGAGTTGAACTCCAATAAGTCTCCCACCATTTTTTGCATACGAGTCGTTTCCTGTAAGGATATGGCCAGAAACTCTTTTGCTTCTTCCCCTGTTACAACTCCATCATTAACGGCTTGAAGCAAACCGCTGATAGACGTTACAGGCGTCTTTAATTCATGTGTTACACCTGCCAGCAATTCAGCTCGCATAGCTTCAAGCTGCTCCAATTTAATAGCCATTTCCTTAAAGGAATGGACTAAATCATAAACTTCCTGTTCATTTACCTCTTCAATAAGTTCAATAGTATAATTTCCTTTTTGAACCTGCTTAGCTGCTTCAGCTACATTCTCAATCGGCTTAACCAGTCTTTTGGATAAAAAGTAAATCGCAACCCATCCGAGCAAGGCCAAACTTAAAATCATAATCAAAAGTAATTTGTATTCCTGATCTACTGCAGTTAACTCATCCTCAGATTGCATAACGACAATCCAACTAATCACCGTATCATTCACAATCATAGGCCGCTTAACCAAATAATAATCTCTGCCACCAATATTGTTTAATTGTTTCACTTCATCCTTACTATTAAGCAGTGCAGTTGAAAATGAAGATACATTAAGGTGATTACTTGAACGATTCTCAATTACTATTTTTCCATTTACATCCACCACATAAATGGACGGATTGCCGCTGACCTCTAATAATTTTTTTCGATTGGCAAAAACCTCTGGATTCTGCTCTGTTTGAATATCAGTTCCAACCATTTGATCCAGTATTCGCGCTGCTACTTCCTCAGCCAAATATTTATTAATATCCAGGTTCTTATTAAGAGTGGATTGCCTGATAATGATTCCTGTAAGGAATCCTATGACAATAAGTCCAATAAACAGGGTAACCAGATATCGTGTCGTCCAGTATTTCAACAAACTGACACGTTTAGTCGGATGGTTTTTCTTTTTTTGACCCAAGTGCTTCAGAAAATACATTTGCAGTTTATTATTTTTTTTCATAGACACTTAATTGATACCCCAATCCTCGCAGAGTTTTAATTTCTCCTTCAGATGCAGGCCAGTTTTGCAGAGACTTTCTCAGCCTTTTGATGGACAAATCTACCGCTCGGTCACTGCCGTCGTAATCCATCCCCCATACATGATCAATTAATTGATCTCTCGTAAATAATTGATTAGGATTTTGTGCCAAGAAGATGAGCAGTGAGAGATCGCGCGGTGTTAAGTCAAGCTCTACTCCATTTAATGTAACATTATGAGCTTTCATATAAATGCACAACGCGCCAAACTGTTTCTTTTCCTTATCATCAATGACCTGTCCAGATCTTCTCAATACTGCCTGGACACGGGCAACCACTTCATCTCCAATGAAGGGTTTAGTGATATAGTCGTCAGCTCCATCATTTAAGCCTGTGAGCTTGTAATTAATATCACCAAGTGCTGTGAGCATAATAACAGGGCATGCGCTTTTCGTACGAATTTCTTTTAATATATCCCATCCACTCATACCTGGAAGCATAACATCGAGCAAAACAAGATTCGGTTGAAACTCCTCAAATTTAGCAATGGCTTCACCACCTGTAAATACTTGTTCAACTTCGTAGTTTACTTTCTTCAAGTAAGCCTTTAAAACCTGGCTGATGGCTTTTTCATCTTCTACAATCATGATTTTTTGCATCTTTCGTACTCACTCCTCGAGGATTAAAAGATAGGACAAAAATCCCCGATAACTCGGAGATTTTCATTAAACAAAATTCACTTATTGGTGCGAATGTTCGCTTATATTATTAACAATCGTTATTTGGCCTTTAGAAAGGCGAATCGTTTGATCTGCAATGTCAGCAATATGCTGATCATGCGTAACGATGATGACACATTTATTTTCCTCATGTGCCAGCTGCATAAATAACTTAATGATGTCTTGAGCGGTATCCTCATCGAGGTTTCCAGTCGGTTCATCTGCTACAATTAAATCTGATTTACAGCAAAGGGCTCGTGCAATGGAGACACGTTGCTGCTGACCGCCACTCAGTGTGAGCACCTTTTGTCCAGCCTGCTTTTCATCGATGCCCACTTTTCTAAGCATCTCGAGTGCATACTGTTTTTTGTCCTTAACCTTATTTCCGGTAATCTCCATCGCTGTAGTGACATTTTGTAACGCAGTCATATAGGGCAGTAAATTATAGGATTGGAAGACAATCGAAACATATTTATTTCGAAACGTGGTATATCCGATTTTTCTAATATCTTTTCCTTCGTATAATACCTGTCCATCCTTAGGAGCATCCAGCGCACTCGCCAAGGCGAGAAGCGTAGTTTTTCCTGAACCGGAAGGACCGACAATTGCATAAAATAATCCTTTATTAAAAGAAACATTAATTTTCTTTACTATATCATGCTGTTTATTATTATGTCTGTACCAATAACTTAGATCCTTAAACTCCAATAATGCGCTCATTTACGGTTCCTCCTAATCCTGTCTTGAAAGTATTGCTTTTGGCTGCAATCGAAGTATGGATAATGATGGGATCAATGTAGCCAGGATGGCAATCAGTAAACCAATACCGGTTAACATACCAAGATCGGAAGCAGTTACTTTAACATCTAGATCATCCACTTGAGCTGTTTCCACCTGTGCCTGATTCGGTGCACCAGGAGCGTTTCCTCCTCCTCCCATTCCAGGGCCCATACCGCCTTCCATTTGCATTCCTTTACCGCCAAATGGATCCATTGTGGATTGTGTATCCGTTTCTACTTGTTGGGATAATAATTGATCGCCGATTTTATCAGCTGCTACATTACCAGTGACAGAAGCTATACCAAGTGCAAATACAGCAATGATTAGTATTTCTACAATAAACTGCCCTATCAACTTGCTCTTCTTTTCTCCAATGGCCAGCAGTACGCCCATTTCATATTTACGCTCCCGTATACCAAGCATTACAATCAGTCCTAAAATAATCGCACCTGCAATAGTCACGAGATAGACAACGTTCTTAGAAAAGGATGCTACATTGTTAATTGGTTCAACCATTTGTTGATACAACTGATCGTTGGCATCCAATTTAAATATGTCCGTATCAATAGCTCCGGTCGCTTCTGCATCCTCAATAAAAGAATCCGTATCCGCTGGGTCATTCATGTAGTAGACTGCGCTTTCGATTGTATCCTTGTAATCTTCACCCTTCAATTCATTAACAAGTGTGTATGGTACATATACTTTGTTATACGGATTCATGGCAGTGAAGTTCATCATACCTGAATCAGTAGATATTGAAGAAGTTTTGTAAATGCCGATTATTTCGACTTCAACAGTTGTATCTTCATCTGTTGAAGAGGTCACCTCTAATTGGTCCCCAACTACCAATTCGTTCTCTTCAGCCAGTGTCTCTTCGATAATGGCTACATTTTTATTTAAATGGTCATCTGATAGATGAGTGCCCTCTACCATTTCGGCATCTCCATCCATAAATTCGCTTGTTGTATCTGTAAAAGCTACTCCCTGGAGACTAATATCGGCATCCGCCATACTTGGACTGATGCCTCCTCCAAATCCCGGACCTTGGCCATTTTTGTTCGTTTCATTTGTTGTACTTGTTGACTCTGTTTCTATTGGATCAAAATTTCCAGCCACTCCAAATGTAGTAGAATAATAGTTATATCCTTTTATCTGTGACAAAGATAGTAATTCATTGGCATCCTCAACCGCGACAGGCTCTTCCATCAATCTAACAGGTTCTCTATTTTCACTGTTTTCTTGATTTTCACGTTCCTGTCGCTGCTGCTCCATTAATTTTTCTCGATCTGCACTTAGTGTGACTTCACTGCCAAGACTCTGTTTTGCGAGCTCTGCTGATTTATTTGCCGCTGTCTGAATTGAAAGACCTGATAAAACCAGCACGCAGATAGCAGTAAATATAACCAACTGCAAAATGCTCTTCCCTTTTCTGGCTTTTACACTTAAAAAAGCCCTTTTTATAAAGTTCATCTTTTTCATCCTTTCTGACAATCTATACCGGGTAAATCCTTAGAAAAGCTTTTCTATAAAAAATCTTACGACCATAATGTGTCGATAAAATGTCAAACAAAACTAAAAATATTTGTGTAGGCGAAACTATTATATTTGTATGAAAAGCTTTACAATTGACGTTAGAAATGTTGATTATGTACAGTTGAAAAGAATATAACTATTAATATAACCGCTTGATACATAGATTTTTTTATACTTCATAGACACATAACTATCTAAGCATTTTGAGCGGTTTTAGAGGAGAAACTCATGGAAAATAAAAAAATATTGCCCGTTCTATTCCTGGTCATGTTTTTAGTGATGGTTGGCTTCGGGATTATCATTCCGGTCCTTCCATTTTTAGCAGAAGAGGTCGGCGGCACGCCTACTCAACTTGGCTTACTAATGGCAGTTTATTCGTTAATGCAGTTAATTTTCGCCCCGATTTGGGGAAAGATATCAGATCGAATCGGCAGAAAACCAGTTATGTTAATTGGTATATTTGGTTTGGCTTTATCATTCTTCATCATGGCCATAGCCGACTCACTATGGTTAATGTTTGTGGCACGGATCATTGGTGGTATCCTTTCCTCAGCCAATATGCCAACTACCATGGCCTATGTAGCAGATATTACGACTGAAGAAGATCGTGGAAAAGGAATGGGGATTATAGGAGCAGCGACCGGGTTAGGCTTCATCTTCGGTCCGGCAATTGGCGGGATTCTTTCAAAATCCAGCTTAAATACGCCTTTCTTAATTGCCGGAATCCTCTCTACTTTGACGTTCTTATTAGTACTTATTGTTCTTAAGGAATCCTTAACAGCTGAACAGTTAGGAAAACAAAGCTCGGGCAACAAATCGATGTGGATGAATTTTAGCGGTGCTGCTTCTATTCTGTTCGTGCTTCAATGCGTCGTATCTTTGTCTATGGCTGGTCTTGAAGCAACTTTTGCTTATTTTGCCGCTATTAAGGCTGGAATTGATACGGTCCAGCTAGGGTATATCTTTATGATTATGGGATTTGGAAGCGCGATTGTGCAGGGAGGACTCATTGGAATTATGACGAAGAAATGGGGAGAAGGCCGAGTCATTCAAATCGGGCTAATCGTTTCAATCATCGGGTTTATACTAATCCTATTTACCAATAGCTTCTGGACTGCAACACTCTTTATAACAATCTTCGGGTTAGGCAATGGGCTTATTCGTCCAGCTGTCACTGCATTGCTGACAAAGACCTCAACAGGAGGACACGGCAGCTCAACCGGACTACTTTCATCCTTTGATTCCCTTGGCAGGATCATCGGCCCGCCACTTGGAGGTCTACTGTATTCATTCGCCGTTGGGCTCCCTTATATTTCAGGAGCTATTCTGACTGTAGGTGCATTATTGCTTTATCAGGTTTACCATGCTCAGGCAAGAAAAGTTCAAGCTTTATAAAATTATAGTATTGAAGCCTTCGATTTTTACCATCGGAGGCTTTTTTGTTTTATAAGAGGTAATCTTAAGCGCTATGGGCAGGCGCTGGCTGGTTTTTTCCTCAATCCGGCTTGATTATTCCTGCTTTCCGCTGGTTTATTCACCTAATTGGCTGGTTTCTGCCTCTTTCCCGCTGGATTTCCTGCCGAATCGGCGGGATTCCCCCTGTTACTCTCCCTAGAATATCCTAATCATCAGTTTCCTTTCCGCTATTTCACTTGCAATCTAGATTCGGTCTATATTTAGGAGGAATTTTGAGTGAATTATAGAATATAGGTATATCATAACTAACATTTTGTTAGCGGGGAGCCTTTACTTAATTTTATGCAACTTAATGGCTAGTAAGTTAACCGGAAGGATTCATGCTGAAAGAAGGAATATGATTCTTTTTGGAGAATTGAATATACATGAAACTAATTATGGACTTGGGAGACTTCTAATGGAACTTACAATAAGTAAAGATTATTTCAACGAGGCATTATCCGATGTTAGCAGGGCAGTGACAACAAAATCGCTTTTACCAATTCTAACAGGCATAAAGTTGGTCGCTAAGGAGGATTGTTTAATCCTGATTGGCAGCAATTCCAATATTGCAATAGAAAAAATAATTCCTTTAGAAATGAACGGTATCCGGATATTAAACATAGATGAAACTGGCAGCGCAGTTCTTCCAGCTAAATATTTATGTGAAGTTGTAAAAAAATTATCTGATGATATTCATATAAAGGTAACTGGAAATAACGTAGCTAAAATTCAATCTGATGAAGTCATGGTATACCTAAATGGATTTAATCCTGGCAAGTATCCCACTTACCCTTCAATAAAGACAAACCATTTTATACAGATACACAGCTCTGCCTTAATGGAAATAATCAAACAAACTACATTTGCAGTCTCCAAAAGTGAAACAAGACCTGTTCTAACTGGTGTGAATATGTCGTTTAAAGAGAATAAGCTAACCTGTGTTGCGACCAATTCCCATCGACTGGCTTTAAGGAAAGTACCAATAAACTCACAAATTGAAGCTTCTTTCATTGTTCCTGGTGCCAGCCTTACTGAGCTCACAAAACTAATGAATAATGAAAAAGATCTTATACATATTTACATATTAGACAATTATATCGTATTCAAATCGTCGACTACCTCATTATATTCCAGACTTATTGAAGGTAATTTCCCTGGCATCTCTAAACTTATACCAGCCGATTCGAAAACCGTCATGATACTAGATACAGTAAAGTTATTAAAGGGGATAGATCGGGCTCGGCTGTTTGCAAGTGAATGGAAAAATAACAATATATTGATTGAAATGATAGATGGTAAACAAATAAAGATTGCATCAAACTCAACAGACATGGGGAAAATCGAAGAAATAATGGATATCAGAATGGTTCAAGGTGAAATTAATTTAAGTATATCTCTTGATGGAGAATTTCTACTCGATGCTTTAAAAGCCATAAAAGAAAAAGAAGTAAAATTAAGTTTTGGCGGATCCTTAAGACCCGTCTTGATTGAACCAGTTAACAATCCGTCTCATCTTCACCTTATATCCCCTGTACGATCGTATTGATGTAAATCTATTTCTTTGAAAAAAAATAACGGCTGCTTGTACACGGCAGCCGTTATTTTTTATTGAATTCTGTTTTCAACTGCCTGACATACTTCCTCAGCAGTAAGACCATCAGCGTTGATCACTGAAGCTTTTGTTGCTGTATCCTGCATACCCATTACGTTAATATCCAGGCCGGATACAACACAGCAGTCACACCCTTGTGTGTCATTTTCCTGTTTTAATTCGATTACATTATGTCCTTTATCACGTAAAGCTTGTTGAACGTCTGATAAAGATTGCTCCACACCAATTTTAGCCATAACATCCACCTCCTTCTTATGTAAATTGTCCATTAAGGCGACAAATTATACCAAAAATGCAGAAGGTCAATCGAAATATTGGTATATATATTATTATTACTGGTATAGCATTTAGTATTACAATCATGTTAATATTTGAGCAAAACTATTTACTTATAACCAATTTAAGACTATTATTCTATAAAAAGGAAAGAAAAGTGGTGTGAAAATGAAGTCAACTGGGATTGTTAGAAAAGTCGATGAACTCGGCAGAATTGTACTGCCGATTGAACTTAGAAGAACTCTTGATATTAACATAAAAGATTCTATAGAGATTTTTACGGATGAAGACAAAATTATCCTGCAAAAATATACACCGGGTAAGGCTTGTGCCATTACAGGTGAAGTCAGTAATCAGAATATTTCATTAGCCAATGGAAAGATTGTGTTAAGTCAGGAAGGATTACGAATACTAAATTCAGAATTAAATCGAGTGATTGAAAGATAAAAGGCGATTCTTTATCGCCTTTTACCTCGAATTCAAGAGAATTTTGTACTTTCCAGCATAAACGCTAATATGTTTCAATTATTGAACATTTAAATTTACAAAAAGATCACGTAAAAAAGATTAACATCCTTTGAGGCACCGAGTTGTTCTAATCCTTTATGCAGCCGTCCAACTTTCTGATTTATCATGCAGGCAAAACAAAAAGCATGAGTCCAGTAAAGTACCGAACTCATGCCCTAAATCATCTGCAAAACAATATGTCATTTACTCAATTATTCTTTCACTAGATCCTCGATTGAATCTATATCCATGTAAGTAGGAACAACGAGTCCACTCTTGGCACCTTTTAGATTTGGACCCAGATCGGTTAAATCTTCCTTATACTTATCATAGTAGGCATTATGAGTTAATGGCAGCCAAGCCGCAACCATGGCATCTGCTTTTTGATTGGCAATTGATGCAAACATCGGCCCAATTTCTACCTGCTTTAATTCCGGACTATATCCATGCATTCTTAATACTTCACCAATAACATTTGTTGATGCGATCTCTGACTCCCAGGCAACATAGATTAGACTAATACTTTGTCCTTCTCCCTTTTCTGCACCTGTCAGCCATTGATCCACCTTATTTGGATATTTTTCAATCCATTTGGCGGCTGCCTCTTTTGGTGTCATTCCTCCTTCCATGTCCACCATTACCTCTTCCATATCAGCTGGAGTCCAGTAAAATTGATCTAAGATTTGTTCTGCTCCAGGCAACTCTTCTTTCAAGCCTTTTCGGACCAATGTATGGATGTTTTCACTTTGGCCATATACATTCTTGGGATCATCTAAATATTTCAGATCATATTTTTGGAACTTCCAATGCGGTGTCCAACCTGTCAGAATAATTGGATCCTGATTATCGTAAGCTTTTTGAAGCTCAGCAACCATAGCAGCAGATGATCCTTCCTGCAAAGTCCAGTCTTCTTCCAGTCCATATTTCTTCAACACTTCTTCAGTTGCTGACATAATTCCTGCTCCAGGCTCAATACCCACAATTTTATAATCCACCTGATTGCCCACATAAGCATCATCTTTTGTACCTGTTTCTGCAGAAGAAGATAATGCTATATATGCGTATCCTCCAAGGAAAATTAAGATGATGAAACTATAAACCCATTTCTTAGCAATTACTCTTTCATATACAGGAGTTCTGAGGTTTTGCGATAATCTGTCTAAAATAATTGCAATGATAACAAGTGCTAAACCAGCTTCGAATCCTTCACCTACTGCTATTTGCGAAACGGCACGGTATACCTCGGCACCCAATCCAGGCGCACCAACAAGGGATGCCATAACCACCATAGATAAAGAAAGCATGATACTTTGGTTGATTCCGGCCATTATCGTTGAAACAGCCAATGGCAGTTGGACCTTTGTGATTTTCTGCCACGTGGTGGAACCAAAGGCTTGAGAAGCTTCTATTAAATCTGCCGGAACCTCCCGGATTCCTAAGTTCGTCATTCGAATCGTCGGCGCAACAGCGAAAATAAAAGAGGCCACGATTCCCGGAACGACTCCAATTCCAAAGAAAAGGATGGCAGGAATCAGATAAACGAAGCCAGGCATCGTTTGCATGAAATCCAGAATCGGCATTACAATTCTCTTCACCGTATTACTCTGTGACGCCCAAATACCAATTGGGACTCCGACAATAACCGTAATCAGTACGGATGCCAATACTAATGCCAATGTTTGAATCATAGCATCCCATAATCCCAAATTATCAATCAATAATAATCCTATAAACGTTAATAATGCCATGCCCCAATTATTTGTATATAAAACTAGCAGAGTAATCAGGATAATTAACAGAATGGAAGGTCCTAAGCCCAGTACTTCCACACTTGTATCAATAATAGTTTGAATGAACATCGAAATCCAATTAAATAGTGGTCCACATACTTCTGTTACCCAATCAATAAAACGATCTACTCCAGAAGCTATCGGTAATTTTTCTAGGTTCATTGACTTTCCTCCTTATCTTGGAGTACATCTTTGTTACCAGCCAATGCTCCAATGACAACACCACGTACAAGAACACCCTTCAATCTGTTAGCTTCATCAACGATTGCTAATGGGATTTGTGCATTTGCCATATCGTCGAGCAAATCAGATAGAATCGTATTTTCCAATGCTGTTGGCACTTCTTTTGTCATGACCTCTTCTATAGGGATTTTCTTTAGAATAGCTTCTCTTGCCTGGTCGGCGGAGAGCGCCCCAAGCAGTGTCTGCTTGCGGTCTACGATAAATATACTGGAGTATCCCCTGTCTTTCATAATTTGTAAGGCAACACGAGGACCTCTGTCAATTGTAATACGTTCCGCCCGAGTCATAATCGAAGACGCAGTCAGAACATGTGACAAATCGATATCTTCAATAAATCGTTCAACATAATCATTGGCAGGATTCATCATGATTTCCTCAGGAGTTCCCACTTGAATTACCCTGCCATCACGCATCAAAGCGATCCGGTCACCTATTCTTAAAGCTTCATCCAAGTCATGCGTAATAAACACAATTGTTTTTTTGTAATTATCCTGGATCTCCAGCAGCTCATCCTGCATGCTTTTGCGGATAAGTGGATCAAGGGCACTAAATGCCTCATCCATAAGAAGAATATCTGTATCACTGGCCAAAGCCCTCGCAAGTCCAACACGCTGTTGCATCCCGCCGCTCAACTGGGATGGATATTGATCTTCATATCCTTTTAGGCCAACTACTTCGAGTGATTCCATTGCCTTCTGTTTTCGTTCCTGTTCAGGTATTTTTTGAATTTCCAATCCATACTCTGTATTCTCCAGGATAGTTTTATGAGGAAATAGGGCGAAGTTTTGAAACACCATACTAATTTTCTTTCTTCTAGTTTCACGTAATTCAGCCGGTGACATGTTAACTATATTCTCATTATCAATCAAAATCTCACCGGATGTCGGGGCAATTAGACGGTTTAACATTCGAATCAACGTGGATTTCCCACTCCCCGATAACCCCATAACAACAAAAATTTCTCCTTCATAGATATCAAGATTGGCATTATTAACCCCAATCGTACATCCTGTTTTCTTTAAGATATCTTTTTTTGAAGAGCCCTGCTTCAATAATTCAAGTGCAGATTGTGGAGATTTTCCAAACACTTTTACAACATTTTTTATACTTATTTTTGGCTGCAAACAACCACTCCTTCTATGTATTTTTTTGAAACAAACCATTTTCCCCTACTTATTACTATATCCTATTTCGGGAAAATCTAAACTTTTTTGCTCCTTTATACCCTTTTGCATAAGAATTGACACTAAAAAAGCCCCTCTTTTATGAGGGGCCAGACATTCAATTTATCAAATTCTATTCTTCTTCACCAATTATTTTTACTTCTGTTTCCAGGCTGACGCCAAAATTAGCTTTAACCGTGTCCTGAACATGCTTAATCAGCGCCAGATAGTCAGTAGCAGTAGCATCGCCAGTGTTAATGATGAAACCGGCATGCTTTGTAGATACCTGTGCTCCACCAATTTGAGCCCCTTGCAAACCGCTATCCTGAATCAGTTTACCCGCAAAATAGCCAGGCGGACGTTTAAATACACTTCCACAGGAAGGATACTCAAGCGGTTGCTTGGACTCCCTTAAAAAGGTTAACTCATCCATTTTTTCTTTAATTACTTTTACATCTCCCGGTACTGGAACAAAACGGGCTTCTAAAACGATATAATTTTGCTTGGCGATCAAACTGCTACGGTAAGTAAGCTCCATCTCATCCTTCGTCAATGTAAGAAGCTCACCCTTCTCATTTAACACGATAGCTGACTCAATGACCTGTGAAATTTCTCCACCGTAAGCACCAGCATTCATATACACAGCTCCACCGACTGAACCAGGGATTCCGCAAGCAAACTCTAATCCCGTCAGCTTCTGTTCTAAAGCAAAGCGGGATACATCAATAATGGTTGCTCCGCTCTGGGCAATAATTTTCCCATCTTCCATATAAATCTTATCCAAATGATTTAGAATCAGGACAATTCCTCTTATTCCACCATCTCTAACAATTAAATTCGACCCATTTCCTAAAATAGTCAACGGTATATCATTCTTATTTGCATAAAGTATCGTACTTTGAACCTCTTCATAGGTTGTAGGCAACACCAAAAAGTCTGCATTCCCACCCGTTTTAGTAAATGTATATTCACGTAAAGGTTCATCCTGTTTAATATGTTCTGCCTGAATAATCTGCTGCAATTCTTCAATTGTTTTTTGTTTATTCATACTCTCAACCTTCTGAATTTATATTTGTCATATCTTATTATATACATGATTCACTCTGGTAAATCACTGCAAATGGTTGGAAATCGCTAAAACTACATTCATGAGTACAACGATAATCCTGTTTGAGATATCTTATAAATCAACCTCATTGACTATCATACTATAAATGTGCCCTATTAAAAAATAGTAATATCTATATCATGATACATCGATTTATTTAAGTGAACCATTTTTCTTTATGTATATGACATATACCTAAACTAATGTGCAAAAAAGCATCATCCCTTCTTAAGGATGATGCTACGTACACACTCTAAGCCCTTTTAATCTCTAATCTTCTTGCAACTAAGGATAAACCGTAATTAACCACAAAATACATAAGTGCAACAAGGAGCAGGATGGGATAAATATAGTTCCCGTTTTGCGCGTAAATAATCTGGCCGTTATGTGTCAGTTCTGGCAATGCAATAATAACCGCTAATGATGTATCTTTTAACAAGGAAATAAACTGACTAACAATAGGTGGAACCATGTTCCGCAAGGCCTGTGGCAAAATAATATGAATAAGTGTCTGCATATAATTTAAACCTGATGAACGGGCTGCTTCTATTTGTCCTTTTGGCACTGAGTTTAAGCCACTTCTGATAATTTCTGAGATCATAGCAGATTCAAAAATGGTTAACGCCATAATGGCAGCAGTCGTTACACTCATATTCAAGGACCAGCCTCTGCTTGGATCCTGTAAACCAAAATAAACAAAGAAAATAATTAGGATTAGTGGCAGATTTCGAATCGTTTCTACTATAACCGCCACAACCTTTGATAACAATGGTATCTTGGCATAACGGATTATTCCTAATATCCCCCCGATAATAAAACTAAGGATAATAGAAATTACAGCAACCTTTAGCGTAACAAGAAATCCATCTACTAAAAATTTGAGATTATCGGGCGTATATGCTCCTGCAAAATCCATGATTACGCCTCCTTACGAGCTTTTTTCCAGGTGTTTTTCTAAATAGCCAACACCTAAACTTAGTGGAATGGTGATAACCAAATAGAATATAGCAACAAAAATATAGACATCAAATACAACAAATGTGTGGAGAGAGATCAAATCAGCCTGATACATTAATTCACCGCCGGCAATGACAGCCAAAATGGATGAATTTTTAACTAAATTGATAAATTGATTGCCTAATGGAGGAATTACAACTTTTATAGCCTGAGGCAAAACAATCATTCTCATAGCCTGCCCATAGGTTAAACCTGATGAACGGGCTGCTTCCATTTGCCCTTTGTGAATTGAAAGGATCCCCGCACGAATGGCTTCTGCTATAAAGGCAGCTGTATAGATCGTTAATGCTAATGATCCCGCCGCAAAGCCTGGCATTTTCGCTCCATAATAAAAGATAAATGCAATGATCAATAAGGGGATATTTCGGACAAATTCAACATAGGCAGTCCCAATCCAATTTAGTGGCTTGAACGGCGCAATCCTCATGACTGCAATCAATGCCCCTAAAAAAAAGCTTCCTACGAGGGCTAATAAACTAATTTGTATCGTTTTTAAAAAACCCTCCAAATACATATCCATATTTTCTGCGAGTATAGAAAAATCCAGCAATTGATTCACTCCTCTTAATCAATCAGGATGAGCATACATGCCCATCCTGATCGGAGAAATTATTTATTTTCGATCCATTTATTAAGTATCTCATCATAAGTTCCGTTATCTTTAATTGTTTTTAGAGCTTTATTTAATTCATCCACTAATTCTGTATTACCTTTTTTAACAGCGATTCCATATGGCTCTTCCGTAAATTGTCCGCCAACTAATTCATACGAAGGATCTTCATCAACCATTCCATACAGGATGGCATCATCCGTTGTTAAAGCATCTCCTTGTCCGGATTTAAGTGCTGTAAAAGCTTCTGCATAGTTTTCATATTGCAGAACTTCTGCATCCGGTGCTTTTTCTGCTATATTAATAGCAGAAGTAGAACCTTTAACAGCAAGAACTTTGGTACCTGCTTTTAAATCATCTATGCTTTTAATTTTGCTTCCCTTTTTAACAAGCAATGATTGACCTGCTTCAAAATAAACATCTGTGAAATCTACTTCTTTTTTACGTTCCTCTGTAATTGTCATAGTGGCAACAACAGCGTCAATTTTTCCATTCTGTAGCAGTGGCACACGCGTTTTAGAAGTTACTTCTACGAACTCTACTTTATTTTCATCCCCGATTACCTCTTTAGCCAATGCTTTTGCAATGTCCACATCAAAGCCTTCTACTTTACCAGTGCTTGTATTTTTCAATCCAAACAGACGTGTATCATTTTTCACACCAAATACGATTTTATCTTTATCCTTAATTTTTTCCAGACCGTTTTCAGATGATCCTCCGGTTGTTTCTTCTTTACTACCGCAGGCTGTCAACATGAATACAGCAATGATTGAGAGTATTGATACCTTCCAAAACTTTTTTAATGACATTCTTTTTCCCCCTTATTAATGATTTAAAATACGGCTTAAGAATGAACGAGCCCTTTCTTCCTGTGGATTCGTAAAGAATTCAGCCGGTGTGGATTCTTCTAAAATTTTTCCTTCATCCATAAAGACAATACGATTAGCAACCTCTTTCGCAAAGCCCATTTCATGCGTGACGACAACCATCGTCATGCCTTCCTTCGCCAGCGCTTTCATAACATCCAATACTTCACCAATCATCTCAGGATCGAGAGCAGAGGTTGGTTCATCAAAAAGCATAACTTCCGGATTCATCGCTAATCCTCTCGCAATAGCAACACGCTGTTGCTGCCCGCCGGAAAGCTGGGCAGGAAATGCATTTGCCTTATCAGGGATACCTACTTTTTCAAGATATAGTTTTGCGGTCTTTACGGCTTCCTCTTCAGACTTACCCAACACTTTCATAGGAGCCAATGTTATATTTTGAAGGACTGTTTTATGAGGATATAAATAAAAATGCTGAAATACCATACCGATATCACGACGAAGCTCGTTGATATTTGTCTTTTTATCCGTCACCGAAATACCATTTACTTTTAAAGTACCGCTATTAATCGCTTCGAGACGATTAATACATCTGAGCATCGTACTTTTACCAGATCCCGAAGGTCCAATTACGACTACTACTTCTCCCTTTTCAATTTGTAGATTTATATCTTTTAGAACATGAAAATCACCAAAATACTTATTTACATGATCAAAGACAATCAAAATACTTCCCCCTTGCTGATATTTGCGGCAATATTTTATATTTTCTGATATTATATGGACTACTTAGAATTATATGTATATAAAGTTTGTCCGTCAACCAAATTAAAACAATGTTTTCCATTTTTGGGGTAATTATACTTAGATAAGATTCATGAAATAACCTCTTATTATCATGGGAATATACTATTTTATTATCTGTGTGTAGTGGTTTAATCATTCTAATAGAATTGAAGTAGCAAATTCATCTCATCTAGATGTAAAACTTGCTGTACTAAGAAGTGTCATACTCTGAGGTAATAGAAATGTAGATCTAAAGATGTTTAAAAGGAATATTTCCTCCGATAAATGAAAAAGCAAAATAGGAACATGTTACTACATTTGTTCAATCCTATTTTACCTATATTTCATCATATAATTTAGATTTTACTGGTATATTATAACATTATCAATCATATTTTTTAAAAATTATAACATATTCTACTTAAACCAGCCTTTTTCTTTAAATCGAGAGATAGCTTCTATTCGATTATTGACGTCCAGTTTATCAAGTATGACAGAGATATAGTTTCGAACCGTCCCTGTTGTTATAAATAGTTGATTGGCAATTTCCTTCGTATTTTTCCCATCAGCTATTAAGCCCAAAACCTGCTGTTCACGTTCCGTAAGAGGGTTTTCCTCTTCATAAATCATGTCAACCAGTTCGGGTGAATAAATACGTCGTCCATCCATAATAACCCTGATAGAGTTGGCCAGTTCTTCACTCGGACTGTCCTTTAACAAATACCCGCGTACATCCGCTTTTCGTGCCCTTTCAAAATAACCTGATCTCGCAAAGGTTGTAAGTATAATTACTTTGCATGCGCTTCCTTTTAATTCTTCTGCGACATCGAGTCCACTTTTTCCAGGCATTTCTATATCCATCACACAAACATCTGGCTTATGCTGTTTGATCATGGATATAGCTTCCTCTCCATTTTTAGCTTTACCAACTACCGTCATATCTGGTTCTAAATCTAACAATGCGCCTAATGCACCAAGCAGCATTCTTTGATCTTCAGCTATTACGATTTTAATCATGCCATTACCTCCTGTTGAACGTTCCGCTCTATCAGTGGAATTTTAAAAATTAATTCTGTTCCTGAATTAACCCGAATATCAAGGCTTCCATTCACAAATTCAAGCCGCTCCCTCATTCCCTTTAATCCATTCCCTTTACCCATTTCTTTTTCAACAATTCCTGTTCCATTATCCTGAATAATCATTGTTAATTCTGTATGCGTTTTTTTAATATCGAGTCTGCATTCATTGGCCCTGCTATGCTTCACGATGTTAGTAATAGCTTCCTTTAAACACATACTCAATACATTTTCCACAAGCAGCGGAATCTTCTGGATACTCTCTTCTCCTTCAACATAAAATTCCATTTGAGCTGCTCTCAATATTTGCTTGATACGGATTAATTCATCCTCCATTTTGGTGCCCCTCATATCAGCTACAATGTCACGCACTTCTTTTAATGCTGTTCTTGCAGTCACTTGAATATCTTTCAATTCATTCTTTGCCTGCTCCGGATTTATTTGTACCAGCCTACCGGCCAAATCACTTTTCAGTCCGATCAACGAGAGTTTCTGACCAAGAATATCATGTAAGTCCCTTGCAATTCGCTGGCGTTCCTGAAGCTTAACTAAATCTGATATTTGTTTGTGAGCATCTTTCAGCTCAGCCTCCAGCCTTTCTCTTTTGTGAATATTATAGGAGCTCAATGGAAGTAAAATAACACCAATTACACATATTAAAATAAAAGGAAATTGTGAAAAGAAGAGTGGATTCTGAGTAATGAATCCCCAATTAACCGTCAGTACTGTGCCTCCAACATGAATACCATATAAAATAAAGAAACCTACCTTATTCTCAACAGTTCCAATATAATAAGCCAGAAAGAGCGAAAAATAAACAAACCCAAATATTAATGACATAGCGATACAAATCGCCATTTGGATTCCTACCCAGAAATAAACAAATCCACCTTTCGAAATAGCTGAAATACGATTGCTTATAAAAAATAACAGAATAAGAATGATTCCTAACACAATCATAAAAATGGATTTTGCATGAAAAATAAAATAGAAAGGGAGAATACTAAATACGAGCCAAACATAAAGATTCAGTCCTTTATTAGTTGGAAATAACTGATTCAAAGCATTCAATTGTCCTCTCCCCCTCCATTAATTTTACTTCAGCATATACCAGTAAATAAAAAAAATACAGTAAATTTACTGTATTTTTTTGTAACATCTAAATTATGACTTTACCTTACCAGCACGCCTATTTATGTCTTTAAAGCTCACAAAGCCTTTACCTTTTTCATCCCATAAGCGAAAACGGATTGCCTTTAAGCTTGAAGATATCGTAATGGTTGTAGCTTGCTGTAAAGGAGCAGTCTCATTATGGACTTTTTCAAGATGATAATTTGGTACTCTTGGGCTTAAATGATGGACATGGTGAAACCCTATATTCCCCGTCACCCATTGAAGAATTCTTGGAAGCTTATAATAGGAGCTTCCGTCGATTGCCGCTTTGACATAGTCCCAATCTTTTTCTTCCTCAAAATATGAATCTTCAAATTGATGCTGTACATAGAATAACCAGATTCCCAGAGCACCTGCAATAAACAAGATCGGCAATTGAATCAATAAAAATTCTTTCCAACCGATGAGCAAGCACATAGATGCATATATGACGACGATAGATAGATTGGTAATATACGTGTTTATGCGTTCTTTTCTTCTGGCACCCTTACGATTGAAACGATTTGTAACTAAAAATAAATAGATAGGACCTAACCCAAACATGACAATTGGATTCCGATATAGTCGATATATTAACTTTTCCTTAAACGAGGCCATCTTGTATTCCTCGACAGTCATAATCCAAATGTCTCCGGTTCCACGCTTATTCAAATTACTGCTTGTCGCATGATGAATGGAATGACTTCTTTTCCACTGTTCATATGGAAACATGGTAATAACTCCAGTTATCGTCCCTAAAATATCGTTCCATTTCCTATTTTTAAAAAAGGATTGATGGCAGCAATCATGGAAGATAATAAATAATCTAATAACAAATCCGGATGTAAGTACCGCAAAAAACAATGTCAGCCAATACGAAATCTCCAGGCTTTGATAGGCAGCAAACCAAAGAATTAAAAATGGAATAAATGTATTTAGAATTTGTTTTACGCTTGATTTTGTATTCGCCTTTTCATAGGGAGCAATTTGTTTTCTTAAGGATATATTCTTCTCCTTGGACATTTTATTCACCTCTATAACAATATTTATTCTTAATGTTATAGAATAGTTCAACTCCAAACTAGTCATAAACGTCAATAGGTGAACATGACATATGTCATATACAAACATTTTTGAATAAACTGAATAATTCATTTGCAAATCAAAAAAAATTAAACTATAGTTAATGTAATCACTTACTTAAAGGAGGAATGTATTATGGAAACTCAAATCGTAAATATAGTTTCTGTCAATTTCATATCACAGCCCTCTGGTAAGGATGCATAAAATTCCTTTATTTTAACATGATTGAATTTGCATATTTCCGTGGGCTGTGTGCGCCCACGGTTTTTATTTGTCCGAATCTGTCTATAACACAGAAACGACATAAAGGAGACCAACGTATTTGGCCTCCTTTTTATTTTGCAATCAAAACAATCATTTGGAGGAATTTAAATTGAATTTAAAACAATTAGGCTGGAATCAGCATTTTGAAGAAGCTTTCAAACAATATAGCCATAAAGAATATACAGTAGGCCGTGTAGCTTTGGAACATAAGGGTATGTATCGTGTTTTCTCGGAAGATGGTAATCTTTTAGCTGAAGTTACAGGCAAAATGCGTCATGAAGCAAAGGAAAGCTCCGATTTTCCTGCAGTCGGTGATTGGGTTGCCATCACTTCCCGAAAAGAGGAGCAAAAAGCAACCATCCACGCAGTACTGCCAAGAAGAAGTAAATTCTCAAGAAAGAAAGCTGGAGTGACTACTGAAGAGCAACTTGTCGCAGCCAATATCGATACCATTTTCTTAGTCAATGCACTTAACACCGATTTTAATATGCGCAGGCTGGAACGTTACTTATTGATGGCTTGGGAAAGCGGAGCAAATCCTGTCATTATTTTAAGCAAATCTGATTTATGTGATGATGTTGATCAAAAAATCAGAGAAGTAGAGGCAATCGCATTAGGTGTACCCATTCATGCTATCAGTGCGGAAAACAGGATGGGTTTAGAGCAATTAGACCCTTATATCCAAGAAGGTAAAACAGTTGCTTTACTTGGTTCATCTGGTACCGGTAAATCAACATTAACAAATGTACTATACGGCGACAGCATCCTAGAGGTTAAATCCATTCGGAAAGATGATGATAAAGGGAGACACACAACTACACACCGAGAACTAGTTATCCTTAATGGAGGAGGGATCATAATTGATACTCCCGGAATGAGGGAATTACAATTATGGGAAGCCGACGAAGGAATCAGTCATAGTTTCACTGATATAGAAGAATTAGCTTCACAATGTAAATTCACAGACTGTAAACACAAAACCGAACCAAGTTGCGCAGTACAGGAGGCAATATCCAATAAAACGCTGAGTAAAGAACGCTTTGCCAGTTACCTAAAACTCCAACGCGAACTCGCCTACCTAAACCGAAAAGAAAACCAACGCGCCGCACTCGCGGAAAAAGCTAAATGGAAAAAAGCAAAAGGCTGAGACGGCTTGCCCAGAAGCGAGGAGCATAAGACAGGAACTCGGAAGGAGGTGTTCTCCCTCCTGTAGAGTTCATACTTATGTCCTGAGCTTCTAGCCGTCGAAGCTAGATTAAGCAAAAAAATGAAGGGCCTAGCTCAGGAGCTCGGAAGGAGGTGTTCTCCCTCCTGTAGAGGTCATGCTTATGTCCTGAGCTCCTAGGCCCTGAATCTGGATTAAGCAAAAGGCTGAAGGGCTGGGTTAAGGAACGAAGACTAAATTCGCCACATCCTGTGGTAATGTCATCGTTCTTTTTCTTTTGCACTACCTTATCTTTCTGAGTGAACTGCCCACTCAAATCAAACCTCTCTTATACAAACCCTCTTACATAAAAAAATTACAAAATTCTCCTCCCAGTGCAGAATATTCAATCATTTAACCAAAATATGTTAAAATCATCATGACAAAATGATTATCCATATTTACAAGATAAAAGGCAGGCCTTTGTACAGAAAGAGGAGATTTAAATGAATAGTCCAATAGGAAGAAAAAAGCGGACAGAAAAATTATTAAAAGAGATGGGAATCCCAATAAATACACACTTACATACATTAGAAAGTGAAAATAGCCTGCATTTTAAAGATATTGAACAGGTGATTGACCGAATTATTGCCATCACCATAGTATCGGCTAAAGGCAGCGGTGCCCCCGATGAAACGATCGACGAATTTTTAGAGAGTTACAATGCGAAAGAATTATTTTCTCCTGAGGAAAAAGAGTTCATTGAGAATGAAGAACCTGACCAGGACGAATATAACACCTACTCCTGGAAAATTGAATGTAACTCTGCCCTTTTATGGGCCATTAATCTGATACCCGATCTTCCATTCCCACATACTTTATCCGATGTAGAAACACTTTATGATCTTGTATTGCATTCTACCAAGGAAGAGCTATTGGAACGGGCTTCCTATCGGGACAAAAATGAAATACTGGATGCACTCGATCTTTTGTACAGACTCCATTGGGCTATTGCCGAAACTCGTATGAATAATGAAGAATTTCCGATTGAAATTAGTCCCGGTGTTGTTTACGAGAGAAGATATGCTCTAAATTGGATGATTAATATCTTGGATGAGGAATGGGACGATATATCAATGGATACAATCTAAACCTATACTATATTCGATCAATTCAGATGGGGATGCCTTGGCTTGCAGTTTCGTCACTACTTGTTACGAACTTACCATATCCCCTCCATTTGGATGGAGGATTTGCCCCGACATATAGCTCGAATCATCTGATGCTAAAAATACATAGCTGGGGGCAATTTCAAATGGTTGGCCTGCTCGCTTCATCGGTACCTCAGGAGTTAATGTTCCAAAAGTCTTTACCTCTTCAGCTGAAAATGAAGACGGAATCAGCGGTGTCCAAATTGGTCCTGGAGCTACACCATTTACCCGAATCCCCTTTTTTATTAAAGAAAGAGAAAGCGAACGCGTAAATGTAACAACCGCCCCTTTCGTTGCTGAATAATCCAATAGCTTAGGGTGACCATTATATGCTGTTACGGAAGCTGTATTTATAATAGAAGACCCACGCTGGAGATGTGGCAGGACAGCCTTCACCATAAAAAAATAGGAATAAATATTCGTACGAAATGTTAAATCAAGTTGTTCCTCCGTAATATCCTCAATCCGTTTTTGAACAAACTGTACAGCATGATTATTTACCAAAATATCGATCTTTCCAAATTCGTCCAAACATTGACGAACGGCAGCCACTGACATATCCTCATGGGTAAGATTTCCACATATAAGCAGGCACTTAACCCCTAGCTTCTCGATTCTTTCTTTTGTTTCCTCGGCATCCTCATGCTCATACAGATATACAATAGCAACATTCGCACCCTCTTTCGCAAAAGAATAGGCGACCGCTCTGCCAATACCTGAATCTCCTCCTGTAATAAGCGCAGTCTTCCTCTCCAGCTTTCCGCTCCCTTTGTAGTATGGATTTTCAGATATAGGTCTAGGATTCATTACATATTCCAACCCCGGATGCTCGCTTTGATGTTGAGGAGGAAAAGCAATCGGTACATCTTTACAATATCTTTCCTTCCTTAAATACTTATAGTATGGATACATATAATTCAGACCTCCCGAATTTTAGCCTCACTATTATGCGTATAGCAGAAAAGTGTCCTATATGCACCCTGGGGTTATATATTTATTAAAATAGCCCATCAAGAGACAGGTGGCTTCCTATAATCCCTTTAACATAAAAAAGACACCCACTCTGGGTGCCCTTCATTTAAATACTTTTTACATTTTGGATAATGAATCCACTTTTTGGGTAGGTTGGTATTCTGGTCTTACTGATTGCTAAGTCCTGTTCGGGTACTTCATAATCAATATCTTTAACTAGAAAATCAACAGTTGTTTGCAAAATCTTGACGGTAGCCCATTCCCCTGCACAACGGTGTCCCTTATCATAATCTCCGCCGCCTTGTGGAATAAAGGCAAATGGGCTGTCCTTCCATTCTCTAAATCGCTCAACGTTAAATGTATCTGGATCATCCCAAAGATTCGGATGATGATTGGTTCCGTATAGATCCAAAAGAACCAATGTCCCTTTTTTGAACGGATATTCATTCCAATAAAAGTCTTTGCGGACTCTGGCTCCTAAAAATGGTGCAAAAGGATAATAGCGACGTACTTCCTGTACAAACATTTTATTGTACACTTCATTATTGGTTTTCAATAATTTACGTACCTCAGGATAATCATGCATCGCTATAGCACAGAATACAACAAAATAACAATTAGCCACCACAGGTCGAATGATATTAATTAATTCGACCGCGGCCAATTCCGGTTCCAACAATTCACCAGTCAAATCACGATGATTAGCTATGATCGATAAAGCAGTACCTTGCTCAGCTCTTAGTTTCCCATCTCGTACTTGTCCAATAATATCAGCAACCCACTTATCTGAGTCTCTTCTTGCCCATCTGCCTTTTTGGTATCTTGGACCCACTCCACCAATAGAATCAACTAAATTAAACATTTCTTCTGCTCTCTTTTTTACTTCCTTTTCTTTTAACGGAACTCCAGCCCACTCACAGGCAATCCTGTAAAGAACTTGTTTAGCCTCTTCCATTAAAATCACTTTTTTACTCTTTTCCCATTTAGGGATAACCGACATCCATTGTTTTTTTGTGATTTCCTGGAGTTTGTCCAAACTTTGGTGTGTCATAATCGACATGAACATCCCTTTACGATGTCGGTGTTCTTCTTCATCCAGCGTTTGTACACCATTTTTACCAAAAAGAGATTTCTGAATTCTCATCGGAATTGCCGGTTTACGAATAAATCGACCTTCATCATAGAAGGCTCTTCCAGCTTCCTCTCCTGTCATACAAATAACCTTCTGTCCCAGAAGGCGAGTCTGAAATATGTCCGAATTGAATTGCTTTCGCCTGTTAGAAATAAATTCGTACCCTTCTGATAATAGGGTAAGGGTGTTATCAACGGTTTTTTCACGAGGAATTTCTTTTATACCTTTCATATCAACAGCTCCTCATATATAGTCCATAATAAAACAGGATACCCCTCAGAAAAGTATATAAACATACTATTCATGCATGCCATTTCCGTTCTGTACCAACTAGCTGCCCTAATAGAAATAAGACTTACGTAATCCGTAAGTCTCTAATCAATTTTCAATATATACATGCTGGGAAAGTTCATGTTTTAAATGTTGCGGTATAGGTTCTGTTTTCTGAGTCTCCAAATTAAAATTAACATATACTGCTGTCCCTTTGGCACAAACCTGACCATTCTGGTGAATCTCCTCATACAGCTCCAAGCTTGTATTTCCAATGCGTTTAACCCATGTGAAAACTTCGACATTTGTACCGAAATATATTTGTCTACTATAATCTATATTCATATTTAGAATGATCATTTTCCATTTCTGAAATGAGAGATCTGGAGTAAACAGTTTAAAAATCGGGTTCCTTGCTGCTTCAAGCCAAATGGGAATCGTCGTATTATTGACATGGCCAATGCCATCTGTTTCAGAAACTCTCGGCTCTATCGTTTTCTTATACATACCGGCCTCCCGCCTCCCTACTCAAAGGCACTCCTTTATATGCATGCTGATAAATGTTCAATATATCATCCTTATTTAAAGGGAGCGGACTTCTGGCCAGCAGCCTTGTCTGTTTGTTCGCATCATCGGACAATCCTACCAACGAGGCTTCCTTCACACCATATTCTTTCAATGTGACAGGCAATCCAACGTCCTCTATCAATTGATGAAACACCTCGAATGGCGTCTGCTTTTCATCTCCCAGCATCGTTACTAGATGACTCATTTTATCCTGGCAATGTTCCTTAATATAGTCCATTACATAAGGCAGCAATACAGCATTCGATTCACCATGAGGCAGTTTGTATTGACTTCCTAGTGGATACGCAAGTGCATGGACACCGGCTACACCTGCATTGTGAAAAGCCAGGCCAGCCAGATAACTCCCATGGCTCATTGCTGATCTTGCTTCCGGGGTCTCACCATTTTGTACAGCCCTGCGGATTGCCCCTCCAATAAGCTTAATTGCTTGAATGGCAATCCCATCCGTCACATCATTCGCTTGGACTGAAAGATATGACTCTATCGCATGTGTCAAAGCATCCACACCGGTAGCAGCCGTAATTCGTCTTGGTACAGAAACAGTCAGCTGCGGATCGACAATTGCCAGATCAGACAACAAATACTTATGGGTAATGACATCTTTTGTTCCATCAAGTGATAACACGGCAATGTCCGTCACTTCACTTCCAGTCCCCGAGGTGGTCGGGATTAATATTTTTTGTTTCCCTTTACGGAGGATTGGTTTTGTCCCAGTTAAATTTAAATAGTCGGCAACATCCCCTTCATTGTCAGATATAACCGCGGCCAGCTTAGCTAAATCCAATACCGATCCTCCGCCAATACCTACAATACAATCAAAATCTTCTATTCTTGCAAAATCGACCAATCGTTGAGCACAAGCAAGAGTCGGCTCTGGCTCTACATCTGTGTAAATTTCAACTCTATATTTTGATTGCAATGGAGTCATATAAGGTGTAAGCAATCCAATATCAAGTAATATTTGGTCAGTGATTAGCAGGATTTTATTACTTTTCATAGATTGCAAACCTTCATCCAGTCTCTCCATTGAACCCCAGCCGATAAAAGTTTGACTTGGTAATTTAATAGTAGACAACACCATCACAGCCTCCTTTTCTCTATTAATAATTCTTTACTGAAAATCTAAAGACTTCTTTTACATACTTCGTTATAAACCATCTATTTCCTGTTATATTTTTAACAACTACACAATTTTCTTCCAATTAAATATAAATTTTACATCTATTATCTATTTTAATATGATAGAAGTAACCACTTTCCCATCGATATAAAACTAATATGCCAAGGATTGCAGGAGATGAAGATGCATGAAAATCAAGAAAGTCCTTAATAATAATGCCGTTATTGTCATGGATGAAAATCAGGAAAAAATTGCGCTGGGTCCAGGAATTGCATTTAATAAAGGGAAAAACGATATCATCAATAGGAATAAGATCGATAAACTATTTGTTATCAAAAACAGTGATCATTTTGATCAGCTTTTGCCCCAAATCCCCAATGAGCATATGATTCTAACACAGGAGATTATTCAGTATGCTGAGGATTGCCTTCAAGTAAAATTAAATCCCCATATCTTTATTGCTCTCGCAGACCATCTTACGTTTGCGATTGAACGCCATGAAGATGGTATATTTATAAAAAATAAACTTATCCCCGAAATAAGAGTTTTATATAAAAAGGAGTTTGACATAGGCATTTGGGCGATCAATCATGTTAAGGAGAAAATAGGTATACAAATGCCCATAGATGAAGCTGCCTTTATCGCGCTCCATCTGCATACGGCATCTATTCCGTCTGGAAATCTGCAAGTCTCCCTGCGCCAAACTTCTATTATTAATGAAATTGTACATATGATCAGGGACTATTTTTCTATCAGTTTAGAAGAAACAGGACTTTCCTACGAGCGCTTAATAACTCATTTTCGCTACACCCTGTATAGAGTCAATGAAGCTCCTGAACGCACAATGGATGAAGAAATGCTAATGATGATAAGCAGTAAGTTTCCTTCCTCTTACCAATGTGCTAAAACAATCGCAGAACATCTATCTACACAGCATGGCATACATCTTCCCTCTGAGGAAATTGGCTATATTACGATTCATATTGAGAGATTGCGAGGCAGAAAGGGATGATTATGTTATTTATTGCTGATAGCTTTGACCGCTTCTCTCATAGTTGAACTTGTAATACTAAAAAAAGCTCTTTCCATATCGACTGGAAGGAGCTTTCGTTTGAGTTGCATTATAGGCTAGATGCCTGCAAAAAATGAAGCTAAGTTGCCAATTTAATAGGATCCACTTGAAATTCTATGATTGTATCTTTCATTTAAAACGATTATGAACTAGTTCTTCACTAATTTTTTTAGCTCATCAGCAACAAATTGAACATTTGTACCGACAATTACCTGCAGACTTTCCCTTCCGGTTATCTTAATACCATGTACACCGGTTGATTTAATTTTATTTTGATCAACCACATCCATATTTTTGACTTCCAGTCTAAGGCGAGTTGCACAATTATCAACAGAAACGATATTTTCTTTACCACCCAATCCTGTATAAATCGCAGCAGCTAAACTGGCATATTTATTTTCAATAGAGGCCGCAGCAGCTTGCATTCCATTTGCCTCATTCTCCAATTCTTCTCCTCTTCCAGGTGTATTAAGATTAAATTTCACAATAATGAATCGGAACAAGAAATAATAAATGACTGCAAAAATTAATCCCTGGACAATCAGCATATAAGGTTGATTAGCGAGCGGTAATCTGAAACTTAGGACAAAGTCTATAAGACCAGCACTGAAACCAAACCCCGCTGTCCAATGAAAAGTGGCGGCAATCGCTAGCGAAATTCCTGTCAATACAGCATGGACTAAGTATAATAATGGAGCTGCAAACATAAAAGCAAACTCAAGAGGTTCCGTCACACCTGTAAAGAATGCAGCAAAGCCGGCTGCAAGCATTAAGGAAGCAATCTGTTTCTTATGTTTAGTTTTCGCCGTATGATACATAGCCAATCCAGCAGCAGGTAACCCAAACATCATTACCGGGAAGAATCCGGCCTGATACATTCCAGTGACACCTTTTACACCTTCACCTTTCCAGAAGTTACTGATATCATTGATGCCCGCAACATCAAACCAGAAAACTTGGTTTAAAGCATGGTGTAATCCGGTTGGTATTAATAATCGATTAAAGAATCCGTAAAGACCGGCACCTACAGCTCCCAATTTAGAGATACCTTCACCAAATGAAATCAGGGCTGTATAAACAGGAGGCCATACAAATAGTAGAACGAGAGAGACAACCAGCATAGCTAAGGCTGTCATAATCGGTACCAAACGTTTACCGCTAAAGAAAGCTAATGCATCCGGAAGCTTGACATGACTGAATCGGTTATACATGGAAGATGCTATAATACCTGATATGATTCCGACAAATGCATTTTTGATTTTATCAAAGCCTGGATCCACATTTTCTAATTCAATCCCCTTTAACATCGCAACCGTTTCCGGTGCCAACAAGGTCGTTACAACCAAAAAGGCAACTAAGCCACTTAAAGCAGCTGAACCATCCCGATCCTTTGACATTCCAAGTGCCACACCGACTGCAAACAGGATTGGAATACTGTCTATAATTGATGATCCGGCTTTGATTAAGAAGGCTGCCACAGGACTCTCAGCACCCCAGCCACTCGGGTCAATCCAGTAACCAAGTCCCATCAAAACAGCAGCAGCAGGCAAAACTGCGACAGGCAACATTAACGAGCCGCCCAGCCTTTGTATATACTTCTTCACTTTACTCCCTCCACTTCTTTTAATTAGTGAGCTAGACTACGCTTTCAAGCCATAAATTTGACCAGATTTTGAAAACGTTTTCAAAATAATGCACTTTCCTAAAGTTCTCATCACCTCCTTTCATGTATAATAAAAAATAGTTTTAGATTGTCATAATAACCGTTTCACCTTGTGTACACGTTCCCTTACTGCCGTAGGTAATTTCCTTATCGCTATTCATCACTATAATTGGAGTAACCGTACTTTCAACTCGCTCCTCTAAATACGCCCAATCCACCTCTATCAACAATTGTCCAGCTCTCACCTGTTCTCCTTCTTTAACAGAAGGCTGAAATCCTTCTCCATTTAAGGCAACAGTTTCAAGACCAATATGAATTAAGACCTCAATACCAGATTTACTGCGGATCGCAATGGCATGTTTGGTTGGAGCAATCATGATAATCTCTCCATTAATAGGCGCATATACATGGCCGCCCGATGGCTGAATTGCAATACCTTCTCCCATCATTTTTTGGCTGAATACCGGATCGGGAACCTCTTCAATTGAAATAACTGTACCATTTAACGGTGCCACCAAATTATTCTCTTTCTTCTTAAAAAAACTAAATGCCATTCTTAATTGCTCCTCTCTGTCTGTAGATATGAATTGTATTTAGAAATTAATCTTCACCCTGTCCCATTGAACAAAAAAGGCATGGCGGAATTAGAAATAGGTTACTTCTAACCTATCACTTTACCACCATGCCTGATCGTATCAGTTACATGTGAGACAGATAACATTTCTATCTCCATAGTATCATTTTTCTTATGTAAATTACAGGGGAATTTTGGATACTCTTACAATCTTTTTATATTGGCACTACCCTTATACCATTCATGAAATTCCACAACAACTTCCTTTGGTACATCAGGTAATGAAGTAATGACAACCGGCTTGGAGCGATTGGTGAATTCCAATGTAGCCACGTTAAATTTACGCTGCAGCCATGAATATTTACTCACGGTTTGCTGAATATTCTTACGTTTTGTTAAAAAGGTTTCTGTAATTAAACCGCCATTTCGTACTTGGATGAAAGCATCCGTTTGCAAATAGCTTGTAAATTTATAATTAAGGAGGCGGAGAATCAGCTCAATTACAAATACACCTATCGCCAACCAAATCCAGTCTTTCTTGAATAAAAAGAGACCGATCAAAGCAGCAATCGTCCAGTAATAAGGGCGAATTAGCCTTAGCCATAATACGTGCTTCGGTAAATGAGTCATTTCTTCTTCAATATGATAATCTGGCAATAATTCATTCGTTAACGAATAGGCTTCATGCTTTGGTAAAAATGGATAAAGTGAACTAATCTCCTGTTCACTACTCTCTGTTTGGCCGGCACTTACTACCTTGACCTCGGCCATCCCCAGAAGACGCTTGATTAAAGACTGTTTAATCGTAATCGCCTGAACCCTGCTTTTTTGTATAGAAAAAGTGTTTCTGTTCAACACTCCTTTAGAAATATAAATCCTTTGATTATCACCGGCTATTTCATAATTCCCATACTTGATGACAGTTTGGATATATCCTATTCCAAAAGAAAGAAGAAGCGCAATTATAATCAACGGAACCAATAAACCTAAGTGATTCATAAAGTAGGTAAACACTGCTTTAGTGGATTCCTCTACATTAAAAAAATCATCAATATTTGAGTACACAGCTGCCAGAAGAGGGAAAATGGCTAGAAAACTGAATGACGTCAGCGCAGCTTTTAGGTTATCTTTTTGAGTGGAGCGGAAGTAGATCTGTTTTTCAACGACTTCTTCTTCTTTTGCTTCATCTAACCGATTGGAATTTTTCCTGTATACTAAATCAAGGATGCGATCCGCTTCCTCTGAACTAACAGCCTCAAAGATTAGAGTCGATTCGTCATCCGTAGTCCCGGTTTCAAGTTTAATCGTTGTTAGCCCAAGCAGCTTATGAATAAAGTTTGTTTGAATATGATGGTCCTGAATTCGTTCATAGGTTGTTGTACGCAGCTTTTTAACCAACACACCCTCATGAAGAACGATCGCTTCTTCGTTCAATTCATAGGTATTTGAATACCATTTTAATGGAATGTATATAAGGGCCCAGGCAACAACAGCCCAAAATGCATATCGCGCCCATACAACCCAACCGGTCTCTGTGCCAGCATTTAAAATAAATAGGAAGATGATAATAAATAAGAGACTTTTAATAAATGAAACGATTTCTATAAGAATCCAGGCAGGATGCTGTCTTTTTTTAGAGTGATTCATAACTCCTGCTCCATTCCTTTTTCATCACGGTCTTTAACCTTCGCGAAAATCGCAATTTGCTCCCTTAAAGCGATCGCTTGTTCAGCTGGTATCGCTGGAATCGTATGATTTGTAGTTGTGGTTCCTATTTCAACATCATAAAGCTGATACTTTCGTAAGAAGGGGCCTTGATGTGTCGATACATATTCTACTTTTGCCATCGGAATCACAATGTGCTCTACAATAAAATGGCCACGCTTCAATTGAACGTATTCCTCGTCAATCTCGTATCTCCAGGTTTTATATTTATAGTACGGTTCAAATAAAATTTCATAAATAGCTGAAAGCACTGTCAAACCTATAAGCACGATTAAAGTATAGGTGATCCACGTTTTCCATTCATACATTTCAGATAGATACCATAATACCCCAGCTACGAGGATAGTGGCTCCATGCCCAAGTGTTTTGGACAGCCTCCAAACCAATATACTGTCCTTCGATATTCTCTGCGTCGGTTCTTGAATCTGTAAATACATTGCTCCACATCCCTGCTTATCTTTTACTATCTATACGTGAGGATAGATATTTACTCTGTTATGCTCCTATCCCTTATTTCGACAAAAAACCTTCTATTCCTTTCAATCAAATAAAAAAACCCGGTAACTAGCCTTACCGAGTTGTATCCTTCCAAGTTTATCCCAGCTTGATTGAGATACTGCATTTAGCCTGTAACTCTTCGTGCGCAGGTAAACGAACAACACCTTCCATCTGTTCAAATCCACCAGGTAATGCCATCCATGGTTCAAGACATACATATTGATCTGGCCGTTCTGACCACACAACAATGGTAGTAAAGTCGTTGCTATACTCTACTTCTATAGTGTCTTGATTATTACTTAGTCTGGATATCCCTTCAGATACTGGACTGAAATTCTTTGCATCCTGAATAGGTAAATCTTTTAGATTTTCTTCGTACTTTTTTGTTATGCCATCTTCATTATCAACATATTGAGTTGCTGGAATTTCATAACGACTGTTTGAATGATTCGCATTAAAATAAGGATGAAAACCAGCATAGAATGGCATGGTTTCTGATGATAAATTTTTGTAGGTTTGGTAGATACTTAGTTTTCCGTCTTCCAATTTATACGTAAATTCTAGAGAAAAATGAAAAGGGTATTGTTTAAAGCTTTCTTCATCATCCTGCAGATGTAAAGTAGCCCAATTTGAAGCTTGATCGATTACTTTCCAAGCTTTATTCCGGGCAAATCCATGCTGTCGCATTGTATATGTATGTCCGTTTAATTGATATTCATTGTTTGGTAATGGACCACAGATTGGAAACAGAACCGGGTTTCCTCCACGGATATTTTTTGCTGGATCCGCAAACGTTTCCTCTTGTAAATATAAAATGTCCTTTCCATGAAGAGTTAGCTGAATTAAGATGCCCCCTCTTTCCGGACATAAAACCGCTCTTGAATCTGTGGCTTTTTCCGTAAGAACGATTACGTTATAACCCGCCATTACTTCCATCGTCATTCCGTTCACTCCTTAAACCTAAATTGATTTATATTTGTGAATTATACCACAATTCATACTCATATTGATTAATGCCTAGACAAAAAAACACAGTTTCGTTAGCAAACTAGGTTGCTAGGAAACTGTGTTTTTAGTTGTTTAGTCTTCTACTATATCCTTACGATTCTTCTTAAGCATTTTAGAAAGTACCTCATAAACAATCGGTACTACTACTAAAGTTAATAGCGTGGAACTAATCAAACCGCCAATAACGGTAATAGCCAGGTCTTTTGAAACAAGACCTCCACCGCCGCCATCACCGAGTGCCATTGGTATCATTGCACCAATTGTAGCAATAGCAGTCATGAGAATTGGACGCAATCTTGTTGCTCCAGCCTCAAGAATGGCTTCACGCATCTTCATTCCTTCACGTTCCATGTGAATGATACGGTCAACTAACACTATGGCATTTGTAACAACAATACCAATTAACATTAACAGACCCATCATAACAGATACAGAAATGGTTTGATCAGTTAGATATAATCCAACAAATGAACCTATTACTGCAAATGGCAAGGAGAACAGAATGGCAAATGGCGCCAATCCTTCACGGAATGTGACAACTAGGATAAAGTAGACGATTGCAACTGCTGCAATCATGGCCACCCCTAGCTGTGTAAATGTCTCAGTCATATCTGCTGCAACGCCGGCAACTCCCGTCGTTACACCCTTAGGTAAATCGAGTTTATCCACTTCTTCATCTGCTGCAGTTGAAGCCTTGGATACATCTTCACCGATAATGGTTGCAGACACAGTCGCATAATACTCACCTTCAGAACGAGCTAATGTGTTGAGTGTTGTGCCTTCTTCAACTTTTACTAACTCGGATAAAGGCATTGCCGTACCCTGTGCAGTTGGTATTGGCGTTTTCAGTAAGTCATCCATTGATTTCGGATCAGCTTTCGCTTCACGTTGAACGACTACCTCTATATCATTGCCATCATTTTCAACTGTCGTTAATACTTCTTTTTGATCAGATGCATTTAGTGCCATAACAATTTGGCCAGTAGTTAAACCATATTGCAGGACATCCGCCTGATCCACATTTAATACGTGCTCAACATATGGATCCTCGGCATCAGAAGTCACATCTTCAACTTCATCCACATTACCGAGAGCGCCTTCCACTTGTTTAACAGCATTCTGCAGATCATCCAAGTCTTTACTGTAAATCGTGTAGCTTACTTCATTAGATGACATACCGCCCATGGCCGCAAAGTCTTGCAGCTTCCATTCACCTGATTGGCCGATATTAAGTAAATATTCTTCAACTTCTTCTTTTGCCTCACTGAAGTTTTCCATATCAGGATCAAAGATGAGGAACATTAATGCTCCGCCAGCACCGCCGCCCATAGCCATAGATGCTGCCATATCAGCAGAATCAGAATCGTTTACGGATATCTGGATTGTATCTATATCTTTCCGATCCATTAACTTCTCTTCGACTTGCTCAATGTTTTTCAATGTATCTTCCTGTAACTCACCAGTAGCTGGTGTGTACGTAATATACATTGTTTTCTCTTCCTGTGATCCCATAAAGCTGAATCCAATTAACGGTGTTAAGGCTATTGAACCAACTAGCAGAACAACAGCGATAATGGAGGTGATGATTTTATGGTTCAGCACCTTCGCCAATACACCTTTATACCATAATGCTAGTTTACCTACTTCTTTATGCTGACCTTCTTTTCTTTCACCATATATTCCTTTACGGAATAAGAAGTGAGATAGTGCCGGAACAATTGTAATGGCCACGATTAACGATGCAATCAAGGCAAATGACATTGTTAAGGCGAATGGCATGAACAATTCTCCTACCATACCACCAATGAAGACCATTGGGGCAAATACTGCTATCGTTACTAATGTTGAAGACAATATAGGCTTGAACATTTCAAGCGTTGCTTCACGAATCAGTGCACGCCCTCTAAGCTTCTCTTCTTTCAAGTGCATTCTTCGATAAATATTTTCCACAACGACAATGGAGTCATCAATTACCCGTCCAATCGCAACCGTAATCGCACCAAGTGTCATGATATTTAAAGTAATATCCATCCAATTCAAGAGCAACAATGCCATGAAAATGGATACTGGTATAGAGATAATGGATATAATCGTAGATTTGATATCCCGTAAAAATAACAAGATAACCAGAATCGCAATTAATCCGCCAAATAAAGCTTTTTCAATCATCGTAAATACAGAGTCTTCAATTGGTTTACCCTGGTCAAGCGTAACATCGATCTTCAATCCATCGATTGCCTTCTCCTGGTCATCAATTAAATCTTTAACAGCATTCACGACTGTCACGGTATTTGCTTCCTGCCCTTTAACGATTTGAATCGCTATGGCATCCTTACCGTTCGTACGTGAAACGGATTCTACTTTACCAACCGTTTCAATTTTTGCAATGTCACTCAATTTCACAAATGGCGTTGGATTTTCCGCAGATGGTGTAACTGGAATGACCATGTTTTTCAGGCCATCAACTGTTTTTAGTTTACCATCTACATAAACCGCTTCTTCGCCTTCCTCAAACTCATAAAGACCGAGTGAAAGCTCCATATCACTCGCCTGAATCATTTCCTTCACTTTGTCTTCAGTCAGTCCAAATTGCTTCATCTTTTCCTGATCGTAACTGAAGTTTACTTCTTCTATATGCTGTCCTGTGATAGTTGCAGAAGCTACACCATCAATATCTTCAATCTTAGGCAGGATTGTATCTTCAACAGTCGAGGTTAAATCTACAATGTCCTCTTCCTCACTGCTGATGGATAAGGATAGAATCGGCATCATATTCATACTGATTGCCATAATAGATGGTTCTTCAGCATCCTCCGGCATTTTTACTCCGTCAATAGCTGATTCAAGCTGACGCTTTTTCTCATCCATATCTACTCCGTACTCATACTCTACCTGAACCTGAGATACACTGGATGATGAATTGGAATATACGGCATTGACATCTTCAAGTCCCTCTATTGCCTTCTCCATTGGAATGGAGACTTCATTCATTACTTGCTCTGGAGCAGCACCGGGATATACACCCATTACAATTAAGTAAGGAATAGATATATCTGGAATTGACTCCATTTTCATTCTTGTACCTGAATAGATTCCTGATGCTGTAATAATAATCGTTAATAGCCACACGGCCAGTTTATTTCCTAAAACAAAGTTGACTAACCCCTTCACCCTTACACCTTCCTTTAACTAAAAAAATTCAAGCAATTGACTCAATTCCTACAATTAATTATAATAATGACTGGTTGGTCAGATGTCAACTAAATGAACAGGGGTGTCGGCATGGTTAAAAAACAATTAATAATGGAAAGGGCCTTTGAGCTTTTCGCAAAGAATGGAATTGAAGCAACATCTGTTCAACAAATAACGGAAGTATGCGGAATCTCAAAAGGCGCATTCTACCTATCTTATAAATCTAAGGATGAATTAGTTTATGCACTTATTGATTACTTCCTGAGCGATATGGCAGCGAACATTGAACAGGCGGTCAGTGAATCTAATTTAGACCATTCACTGCTTTATCATTTTTATTTTAATATTTTTAGTTCGTATCAAAGCCATTCCAACTTTGCAAAGGTTTTAATAACAGAACAATTTACCTCCTGTAGTATGGAATTATTTGAACAGTTATCAAAATATGATCAATTTATGAACTCTATTATATTCTCTATTGTTGACCGACAATTTCCAAATGTGGATGATTCGATGCGACCAGATTTGGTTTATACCATTAAAAGTTTCTCTAAACTATATGCAGAGCTATTCATATCAAATTATCCTTTTGAGCTTGATACAGTATGCAAATCGTTAGTTGAAAAGGTAACCATTCTAGCTAACCAGGCAGACATTCCGCTTATTTCAGCAGAATATTTAACCTATACAAGCTCAAAATCTATCATTCCTACCAAGGGGGAACTGGTGGATTTGCTCACTGCAAAAAAGGATGAAATATCAGATCAAAACATACAGCAATCATTGGTGCTATTAAAAGATGATTTATTGAATCCCCAATATCCAAGAGTCATCATTCATGGCCTACTAAAGAACTTAAAGGCAAATACCCACACTAAATGGACTGCTTATTTATATGAAACATATTTGGATACATTACAATAAATTTTAACAACCGGAATTATTCATAAATCCCAAACGCAGAAAATGCCTGGGATTTTATTTATACTTATTGATAGTTCCATATCAAATATTCTATTTATTCTATTAATATTTATTACACCCTGCGATATTGCAGTATAATAAATAGAATAAGATGATTTCACCAGGGAGGGGTTTTCGTAATTGAAGGATTTAGGAAACAGCCTTTATACCATATTGGAATGGGTTATGAGGTTTGCTTATGTAAATATATTATGGATTTTATTCACGCTGGCCGGTGTAATTGTTTTAGGGATATACCCCGCCACCACAGCCATGTTTTCTGTAATGAGAGAATGGTTGAGAGGGAATTCGGATTTACCTGTGTTCAATACTTTTTCGTCCTATTACAAAAAAGACTTTTGGAAAAGTAATCATTTAGGAATTTATACATCCATTATCTTTTTATTGATAGGTATTGATCTTTTTTACATACAGAGCGAGGCAAGCAAGCTTATGACCTGGACTCATATCCCGATATTTGCTTGCATTCTATTTTTTATCTTTTTACTTTTTTACCTGTTTCCTGTGTTCGCTCATTATGATTTAACGGTACGATCCAATTATAAACAAGCATTCTTCATTATGTTAATTAGCCCAATCCAAATTATCATGATGGTCATTTGCCTTGTTGCATTTTCAATCATCTCGTTCATCTTCCCTGCACTTGCATTTATTTTTGGTTTAAGCTTTTATTCCTTTATTACATCATGGTTAGCCTCTTCCTCTTTCAAACGTTTAGAGGCAAACAACAAAATCAAACTGACTGATTTATAACTCTGTCAGTTAATTAAAACGCAAAGCACAAATGCTCCTTTATCGCACTTGTGCTTTTATTGATTTCATTGAATAAATTCCTTAACCATAAAAACGACATACTCCCCATGCCAGGTGTATGTCGCTTTGGTTTATCCTATTATCCTTTTACTGCGCTAGCTGATAATCCTTCAATTACTTTATTACTAAAGAAAATAAAGGCAAGCAATAATGGTAGGAAACTGATAATTAATGTGGCACCGATGGCACCCCAGTCAGTCATATACTGTCCAATAAAATTCTGAATGCCGACTGTTAAGGTTTTATATTTATCAGAGCTGATAAACGTATTAACAAAAACGAATTCATTCCAATTGTAAATCATATTGATGATGACTGTCGTAGAAAGAATAGGCATGGACATTGGCAGGACAATCCGGAAAAACATCCGGTTGATTGAGCTTCCATCTATGATCGCAGCCTCTTCAATTTCTCTTGGCAATGTAGTATAGAAGCCAAGCAGAATCATCATCGTAATCGGTAAATTATATGCAGTGTAGGTAAGAACAATCGACCATGGATTATCAATTAAGTTTACGTTCAAAAACATATTGAACAATGGAATTAATGCTGAGTGAATTGGAATCATCAACCCGATCATAAACAAACCAAGCACCAGCTTACTGAATTTCCAATGCATCCTCGTAATCGCATAAGTTGCCATACTTGCAAAAAGAACTGTCAAAATAATGGCTACTCCTGTAATCCAAATACTATTAAAAAAGTATAATCCTATGCCTCCATCCCAAACCTTCAAATAGTTTTCCCATCTAAATTCGGAGGGAAGAGCAAAGGGCGAACCCGCAAATATCTCCTGATTGCTCTTTAATGAAAACAGGAAAAGCCAAATAATTGGGAACACCTGAAAGACCGCAACAACTGTCAAACAAGTATATAATACTATCTTTCCAAAACGAGCCATTCTTTTCCTCTCCTCTCTAATATTGGATTTCTTCCTTGGATGCAGTCAGTTTATTGATAATAAACGTCACAATTAACGTAATGACCAGTAACAGGAAGCCAATTGCACTGCCGTAACCAAAATTAGAGGATGAGAAAGCCAGCTTATACATATAGGATGCCATTACTTCACTGGATCCGTTCGGACCTCCGCCTGTCATAACATAAATAAGATCGAAATATTTAAGTGAACCAACAATAGCCAGTACAATTGTAACTTTTACAACTCCCATGATCAGTGGCAATTTAATCTTCATGGCAATCTGCCATGGAGTAGCACCGTCTATTTTTGCTGCTTCAATTAAAGATTCAGGTATATTTTTTAGGGCTGCATAATAAATCAAAATATAAAATCCTGCATACTGCCATAGGATGGGGATAAAAATAGCATATAAAACGATAGATGTATCAGATAACCATAATGGTGGATTTTCAACCCCAAACCAAACCAATATCGTATTTAATATTCCGTTCGATGGATTGAACACTTTAATCCAAAGCTGCGCAATTGCCACTGAAGATAGCAGCATTGGAATCAAATAAATTTTCCTTAATAAATTTGCCCCTTTTATTTTGGAAGCAAGAATGAGAGAAATAGCTAAATAGATAACTAAACTCAATGTTGAAAAGATAGCCAGTAAAATGGAATGCCAGGCACTATCCCAAAATTTCGCGTCCTGGATTGCATTTATATAGTTCTCCAATCCAATAAACTTCATGGCTCCAATGCCATCCCAATCCATAAGTCCATAATAACCTGTCAAAATAAGCGGGATAAAAATCAGTACACTGACCAATAACAAAGCCGGCAGAATATACATAGCTATAATCCACTTATTGGACATCACCTTATTCATAAAAACCACCTCATCTGTATGTAGGAAAAGGATTCATCGTATCAGGATGAATCCTTTTTCCTTTGTCGTTTTACTTTGAAGAAAGCGCCTTTTCATGCTCTTTTGCAAATTTCTCTGGAGTTGTTTCCTTGCCGAATAAAGCTTGAATTTGATCTAAGTGAACCTGTGCTGCATCGGAGCTTAATTGTACATCCGCATATAAGGTAATATTAGTTGCTTTATTTAATTTCCCTAAAACATCTACATACATTTGCGGCAAATCTAGCTTCTCAGCATCAATTTTAGTAGCTGGTATTACGCCGGCATCCGTGACAGATTTTTCTCCCCACTGCTGAACAAAGTAAGATACGAAATCCTTCGCCTCTTCTTTTACTTTAGAGTCTTCAGAAACAAACAATCCTACTCCAGGTCCACCAACATAACTGTTCATATCCCCTTTTCCATCAACAGATGGGAAGTCAAAGAAACCAACCTGATCTTTAAATTCCTGAGGTACATCTGGATTTGTTGTGTAGTTTGGCAAATCCCATGTAGCAATTAGATACATAGCGGCTTGGCTGTTCATGAACATACTTTTTGCTTCTTCATCAGATAAACCGTTGAATCCGTTTACAAATCCATTTGCATCAACTAATTCCTGTACTTTTTCAGCGGCAGATACAAGCGCTGGATCTTCGAAAGAACCTGAACGATCAATGGCACCTTTCAATGCTTCAGTCCCGCCAATTCGATCTGCTAAATACATATACCATAATGAACCAGTCCATTTATCCTTATTACCTAGCGCAATTGGCTCAACTCCATTTTTATCAAGCGTTTTTGCGGCCTTTACTAACTCATCAAATGTTTTTGGAGCTTCTAAGCCATTATCCTTAAACATTTTCTTATTATAGAAGACAGAGGCTATATTAAGCTCCAGTGGCAGACCGTACGTTTTACCATCGATTTGGTAAGCTTCCGAAGTACCAGCTACAAAAGAATCCTTTAAATCTCCTTCTAGAATGTCATCCAGCGGCGCAAACTTTTTGCCATCCACGTATGGTTGAAGGTATCCTGCTGACCATGTCATTCCCACATCAGGAAGTTCATTGGAAGCAGATAAAACTTTAATTTTATCCTTGTATTGTTCATTGCTAAGTACTTCAAGCTCAACCTTAACATCCTTATGTTCCTTCTCATAATCAGCAACGATTTTCTGAACAATTTCATGATGTTGTTTAGAGCTTCCTTCCGGCCATAGGTGCATAAACTTAACAACTTTCTTTCCATCACTGTTTGACTTTTCAGTTTCTGACGAACATCCCGCTAGAACTAAAAATAAGGCCAAGAACCCAGCAAGAAATGAAAACGCTTTCTTTTTACGCATAATTAAACCCCCAATAGTTAATTTTACTTACTATTAAACTTAAATTTAGAATATCATGGAATACTTTGTTTGTCTACTAGATAAACAAAGTATTAGATGTTACTATTATAGTAAATGTGATAGAAATGAGGCGGACCATTGAAAACGTATAATCAGCAGGTTGTAAAAAAAGAAAATAAATCTTTGGTCATGCATGTTATTAAGGAATCTCCTCCTTTATCACGCACAGATGTGGCCAATAAAACCGGCCTTAATAAAGGAACAGTCTCTTCATTGGTTTCCGAGCTTATAGAGGAACAGCTCGTATCTGAATCCGGACCTGGCAAATCCAACGGTGGCCGACGGCCAGTTATGTTATTCTTCAATGAAAATGCAGGCTATTCCATAGGAGTTGATCTTGGAGTTAACTATATTTTAGGAATCGTAACCAACCTACAGGGGAAAATCCACAAAGAAAAACTGGAAAAATTCCAGGAACTAACCTATGAAGATATTAAAAAAAGACTGTATGAAATGATTGATTGTATGATTGCTTCCATTCCTGATTCACCATATGGTTTAGTCGGGATTGGTATTGGTGTACCGGGCACAGTTGATACAACTGGAAGAATTTTAATGGCTCCCAATTTAAACTGGAAAAACATCGATTTGAAAAATATGGTCGCAAAGAAATACTGTGTACCTGTTAAAGTTGAGAATGAAGCAAACTGTGGGGCATATGGCGAAAAAAAATTCGGTGTCGGAATAAACTTCACCAACATGATATACATCAGTATTGGGTTTGGAATCGGCGGCGGCTTAATCCTGAATAACCAACTTTATCAGGGCAATAATGGACTTTCAGGGGAGCTGGGTCACATGACAATCGAAAGAAGCGGAGAAAAATGCCGCTGTGGAGACCATGGATGCTGGGAATTATATGCATCAGAGAGAGCCCTAGTCAGTCAGGCGAAGCTCATGATGAATGATCCCGCCATTACACTCGAACACTTAATTGATCTTGCTGAAAATGAAGACCTAACAGCAATTGAATTATTCAGTGAAATAGGGAAATCGATTGGGATTGGCATTAATAATATCATTAATATTTTTAACCCTAATCAAGTTATTCTTGGCAATCGCCTGGCCGCCTGTGAAAAATGGATTCACTCTTCATTAGTAGAAACCATAAAAAATCATTCTCTATCTAATCATCAAAAGAACTTACATATACAATATTCAAGTTTAGCGAGTCATTCTTGCGCACTGGGCGTAGCTGCTTTTTCAACTGAACATTTCTTAGATAACGACCTGTATCATCAAAGTATTCAGACCTATCCATTAGTGCATCAATATTAGCTGCTTTCTTTGCTGACGCAATCAAGATTACACATTTATGAAAGCGCTTCTATTTTTTTATATATTAAGGAGGCTACAATAATGAAAATTCAAAACCCTATTTTAACTGGCTTTAACCCTGATCCAAGTATTTGCAGACGTGACGAAGATTATTATATTGCCGTTTCTACGTTTGAATGGTTCCCCGGGGTCGGTATTTATCACTCTAAGGATTTAAAAAATTGGTCATTAGTTTCCCGCCCATTAAATAGATTAAGCCAATTAAATATGATGGGAAATCCTGATTCAGGGGGTATTTGGGCTCCTGCTCTCTCCTACCATGATGGGAAGTTCTGGCTCATTTATACAGATGTCAAGGTGACAGGCGGACAGTGGAAAGACAGCCATAATTATCTCAGTACCTGTGAAACGATTGATGGCGAATGGTCTGATCCAATCCATCTTAATAGCTCTGGCTTTGATCCATCTTTATTCCATGATGATGACAGCAAAAAATATCTTGTGAATATGGTCTGGGATCATCGCCTTGGAAACCATAGTTTCTATGGAATTGTACTTCAGGAATATAGTGTAGAAGAGAAAAAGTTAGTTGGAGATAAAAAAATTATCTTTAAAGGAACCGACATCAAACTGACAGAAGCTCCGCATTTATATAAATGGAATGGCTACTACTATCTGTTAACGGCAGAGGGTGGAACAAAATATGATCACCAGGCAACCATTGCCCGCTCCAAAACGATTGATGGACCATATGAAGTACATCCGGAAAATCCGTTAATTACATCGTTTCCTTATCCAAGAAATCCATTACAAAAAGCGGGCCATGCTTCTATCGTTCACACTCATACAGATGAATGGTTTTTAGTTCATTTAACCGGACGCCCTCTTCCTAAAGAGAATCAGGCATTGCTGGATCCAAGAGGGTTTTGTCCGCTCGGCCGTGAAACAGCCATTCAACGATTGACTTGGGAGAACGATTGGCCGTATGTAGTGGGCGGTAATCAGCCTTCTCTTGAAATAGAAGGACCTAAGATGGAGGAAGTAAAATGGGAAAAAGATTATCCTGAAAAAGATGATTTTAACGAGAAATCATTGAATCTTAACTTCCAAACTTTACGGATTCCTCTAGGAGATTATCTCTCATTGGAAGACAAACCAGGTCACTTGCGATTGTACGGTAAAGAATCACTCACTTCAAAATTCACACAGGCTTTTGTGGCAAGACGCTGGCAGCATTTTAACTTTACAGCTGAAACTAAATTGGCTTTTAACCCGGACACATTCCAGCAGGCCGCCGGCTTAGTAAACTATTACAACACGGAAAATTGGAGCGCCCTTCAGCTTACATGGAACGAAGAGAAAGGTAGAGTTCTAGATTTAACCGTATGTGATAATTTCACCTTTGATCGACCATTGAGTGGTAATGAAATTCCGGTACCGGATGAAATTGAATATGTTTATATACGTTCCGAAGTCCAAACAAACACGTATCACTACTCCTATTCATTTGACGGAGAAGCTTGGACACAAATCCCAGTAACCCTATACTCTTATAAACTATCTGATGATTATATCCGAGGTGGCGGATTCTTTACTGGAGCCTTTGTAGGCATGCAGTGCCAGGATACATCTGGAGAAGGCAAGGCTGCTGATTTTGATTACTTTACTTATAAGGTCAATGAATAATTTGCGTAGGGGTAAAATAGACTGCATTAGCTTAAGAGAGGATATCCAGACCGGATATCCTCTTTTCTCATGTATAAATACATCGTAAGCATTCCTATGTTTAAGTCCTTACTGTTTTAGGAAAGGTATAGGATAACGAGGAGGTTTTCTGATGGATACATTTTTGTATATACTGTTTGCTTGTTTTTATGCCGGCTTGCTCATCATGATGGTTCAATCCATAAAAAAGAGTGGTGTTAGCATAGTATCGAATGTATTAATTCTGGTTATTGTACCGCTCATCTATGATAATGCCATTCTTGGCATCGGAAAGTGGATTGGGGAGGGAGAAGTTTTAGAGAATTTGAATGCTGCTCGATACTGGATGCATGCGATTTTTACACCTTTGTTAATTTTATTTTCCTGGGATGTACTTAAACGTGCTAGGGTCAAGTGGGTGAATACCACCTCAGCCATACTGATTACAGTTGCCTTTACACTAATTGCTTTTTTGATAGAACTATTTACAGTTGTGTGGGACCTCTCACTAAAAGCGGAAAAAAGCTATGGCATTCTAAGCTATTCTTCAACCAATTCTCCACAAGGACCGCCAATCATGATTTTAATGGTCACACTGGCACTTCTTGTGTCATCCATTATTCTTTGGAAAAGGACAGGTTGGTATTGGATATTCGTTGGAACCGCACTTATGATTGTCGGGAGCATGGTCAAGATCCCAATTGAAAGCGGCGCAATCACCAATGCGTTTGAATTAATCTTACTCATCTCTCTTGTGTTTACAAAAAGGTATCAGGATCGTTATCAGGGGGGCAAAAAACTGGCTCTCGGTTGAATATCCAAAGAGACCAACCCAATGAAAATCAGCTTGGTCTCTTTAAAGCTCTATTTCTTATTAGGTTAAACTCCATTTACGATAAATAACAGATGCGCATTTAAAGGAAATATAAGACAATAAAATAAATCATAGTTATTGGGGGAGTTCATTTGAATTGGCTAGAACCTTTTAATAGAGATTTTTTTATTGATGAAGAAGAGGATAGCTCTCCTTTCTTCAGGAGCAAATCCATTGATGGTAATGGAGTGCCAAAACAATATTCCCTTCTGACGCAATTTTTCCTATTATTAAGTGCACAGTTGAGCGATAGCGTTACTTATTATCCGATAAAAAATGGCCTTATCAAGGATAAGGAGCTGCGAGAAATCATCTTGCACTTCGATGAGCGAAAAGAATTTATAGTGAATGATAAACCGATTGAGATCATGTTGGCTAAGCCCAATAATGATTCTTTAAAGCATCTCATGTCTAATCCCTTAAACCCTGTTATTAAGAGCCTTTTTCCACAAAGCAAACAACTTCAACAAGTTCAATTCTCACCTTCAAGTCCGTATAGAGTAATTCCAGAGAAAATCAATTCCTACGAGGACAAGGAGTTTGATCTAGTACTAGCCTATTTAAAAGAAAACACGGAAAGCCCTTCATTTGGTTTTCAACTCTCAAATTGGATTCTGAATGATTCCCTAAAAAATTCGCATGCTCTGCGTTATTTCTCTCATCACACACAAACACTTTGCCTGTGGATAGATGAATCAAAAAGAATTATCTCCATCGAAATGCAATTTTAGCATTAGCTGAAAGGAGAAAAACAATATTAAACAACACTAGCAGTAAAATATCTAACCTAAAATAACCCCTTGTTCTGAAAAACACACCACCCATGCTTAAGTCGCATAATACGTCTCAATGATGTATTTAAGGAAGGTTAGACAAACCTTCATCAATTATGGCGCTTTACGAATGGTAATGCGCCAATTACTGCCCGTACTAATGTGATAAGTATCAGCGAATGATTTTTGATTTAGGGCCAGCCCCAGATTATCAAGTGAATTAACATAAAGAATGGCTTCCTCTAATGCACTGTCTGCAAAAGATCTGCCATATACAACCTCTTCCTCAAACCTCACTGTTCCATCCTTTTCAATTTGAACCCAGACCTTATCTCCCAGTGAGATTTCCAGTTTTCTAAAGAGTTCTCGCGAAATATTCGTCCATAGATTTCCAAATCGAATATCAAGAATTTCAATAATACCGGTAATCTTATGATCATGTATGTATGCCTCATAAAGAGGTAGTTCAATAAGGGAATCAACAGGTATTTCCGGCCCCACTTCCTCAAAACTAATCACCCCAGCTGCAATCCTTGCCCCTGTATACGCATAAACATCACGCCCGTGGAAAGTGTAGGATTCTCCTGAACGCGGCAAACGATTTACCTTCTCATCTATCACTCTTGCTTCCGTGATGCCAATTTTATTTTTGATATGGGATAGGGTACCGTTATCAGGCGTGACCACATAGTGTCCACCAGAGGTCTTTGCAACGATACTTCGGCGATCGCATCCTACACCCGGATCTACCACCGATACAAATACCGTTCCTTCCGGCCAATAAGAAATAGCCTGCAATAGACGGTATGAGCCTTCCCATATATTAAACGTTGGAATATCATGCGTATTATTACTAATCTTTAAAGATGGCTCGACAGAAAGCGCTACTCCATACATAGCACTTACAGCCCCATCACTTAATCCAAAATCTGATTGAAAAACTAATAAACGTTTCAACTTCATCCCACCCATTTCTTTGTCCAAAATAAAAAACACCACGTCCTTACCATGATGAGGACGTGGTGTGACTTCACGTGGTTCCACCTTAATTCGCTGCTTACTCACATAAACAGCCTTCGTAAGCGTAAAAACGAATCAACGCTTCCTACACTCTGATATGGATAACGAGTACCAAATCTCGTCGAAACCTATTCATATAATTAATAAATTATACTTTCAGCACGAGGCTCAGAGGCCATTTTCAATAATGGTACTTCCCGCTCCTTTTCAGCTGCCGAAGCTCTCTAAAAGAGAAATATCCAGAATCTACTCTCCTCTTCCATACTTTATAATATTTTGAATTATTAAAATTATAATGAGCTTGATTATGCTTTGTCAATATACATTATCCAAATATGGAAACAATAATCGATAAAACTGATGAATTCCCTATTCTTTTTTTACATTGTCTATATCTTATAAAGTGTGTCTACATGCTCGTCTAAATTTCGACTGTAATTCTTTTAACACAGGAATAGAGTCATCCATAAAAATTTTCTGAATTATAGTAAAATGGGGACAGCGTACAGATTACGATGAGGGATACACTGTTTTCCGGTATAATCAGTCGCTAACATAGATAGAAAAATAAGAGTTTTTTAAATGGATGGAGGAATAAGCATGAAAAGGATAAAACTTGGTAGCAGCAGTTTAAGCGTTCCAGCTATTGCTGTAGGCTGTATGAGAATTGATTCTATGAATGATGACAATTTAGCAGCACATCTTACTTTTTGTAGAATGGGCTGAATTTCTTTGACCATGCTGATATTTATGGAAATGGCATTTGTGAATCCAAGTTTGGTAAGGCCTTAAAGATTGCGGGATATAACAGAGAAGATGTAATCCTGCAATCAAAATGCGGGATCAAGCCGGGTACTATGTATGACTTATCAAAAGAGCATATCTTAACGTCTGTCGATAAAATACTAACACGCCTGGACACCGATTACTTAGATGCACTGGTACTTCATCGTCCAGACGCTTTGGTAGATCCTGAGGAAGTAGCTGAAGCATTCGATACCTTAGAGAGCTCTGGCAAAGTCCGTCAATTTGGCGTATCCAATCATAAGCCAATGCAAATTGAATTGTTAAAAAAATATGTAAAGCAGCCGATCATTGTAAACCAACTGCAACTAAGCCTCCCCTTTTCGAACATGATTGCTAATGGGATGGAAGTGAATATGCAAACAGAAGGCGCCGTTGAGAGGGATGGTAGTGTCCTAGATTATTGCAGACTCCATGATATAACCATCCAAGCTTGGTCACCTTTTCAATATGGTTTCTTTGAAGGCGTTTTTATCGGGAATGATGAGAAGTTCCCCGAATTGAACGAGACTCTTACAGAGTTAGCTGATAAATATGAAACAACTCCAACCGCTATTGCAGCAGCTTGGATTTTGCGACACCCAGCAAACATTCAGTTGATTGCTGGTACAACTAATCAAAAACGGATGGCTGACATTATTCGGGGCAATGAATTACAGTTAAGCCGTGAAGAATGGTATCGCCTTTATTTGAACAGCGGGCATATATTGCCTTAAAATCTTCCGAATAAAATGAAGAGCCTTAAGATACACTTAGGAAGACACTTTCCTTTCCAGTGTTATCCTATTTGAATTGAGGCTCTTCTTATCTTATTAGAAAGTCATCAATTTCACTAAAACTATTCTCTATCTATACCAACACTTATTCTTTCGTTTCATCAAAATTGCAAGCTATCGCTAGCATGTCAATGGGGTCTGCCACTTCGGAGACCGTATAAACGACTGTACCTTCCTGCCAAGAAATACGGTTATTGCCTGCTTTTTGCGAATCTATATCCGCTTTTACAGAACCATATTCATGGGGCACTGGCAGTTGGTTGCTTTCAAGATAGGAGACCATTTGTTTAGCGAGCGGGACGTAGTCACTGTTGCCTTCTATATTGGAGGCTTGGACTTGTAGATACCATCTTCCTTCATGCCAATTTAGCCACTTATGTCCTGCCCCTGCGTCCTCATATCCTTGGATGGAATGACCCAGATCTATAGGATTCCCTGCCTGGATCCCCTCAGGCTGTATATAGCCGATTTTTGATTTAGCCTCTTCTTCAGTTTTATACTGATGGACTTCTATTACAGCAATCGGTTTTGCAATGGTACTATTGTTCAACTCTTTACTGTTGACTGGTATCATTTTTTCGCTTTCAAAAAATATAACGCGATACATATCAGATTCCGAAAGGGTCGCCGCACTTAGATTCTTGTCCTCAGACGATAGCGGAAGATGTATGGGTAGCTTAGGAGATATTGAGCCTTTGATTTGTTCCTTGGCATCTTTTATTACTTTTTCCTGAGATAATGAGGCATCATGTGAGTCGTTTTGTTCAGCTTTTACAGGGCTTCCGTTGGCAGATTCGCTGTCTTCCTTCTGATCCGTTGAAGATTTTTCTGTTGTTACAGGTTGAGCTGATTCTTCATGTTTCTCCCCTGCTTTTTTATCCGTAGCTGCATCTTCATGCGAGCATCCAGCAAGGTAAATGCTTGTTAAAGCTAGCACGATACCCATCTGTTTCAACATTTTACTCACCCCTTTCTTTGTCGTCTACCACGTTATGATGCCAGATAATCCTATATACCAAAAAACGGTATAATTATAACAAGACTGATTCCTCAAAAAAAAAGCATAAACCTTCCGAAGCGGAAAATTTATGCTTTATGTCATATATAAAACAAAAACCACCAAAATTATGTATTTGGTGGAGACGGTGGGAGTCGAACCCACGTCCAAAGATAACGGCACTTATGCATCTACGAGTGTAGTCGATATATTGGCGATTCGCTGTGCCTTATGCCTATCGACAGGCGTCCGGACAGCTAGTCTGGTTATTCTCTTCCTTCTCCCTCAGACGGTGAGATCCGGCGTAGTCCACTAAAGTTGAGTCCCTTACCCTACCACATGGACGATGGAGGGAGGAACAGCTTATCGACTGTTATTAAGCAGCGAAAGCTAAGTTGTTGTTTTGTTTGCCAGTTATAGGCTGTGACGTTTTAACGAGGCCGATCCCCTCGACTCGCAACATAAGCTCGAACTACCCCTGTCGAATCCGTAACGTCCCCATGATAAGAAATGTGGATCGTACGAAATGAAGAAGCGTACTTTGAGCGTTGCTTCTATTCAATTGTGGTACATAAGTAATTATAACATAATGAATGTGAAATTCAATTGTAAGAACTTGGTGAGAGTACCAGTCAAAGCTTAACGCTGACGTTCTTTGAACGCTCGTTCGATTTCACGCTTTGCTTCTTTTCTCTTCAAGTCTTCACGTTTATCATAATTCTTTTTACCCTTACCTAAACCGATCAAAACTTTGGCAAAACCGTTCTTTAAATACAGCTTCAATGGAACAAGTGCATATCCCTGTTCTTTTGTGGAACCAATTAATTTACTGATTTCCTTATTATGCAAAAGTAGCTTACGCACACGCAATGGGTCGTGATTATAGCGGTTACCCTGCTCATATGGGCTAATGTGCATTCCCATTAAGAATACTTCCCCATTAATAATCCTTGCATAGGAATCCTTTAAGTTCACACGACCATTTCGAATCGATTTTATCTCAGTTCCCTGCAAAACAATTCCTGCTTCATAGGTTTCCTCGATAAAGTAATCATGGTACGCTTTTTTATTTTGGCCGATTACCTTTCCTGAACCTTTTGGCATATTAATTGCCCCCTCTCTCTTTATATGGGTTAGGTGAATAAAGAGCGAATATCAGGCTCTCCTTTTATCATACTACAGCAATGGCTTCTATTTCTACAAGTCCGTCTTTTGGAAGGCGCGCTACTTCTACCGCACTCCTTGCCGGAAAGCTGCCGGTAAAGTAGGTTGCGTATACTTCATTAACTGCTGCAAAATCATTCATATCATTCAGGAAGACCGTTGTCTTCACAATTTGGTCCAAACCAAGGCCTTCTTCGTTTAAAATGGCCTGAATATTTTTAAATGCTTGGTGAGTTTGTTCCTTCACACCATCTTTTAATTCGCCCGTTTCAGGATCTAATCCTAGCTGGCCTGATGTATAAATAAACCCATTCACTCGAATGGCTTGAGAATATGGCCCGATTGCGGCCGGTGCTTTAGCTGTTTGAATCGTAATCTTACTCATTCTAGTATTCCTCCATTTCGCTAAATTCCATACCTTTAGTATTCGATTGAAATGTCCTCTTATCCTTCCATCAGGAATGGGATGCGGACTTAAAGAAAAAAGGAAGATGCAACAATTACGCATTCTTCCTTACTCTTTTATGCTTCAAGTGAATTCATTTCAACCATTTTACCATTGTATACTTCTTTGTTCAATTCGCCTGTCATACGGCCGGTTACTAATCCTGCTGTTGCAGAACCGCTGACATTAAGAGCTGTTCTTCCCATATCAATTAATGGTTCTACAGAGATCAGTAAGGCTGCTATACCAATTGGCAGGTTCATGCTGGATAATACGATTAATGCGGCAAAGGTAGCTCCTCCGCCAACACCCGCTACACCAAATGAACTGATAGCAACAATGATGACTAATTGAATAAGGAAAACGGGATCTAGAGGATCCGGTGCAATCATTACAGCCAGCATAGCCGGGTAGATTCCTGCACATCCATTTTGACCAATAGACGCTCCTAATGAAGAAGCAAAGTTAGCGATTCCTTCAGAGTTACCAAATTGTTTGGTTTGAGTCTCTATATTAATAGGAATAGCTGCCGCACTGGACCGGGATGTAAAAGCAAACGTAAGTAATGGACCCATTTTCTTAACATATTGCATTGGATTTAGACCGCTAAAGAATAATATAACTAAGTGGATCAGGAACATCACGATCAGTGCTACATAGGAAGCAATAACAAATGTAGATAATTCAATGATTCCCTGTACATTTGTATTAGCAATGGTTGTAGCCATCAATGCTAAAATACCATACGGTGTTAAACGAAGAATCAACGTAACGATTCGCATGACAATTTTATATAAGGCATTAATGATTTTCTCAAATGTTTCAAATTCTGCAGGTGCCTTTCTTCTAACACCCATTGCCGCAATTCCAACAAACGCTGCAAAAATAACAGTTGCGATTGTAGAGGTAGGTCGTTGACCAGTCAAATCAAGAAACGGATTTGTTGGGATGACCTGCAAAATACGTTCTGGAAAGCTTTGGTTCTCTACTTGAACCATTGTTTCTTCTAATTGTGCAGAACGTGCTTCCTCTGCTTCGCCAGATTCAAGATGATCAGCTGATAAATCAAACGTTAGAGCACTGCCAATTCCAACAGCAGCCGCTATAGCTGTTGTTAAAACTAGAACTCCAATAATAGAGAAACTGATTTTACCAACTCCAGCCTGCCCTTTTAAGCGAATGATAGCTGATATTATCGACACAACAATCAAAGGCATAACAATCATTTTCAAAAAGCTGACATATCCTGTTCCAACAATACTGTACCAGTTTTTTGTATCTGCCAATACAGCACTCTCAGGATCAAATGCCAATTGAAGGAATACTCCTAAAAGAATTCCTAATCCAAGACCTGTAAATACTCGTTTTGAAAAGGAAACATGTTTCTTTTGCATATAGAAAAGTACACCGACTAATGCTAACAAAATAAGTATATTTATAATAACTAAGGTCGTATCCAATTCAATCTCTCCCCCCCTTTTAATTCATACTAAATACATAAGTATTATATAGATTATAATATCTATTGTACAGTATTATGACTAGACAATCTGTTTTTCTATATCATCAATTCTTTTTTATCTATATACCTCAACATGGTAAATATAACTACAAATCTAACACAAAGAAAAGAGAGCCAACATAAGTCAGCTCTCCTCTGCTTATTATCGTTTTTTCTTCTTACCGGATTTGCGCTTAGCCGCCGGTGCGTTTTCATAAAACTTCTTTTTCTTTCTCGGGCCTTTTTTATCAGAGCTTTCTCCCGGCTTACCTTTGGCCTGTCCTTTAGGACCGCGTTTGTCTCCATTTCCTCCCTGTGGTCTGGAAGAATCCTTGCGGCGGTTTTTACCCGGTTCTGCTTTAAAAATACGTTTTTCACCGGAAACCCGTTCACGATTGTCTTTCATCCCCACAATTTCAAAGTCTATGGTACGCTCATCTTTATTTACATTAATGACCTTTACGGTAATCTCGTCTCCGATTCGGAAAACCTTAGCTGTACGTTCACCAATCATCGCATATTGACGGTCGTCAAAATGATAATAATCATCTGTCATATAGCTGACATGGACAAGACCTTCAATTGTGTTGGATAGCTCAACAAACATACCGAAGTTTGTGACAGAACTGATAATTCCGTCAAACTCTTCGCCAACTTTATCTTCCATGTATTCAGCTTTCTTCAGATCATCCGTTTCACGCTCAGCATCTACTGCCCGTCTTTCCATTGAGGAAGTATGCTGGGCAATCTCACCAAGTCTTTCATTCCATTTTTCCTGCGTCTCTTTGCTTAAATCTCCATTAATTAAATACGTACGAATTAAGCGGTGAACAATTAAGTCCGGATAACGGCGGATCGGTGATGTAAAGTGAGTATAATAATCTGTCGACAATCCAAAGTGTCCCAAGCTTTCAGGATCATATTTTGCTTGCTTCATGGAGCGAAGCATGACTGTCGATACAACCATTTCTTCTGGTTTTCCCTGTACCGCTTCAATGATTTCCTGCAAAGCACGTGGGTGAATGGAATTCGCCGTACCACGAACGATATAACCAAAGTTTACGATAAAGTCGAAGAACTTTCTCAGCTTCTCTTCATTTGGATCTTCGTGGATCCGGTAAAGGAACGGCACGTCCATCCAATGGAAATGCTCAGCCACTGTTTCGTTAGCTGCCAACATAAATTCTTCAATTAATTTTTCTGCAACAGATCGTGTACGAAGAACAACATCGGTTGGTTCTCCATTCTCATCAACAAGGATTTTTGCTTCTTTAAAATCAAAGTCAATGGCTCCTCTGCGCATCCGTTTTTCGCGAAGAATTCCAGCCAATTTCTCCATTTCCTCAAACATCGGAACAAGCGGTTCATAGCGCTCAATCAATTCTGCGTTCTTATCAACAAGAATCTCATTCACATCTGAATACGTCATACGCTCTGTTGTTTTAATGACACTCTGGAAAATCTCATGGGAAACAACAGTTCCTTCAGAATCAATCTCCATTTCACATGATAATGTTAAACGGTCAACACGTGGATTCAATGAACAAATTCCATTTGATAGTCGATGTGGTATCATCGGAATAACTCGATCCACAAGATAGATACTTGTTGCACGCTCTGCCGCTTCCTTATCAATTGGCGATCCTTCGGTTACATAATGAGAAACATCGGCAATATGTACACCCAATTTATAATTTCCATTATCAAGTCTCGTTACTGTAACAGCATCATCCAAGTCTTTCGCATCCGCACCATCAATCGTGACAATCGTTTCATCCCTAAGATCACGACGATTGGCCAGATCTTTTTCATCTATGACTTCAGGTGTTTGATTAGCTTGTTCCAGTGCATCCTCTGGAAATTCTCCTGGCAAACCAAACTTATGAATAATGGATAAAATATCAACACCCGGGTCATTTTTATGCCCTAAGATCGTGATAACTTCACCTTCTGCCGACATTCTGCCTTCTGGGTAATTTGTTATTTTAACAACTACTTTATGACCTTCAACGGCACCGTTCTTCGCCTCGTTAGGAATAAAGATATCATTAGCCATTTTTTTATCATCTGGGATTACAAAACCAATCCCTCTTGTTTCCGTATATGTCCCTACGACATTTTGGACACCGCGGTCAATGATTTTAACAATGGTGCCTTCCCGTCTTTGGCCTGATGATTGTGAAGAAACACGGACCATAACAATATCTCCATGCATCGCATTATTTAACTCATGCGGAGGAATAAAAATATCATCCATGCCTTTCTCTTCAGGTAGCACAAAAGCAAATCCCTTAGCATGACCAGATACCTTCCCTTTTACAAGGTTCATACGTTCTGGCAGTCCATAACGATCAGAACGAGTTCTCACGATTTGGCCATGCTCCTCCATATACACAAGAGCCTTCACAAAATCCTTGAAATCCCCGGAGTCTTCTACCCCCATTGCTGCCTCTAATTCTTGTACGGTCATGGGTTTGTAAGCTTCTTCTTTCATATAAGAATACAGCTTTTCTACATGTTGACGTATCATGTCATCCATCACAAACCCCTCCTTTCTTTCCTTTATCATTGATCTATCTATTAATTTGCCCAATCAAGACTCTCTAAAAACGCAAAAACATCCTGATGAAGCTGATCACGTTCTTTATCCAGTGTTATCACATGGCCTGATTCCTCATACCATTTTAATGTTTTTTGTTCAGTATTTGCAGAATTATAGATAATATTAGCGCTGTCAGTATTGATCATATGATCGTGGCGTGCCTGAGCGACAAAAAGCGGAACATCCACTTGATTCACATGATCTCTTACATTGCCAATCAATTCTTGCAAGGCTTGCAGGGTATTCATTGGACGAAAACAATTCATTTCTGCCTCAATTTGTTCCTGACTTTTACCTTCACGCTTTTTATACTGACGGGCATACTCAAGTACCCCATCATACATAACTTTTTCACTTTTTATATACATAGGTGAACACATGGTAACGATACCCTTAACAGGTACAGTGTAACCTAATTTCAAGGAAAATACCCCTCCTAACGAAAGACCTGCTACCGCAATTTCCTTATGGCCCATTGCCCGCAATCGATCATAGGCTTTCATACAGTCCTTCCACCAATCAGTTGGTCCGAATTCTACCAACTCCTCCGGAGGTACTCCGTGCCCTTTATATTGCGGTGCATGACATGTATATCCCCTGCTTTCAAGATATCGGCCTAACATCCTTACATCAGCGCTATTCCCTGTAAAACCGTGAAGCAATAAGACTGCACGGTTTCCTCCCTCGAATGTAAATGGTTTTGGCTGAGTTAATTTCATATAAAAAATCTCCCTTTGTTAAAACTTATACTATGTACTATTAGTTTACGATGTTAGAGGAACAAAACGCTATTAATATGAACGATTTACACATCAAAAAAGCCTGGCAAAGCTGCCAGGCAATGTTTGTTTTCGCACTATTACTTTGCAAAGAAAGAAACCAGAATGGTTAAAACAAAAAATAATACTGATAAAACAATAGTAGCGCGGTGTAAATATAAATCAAGTCCTCTCGCCTTTTGTTTACCAAAAAGCTGTTCAGCACCACCGGAAATCGCGCCGGATAAACCTGCACTTTTACCGGATTGCAGTAAGACCACAACAATTAAACTAATACATGTAATAACCAATAATACCATGAGCGTAGTATGCAACACGAACAAATACCTCCTAATTACGGTCTTATCAATACTATCACTTTACCATAACCACCTTTTTTTCACAATAACTAACAAGGAGGTAATAGTTAAATTCACCGCAGGCAGGGTATAATCAAATAAGAGGATTCAAAAACCCGGGACAGAGGGGGACATGATTATGTTTACCGATTGGTTATATAAAGTAAATTACATAAATATGATCGGATTTATATTTGGCAGTTTAATGATGTTCTTCGGATGGAATGCCCCCTTAATGGGAGCTCTTTTACTCGCGGCCGGTGTACTATTAATCATTTCTAAACTTAATGGAAGGCCGTTCATCTATTTTATGACCTATTTTGTACATCTATGTTTGATTGGTTTATTGATTTTTGAACTCTTATCTATAGAATGGTTGTCTATTAACCCCATCCTTTTCGTAGTTTGTATAGCAGCACTGATTAGCTTAATAGCAGTCATTATTCGCTCGAATACGAGCACTCTAAGCCTCTTTTGGTTGGCATTACATATCTTAATACTTGCCTATGGATTTATTGGCGAAGGCACTTTCTGGTCGACTGTTTGGAGTCCGGGATCTGTCCAGGTCGTATTTAAAACCTTCTATTCTATATTAATCGCATTTTTCCTGATTGGCGTATTTTTGGACCGTTTTCAAAACGAACTAAGGAGAGAGTACCGCGATAGAAATTAAATGAAAAGACGCTCACTTTTTAGCACCTCAAGTTAGATATAAAATCTAACTTTTGGAGTAAACTAAAAATGGAGCGTCTTTTTTGTTGATTTATTTATACACTTTCACACGATCTTCAATTGGATTGAATTGTTTTTCACCAGCAGGAGCAACTGGTTTACCAAATGGCATTTGGGCGGATAATCTCCAGCTTGCAGGTATATTCCAGGTTGCCTTCACTTCTTCATCAATCAACGGATTGTAATGCTGAAGTGTAGCTCCTAATCCTTCCGCTTCAAGAGCTGTCCAAACGACGAGCTGCAGCATTCCGGAGGCTTCATTAGACCAAATAGGGAATTTATCTGCATATAGATCAAATTGTGACTGCAGCCCCTCTATGACCGATTGATCTTCAAAGAAGAGTACAGTGCCATATCCAGCATTAAACATATCCATTTTTTCCTGAGTGCCACCAAAATTTTCGGCAGGTACGACTTTTCGTAATGTTTCAGTTGTGATACTCCAAAACTTATTACTTTGTTCTCCAAATAATACGACTACTCTTGCGCTTTGTGAGTTAAAGGCAGATGGTGTATGCTTGACGGCGAATTTAACAATCTCCTCTACTCTTTCTTCAGAAATTACCTTTTCATTACTAATCGCATACAGTGAACGTCTTTTTTCAATTGCTGATAAAAATTCATTTGTATTTGTCATGATTTATTCCTCCCCAATGTTTTTATACATACTAAAATCTATTTAGACAGATAACCGAATAGATAAACCAAACGGGTCTGTTGTTACCCAAATTCCATTCTCTTCTCGAACTTCAGCACCTATATTATTCAAACGTGAAATCACTTCTTCTCTTTGTTCATTATTAGGATAATGAATAGTGAATGTTTGGAGTCCCACACTTTCTTTTGAAGCAGCCGGTATATTCCTGCCATTCCATACATTTAAACCGATATGATGGTGGTAGCCACCTGTGGACAAAAACAATGCCTGATTTCCATAACGAGTAACTACATCAAATCCCAATCCCTGGCAATAAAACTCCTCCGCCAGTTCAAGATTGCCAATATGCAAATGAATATGCCCCATTGCCGTATCAGACGGAAGGCCTTTCCACATCGTGTCTTCTCCTGCTGCCAATACTTCTTCTGCCTTCAAAGGCTCCGTAACCATATGAACCTCTTTGTCTTTCCATATCCATGAGGAAGCTGGGCGATCTGCGTAAATTTCAATTCCATTCCCATCAACATCCTGTAAATATAGTGCTTCACTAACATGATGATCTGAAGCACCCAATGGGTAATTAATTTTTGCAATATGATGCAAAAAGCTTCCTAAATCTGCACGTGAAGGCAACAATAAAGCAAAATGGTACAGCCCGGTTTTATGTGCCTCTTTTGGTATAACATTTTCAGGTTGAATCAAAGTTAATAATGGTGTTTCCCCATCAGCTGTTAAAACTGTACGATTCTCCTCTTTCTCCAGCACTTTAAAACCAATGATGTTTTCGTAAAAGGCGAGCGATCTTTCCATATTAAGTATCTTCAATTCAAGACTTTTCACAAACGTATTTGTTTTCTGATGAAAGTTCATATTACTCTCTCCCAAATGGCATTTTGTTTTTTTATAATTTAATCAGTACATAACTTACTTTATGTAAGTAATTATACTTTAGTAATAAATTTATATCAAGTAAATTATTTCCTATAAATAATTATATGATTTTTCAATAATACGATATAATATAGACCAGAGGGGTGATGTAATATGAATCAATCTCACATTTGTCCTAAATTTGAGAAAGCTATGGATATCCTCAGCCGCCGTTGGTCAGGGTTAATTATTTATCAACTGCAATCCGGTCCTCAGCGTTTCTGTACGCTGGAATCCTCAATTGGTATCAGTGGACGAGTACTATCTGAACGGCTAAAGGAATTGGAAAAACAAGGGATTGTCAAACGCGAAGTTTATCCGGAAACGCCGGTCCGAATTGAATATTCCTTAACAGAAGCAGGAGAAGCCATGAAGCCTATGATGCAATCCATTGCAAAATGGGCCAATGAATGGATGAAAAAGGATTCTCCAGAAACTGATCAAAAATAAATGCCGATTGCGCTGGCCGCAATCGGTTTTTTCTTTTTTTGATTGAAATTCATATCAGCCTATAATAAAAAAAAGAGAATAGGAGGTTTCCCTACTCTCCCATCCCTTCATTATTTTTTAATCATCACTTGTTTAGGTGCTGGTTATAAAAAGCCCTAATACAAGCGTTAATTATATACGCTTTCATTTAGAAGCTATGTATTCAGTATCTTTAATTTTTGATCTACTTATATATAAAGTGAAATATTTTAACTTTTCTGATAAACTTAATCAAACGTTTTATTCTAGATAGTAAGTGAAAGTGCAGGACAAATTAGAGAAGAGACAAAGGGGGATCACAGATGGATTATGCATTATTAACATCAGTCATTATTTACATGATTTTAATGCTCGGGATCGGATATTTTGCCTATAAAAGAACATCCAATTTATCTGATTATATGCTTGGCGGCAGAACACTCGGACCTGCCGTAACAGCATTAAGTGCAGGAGCTGCTGACATGAGTGGCTGGCTGTTAATGGGATTACCCGGAGCTATGTACGTATCCGGCCTTAGCGCAGCATGGATTGCCATCGGTTTAACTATAGGAGCCTGGGCTAACTGGATTTATGTAGCGCCAAGACTGCGTACCTATACACAAATAGCCAATGATTCCATTACAATTCCTGGCTATTTAGAGAACCGCTTTGGCGATACCTCAAAAATACTGCGCTTGATTTCTGGACTTGTTATTCTTGTATTCTTTACCTTTTATGTTTCATCGGGGATGGTTTCCGGCGGTATACTATTCCAAAGTACATTCGGGCTTGATTACCATACTGGATTAATAGTGGTTACTCTAGTAGTAGTCGCATACACTTTGTTTGGAGGATTTCTTGCCGTCAGCTGGACTGACTTTGTGCAAGGGATCATCATGTTTATAGCACTGATTCTTGTTCCAATCGTCACTCTTATTGAAGTGGGCGGATTTGGAGAATCAATTGATACAGCACGATCTATCAATCCAGCCTTATTAGATATTTTCAGAGGCACAACGATACTGGGCATCCTTTCTTCCATTGCCTGGGGACTTGGTTACTTCGGCCAGCCTCATATCATTGTCCGCTTTATGGCCATTTCATCTGTTAAAGAAATTAAAAAGGCCCGTCGAATCGGAATGGGATGGATGATTTTCTCTATTATTGGGGCAATGCTGACTGGATTTATCGGGATTACGTATTTCTCACAAAATGGCTCACCATTAGAAAACCCGGAAACGGTCTTTATCGTTTTAGGAGAAGTATTATTTCACCCGATTATTACTGGATTTTTAATCTCAGCTATTTTAGCTGCTATTATGAGTACCATTTCTTCGCAACTTCTCGTTACATCCAGCTCGTTAACAGAAGATATCTACAAAACATTTTTCAGACGATCAGCATCTGATAGAGAACTTGTTTTCTTAGGAAGATTGTCCGTTTTAATTGTCTCGATTGTCGCGTTATTTTTATCCTGGGAAAAGAACTCCACAATTCTCGAACTGGTTGGTTATGCTTGGGCAGGCTTCGGATCATCATTCGGTCCGCTCATCCTTTTAAGTCTCTTCTGGAAACGTATGAATAAATGGGGAGCATTGGCAGGTATCGTTATGGGTGCCTTCACTGTTATTATATGGTCCAGCTTAGGTCTCTCTGATACGCTCTATGAAATGATTCCTGGCTTTGGAGCAAGCACACTTGCTATCATCATTGTCAGCTTACTGACCGCTCCACCGAAGCAAGAAGTGGGTATCCAATACAAGCAATTTAATGATTTAATGAGGCAATAGAAAGTAAAAAGCATTGGGGCGAGCCCCAATGCTTTTTTTTGAAAAATAGCCCCATATGACTGGACTACTAGTCCGCAATTCCCCTCCAACTTTTTTATTAAATTCAATATATTGTCATATTCTCGCTATCTTTTTATCTATGAAAGCGCTATAATTAATTTGTGGGACGATGTACCATAATGTGGAACAGCTTCAAAATTAATTAAAAATTGGAGAGTGGTAACCAGAAGACTTGATTCTGGAAGAGCTGCTACTTGTACTCTTTTAAGCAACCAGCAGTTTGTTCCCAACAACTAAAGTAAAGAGCTTCATTGATTGCTGCACAAAATTTTATAAATTAAATGAAGGAGATGTGAATAATGGAAATAAGATATTCTACTCACCCTGATCATGCGAAAACATTTACAACGGAGGATATCCGTAAACATTATTTAATTGAGGAATTATTTGTACCAGGAGAAATTAAGCTTGTGAATACTATGGAAGACCGAGCTATTGTCGGAGGCATCACTCCTTTAAATGACTCTATTTCTTTAGAGGGTTACGATGAAATTAAAGCAGATTATTTCCTTGAACGAAGAGAAGTCGGAATTTTCAATGTTGGAGGCGGCGGTAAAATTACCGTTGATGGTGAAGTATATGAAATGGAGAATAAAGACTGTTTATATGTTGGCTTAGGCAAAAGAGAGTTAATTTTCACAAGCAACCAATCTGATCAACCGGCAAAATATTATTTGTTCTCTGCCCCTGCACATAAAGAGTATCCTACCCAACATGTAGCATTTAATGATATTGAGGGCGACCGATTAGGATCAGCAGAAAATGCAAATGACCGTGTGATTAGACGAATGATTCATAATGAAGGAATACAAAGCTGCCAAGTCGTAATGGGAATGACGCAATTAAATACAGGAAGCGTATGGAACTCCATGCCAACCCATACACATAACCGCAGAATGGAAGTATACCTATATATTGATTTAGATGAAAATGCGAGAATGTTCCATCTGATGGGTGAACCTACAGAAACTCGCCATATTGTGATGAAAAATGAGCAGGCAGTTATTTCACCTCCATGGTCTATCCATTGCGGAAGTGCTACTAGTAACTATACATTCATTTGGGCGATGGCCGGTGAAAACAAAACCTACAATGATATGGATGCCGTATCAATAGATGAGCTCAGATAATTTTAGGAACAATTTAAAACAATTGCATTAATTTTTCTTCGCCATTCCAAAAAAACACAGATTTTAAAAATAATGTTTAAGGTGGTTTTCAAATGAGTCTAGAAAACTTTTCACTTGATTACTTTAATTTAACAGACAAGGTAGCCATCGTAACCGGCGGCAATACAGGCCTAGGACAAGGATATGCGGTTGCACTAGCGAAAGCCGGAGCAAATGTATTCGTTGTTACCCATAATGATAATTGGAAGGAAACGCAGGACTTAATTGAAGCTACCGGAAGGAAAGCTCATTTTAAACAGGCTGAACTGACGGATAGAGAAAGTATAAAAGAAATAGTTGAAGAATGCGTAAGTGTCTTTGGTCGAATTGATATTCTCGTTAATAACGCAGGAACAATTCGCCGTGCTCCCTTACTTGAATATAAAGAAGAAGACTGGAACGCAGTCATGGACATTAACTTAAATGCTGTTTATTTCCTTAGCCAAGAAGTAGCAAAAGTGATGGTCAAACAAGAAAGCGGTAAAATCATCAATATTGGATCCATGCTTTCCTTCCAGGGCGGTAAGTTTATCCCACCATACACAGCGAGTAAACACGGTGTTGCCGGGTTAACAAAAGCGTTTGCCAATGAATTAGGACAATACAATATTCAAATTAATGCGATTGCACCTGGTTATATTGAAACCGCTAACACTGATCCTATTCGTGCTGATGAGAAACGGAATGCGGAAATTCTATCAAGAATTCCTGCTGGAAGATGGGCTAAACCAGCTGATTTGATGGGAGTCGTTGTGTTCTTGGCAAGTAAAGCATCCGATTATATGAACGGACATATTCTCGCAGTAGACGGTGGTTGGTTAGCGCGTTAAAAAGGGCTTACACCAATTTGAATGGGGCTGATTTCATTGATTACCGGCAATATAGATGACCTGATTGAGCAAAAGAGTCTTGCTGAGAATTTACAATCAAAATTAACATTTTTAAAAGAGTTCGATAGCTCCCAGTACTCTGCTGGGCGCCATGACATTGACGAGAATTTATTTTTCTTCCTCAATGAATATGAAACAAAGGAAGAACCTGACTGTATTTGGGAAGCCCACCGAAAATACCTGGACATCCATTATATTCTTGAAGGCAAAGAAAACATTGCCGTTGACCATATAAATCGTCAACAAATCAAGGAAAATTACGATGAAGCAAAAGATGCTATCTTTCTTGAAGGTGATGTCCAAACGCTTATAGCCATGAATCCAGGTGATGTGATGATTTGTTTCCCAAAAGATTCCCACAAGGTTGGAATTATAACTGAAGAAAAGCAAATGGTTAAAAAAATTGTTCTTAAAGTAAAACGGTAAATCCTAAAATCCCTGGATATGAAGATTCAATCCAACCAAAGAGAATATGTATGTGAACAAGAGAAATCTATCAATCATAGAAAATCATAATTCCAGCTTTATATCCATAAATCTACCATCTTAGACCTTACATAATTGTGACCTCATTTTAATCCGGAAGGTAAGGTAGATCATCATGCGAATTTTAAAGACGATTGAAAAAATCCCAGGCGGGCTCATGCTGGTACCACTATTTTTAGGGGCCATTATACATACTTTTGCTCCAACATCAGGTGAATACTTTGGTTCATTCACAAACGGATTAATGACAGGAACGGTTCCAATCTTAGCCGTTTGGTTCTTCTGTATGGGTGCCGGTATTAATATTAAAGCAACAGGAACTGTATTACGTAAATCCGGAACCCTTGTTATAACCAAAATCGCGGTTGCCTGGCTTATAGCATTAGTGGCATCTATGTTTATTCCTGATGGTGGAATCCAGACTGGAGTTTTCGCAGGATTGTCCGTTCTCGCTTTAGTGGCAGCCATGGATATGACAAACGGCGGACTTTATGCATCCATCATGCAACAATATGGCACCAAAGAAGAAGCCGGCGCTTTTGTCTTGATGTCCATAGAATCCGGCCCGCTTGTAACAATGTTGATTCTGGGTTCAACCGGTCTTGCTGCATTTGAACCACAAGCTTTTGTAGGTGCTGTATTACCTTTCTTACTAGGATTCCTTCTTGGAAACCTTGATTCTGATTTACGCGACTTTTTCAGCAAGGCTACTACTACTATGATTCCATTCTTTGGATTTGCATTGGGTAACTCAATCGATTTAGGTGTTATTCTTCAAACAGGTATTGGAGGAATCTTGCTGGGTGTATTAGTTATTATTATTACGGGTATTCCATTGATACTGGCAGATAAATATATTGGAGGCGGTAACGGAACAGCTGGTCTTGCTGCATCAAGTACAGCAGGAGCTGCTGTCGCCAACCCAATGATCATTGCAACAATGGCACCTGAATTCATGCCTGTTGCTCAATCTGCTACTTCTCTGGTGGCCGCATCTGTTATTGTAACATCGATATTGGTACCAATCTTAACTGCATACTGGGCTCAATATATGAAAAAGAGAAACAAAGATACGATATCACCAGATAGCAAAGCTACCGTTTAATATTCTAGTCCCGGGGGGCAAATGGCTTGCCCCTTCTGGAATGAACAGGAGGATCCTATGAGTAAAATTATCACCGTGGGAGAACCAATGGCCCTTTTTGTTTCTGAAAAAGAAGGTTCATTAGAAACCGCCGACCGTTTTGTTCGTTTTGTTTCAGGTGCCGAGGTTAATTTTTCAATCGGTATGGCACGTTTAGGCCATCAGGTCACCTATATAACCCAATTAGGCCAAGATCCGTTTGGAAAAAGCATAGAAACATTTCTTCAGCAAAATTCGATTAACACCGAATATATTAAATATGATTCAACCCATACAACAGGTATGCAATTTAAGCAAAAAGTTAGTGCTGGCGACCCGGAAGTATTTTCGGCACGGAAAAATTCAGCCGCTTCCCATATGAATCGGGAAACAATCGCTCATATAAACTGGACCGATTATAATCATATTCATTTAACTGGTATACCACCAGCTCTTTCAGGGGGCTGCAGAGATATGGTCTATGAATTAATGGATACAGCAAGAGCCAATGGTGTGCAAATTTCTTTCGACCCCAACCTCCGTCCAGGTCTTTGGGAGGATAAACAAGAGATGGCTGAAATTATCAATGATTTGGCATGTCGCGCAGATATTGTCCTTCCCGGCATTAAGGAAGGGGTACTGTTAACCGGCCAGGATGATGTTCAACATATTGCGAACTACTATCATGCAGCAGGTGTTAAAACCGTCGTTATTAAACTTGGTGAAAAAGGGGCATTTACCAGTTCAGAAGGCGAACGTTTCTATACCGACCGTTTCCCTGTCAAACAGGTTGTTGATACGGTAGGTGCCGGAGATGGCTTTGCAGTTGGGGTAGTAAGCGGTCTATTAGAAGGACTTCCCATCAAAGAAGCTGTAAAGCGTGGAGCCGCAATTGGGGCACTTGCCGTTATGTCTCCAGGAGACAATGATGGACTGCCTAACCATGAAAGTTTACTAGCTTACATGGAGGATTCAATCGCAGAGATTTAAATAAAGGCTCATAAAGAGTAAAGATAATGGCATCCATTATCTTTACTTTTGCTTTTTAAAATGATCAGAATAAATGCCATTCCCTGTAACTCTGCACATGCGCTCCCTAAGAGATTAGATATCCTAATCTCCTAATAGGATCTTTGGATAAAATCAATCAAAGGCGCAGAGATTACTTTTCAGTGTAAACTTCCTATGTATCCCAAGTTTCTAGAGATGGCCATACTGTAGTGTTTCATTTTTTCAATTAGCGTTTCATTAATCAAGTCCATAGTCACGCGATTATTGGGCCCAGATATACTGAAACTCGCGATGATCTTCCCTTTATGATCATAAATAGGCGCCGCAATACATCTTAAGACTTCTTCATTCTCTGAGTTATCCAATGCGTAGCCTTCTATCTTTATTTTCTCGATTTCTTCTAAAAGCTGTTCTTGCGACGTGATTGTAGTAGGAGTCTTAGCAATGAATTCTGTTTTGGAAAGAATAGAATCAAATTTTTCCTGATCCATTCCAGATAATAACACTTTACCGACTGCCGTACAGTACATCGGCGCCCGGCTACCAATACGTGAAAACATGCGAACCGTTTGATTACTTTCTATTTTATCGATATAAACAATCTCACCAAGGTTCTCTATACATAAATGAACCGTTTCATTGACTTCAAGAGATAATTTTTCGAGATAGGGCTTTGCCACTGTGATGACATCATTGTTGTTCAGAAGATTTCTAGATAAAAAGAGAATTTGCAGCCCAAGTTTATACTTATCGGTCTCTTCATCTTTTACAACATAGTTCATATTGGACAAGGTAGTCAGAAGCCTGTGGACGGTACTCTTTGTTAAACCCACCTGTTCGGACAGACGTGTAACCTGGAGACCATTCGGATATTCTGAAAGTTTATTTAATATAGTTAAAGCTCGTTCAATCGATTGAACATTAGACATGATTTTCTACCTCTTTTAGTTGATTTGTATAGAGAGATTCCTGATCAATCGTAAGGTTTCCCAATATCCTGCTCTATCTATAATGATACGGGAACCTACAATTTTTGTAAATTCGAAATAAGAACTATTATAGAAAGATAAAACTCAGCAAGTATGCAAAGAAATGATTACAGTACGAAAAGGAGTGTTCATATTGAAAAAACAAGCAATCTTACAAAAGGTTACGGAATGTGGTGTAGTCGCAGTCGTTAGAGCTAACTCTAAGGAAGAAGCTCGTTTGATATCCGAAGCCTGTGTAAAAGGTGGTATTCAGGGGATTGAAGTGACTTTCACAGTCCAGTCAGCAGACGAGGTCATCAAGGAATTGGTTTCTGTCTATAAAACTAATGAAAAGGTAGTCATCGGTGCTGGAACCGTCCTGGATGCTACTACTGCAAGAATTGCTATTTTAGCAGGTGCCCAGTTCATTGTCAGCCCGGCATTTGATGGGGAAACAGCTAAGTTGTGTAACCTCTATCAAATTCCTTATATGCCTGGATGTATGACGATTACAGAGATGAAAACAGCATTGGAAGCTGGGGTTGATATTGTTAAACTATTCCCTGGAAATGCGTTTGGCCCTGGGTTTATAAAAGCCGTAAAAGCCCCTCTCCCTCAGGTAAATATAATGCCAACCGGCGGAGTGAGTTTAGATAATATTGAAGAATGGATTTCAAATGGCTGTGTTGCTGTCGGAGTCGGCGGCAATCTGTTAGCACCGGCCAAAACAGGCGATTACGATCAGATTACTGAAATCGCAAAGATGTATATTGAAAAGGCTGTAGCAGCAAGAAAAAAATAAGAATTCATTCTATTAACTAAGTTGAACAGTCATCCTTTATAATAAAAGAATAGTTAGAAAAAACCAAATTAGACAGAGGAGGATTCAGATATGCCAACAAATCTCAAAGATACAGTCACCTTACATAATGGCGTTGAAATGCCATGGCTTGGATTGGGCGTTTTTAAAGTTCAAGAAGGTGAAGAGGTTATCCAGTCTGTTAAAGCAGCCATCCAAAATGGATATATCAGCATTGATACAGCTGCCATTTACGGTAATGAAGAAGGCGTAGGCCAAGCGATCAAAGAATCAGGTGTGCCACGCGAGGATTTATTTATTACAACAAAGCTATGGAATAGTGAACAAGGATATGAATCTACCTTAAAAGCCTTCGATGAAAGCATGGAAAAGCTAGGCTTGGATTACTTGGATCTTTATCTAATTCATTGGCCTGGGAAGGATAAATATAAAGAAACATGGAAAGCCTTTGAAAAACTCTACAAAGATGGACGAGTTCGTGCAATTGGCGTAAGTAACTTCCTGGTTCATCACCTTGAGGATTTAATTGCTACAGCTGAAATTAAACCAATGGTGAATCAAGTGGAATTCCATCCTCATCTAACACAAGAGGATCTTCGTGCATATTGCAAAAAAGAAGGAATTCAACTTGAAGCTTGGTCTCCTTTAAAACAAGGACAGCTTTTGGACAATCCAGTTCTTAAAGAAATTGCCGAGAAACACAATAAATCGGTTGCCCAGGTTATCCTGCGCTGGGATCTGCAACATGGTGTCGTAACGATTCCAAAATCAATTAAAGAACATCGCATTATTGAAAATTCCAGTATCTTTGACTTTGAATTATCTGCAGAGGATATGGAAAGAATTGATCAATTAAATCAAGATAGCCGTGCTGGATCTCATCCTGATACAATGAAAGCAGGCTTTGAATTTTAATAATAATCAGGAGGCAGCTTATATATAGGCTGCCTCCTTTCTATTGTTACTCCGCGTATGCTCTCTCTTCTATTAATCTTGCATGGACCACCCTTCTTCCATCCTTTAGACCTTGACTGCATGTGGAGAGCGTTAAAACCTTATCCTTATCAGACAACGGTTCTCCCTTATAGCTAAAATCTGACCTTGATCGTAATTGGTTTATAAAAGCAAGATACTGTTCACTAGTTCCAAACTCAGTTTGGATATAATTAAAATTTGGATCTGTGTTATAAGTAGAGAAAACCTCCCACTTATAATAGCCCGTTTTCCCATAAAAGTTTATGTATCTATGCTCGTATAGGAAGTTTTCATCCTTGTATTTATTCAAATCATGAAACATCGTACCGTTCTTCATATTATGTCCATAAAGAATGATATGATTGTCTGCAAAACCTTCCTGATTGCGATAATCCATAAAAATACTTCCCTGAATGGATGAGCTATTGTTATAATCATGCGTTAAATAGTAACTGTTATCATCACCCTGAACAACGGGATAGTCAATGGCTGTTCCATCAATGGTGATCCAACCAACCGATTGGTCATTCAGCTCTACCAATTTAGTAAAATCGGCATTACCTGTTTCTATGACCTTGTGTTTATCTTGATCCAGTTGCTTCTCCAATTTATACATCTGATATTCATCCATCGCATATTGAAACAAATAAATCCCTGACCAGCAAAACACAATCAGTAGTCCTAAACCGATCAACTTTGACATAATTGTCCGACTTCGCTTCATGCCTCTCAACTCTCTTAATGAAATTATTATTCTTATATAATATAAGTTTAATAACAGACATTTCAGAATACAATAGTCTATCAAATAACATAAAACCTCCACATACTTTTTTAAGCATAAGGAGGTTAAAGTCTGACTAATTCTATCCCTTTTAAGGTTTTATAAGACTTCTCAAGCGTTTTTGAGAATCATATACATACACGGATAGTAATTTTACTTCGTAGAATTATTCTTTTTACTCCATTTCACAATTTATATTTAGGTATTCCATCACCAATTTCCATTGAAGTCTCCTCTTGTTGTAATTTGGTCATCTCAGATCCTCATTCTAGTTGTTTATCTTTCATCGAAACAATCTATCGTCCGTTCGTATGCCTTTAAATGATAAACTTAGTTGCTGAGCTGTTTATTCACTAACTCCAATTCCCAGTGCATAAGCTTATTACTGTCACAGACTCATCCTTATGTCTTTCTCGAGAACGATACCAATTTAGGGAGAACATGGATGTTTTTCGTCATTATTCGACAATATTTGCATAAAACTTGACTGAATTTTCTCTTTAATGTTACCTTCAATATGGTTAACCAACAGTTTACTATTTAAAATTTTAGATAGATTGGTTGTTTATATGCGAATAAATATTATTAAACTAGTATTCCTAGGCATTAGTTGATAATATACCTAAACAATACTGGAGGCACATTTTATTATATGAAAATAAAGATAGCCCTTACGATGACATCAGTCATTTTGTTAAGCCCAATGTCAACTTTTGCTGAAACATACACAGTAAGATCTGGTGATAACTTATGGAATATATCGGAACGTAATAATGTTAATTTTCAAGCACTTTTAGAAGTTAATAATCAAATTCCGAATAAAGACTTAATCTATCCCGACCAAGTTATTAACTTGCCTGATGCTATGAAGGAATATACCGTACTTTCTGGCGATACATTATGGGGTATTGCCAGGAAATTGGACGTGGATTTTCTTGAATTACTAAATGTAAATTCTCAAATTCATGATAAAGATCTAATCTTTCCAGGACAAAAAATTAATCTACCAAAGGTGACAGAATCTGAGAAAACCAATTCGGAAGTTACTAAACCTGAAGAAACTACTCCAGAAGTAATGGTCCCTGTTGAGACTACTCCTGAAGTAACGGAATCTGTTGAGACTACTCCCGAAGTAACGGAACCTGTTGAGACTACTCCTGAAGTAACGGAACCTGTTGAAAACACTCCCGAAGTAACGGAACCTGTTGAGACTACTCCTGAAGTAACGGAACCTGTTGAGAACACTCCCGAAGTAACGGAACCTGTTGAGACTACTCCTGAAGTAACGGAGCCCGTTGAGAACACTCCCGAAGTAACGGGACCTGTTGAGACTACTCCCGAAGTAACGGAACCTGTTGAGACTACTCCTGAAGTAACAGAGCCAGAGGGCAATGACCAAGCCATCGTCAACCAAATTGTTGCATTAGTCAACGAGGAAAGAGCTAAAAACGGTCTACAACCTCTCCGCAATAATGCAGACTTATCCGTGGTTGCTTACACGAAAGCTGTGGATATGTCAGAAAACGGTTATTTCGCCCATACTTCACCAACATACGGAAGTCCCTTTGATATGATGAAGGCTTTCGGAATCACATATGTAGCAGCAGCTGAAAACATTGCGCAAGGCCACAGAACAGCTGAAGCCGTTATGGAAGGTTGGATGGACTCAGAGGGTCACAGAGAAAATATCCTAAATCCAAACTATACTGAAATCGGGATTGGTTATGAAAAGTATGAGCATTACTGGGTGCAAATGTTCATTCAAAATTAATCTCAACCATTATTCTAACAAAAACGCCTCTTTCCTTATTGGAAAGAGGCGTTTTATTGTAAAAAAAAAACTCCTTATACTGAAATTCATCAGTATAAGAAGTTTTCCCTTTTGAGCTTTTATAATACTTCTCAAGCGTCCTTGAAAATCATATAAAATACTCTCATCAAAAATTTCTACTTCGTTAATTATTTCTTAAGGTTGTAGAAAGATTGAAGACCTTTGTATTCAGCTAAATCGCCAAGCTCATCTTCGATACGAAGAAGTTGGTTGTATTTCGCGATACGGTCTGTACGGCTCATAGAACCAGTTTTGATTTGGCCAGCGTTTGTTGCTACTGCAATGTCAGCGATTGTAGAATCTTCTGTTTCACCGGAACGGTGGGATACAACTGCAGTGTAACCAGCGCGTTTTGCCATTTCGATTGCATCGAAAGTTTCAGTTAAAGTACCGATTTGGTTAACTTTAATTAGGATAGAGTTAGCAATACCTTTTTCGATACCTTCAGCAAGCTTTTTAGTGTTTGTAACGAACAAGTCATCACCAACAAGTTGTACACGATCGCCAATGCGCTCAGTTAACAATTTGTGGCCTTCCCAGTCGTTTTCATCTAAACCATCTTCAATAGAGATGATTGGGAATTCGTTGATTAATTCTTCATAGAAGTTAACCATTTCTTCGGAAGAAAGACCATTGCGTCCTTCGCCTGCTAGATCGTATTTCTTAGTTTCTTTGTTGAAGAACTCAGAAGAAGCTACGTCCATTGCAAGGTAGATATCTTTACCAGCTTCGTAGCCAGCTTTAGTGATTGCTTCAATGATTACTTCAAGAGCTTCACGGTTAGAACCAAGGTTTGGAGCGAATCCACCTTCGTCACCTACTGCAGTGTTTAAGCCTTTGTCGTGAAGAACTTTTTTCAAGCTGTGGAATACTTCAGCACCCATACGGATTGCTTCTTTGAAAGTTGGAGCTCCAACAGGCATGATCATGAATTCTTGGAAGTCAACGTTGTTATCAGCGTGAGAACCACCGTTGATGATATTCATCATTGGAGTTGGAAGCTGTTTCGTGTTGAATCCGCCAAGGTAACGGTATAAAGGAATGTTTAGGTAATCAGCAGCAGCGATTGCAGCAGCCATGGAAACACCAAGAATTGCGTTCGCACCTAATTTACCTTTGTTTTCAGTTCCATCAAGGTCGATCATCGCTTTGTCGATTCCAGCTTGATCAAGAACATGCATACCGATGATTTGTTCAGCAATGATATTGTTTACGTTATCTACTGCTTTTTGAACACCTTTTCCAAGGTAACGGTCTTTATCGCCATCACGAAGTTCTACTGCTTCGTATTCACCAGTGGAAGCACCACTTGGTACCATAGCACGGCCGAATGCGCCAGATTCTGTTTCAATTTCTACTTCAACTGTTGGGTTACCACGGGAGTCTAATACTTCACGTGCATAAACGTCAATAATAATTGGCATTAAATTTCTCTCCTTTTAATTGGAAAATATAGTACATTTTATAGTTTGTACAACTTACTTTTTAATTAATGATTTTCCAGTCATTTCTTTCGGTTGCTCTACATGCAATAGTTCAAGCATAGTTGGAGCTAAATCACCCAGAATTCCACCGTCACGAAGTTCTACCTCTTTATCAGTGACAATCACTGGAACAGGGTTTGTCGTATGTGCTGTCATCGGATCTCCATCTGGAGTGATTACCTCATCAGCATTACCATGGTCAGCTGTGATAATGGCTTTACCACCCATAGATAGGATTTTATCGACGATTTTTCCAAGGCATTCATCCACAGTTTCAATTGCTTTGATTGTTGGTTCAAGCATTCCGGAGTGCCCAACCATATCAGGGTTAGCAAAGTTTAGGATGATCGCATGATGATTATCTTCATCCAATTCCTTCATAAGGGCTTCAGTCACTTCATAAGCGCTCATTTCAGGTTTAAGGTCATACGTGGCAACCTTTGGAGAATTAATCAAAATACGTTTCTCGCCTGGGAATTCATCTTCACGTCCACCACTCATAAAGAAGGTAACGTGTGGGTATTTTTCAGTTTCGGCAATGCGAAGCTGTTTTAAGTTGTTTTGCGATAAGACTTCACCGATTGTGTTATCCAGATTTGTTGGTTTAAATGCAACATATCCTTTAACAGTTTCACTAAAGTGAGTCAAGCAAACAAAATACAAATTCTGCGGGAATCCTGGGCCTCTGTCAAAGCCGCGGAAATCATCATTTGTAAATACGTTAGAAATTTGGATAGCACGGTCAGGACGGAAATTATAGAAAATAACAGAATCATTATCTTCAATTTTCGCCACAGGCTGTCCATCAGCTTTCGTAATTACAGATGGTAGAACGAATTCATCAAAAATCCCATTACGGTAGGAATCCTCTACTACTTCCATTGCGGAAGAATAAGAAGGTCCTTCACCATAAGTCATGGAACGATACGTTTTTTCTACACGATCCCAGCGTTTATCACGGTCCATGGAGTAATAACGTCCTGAAATAGTCGCGAACTGGCCTACACCAATTTCTTTAAACATATTTTCAGTTTGTTGAATGTACTTTTCAGCAGTTTGAGGACCAACATCACGTCCGTCTAAAATGCCGTGTACATAAACATTTGTAAAGTTTTCTTTAGCACACAAGCGAAGTAATGCAAATAAATGCTGAATATGGCTGTGTACTCCACCATCAGATAATAATCCCATTAAGTGTAGAGCCTTATTATTTTCTTTCGCATGTTGAATCGCGCCTAAGAAAGTTTCATTCTTTTCGAATTCACCTTCACGAATCGCAAGGTTTACTCGAGTTAAGCTTTGATAAACAATCCGGCCTGCACCGATATTTAAATGGCCAACTTCTGAGTTACCCATTTGTCCCTCCGGCAAACCAACTGCTAAGCCACTCGCTATCAGGTGATTATGTGGATACTCTGCCCAATAACGGTCAAAGTTAGGCTTTTTAGCCTGTGCCACAGCATTACCCTGTGTTACATCTCGAGATCCAAACCCATCGAGAATGATTAACGCTACTGGTTTCTTACTCATTTAGAAACAGCCTCCAATAATCCTAAGAAAGAAGTTGGTTCAAGGCTTGCTCCGCCAACTAAAGCACCATCGATATTATCTTCTGAAAGATATTCTTTGATGTTTTCAGGTTTAACAGAACCGCCATATTGAATCCTAATTGCTTCTGCCACATCAGTTGAAAAGCTATCAGCGATTGTTTGACGGATATGACCGCAAACTTCATCAGCATCAGCTGCTGTGGAAGACTTTCCTGTACCAATTGCCCAGATTGGTTCATAAGCAATAATTGTCTTCTTAGCTTGTTCTTCCGTAAGGCCTTTGAATGCCTTTTTAATTTGATCAGCTACAAGAGCTTTTGTTTTACCAGCTTCACGCTGCTCCAACGTTTCCCCACAACACACAATAGGGATTAAATTGTGTTTAAAAGCAGCCAATGTCTTCTGGTTAACTGTTTCATCAGTTTCATTGAACATTTCACGACGCTCGGAATGTCCAATGATAATATAGTCTACCCCTAAATCAGAAAGTGCTTCCGGACTTACTTCACCGGTATATGCGCCACTTTCTTTAAAGTGCATATTTTCCCCACCAACTTTAAGGTCTGTTCCTTTTGTTGCTTTTACAAGCGATTCAAGAAATAGTGGAGAAGAACACACAACCGCATCCACTTTTTCTGGAGAAGGAATGGAACCTTTAACTTCCTCTACGAATTGTAAAGCTTCGCCAACCGTTTTATTCATCTTCCAGTTTCCTGCGATAATTGGTTTACGCACTTTCCTCATCCTCTCGTATGTGTCCGTATATTTATTTATCGTTTAATGCTACAACACCAGGAAGCTCTTTACCTTCCATGAATTCCAAGGAAGCACCGCCTCCAGTAGAGATGTGGCTCATTTTATCCGCAAGGTCGAACTTTTCAACTGCCGCAGCTGAGTCCCCACCACCAATTACGGAGTATGTATTTTCCGCATTTGCAAGTGCTTCTGCTACTGCTTTTGTACCGCCAGCGAATTTATCAAATTCGAATACACCCATTGGTCCATTCCAGATCACGAGTTTGGAATTTTTAATAGTGTCTTCATATAATTTTGCAGTCTTTGGTCCGATATCAAGCGCTTGCCAATCAGCTGGAATCGCATCAATATCTACCACTTTAGACTCTGTATCAGGTGAAAATTCTTTTGCAATAACCGCATCCACCGGCATTAAGAAGTTAACACCTTTTTCTTTTGCTTTATCCATAAAGGATTTAGCCAATTCAATTTTATCTTCTTCTAAAAGAGATTGACCAATTTCATAACCTTGAGCCTTGATGAACGTATATGCTAGTCCACCGCCAATGATTAGGTTGTCCACTTTCTCAAGAAGATTATCAATTACACCGATTTTATCTTTTACTTTTGCTCCACCAATAATTGCTGTGAATGGACGTTCTGGATTAGAAAGAGCTTTTCCAAGCACTTCTAATTCTTTTTCCATTAACAAACCGGCTACAGCAGGGATATGTTTTGCAATTCCTTCTGTGGAAGCATGTGCACGGTGAGCTGCACCGAATGCATCATTTACATACACATCTGCAAGATCTGCAAATGCTTTTGCCAATTCTGCATCGTTCTTTTCTTCACCAGGATAGAAACGTACGTTTTCTAGAAGAAGTACATCGCCATCTTTCATCTGCCCGATTTCAGCTTGTACAGCTTCTCCGTATGCTTCATCCGTTTTCTTAACATCTTTGCCAAGCAATTCGCTTAAACGCGCAGCAACAGGAGTTAAGCGTAACTCTTCTTTTACTGCACCTTTTGGACGGCCCAAATGGCTTGCAAGAATTACTTTTGCGCCTTTTTCAATTAAAAGTTGAATAGTCGGTAAAGCCGCACGAATTCTTGTGTCATCAGTTACTTTGCCATCTTGCATTGGTACGTTAAAATCAACGCGGCAAAATACTTTTTTTCCTTGTACATCAATGTCTTTAATCGATTTTTTGTTCACTTAAATGAACCTCCTTTAAAATAAGGGACCAGCTAAAGACTTAATCAGGTCTGCCCAAACTCTGATTAATTGCCGTTAAAATAAAACAGGGAGAAAGGGGAATTTTCCCCTCTCCCCCCTTAAACAAATTCATTATACCTTTAATAAGGTTTTCTATCTACTCCGTAAAGATTAAAGACCTTTTTTAGCAATGTAAGCTGCAAGGTCAACTACACGGTTGGAGTAACCAGTTTCGTTATCGTACCAAGAAAGTACTTTAACCATGTTGCCTTCCATAACCATTGTAGAAAGAGCATCAATAGTAGAAGATTGAGTAGTTCCATTGTAGTCACGAGATACTAATGGAAGTTCGCTGTACTCAAGAACTCCTTTTAATTCACCTTCAGCAGCTGCTTTCAATGCTGCATTGATTTCTTCTGCAGTTGCTTCTTTTTCTAATTCAGCAACAAGGTCAACAACAGATACGTTTGGAGTTGGTACACGCATAGCCATACCGTTCAATTTACCTTTCAATTCAGGTAATACTAGAGCAACAGCTTTAGCAGCACCAGTAGTTGTAGGGATCATGCTTTCAGCAGCAGCACGAGCACGACGGTAGTCTTTGTGTGGCAAGTCTAAGATTTGTTGGTCATTTGTGTAAGAATGAATTGTAGTCATCATTCCGCGTTTGATACCGAAGTTATCGTTCAATACTTTTGCAAATGGAGCCAAGCAGTTTGTAGTACAAGATGCATTAGAGATTACATCATGGTTAGCTGCGTCATATTTATCTTCGTTAACACCCATAACGATTGTGATATCTTCATCAGATGCAGGTGCAGAAATGATAACTTTTTTAGCGCCAGCTTCAAGGTGTTTTGCAGCATCTGCGCGTTTAGTGAAACGTCCAGTAGATTCAACAACGATATCTACTCCAAGATCTCCCCAACCAAGTTGAGCTGGATCTCTTTCAGCAAGAACTTTTACACGTTGTCCAGCTACTACTAAGTAGTCTCCGTCAACTGTTACATCTTGATCTAAAGTTCCATGAACGGAATCATATTTTAAAAGATGCGCAAGCATTTTTGCATCAGTTAAATCGTTAACTGCTACAACTTCTACTTCCGGATTATTTAACGCTGCACGGAATACGATACGTCCAATTCTACCAAAACCATTAATACCTAATTTTACTGCCATTAGAAGGTTCCTCCTTTTGGAATCTTAGAAATAGATTTAAATTATATTCAAAAGGGTGTTATCCCTTAAGTAACTGTAGTGCCGCACCTTCATCCGTAATTAAAATCGGTTTTTTAGGTGCCATTTTGATATAGGCTTTTATTGCCTTAGCTTTTGAAGCTCCGCCAGCGACGGCGATTACATGTTCCGCATTAACCAGATCATCTAATTGAAGGCCGATTGTATGGACTTTTTGTATTATGTTGCCATCTTCATCGTAATAATATCCAAACGCCTCTCCAATTGCCTTTTTATTCTCAAGCTCCTGAAGACTGTCATCGGATGATTTCCTTCTTTCAGCCATTGTTTTGGCTTCCCCTATACCATGAAGAACGATATTAGCTGATTTCAACAAATTCAATACCTCATGTATAGCAGGTTCACTGGTTAGCGTATTGTATGCTGCTTCACTTAGGTTGTCCGGTACATACAGGACACGATATCGTGAATGCATCTTTTCCGCCATTTGTTCGCAAACTGTATTGGCCTGGTATTGAACACCCTTGCCAAGACCGCCTCTCGCTGGTACAAACAAAATGTCATCCACATCTGGAAGCTCTGAGACATCAGGTAACATTCTTCCTATTGCTGCCATTGTTGTTCCACCTGTTACGGCAATGATATTTTTACCCGTTAAGAGACTTTTCATACGCGAAGCACCGGCACGTCCAAGCTCATCTATTACCCATGGGGATTGGTCACTATCACCGCTAACGATGATTATTTTCTCCAAATTAAGTTTTTCCTGTAATAGGCGTTCCATATCATCTATACCCGATAATTGCCTTATTACACCACCCAGATGGTCGAGTACCTCTTTCCCTTCATTGGTAACAGTCATTCCAGAGCTCGCAATGAGTATAAGATTTTGGTTTTTCAAAAATTCCACTTCGCTGCGCAAAATCCGCTCCGTAATGTTCAAAGTCAGTGATAAGCTTCGTCTGCCTACCGGCTGCAGAGTACGAATCGTTCTTAAGATATTGTATCTTTTTTGCATGACCTCAAATATATCTGGAATTAATTTCTTCTGTAAATGGAGTATTCCGTCCATATCCTTCAAACTCCTTTTATACTTTGGTCATTTTTTGTCCTAGCTAGACGTTTAGCGTCCCAGTTTATGTAAAAAAAATAGCTCCTGATGTAATTCCATTCTAACAGGAGTTTCGAATAGTTGCAAGGTTCTAAATGTGAACATCACGTTAAATAGCGACGAATCTCATCTAAATCTATACGACCGTATTGAATAACCTGATCACTGATTTCGACTACAGGAATCATAAGGCCATATTGTTCCAGTAATTTATCATTGGAATATATATCGACTTCAAGGAGAGTAAACGTCATTTCTCTTTGCAAAATTTTCAAAAGATCCTTTGCCTCTTCGCATAATGGGCAATTCTTTTTTGTATAAAAATGAATGATTGGTACACTCACTCTCTTTCCCCCTGCTCTTTCTTATTTTCTACATTTATAAATTAATTATTCACTAACCTCATATCGTTTTCTTTTTGAAGAAGATGGTATATGAAGCAGAGTCCGATATTTCGCGATTGTCCTCCGTGATACAAGAATACCAAAATCATCCTGAAGTTGCTTTGCAATTGCCTGATCCGATAAAGGTAATGTTTTCTGCTCTGCCTTTATCAACCGCACTATTTCTTGCTTTACTTGTTCTGATGAAGAGTCTTCCAATTGAGTGTTCGGGATGCTGCTCGTAAAAAACATTTTCATATCATAAGTCCCAAATGGTGTCTCTACCACTTTGTCTCTAATCGCCCTGCTTACTGTGGACTCATGCACATCAACCATTTTGGCGATTTCCTTCATAGTTAATGGCTTTAAGGTGACACTTTTTCCAGTATCAAAGAAGGCAGATTGCTTTTCCATGATGGCATAAGTTACACGCCTTAAAGTTTGCTCTCTTTGCTCAATAGCCTTTTTTAGCCAGTTAAGCTCCAATTTCTTTTCGTACATATACTTTTTAGTTAGGTCATCACTTCCATTTATAGGGGAAGTAAATTCATTCGTTTTAAATCTTCTCATTGATAAAACTTTTACAGTGGGTACTCCTTTTGAAACAGAAACACTTACATCCGGTATGAAATATTGGAATTCACCACTATTAAAAGCTGAACCAGGTTTGGGGTTATATGCCTGTATTAAATCAAAAATGGATTGAATATCTGCAATTGTTACACCAACCAGCTTGGCAAGCTCTTTCCACTTTCTATTCACAAGCATATCGAAATGATTAACCAAAACCTCTTCTAGTGGCAGATCATCGATATAATCACGTTTAGCCTGTATGAGCAAACATTCACTTAGATTCCTGGCACCCACTCCGACAGGCTCCAATGCCTGCAAAACAGATAAGGCAACATCCCATTCTGCCTGACTAACCTCCACAAGGGATCGAGCTTCCTCAAAGGTAATACGTAAATATCCATTTTCATCGATACAATCAATCAAAAACAATAAAACGCACTCTTCCCTGTCGGTTAATACTTTAAATGGAATTTGGGATCGTAAATAAGATTTTAATGAAACAGTCTCCTCACTGATTTGATTGATTGATGAGTCGCCATATGATCTGCCTGAGACTTTCGGATACTCGTCATCTATTTCAATTAACGGATTCTCAAGTGCTTTTCCATCGATATAGGCAGCTAATTCAATTGCCGGGTATTGAAGCAAGTTTATTGCCTGATTTAATTCCGGCGTCATCGTCAGCTTTAACTTTTGTTGCTGGTACAAACCAAACTCTACGTTCAAATCCCTGCCCCCTTATAATAAATCGCTTACATTAATAGTAGTAAATAGGAAAGAGCAGAGCAAGAAAAAGGAGGATATATTTACAAAATATTGAATTTGTTAATAAATAAAAAAATGCCCCAGTGCTAAGCTACTTTCGGCACTGAGGCATTTCCTACAATATATTATACGCCCTCGGAGGGAATCGAACCCCCATCGTAAGAACCGGAATCTTATGTTCTATCCATTAAACTACGAGGGCAAAATGTTAGCCTACAAAATTATATTATAAGGAAGAGAAAGTCTTTTTGCAAGAACTATTCCTTAGGTTTATAAGCCTTTATGTTGGGTAAGATGGATATCAGGGAATATTTTGTTTCTATACATAGAATCAGTTGCAAATTATGCGCAGACCAATCAGATAAACTAGACATCAGTCCTTAATAAAAAACATATAGTAATGTAAGCGTCTTTTGTTTGACCTTTATTGACCATAAAGTGTATGATAAAGTCAAAGCCAAATGTATTATTTTTTTACATATAAGGAGGAGAAAATAAATGAATTTAATTCCTACAGTTATTGAACAAACAAATCGCGGGGAACGCGCATACGATATATATTCCCGTTTATTAAAAGACCGGATTATCATGCTTGGAAGTGCAATTGATGACAATGTTGCCAACTCTATCGTTGCCCAATTATTGTTCCTTGAAACTGAAAACCCAGAGAAAGATATTTATCTTTACATCAATAGCCCAGGCGGAAGCATCACAGCTGGTATGGCAATCTACGATACAATGCAATATATTAAACCAAAGGTTTCTACGATCTGTATCGGTATGGCTGCTTCAATGGGTGCATTCCTTCTTGCTGCCGGCGAAAAAGGAAAGCGTTTTGTGTTACCAAACAGTGAAGTGATGATTCACCAACCACTTGGCGGAGCTCAAGGACAAGCGACTGAGATTGAAATCGCTGCTAAACGCATTCTCTTTATGCGTGAGCGCTTAAACAAAATTTTGGCTGAACGTACTGGTCAATCTTATGAAACAATTGCTCGCGATACAGAACGTGATAACTTCATGACAGCTGAACGTGCGGTTGAGTACGGATTAGTTGATAAAATTATCACCCGCAATGTAGTAGAAGAAAATAAAAAATAATAAACTGATTAAGAGCTGTCGAGATATTCGGCAGCTTTTTTGTTTTATCAAAAAAAATAATGTAGATATCCCCCTTTACTCCCCTACCCCCATAATCTTTTAGTTCTCTAATTGTTTATCACTTTACCAAATTAAAGTTTGATGTTAATATGAAAGCACAATTTAATAATTAGTCATTCTAAAGAGTGTTTATTGTGTTGAATTTCATACTTAAAAGTCTCAACCAATACAGCCACCGGAATGATCAAATTATAATTCGGGTATAGAATTATATCGATTTGTACCGCTAGCAATAATTTATCTTATTATATTTTTCGCATATTTTGAAAACAGAAGGGGTCTTTCATCATGAATAATAAAAAATGGGGATTTTGGATATTAACCATGTTTGTTGTCGGCAACATGGTTGGTGGAGGAATATTTATGCTTCCGGCAAACCTGGCTGGTGTTTCTAGTCCGTTTGGAGCATCAATGGCCTGGATTCTAACAGGAGCTGGAGTATTAATGGTTGCTCTTGTATTTGGAAATTTGGCTATCAGAAAACCGGAATTAAAAACGGGACCGCAAAGCTATGCTCAAGCCATGTTCAGTTCACCAAGGAAAGGGAAAATTGCTGGTTACAGTATTGCTTGGGGTTACTGGGCTGCTAACTGGGCTGCAACGGCATCAGTCATCATCTCGTTTGCGGGGTACTTATCTACCTTCTTCCCAATTATGCAAAGCCAGTACATCCTTTTTTCAAGCGGCAATTTTGATCTTGAATTAGGGAAATTCTTAAACTTTATGGTATGCACAGTTATGCTGTGGGGCATTCACTTTATTCTCTGCAAAAGTTTTAACAGCGCTGGAAAAATCAATTTGCTGGCTACTATCACAAAAGTAATTGGTTTCGCACTTTTTATTGTCGCAACCATTTTCATATTTGATTCTGCTAATATAATGAACGGTAAAGAATTCATCGATGCATCCGGGGTTTCCCATTCATTGGGTGGACAAGTAAATAACGCAGCTATTGCCACGCTATGGGCCTTTATTGGGGTAGAAGCTGCTGTGATGCTATCTAATAGGGCAAAGTCTCAGACTGATGTGAAAAAAGCGACAATCACCGGACTGATTATTGCCATTGCGATCTATATTGGAATAACACTATTAACAATGGGCGCTTTATCCCAAGAGGCATTGCAACAGTCACATAAACCTTTGGTTGATGCTCTGCAGGCTGCAATCGGATCTAGCGGTGCTTATATTTTAGGATTCCTTGCCTTAATTTCATTATTCGGATCCACAGTCGGTTGGATTGTCGTTAGCTCCGAGGTACCTTATCAAGCTGCTAAATCCAACTTGTTCCCGGCATTCTTCGGAAAAACGAATAAAAAAGGAAGTCCAGTCAATTCTTTGACTATCACAAACCTTTTAACGCAATTCTTTTTATTCGCTACTGTTTCCGGAACGATAATGGAAGCTTATGAATTCGCAATGGTCGTTGCTACATTAGCTTACTTAATCCCGTATTTCGTTAGTGTTCTTTATCAGGTAAAACTGATTATTACCGGTGAAACATACACAGGGATGAAGCGATCACGATTGATAGATGGCATAATAGCGATAGTGGCTCTTGTATACACCCTATGGGTAATTAAAACCGGAACAGCCGACTTAAAAACCTTCTCGCTCGGTATAGGATTATTTGTCCTCGGTCTTGTTCTCTATCCAATCCTGATGAAAAACAAGAAACCAAAAGAAATTTCTAGAAGTTTGACAGAAGATAGATAATTATAAGACGAAACCACTCTTTCAAAAAGGGTGGTTTTTTTATGCCTAATTACCCACTTCTTTTTCCTCAACCACTCCTATTCTACCATTTTCTACCATTAAAGAGGTTTTTTAACAGAATAGTTAGAATATTATAGATGTTAATTAAAATTATAGAGGAGGAAACCATTTGCGAGGAAAATCTATTTTGGCATCGGCCTTCGCTGCTGCTTTAACATTCAGTGCCTTTGCACCAGCCACTTCTGCTCACCAAGTTTCGACAATAAGTAATCATGCAACCGAGACCAATCACAATCATTCAGCTGTCTATACAGGAAGCACTTTTGATTTAAGCATTGCCAACGAAGAACGATTAATTAAAATGCTTAAAAAGGAAGGTACTATCAAGAAAAATGCAACAGATAAAGAAGCGCAGACACAGCTGAAAAAGTACCTAAAGAAAAAAGAAGAAAATGCTAAAAAGGACTCATCAAAAAAATTCGATAAACAAATGAAAGAACTACAAAAGAAGTGGAACAAAAAGAAAAAAGGAAAAAAACCTGGCAAAGGTTCCAAACCTAATAACGGTGTTGTTCAACCAGTAAAAGAAGAGAAATATAGAGGGTCTGTAGTAAAAGATAAAGTTTTGGTTCTGATGATTGAATTCCCTGATTACAATGGTGACAATGTCAGACCAGAGGATACAGACATGTATTATAAAGATTATACTAAGGATCATTATCAACAAATGATTTTTGGTAAAAAGGGATATACAGGTCCTAACGGCGAAAAGCTAATTTCTATGAAGCAATATTATGAACAGCAATCTGGCGGTAGCTATACCGTAGATGGTGAAGTAGCTGGTTGGTATATGGCTGAAAAACCTGCCGCTGAGTATGGTGGAAATATTCCCACACCCGATGGAAATGACAAGGATGCACGTAGCCTTGTAAAAGAAGCATTAGAGGCAGCAGCAAACGATCCAAATGTAGATCTTGCTGAATATGATCAGGAAGATCGCTACGATTATGATGGAGACGGCAATAAACGCGAACCAGATGGATTAGTCGATCACTTAATGATTGTCCACTCTGCTGTAGGTGAAGAAGCAGGTGGCGGTACACTGGGCGGAGATGCAATCTGGTCCCATCGTTCAAATTTGGGAGGGGTATTCCCAATCGATAATACGGAAACAGACATACCTTACTGGAATGGACAAATGGCTGCTTACGATTACACCATTGAACCAATTGATGGAGCTGCCGGAGTATTTGCCCATGAATATGGCCACGATTTAGGTCTACCGGATGAGTATGATACGCAATACTCAGGATCTGGTGAAGCCATTGGCTATTGGTCAATCATGGCAAGCGGCAGCTGGGCAGGTAAAGTTCCAGGAGGAGAACCAACTGGGTTCAGCCCATATGCAAAAGAATATCTTCAGGAGAGCCTTGGAGGAAACTGGCTTAATTATGAAGAGGTCGATCTTGATGATCTGACTAGACGGGGATCTGAATTCCTTCTCGATCAAGCCATTACAAAGGGAAGAAACCTGGATGCACTTAAAGTGAATTTGCCACAAAAGAAAACCACAGTAAATACCCCTTATAGCGGGAAGTATGAATATCATAGCGGAAAAGGTAATAACCTAAATAACTCTTTGGTTACTTCTCTTGATCTAACAAATAAGTCGACAGCCCAGTTATCTTTCAAGACTTGGTATCAAATAGAGCAGGATTGGGACTATGCATCTGTTCAAGTGCGTGAAGAAGGACAAACAAACTGGACAGGGGTAGCAGGGAATATAACCACTTCTACTAATCCATATAAACAAAATCCGGGTAATGGTATAACAGGAAACTCCAACGGATGGGTAGATGGTATCTTTGATTTAACGGCCTATGCTGGCAAGAAAATTGAATTGCGTTTTAATTACTGGACTGATGTAGCAGCTATTGAAGCAGGTTTTTATGTAGATGATATTACAATTACTGCCGATGGTCAGGAACTCGTAAAAGATAATGCAGATACTTCAACCTCTTCCTTTACATTAGATGGCTTCACAAAGAATGAAGGCTTCTATACAAGTGATCAATACTATTTGGCAGAATGGCGGAATCATCAGGGCGTCGATTTGGGACTTGCTCATATCAAACGCGGAGCCAGCCTAATGAAATATGATGGCGGATTAGTGGTTTGGTATGTGGATGACAGCTATTCAGATAACTGGACAGGCAAACATCCAGGTGAAGGCTTCCTTGGAGTAGTCGATGCTGACCAAGGAACATTGAAATGGAGTGACAAATCCTTAGCTGCAACTCGTTATCAAATTCATGATGCTGCATTTAGATTAGATAAAACAGATAAAATGTATTTGGATTATAAGAACATAAATGGTTTAACATTGTCTGATTTTGATACGAAACCATTTTCTGTGTTTGATGATAGCAAAAATTATTTAAATCCTGGCAAACCGGACGCAGGGCGGAATATCCCTGAGTTTGGCGTAAAAATCAAGTTAACGGGCCAAAGTAAAGACCGTACTGTCGGAAAAATTCTTATTAGTAAATAAGGCAGGAAAAGAGGCGGCTCATAGATAGCCACCTCTTTTCTGTTTGTATCCTAACGGTTCTCCATTTTACTACTCTTTTGTCATAAATGCTTCTAAAACCTGTATAGCCTCTTCTTCATCCTGACCATCTGCTGCAAGGGTCACTGTCTTACCTGAACCAATCGCCATACTCATTAATCCCATAATACTTTTTACATTGGCCTTCTTTTCTCCATCTATAATAAATATATCAGATGAAAAACGACTTGCCTCCTGAACAAATAGAGCAGCCGGGCGTGCCTGCAAACCTGTTTTAAGCTGTACAGTGACTTCTTTTTCAATCACAGCGATTCCCCTCCATTAAATATTATTTATATCATAATGCTTGGAATACTTATTTAGATTCACCGGCTCGCAGCCTCTCGGCAATTTCATCTATTTTACGTAGACGATGATTTATACCCGACTTGCTTATTTTATCGCTTGAAACCATTTCCCCAAGTTCTTTTAGGGTTACATCTTGGTATTCGACACGCAGTCTTGCAATTTCACGTAGCTTATCAGGCAATATATCCAGACCAACTGTATTTTCAATATAACGTATATTTTCAACCTGGCGCAATGAAGCGCTGATTGTTTTATTCAAGTTTGCAGTTTCACAATTTACAAGTCGATTTACAGAATTTCGCATGTCTCTAACAATACGAATATCCTCAAATTTCAAGAGTGCATTATGCCCTCCAATAATATTCAGGAACTCAGAAATCTTTTCCGCTTCCTTCAAATAGGTGATAAATCCTTTTTTTCTTTCGAGCGTTTTGCTTTTTAATCCAAATGAGTTCATCAACTCACACAAAGAATCATTATGCTGTTTATATAAAGACGATATTTCCAAGTGATAAGAGGAAGTCTCAGGATTATTAACTGATCCGCCTGCAAGAAATGCACCACGTAAATATGATCGTTTACAGCATTTCTTGTGGATTAGTTCCTCGGATATATCATGGATAATCGTAAATCCATTTTCAATGATATTCAAGTCTGTTAGTACTTCCTTCGCTTTCTCAGAAAACCGTACAATATAGACATTATTCTTTTTCAGCTTCATCTTTTTACGAACAAGCAAATCAACCTGGAGATTATAAAGCTTCTTTAAAAACGTATAAATTCTCCGGGCAATCGCTGCATTTTCTGTTTGCACATCCACAATAAGATGACGATTGGAAAAGGATAAGGATCCGTTCATCCGGATTAGCGCAGATAGTTCTGACCGTGCGCAGCACTCTTTTACTTCTAAATTGGTTAATTCTTTTTTTGTTTCCGACGCAAACGACACCCTTTTTTACACCTCAATCCCTTTACAACTTACACTTTATTCTTTTCCTTTAATAAATTATAGATAATAGAAGCAACAACGACTGTATCATGTCTGACACGGTTATTTTGAATTGTTACAATATTATCCTTAATCACTTGCAGTCCCATTTGTTCAAGTCTGTTTATATCAAAGATAACCGGTTGGGCATACTCTTCTTTATATTTTAATTTTAAATGCGCAGGGATATCCTCTTTATTGACTAAGATTGTATCCATACATGACTCACCTAAATGCTCATTTATTACTTTCAAATGGTCACTTGCTGTATAATTCAGGGTTTCCCCTGCTTGAGTCATTAAGTTACAAATATATACCTTGGATGCTTTGGCATTTGCAATTTCAGCTGCAATTGTAGGCACAACCAAATTAGGCAATATACTTGTATAAAGACTTCCCGGCCCCATCAAAATTAAATCTGCCTGTCTGATGGCCTGGATGGTTTCATGAGGAGGCTGAATATGCTCAGGACTGAGGAATACCCGCTTTATGCGTTTCCCGGAGTATGGAATTTTTGATTCACCGGAAACAACCGTCCCATCCTCGAGTTCTGCATGTAGGATTACGCTCTGGTTAGCAGAGGGCAAAACCTGCCCTCTTACATTTAAAACCTTACTCATCTCCTGAATAGCATGTACAAAGTCACCGGTAATAGAGGTCATCGCAGCAAGAATTAAATTCCCTAGAGCATGACCTGATAATTGTTCAGAGCCTGTAAATCGATGCTGAAACATTTGCTCAATTAATGGCTCTACATCAGACATAGCTGCTAAAACATTCCGTATATCACCAGGAGAAGGGATGTCCAGTTCCTCTCTCAGTCTGCCAGAACTGCCACCATCATCCGCAACGGTCACTATAGCGGTAATGTCGAGGGGATATGCCTTTAGCCCTCTTAATAGGACAGGAAGGCCCGATCCACCACCTATGATGACCACTTTAGGTTGTGCTGATATGGATGTCATCTGTGCGTACCTTCCTTTTATCAATATCACGATGCGTTACACTCGTATGGTACTCATTGTTATACCGTTTACCCAGATATTCAGCTAAAGTTACGGAACGATGCTGGCCTCCAGTACATCCCACAGCGATAATTAACTGGGCTTTTCCCTCACGTTTATATTGAGGAATCATAAAATCAAGTAAATCCGTCCATTTTTCAATAAATTTCTGGGTTTCACTCCATTTCATTACGTAAGAAGAAACCTCTTCATCCAGTCCAGTTTGCGGACGCATATTTTCTATATAAAACGGATTAGGCAGGAATCTTACATCAAAAACTAAATCTGCATCAATAGGGATCCCATGTTTGAAACCGAACGACATGATATTAATCGAGAACTCTACCCGTTGATTAACGGAAAACTGTTTGGCAATTTTCTCACGCAGCTCTTTTGGCTTAAAATTTGATGTGTTATAAATCGTTTGAGCCCGTCCTTTTAATTCCTCAAGCAAATCTCGTTCCAGTCTAATCCCTTCCAACGGCGATCCTGATGGAGCCAATGGATGAGTACGTCTTGTTTCCTTATATCTTCTTACTAAAACGGAGTCATCCGCATCCAGGAATAAAATTTCAGGAACAAACTTGGAGGATTCGTTAAGATCATCCAAGGCTTTGAATAAGTGTTCAAAAAATTCCCTGCCTCGTAAGTCCATTACTAATGCTACCTTATTCATCTTCTTTCCTGAATTGTTCATAAGCTCCATGAATTTAGGAAGAAGCGTAGGGGGAAGGTTATCCACACAGTAGAAGCCCAGATCCTCGAAGCTCTGTATCGCAACTGTCTTACCGGCACCCGACATACCCGTAATAATGACCAGTCGATTCTCTGATGCTGCAGTTTCTATTTTTTTCTCTTCCATTATTTATTCCCCGTTTCTTTCAAGCTTGTAATCGAGTAGTATGAAATCTTCTGTATATTTAAATGTACCTATTAGTATTCCTTGTCCATTCATCATATGATCCAATATTTTGCGATCTCCCTCTGCCATTGGCAATGCCAGAATATCGTTTAAAGGATGCCATTTCAGAATCCCTTCCTCATTCTCCTGATATGCTTCTCCCTTAAATGCATAGGCACGAAAAGAAAAAAGCATCCATTCATGAACAATTTGGTCATCTTTCATATTAACCATGGTGAAAATGCCTTTTAAATCAGGACGCTCGATTTTCAAATTGGTTTCTTCATAGAATTCACGCATGACAGAGTCATGTATGGATTCTCCAGATTCCATTTTGCCGCCGGGCGCTACCCACCAATTTCTTCTGGGCTTTTGAAGCATAAGGGCCTTGCCATCTGCCATTAACATACAATTGGTTACTCTTTGCAAACTATTTCACCTCAGTTGCTACAGCACAAATTAGATAGACTTCTCTTTATTATACTATTTTAGATGTGCATGAACAATGTACGTTAATCATCATAATTTTTTCAAGTCATCCCTATATTTTTCGACAAACAACAAAAAAAAGCGGCATAGGTTTTATAACCTATGCCAAAAAAATATATAAAAGGGGGTCAATTTCTTATTTTTATTCTACCCCAAATGTATTGCACTTTGATTACAGCTACATTAATTAATAATGACTTTAATGTAAATTTTTTACTCATCCTTCAAGCTATTTTATTTTGCTTGTGCTTTTAATTGCTCCATCAACTCTTCAACATAATGCTGTGCGGATTGAGCGGCTATACTGCCATCACCTGTTGCCGTAACAATTTGTCGTAAATTCTTTTCACGAACATCTCCGGCTGCAAAAATACCAGGAATTTTTGTTTCCATGCGATCATTGGTTTCGATATAACCAGCTTGATTCGTAATTCCGATAGTTTGGAATGGTTTTGTTAACGGCAGCATTCCAATATAAATGAATACGCCATCTGCCGGATACTCGCGCTCAGTACCATCAACAGTGGATATCAATGTTACACTGCCAACCTTACCATCTTTCTCATTAATGCTTTTTAACGTTGTATTCCAAATAAAATCTACCTTTTCATTCTCAAAGGCACGCTGCTGCAGAATTTTTTGAGCACGAAGTTCATCCCTGCGGTGTACAATCGTTACTTTAGAAGCAAAGCGAGTTAAGTACACACCTTCTTCAACAGCAGAATCTCCTCCGCCAATCACGAAAAGTTCTTTGTTCTTAAAGAAAGCTCCGTCACAAACTGCACAATAGGAAACACCGCGACCACCTAGCTCTTTTTCACCTGGTACGCCGATTTTCTTATATTCAGCACCAGTAGCAATAATAATAGTACGCGTTTTATATTGCTTAGAACCAGCATCAATGGTTTTATATTCTTTTCCATCAATAATTTGTTTTACTTCACCATAAGCATATTCTGCTCCAAATTTTTTCGCATGCTCGAACATTTTAGTTGATAAATCTGGTCCAAGAATGGTTTCATATCCTGGATAGTTTTCAACCTCTTCCGTATTCGCCATTTGCCCGCCCGGAATGCCACGTTCAAGCATTAATGTCGAAAGATTGGCTCTTGACGTATATACAGCTGCTGTCATACCCGCCGGTCCGGCTCCAATAATAATTACATCATAAATTTTTTCCTCAGACATTATGAATCACTCCTTCTTACGATAGAACTCGAAGCCTCTCACATTCATTTCATTTCTCGTCTTATCCTCGAACTAATCGTATTAAACTATACATATTAGGTCCAAAAATTTGCTCATTGCAACAATTCGGCTACAAGCTTTACATACTTAGAAAGTGTCGAGTTAGATATTCCATATCGTTCCGCCACTGTTTTTTGAGATTCTTTTTCACCGCGCAGCTTGTGCCATTCGTAATCAATAGCAGCTGCCCATGCAAGTGGATTTGAGAACCGTATACCATTCTCTTTTCCTTCTGCATATACAGAAAACCAGAGAAAATAAAGGCCGGACTCAATCAATTTTACCGGCTGATAAAACCTATATAACGTGTCTGCTACCTCTGCCGCAAAAAATTGACGGTTATCGGATAGCTCGATGCTATTTTTATATTCTCGTTCCATCGCTGTGAAACGTTTATTAGTTTCGTAAGAGGGATGAGTTTTAATTTGATTAAATTCCCCCGAATGACTCGCTAAAAAGAGACCAAACAATCTCTCCTCCAGATACTCACTTTCCAACTTTTTAATGATGGAAGGCGCATGCTCTTCAAATCCAGATTCCTCATCTTCAGTCATTTCGCCCCAAGGCTCAAGTCCCTCTTTATCAGGACTGTATTCAACCACTTTAGCCCAGGCATTTTCAGCAACTCTCTTTTGCCCGATTTGATGGGCAGATTTACTGAGCCAATAATAGAAGGTTCCGTCCCCTTCATAACCCTTTTTCTGCAGCTGGCGAAGCCAGATATAAGCTTCCTCATAATAACCAGTCAGCGCAAAGGTCGCTCCTAATTTTAACCGGTGTTCATCAAGAATAGGTCTGACTTTTTTTAGGACAGCGAAAACCTCATCAAGCTTATCCTGCTCCATCTGATAATGGTAAAAGACCATTCCATTGCACAGAGCATGCAGATTGCCAGGGTTCTTCTCAAGGACTCGATCGAGCGTCTCAAAAGCTTTCTCTGTTTTACCTACATAGAAATAAGCCAGTGCCAAATTATTATAAGCCGACCAAAATTCAGGATATAAATCGATTAATTCTTCAATTTTTTCAACGGCTTTCACAAAATTACCCGCTTCAAGCAACTCACGTGCCGCCTCTTGGCGCATCATTAAATCATCCTGAACTTCCAAGGTCTCTTCTGTTTCATCCGTCTCAAATGTGATTAAATCCAGCAAATCTTCTGCATCCTCACTGAATTCACCAAACTGATCTTTATTTAAATATTCGTTAGCATGCTTATAGGCCTCTTTAAATAAACCCATATGAGCAAAATTATTAGCCAGGAAATAATGGCACTCCGTCATAAACGGATCCAACTCCTGAAGAATATTCTCAAGCAGCTGATTCGAAAACTGATATTCACCTAATTCCGTACAAATCACAGCCAGCTGGCAAGCAATCATCGGCTCACCCGGTTCCAGCTGCAACGCACGGTTCATATATTTCTTAGCTCTATATAATTCCCTTCGCTGGAAAGCTTTTATTCCCTTTGTAAAATAGAACTCTCCCGTGGGGTTAAACGAAACAACTTTTGCCTTATTAGTCAAATTAAAATTATTCCCCATCTAGTCCTCCAAGCACATATACTTTAACCCTACAATTATACCATATTAAGAGAATTATAGAAAGAAAAGCGGAGGCGAGACGACTGATTCAAGGAACAAAGATTAAGAACGCCACATCCTGTGGCAACCTCTTTGTGACCTACATCCTGCAGGCATCCGACAAGCATATGGAGTGGCGGTTCAGGAGCAGGAGGGGCTTAGCCCAGCCAGAGCTCCTTTCCCCTCTACCTTCCACTCGCCTTTACCCCACCCTTACCCAAGGATAGCCATGTCATAGGTGGTCCATATCCCAGTCGGAGTTCCTTTCTCCTCTACCTTTCACCCATCTTCGACCCACCTTTACCCGGGTATAGGCAGGTTATAGGTTGGTCATAGTCCTACCATAGCTCCTTTCCTCTACCTTTCACCCACCTTCAACCGACCTTTACCCGGGTATAGCCCGGGCATAGGTCGGTCATAGTCCTGGCATAGCTCCTTTCCTCTACCTTTCACCCACCTTCGACCTACCTTTACCCGGGTATAGCCCGGGCATAGGTCGGCCATAGCCATGACATAGCTCCTTCACCCTGCCCCCTTCACTAAACAAAAAAACTCAAAAGGATATCATTCATCCTTTTGAGTCAGTTTCTTCATCATTCTGTTTAGTAAGATGGCGTTCACGGAGGTTTTTTTGAATTTCAGAGAATGGGAGATTTTGTTCTTTTAAGAGGACAAGGACATGAAAGAATAAATCGGATACTTCCCATTTTAATTCTTCTAGGTCGCGGTTTTTGGCAGCGATGATGACTTCGGCTGCTTCTTCTCCCACCTTTTTAAGAATCTTGTCTACCCCTTCTTCAAATAAATACGTTGTATAGGAGCCTTCGGGACGCTCTGCTTCCCGTTCAGCAATGATTTTCTCCAAATCATACATAAAATCCTTTGCTTCATCTGCCGGCTGAATTAAATTAATATCATCAGCCTGATACAGCGATTCCGTAAAGCAGCTTACCGTGCCGTTATGACAGGCTGGGCCTGCTGGTTGAACCAATACTACTAATGCATCCTGATCGCAATCATAGCGGATTTCCCGTACGGCTTGAGTGTTTTTGCTTGTTTCCCCTTTATGCCAAAGCTCCTGGCGGGAACGACTGTAAAACCAGGTTTCTCCCGTTTGAATCGTTTTCTCCAATGATTCCTTATTCATATAAGCCAGTGTCAGGACTTCCTTCGTTTCTCCATCCTGAACAATGGCCGGCACTAATCCGTTCGTATCAAATCGTATATTCTCTATATTCATCTCACAAGCACTCCTTGTTCTCGCAGTCTACGTTTAACTTCCTGTACGCTTGTCTCTTTGTAATGAAAAATGGAAGCAGCCAGTGCTGCGTCTGCTTTTCCTTCTGTAAAAACCTCAGCAAAATCTTCCTTACTTCCCGCTCCACCGGACGCAATCACCGGGACTGTAACAGCCTCACTGATCGCCTTGGTCAGTTCAATATGGAATCCGCTTTTTTCCCCGTCACAGTCCATACTCGTTAGTAATATTTCACCGGCACCGAGCGCAACGGCTTGCTTAGCCCAATCAATAGCATTTAATTCGGTAGCTTTACGGCCGCCATGTGTATAAACTCGAAAGCCGTTCATCTCCGCATCATACTTTGCATCAATAGCAAGAACGATACACTGATTCCCAAAATAGCTGGCTCCCTCTGCAATCAGCTCCGGCCGAAGCACTGCCGCCGTGTTTACAGATACCTTATCCGCTCCGGCACGCAGAATGGTCCTCATATCAGCAACTGAGTTAATCCCTCCACCAACTGTAAATGGGATACTCAGGACAGTCGCCGCTTCCCGAACCACTTCCACCATCGTCTTTCTTCCTTCATGGGACGCTGAAATATCAAGGAATACTAGATCATCTGCTCCTTGGTCATCATACATTTTCGCCAATTCAACTGGATCACCTGCATCCTGAAGCCCAAGGAACTGAATCCCTTTCACGACACGGCCCTCTTTTACATCTAAACAGGGAATAATTCGTTTCGTAATCATAAGGATTCAACCGCCTTCGCTAGGGCCTGCGGCAATGTAAAGCGATTTTCATAAAGTGCCTTCCCGATGATGACTCCTTCAATTCCATCCGCTTGATAGGCCTGTAAAGCAGCGATATCCTCAAGCTGACTCATTCCTCCTGATGCGATGACATTCTTTCCGGTTGCGCGCGCAAGTTCAGCTGTTGCCTCTACACTGGGACCATTAAGCATCCCGTCATTGGCGATATCCGTAAAAATGAACCATTCTGCCCCTTTATCGGCAAAATACTTGCCTAAGTCAACGACAGTCCATTCACTTGTTTTCAGCCAGCCATCAGTCGCCACCTTACCGCTTTTACCATCCAGTCCTATCGCAACTTTCCCCGGATATTGCTGAATCATCCGTGTGGCAAATTCCGGTTCTCTTACAGCCACACTGCCAAGAATGACACGCGATATACCATTCTCCAAGTAACGGGCTACCTGCTCCTCATTGCGAATCCCGCCTCCGACTTGAATGGATACGCTCTTTAATTCCCGGGCTGCCTTTAGTACGTGTTCCTCATTAACTGGATTTCCCTCTTTGGCACCGTCTAAATCGACCATATGAATCCATTTGGCTCCTAAATCAGAAAAGGACTTGGCCATTTCAAATGGAGAATCTCCATAAACCGTTTCCTGCCCATAATCTCCCTGCAGAAGACGGACACATTTACCGCCTCTCATATCAATTGCCGGATAGATTGTAAAATTAGTCCCCATCACTTATCCCCCGCCTTCTCTATTACCAGATTCACGAAGTTCCCGAGCAAACCTTTTCCCATCTGTCCACTTTTTTCAGGGTGAAATTGCATTCCCATCACATTCCCTTTTCCTACAATTCCGGGTACCTCGACATCATACATTGCTGTTGCGATTAATTCCGCTGAGTCCTTTATTTGTGCATAATAGGAATGGACAAAGTAGACATAATCCTCTTCCAATCCTTCAATTAAAGGATTCACATTCTTAAATTGCAGTTTATTCCATCCCATATGAGGAACTTTATAGGTTTTACCGGTTTGATCAATCCCCGTAAATTTCGCAATATGTCCTTCCAAGAAACATAGCCCCTCGGAAAACCCGTGTTCATCACTGCTCTCGAACAATAGCTGCATTCCAAGGCAAATGCCGAGCAGGGGCTTACCACTTTCGACATACTCCTTTAAAAATACGTCCAATTTCTGCTCTTTTAATGCAGTTATTGCATCCCGAAAAGCACCCACGCCGGGTAAGATTAACCCATCACAGCCGGCCAATACAGTCGGATCACCGCTTATCACAGGATCCGCTCCCAGCCTGTCTAATGCGTTATAAACGCTGAATAAGTTTCCCATCCCGTAATCAACGATTCCAATCAAGACTGCCACCCCTCTCCACTTACAGCATCCCTTTTGTAGATGGAATTCCTTTCACCCTTGGATCGTGTGATGTCGCTTCATCAAGCGCACGTCCAAGCGCTTTAAAAATGGCTTCAACAATATGATGGGAATTGCGGCCATAATGGACGACGACATGAAGATTCATCTTCGCCTCAATCGCAAGCTTCCACAGGAATTCATGTACAAGCTCTGTATCAAAGGATCCAATCATCGGTGCCGGAATGTCTGCTCTAAATTCAAGATGCGGCCGATTGCTCAAATCAACAACGACCTGTGCCAGTGCTTCATCCATCGGAACAAAGGCATTTCCATATCGCTTAATCCCTCTTTTATCTCCAAGCGCCTGACTCAACGCCTGCCCTAAACAAATACCAATATCCTCTGTTGTGTGATGCCCATCCACTTCTATATCCCCATCCGCATCTACTCGTAAATCAAAATGGCCGTGCTTCGCAAATAGATCCAGCATATGCGAGAGAAAAGGCACACCTGTTGAAAGTTCCGTCTTACCTTCACCGTCAAGGCCTAAAGCAAGCTTAATTTTCGTTTCGTTCGTTCTTCTATCTATTTCGGCTGTACGTTTCATTGACCTTCCTCCTTCGAAATAAATCGCGATTCCACGGCCCGCGCATGAGCCTCTAATCCTTCTAATCTAGCAAAAGCAGCGATTTTAGATGCATTAGCCTCAAAATCCTGTTGACTGTACATAATTAAGCTCGTTTTCTTTTGAAAATCATCTACATTCAATGGGCTTGAAAAACGGGCTGTACCATTTGTAGGCAGCACATGATTGGGACCTGCAAAATAATCGCCAACCGGCTCAGAACTATATTTACCGATAAAAATAGCACCTGCATGCCGAATTGCGCCCGCCACATTCATCGCATCCGCTGTTTGAATTTCCAAATGTTCAGGGGCCAGCTCATTTACAGCCTCAATCGCCTCTTCCAATGTGTTTGCTACGTATATACCGCCAAAATTATTCCAGGCAGCGAGCGCAATCTCTTTACGCGGTAACACGGCCAATTGTTTCTCCACTTCCACTTTGACCTGGCTCGCCAATCTTCGGCTCGTGGTAATCAGCACACTGCATGCCCGTTCATCATGTTCAGCCTGTGATAGCAAATCTGCCGCAACATGCCGAGCCTCTGCCGTTTCATCAGCAAGCACCGTAATCTCACTAGGACCGGCAATCATATCAATATCCACATCCCCATATACTTCCCTTTTGGCAAGCGCGACGTAAATATTACCCGGTCCTGTAATTTTATCTACTTTTCCGATTGATTCTGTTCCATAGGCAAGAGCTCCGATTGCTTGGGCACCGCCTACCTTATAAATTTCAGTGATGCCTGCAATATGCGCGGCAGCAAGCACGGAGTCAGGTAATCTCCCGTCTATTCCCGGCGGCGAAACCATGACAATCCGCTTTACACCGGCCACTTTAGCCGGGATGGCATTCATTAATACGGAGGATGGGTAGGCGGCCGTACCGCCTGGAACATAGATGCCGGCTGAATCCAGCGGAGTACGCCTTAAACCAAGCATAGTTCCTGTCACGGACATATCTATCCATGAATTTTGCACTTGTTTTTCATGATAGCTTCGAAGATTTGAAGCAGCTTCAGTCATGATTGAAATCATCTCTTGCGGCATGTTGGCGATTGCTTTTTCCATTTCATCGTTTGTTACTTTAAGAGAATCCATCTCTGTTTGGTCAAACTTTTTTGTATAAAAAAATAAAGCCTGATCTCCGCGTTCCTTTACATCCTGCAGGATTTGTTGGACAACCTTCCTTTGAGCATCGGATCCGCCATCCACCGTACGTTTCAACGATAATCCACTCGTTAACGATTTAATTTCCATGCCTTCTCCCTCCAATTATTCCTTCGGCTGCAAAACCTTCCCCAGTCGAGTTACCATTTCAGCGATTTCTTTTTCCTTCATTCGATAACTTACCGGATTTGCAATAAATCGTGATGTCACATTCTGGATTGCTGCATACTCTACCAGTCCATTGTCACGTAAAGTTTGTCCGGTCGATACAATATCAACGATTCGATCAGCAAGGCCGATCATGGGAGCCAGCTCAATGGACCCGTTTAACTTAATAATTTCAACCTGTTCACCCTGCTCACGAAAATATTGGGAAGCGATATTTGGGTATTTACTGGCAATCTTCGGAGCAATCTTGTTCATTTCTGTATTCGGCATGCCTGCCACTGCTAAATGGCATTCACTTATTTCTAAATCCAACAATTCATACACATCACGTGCTTCTTCCATCAGAACGTCTTTACCGGCAATCCCTACATCAGCCACACCATGCTCGACATAAGTGGGAACATCCATTGGTTTAGCCAGGATAAAACGAAGATTTTCATTCTCTACATGAATGATCAATTTTCTAGTATCGTCAAAATCAGGAGGAATCTGATAATCTGCTTTTCTTAATAATTCCACTGCTTCATCCAAAATCCGTCCCTTTGGCATGGCAATCGTTAATTGTTCCATTATCCCTCTCCCCCTGATCCATCTGTCATGTCAATCATAAATTCAATATTCGGAAAATGATTTGTAAATGTATTTACATCCTTTATTCCATTCACATTTTGTAAAACCACACGCATGCCGGATTGTCGCAGCTCCGTTGCCCGGCTTATCGCTTTCTGTTGCTGTACAGGGTGATAAATGATGCAAAGGGGCGGCTCTTCTTCAACTCCTGAATCGAGCGCCTCCAGTATACGGTCTAAACGTAAACCAAATCCTGTGGCAGGAGCATCTGTCCCGAACTGTTTATATAGCTCGTTGTATCTTCCTCCATTTCCAAGTGGAAAGCCTACATTTTCCCCAGATACTTCAAACAAAATACCTGTATAATAATCCATATGGCTGACAAGTGATAAATCATACGTAATCATTTCTGTATGATCTGTTAAAAGAAGGATATCGGCCAATTTTTTCAACTCTTTAACCGCATGCTGACCAAGCTGCCCATTTGTCAGTTTTTCAGCCATTTCCAGAATCTCGCGGCCCCCTTTTAAATCAAGAAGCTGAAACAGAGTCTCTTTATCCTTTAATGAGATTGGCAATTGGTTCACATACTGTTTAAAACCAACATAGTTTTTTTCAAACAGGAATTTCCTCATAATCCCTGCAGTTTCTGCGCAACCGCCAAAATGAAGGAGTAAATCCTGTACAAAGCCAATATGACCAAGCGTAATATGGAATCTTTCCAAACCAGCACATTTTAAAACATCAGACAGAAGACAAAGCACTTCAGCATCAGCCGAAAGGGTACGATCCCCTATCAATTCAATCCCAAATTGCTCAAATTCTGCTGGACGTCCTCCCTCTTTTTCCTGTGCTCTGAACACATTTGCACTATAGGCGAGCCGCTCGGGATTCCCTTCCTTCAATAGATGGGAAGAAGCAACCCTAGCAATAGGCGAGGTCATATCCGGTCGCAACACTAAACTATGACCATCTTTATCTAATAACTTGAATAAATGAACATCACGGATAGCAGATACCTTACCGACCGTCTCATAATATTCGAGTGATGAAGTTTCCAAAAAACGATATCCGTATTGAACCGTTTGATCCATCATCCTTTGTTTCATGGATTGTTTTATCTTATATAAATCCGGCAATGTGTCACGCATGCCCAAGGGCTTTTCAAACATAAATAAATCCGGCATAATTAACAGTCCTTTATTATAAGTTTTTAGAATACTTTAGTTCGCTAATATGCTAATATGATGAAGTTAAGTTAAAGTGTATCGTTCCTTCCAAATAACGTCAAGTGATATGGATATTCCTTTCCACCAATCTATCATTAGGCCTGCAAATTACACAATTAAAAACCCCGCTCTAATGAACGGGGTTCCTCTTTTACCGAAAGAAATCATCTTCCTTGATTCTAATTTTCATTTCTTCCGCACTATAGATGATTTTCATCGGATTACCTCCTACAAAGGCCCCTGCCGGAACATCCTTATGAACGAGGGTCCCTGCCGAAACAATCGCACCATCACCTATTTCAATTCCGGGCAACAGAGTAGAGTTGGCACCAATCAACACCTCATCACCAATAATTACACTCCCTAAACGGTATTCGTTTATTAAGTATTCGTGCGCGAGAATCGTTGTATTATAGCCAATCACCGAGTTACGTCCAACGGATATTTTTTCTGGAAACATAACGTCAAGCATAACCATTAAGGCAAAGGAGGTCTTCTGCCCAACCTTCATTCCTAAAAAAGTCCGATAAAGCCAATTTTTCATGCTTAAAAAAGGTGTATATCTCGCAAGCTGTATAACGATAAAATTGCGAACAACCTTCCAAAAGGGAACGGTTTTATAAACATACCAAAGGGAATTGCCATCGCCTTTTACCGGATAACGCTTTGTTCTTCTCATTGCTTTACAATCGTTAAGAGATCGCGCATATTTTCAAGCATATAATCCGGCTTGAATTGCTCAAGATACTCTCTTCCCTTGATTGTCCAGGCAACGCCCGCTGTCTTCGTTCCAGCGTTTTTCCCAGCCAAAACATCATGGCTATTGTCTCCAACCATAATCGTTTCAGAAGGCTCAGATCCGATTAATTTCAACGCTAACTGGATTGGCTCCGGATCTGGCTTTGGCATTTGAACATCATCAAGTGTGACAACAACATCAAAAAAGGATTCAAGGCGGCCTTTAATCAAGCCCATCTTAACAGCATTGCGCATTTTAGTTGTCACAATACCGACTTTATATCCACTTTTTTTAAGTATTTCAATCGTCTCATATACACCTTCATATTCACGAACAAGCAAGTCATGATTGGCAAAATTGTGTTCGCGGTAAAAAGCAATCATCTCATCCTTACGCTCAGCGTCCAAGCCTCCAAAGGTTTCAGCCAGGGAGGGACCAATAAATTGGTAGACGTCCTCACGTGAATATTGGCCTGGATAGTAATGATCAAATGTATGTAAAAATGAAGCAATAATTAGTTCATTCGTATCAATTAATGTTCCATCTAAATCAAATAGTAATGTTGTGATTTTCTGCTTCACGCTGTTCGTCCTTCCTCTTTCTTAATTCTACCTTTTTCCATATAAATGCAATTGTTACGGCTAAAAGAATGGCTGTCACCAAACGGATGAGCAGCAGGGGCAGAACTGGCACGCCAAGAGGGATAAAAATGACCGTATCCTCCACCACTGCATGGCAGGCGATTAGAAAGATAAAGGCGATCGTAATATCCTTTTTACTAACCCCATCTTCACGAACGGCATCAAGCATAACTCCCGCTCCATAAGCCAGACCAATGACCAAGCCCGCAACCAAAGTCATGGATGTGTTTTCTTTCATCCCCAGCATCCTAGTGATAGGCTTCATCCAGTCCGAAAACTTATTTAGCCAATTAAGATCCTTCATAATTTGGATAACTAGCATCAATGGGATAACGATCAATGCCAGCTTCAATGTTCCATAAGCTGCTTTTTCCAATGCCAGCAATAATACAGGCATGAAGCCTGATACTACTTCCTCATTCCCGCTGATCCCATAATATATTCTCTCTGATCCGCCCTGCCATACTAAATGAATGACAATGGCTGATAATAGCGCTAGCCCAATACGCGTGAGCAGGACAACCCATAGTTTAACTCCTACCTTTAACGCAACACCGGTTTCAATAAAGAGATTATGGGAAAAGGAAAGCATTACGGCAATAATAAATACTTCTTTAACAGTTAAAGAATCAAGTGCCAATATGCCCCCAATCCCGGCATAGAGATTCAAAAAGTTCCCAAGTACCAACGGAATTGCTGCGTCTCCCGGAAGTCCAATCAGTCCCATGGCAGGACTTATCAAATCAATTACCCAAGGTAATACCGGTGTATATTGCAAGATGGATATTAAAAATGTAACGGGAAAAATAATCTTCCCGAGCATCCACGTAGTTCTTAACCCAGCCATTATCCCTTTTGATATGGTATCTTTTTTCATAAATTCCACCCCTTTAGCTGTTCACGATGTACAACCTGCAATCTGAAATTCTAAAGATGTGGTTATGAGCAATGGACATCATATGTCTAAATATTTTTTCTCTGAATATCCCATTTTCCGTCTTACAACAAGCAGGATTATTCCACCAATAATCAATGAAAGCGATAAGACCTGCGCCATTCGGAATTCACCAAACAGCATGAGGCTATCTGTTCGCATCCCCTCTATAAAGTAGCGGCCGATGGAATACCAAATTACGTATGTCAGGAATATTTCACCCTGACGCAGATTAACTCTTCTTAACAGAAGCAATAAACCAAATCCAAGGAAATTCCAAAGGGATTCGTACAAGAAAGTCGGGTGGTGGTAAGCACCATTGATAAACATTTGATCAATGATGAAGTCGGGCAACATTAAATTCTCAAGAAATTGGCGGCTAACCACATCACCATATGCTTCCTGGTTAATGAAGTTACCCCATCTGCCAATACCCTGCGCGAGAATAAGAGATGGCGCTGCAATATCAGCAATTTTCCAGAAGGATATATTTCTGGAGCGAGCAAAGAAAATGGTTGTAATGACGGCCCCAATCAAGGCTCCATGAATGGCAATTCCGCCATTCCATATTTTATAAATATCGCCGAGGTGATCTTTATAATAGGACCACTCAAAAATAACATAGTAAATACGTGCACTGATAATAGAGATTGGAACTGCATAGATCAACAGGTCAACAAACAAATCTTTGTCCAACCCACGGTGTTTTGACTCACGCATGGCAAGCCAAAGCCCAATAAAGACACCCATTCCAATAATAATTCCATACCAGTAAATCTGGATGGAACCGATATGTATGGCAACACGGTCTATCGTATTCATCTACCCTAACACCTACTCTAATTATTTTTCTTTTTCAATTGCTTCATTCAATTTTTCGGTAAATTGCTGAGCTGTATTAACGCCCATTCGTTTCAGACGGAAATTCATAGCCGCCACTTCAATAATAACCGCAATATTTCGGCCCGGCCGAACTGGTATATTCATTCGGGTGATATCCGTATCAATAATTCGTACCTTTTCTTCTTCCAAACCAAGTCTATCGTAATTCTTCTGCTGATCCCATAGCTCCAGATTGATGACAAGGGAGATTCTTTTATGGCTTCTGACTGCTCCCGCACCAAACAAAGTCATCACATTAATGATGCCTACGCCTCTAATTTCCAAAAGGTGCTCGATCAATTCAGGTGAATTTCCGACCAGTGTGTCGTCATCTTCCTGGCGAATTTCCACACAATCATCGGCAACTAAACGATGTCCTCTTTTTACAAGTTCAAGCGCAGTCTCACTTTTTCCGACTCCGCTCTTTCCGGTAATCATGACACCTACGCCATATATATCTACCAAAACGCCGTGAACAGCAGTCGTTGGAGCAAGCTTGCTTTCAAGGAAATTAGTCAGTCGGCTGGAAAACCGGGTCGTTTTCATCGATGTTCGTAAAACCGGTACAGAAACGCTTTCAGAAGCCATCAATAATTCCTTCGGCACCTCTAAATCACGCGTGATAACGATACAAGGTGTAATATCACTGCATAGCATTTGCATTCTTGAAATTCTTTCTTCATCATTTAACTTAGAGAAAAACGATAATTCTGTCATCCCAAGGATTTGAATACGATCAGCAGGGTAATAATCGAAATAACCTGCAATTTCTAAACCAGGTCTGGAAAGATCGCTCGTAGTGATAGGTCTATTTACACCTTCTTCACCACAAACCAGTTCAAGCTGGAATTCATCAATGAGGTCGATTGTTTTAACTTTTGCCAAAAAATTCACTCCCTGATCTAGTGATTATTAAATTTGTGCTTTCATTTTATCATTATTTCCTACATAACCATACAATTACAATAATATAATTCTGGTTTTTCTAAAAAGTTAAAAGTACCATAAGGATAGGACAACTTACCTGGGGGTTTAAGAGAAATGACACTACTGATACAAAACGCAACGATATATCAAGAGAATGCCATCCTGCAAAACGGATATATCTTAATTAAAGATAATCAAATTAAAGAAGTGGGTCTTATGGAAAACTCACCACAGCACGCTGATGAAATTATCACCCTTAAAGAGGGACAGCTAGTACTGCCCGGTTTCATTGATATCCACATTCATGGCGCGGCCGGGGCTGATGCCATGGATTCTACAGAAGAAGCACTTAGAATCATGGCAAAAGAGCTGCCTAAAGAGGGAACCACATCTTTTCTTGCAACAACAATGACACAGGATCCTGCCAATATAAATAAAGCGTTACAAGCTATCAAAAGCTTTAAGATTAACGGAAATCCTGCCGGAGAAACCGAAATGCTGGGCGTACATTTAGAAGGTCCATTTATCAGTCCATCAAAAGCAGGAGCACAGCCGTTGCATCATATCAAGAATGCCGACGTGGATTTATTTAAGGAGTGGAACGAATCATCAGGTAATGCAATCAAATTGGTCACTCTTGCTCCGGAACAGCCTGGTGCAAAGGAATTAATTAAACATCTCCGCAATTCAAATATCATCTGCTCCATGGGTCATACTAATGCCACATACGAACAGGCATCAGAGGCGATTGAACACGGAATTTCGAATGCTACACATTTATTTAATCAAATGACCGGCTTACACCATCGTGACATAGGTGCCGCTGGAGCAGCTTTGCTGCATGATCAGGTATTCGTGGAGATGATTGCGGATGGAATTCACATATCACCTGAAATGATAAAGCTTGCCCTCAAGGTTAAAGGCACAGAAAAGGCCATTCTTATTACGGATGCCATGCGGGCAAAAGGAATGGCGGATGGACAATATGATCTTGGCGGACAGGAAGTAACCGTTACAGGTGATGAAGCGCGTCTTGCAGATGGTACTTTGGCAGGCAGTATTCTCAAAATGAACGATGCCATAAAAAATGTATGTCATTTTACCGGATATTCACTGCAAGAAGTTGTCCAAATGGCATCTGTTAATCCAGCTAAACAGCTTAATATTTATGATCAAAAAGGAAGCATTGTTGTTGGGAAAGACGCAGATCTTGTGATTATGGATACAAACTTTAATGTATCCACGACAATCTGCCGTGGTAAAATAGCTTACAGAGGTGAAGAGCAATGAATCAAACAACTATGAGGATTATTAAAGCAGACAATTATGATGAAATGAGCCAAATTGCAGCAGAAATTTTCATCAGCAAAATCAAGCAAAAACCGGATGCAGTCCTTGGACTCGCTACCGGAAGCACCCCACTCGGTCTCTATAAAAATCTTATAGAGGATCACCAGAAAAATGGGACAAGCTATCAGCAAATCCATACCGTAAACCTGGATGAATATATAGGGCTTTCAAAAGATAATCCAAACAGCTATCACTCCTATATGATGAATAATCTATTCAAATACTTGGACATCCCACAAAATCATATTCATCTTCCACATGGGGATGCAGAGGACCTTATGCAGGAATGTGAGCGATATGAAACGGTGATAAATAATCTTGGTAATGTAGAGCTTCAGGTATTAGGAATCGGAAAGAATGGTCACATTGGCTTCAATGAACCTGGAACACCATTTTCCAGTAAGACACATATCATTGAATTAAAAGAAAGCACTCGACAAGCTAATGCCCGCTTCTTTAATCATCTGGATGAGGTTCCAAAACAAGCGATCACAATGGGCATTTCTACAATTATGAAAAGCAAAGAGATTATACTGCTCTCTTCTGGTGAAGCAAAGGCAGAAGCAACCTACAAACTGATTCACGGTGATCTAACAGAACAACTACCAGCAAGTATTCTAAAGCAGCATCCGGCAGTAACCGTAATCGTAGATAAAGAAGCAGCTTCTATGCTCGATTAATCATTGGCTTTCCACATTCTATGGAGTGCTATAACGCATATTAGATGAAGCCATTACATACATTCTGACAGCAATGAAGCCTGACTGAAATATAATATCAATTTTAATCAAGAGATCCTGTCCTTTTAATTTAAAACGTCACCATAGATGGGCCATTTAGATGGCTTGCCTCATATTATGGTAGTAAAAGGACAGGGGGCTTTTAAAGTTGAAGATTATGATTGATGCAGGCCATGGCTATAAAACACCTGGAAAGTCATCACCGGATGGAATGAAGGAATATGAATTTAATCGAAGTGTTGCTGAATATTTAAAGGATTTATTAACCAACTATCAAGTTAATACTTTCTTTGCCCATTCGGACATAGTAGATGTTCCTTTACAAGAAAGAACGAATCGTGCAAATTCTCTCCATGTAGATTTATATGTATCAATTCATGCCAACGCCGCCGTAAATCGAGGTTGGCATAAAGCAGGAGGAATTGAAACGTATATTCATACATCAGGGCCTAAAGAAGCCCTCTCTCTCGCTACAAAAATCCAGAATAAATTGATTGCCACCACCGGTTTACAAAATCGAGGAGTTAAAACGGCTGATTTTCATGTGCTGAGCGCCACAAAAATGACAGCTGTACTGGTTGAATGCGGGTTTATGACAAATGAAAAGGAAATAAAGCTGCTTAAAAGCAATCACTACCGAAAAAAATGTGCACAAGCAATTGCCGAATCTATCATCTCTCATTATTCATTGAAAAAGAAATTAAGCAATCCTTCCAAAAAATCAGATCCGGAAAAAATACTGTACAAGATTCAGTTAGGTGCCTTTTCAGACAAGCAGAATGCAGCCAACTTAGCAACACAGCTAAAACGTCTTGGTTTTGAAACAACCATCATAACGGACAAGCAAGAATGCTAAAAAACCTGAAGCCTAGTAAACAGGCTTCAGGTTCTTTATTTATCATCCATTACACTTTCCATAATCGTATTAACCAATGAAAGAATAATCGATACCAGGAATGTCAGCCAGAAGCCATTGATATCAAAGGCACTTCCCATTGCTGCATCCGTAATCATTAACACAATGGTATTAATGAAGAGCAGAAATATTCCTAGCGTAATGATCGTTATAGGTATCGTTAGGATGGTCACAATTGGTTTGACAATTACGTTAAAGATGGATAATACAATGGCTGCAATAATGGCTGCACCAAACCCGGTTACATGAACACCTTCAAATATCTGTGTCAGCAATACGAAAACGACTGCATTAACAAGTATTTTGGCTATCCATTTCATATGTCCATCTCCTTCACTTCTTCTCTCGGCATAAAACAGCTAAGAATCGTATAGGGAATAATCAGCATAAAGCTAGTTGGAATGAGCGCGATTATAAATAGGATACGCAAAAGCTTTGAACTCATACCAAAATATTGTGAGATTCCTCCAAGGACACCCGAAACAATCTTATCTGACCTTGAACGGACAAAACGCTTTTTTTCCTTCAAAATACCCCGCAGCTCCTTTTAATCCATTAACGTATTGATTAATGTTTGATTTTAATATTACCGGCTCTTGATTCGGCCAAAATATGAATGGATTCCTCATAATTACCCTCTGACTTGAATCGGAGCATCTTTTGGACCACATCACTTTTTTCCTCAATGATGTGAATACCCTTCAGGTCAATATTAAAACTGCCGAGATTGGATTTTAACTCCCCATCACATCCAGTATTTGCTGGGATTTGCAGATTAATACTTCCTGCCGACGCCTTAGCTCGGATCGTTTCTCCATAACGGCCGGTTTGTTCACATTGAATACTTCCATTAATCGTCTGGAAATCTCCTTTTCGGAAGCCTCCCTGGATTTGGATTGCACCATTCATCGTTTCGACTTCCAATTCGCCTACATCAAATCCTTTAAGATTGACAACACCATTGACCGTCTCAAATTCTGCTTCTCTTGCATTCAAATCCGTAAATTGAATTTGCCCATTACCCGTTTTGGTCATAACCGTATCGACTTTAACATTTTCACCGGTAATTGCTCCGTTAAATAGTCGAATTTTCAATTCCTCATAGCGATTGTCTGGCACACGAATGATTGCTTGTAATTTAATGGATTTGTCGTGTGCAGCAAATCGAAGTCTTCCTTCTTCAAGCGAATAAGTTACTTCTTTAAGCAGTTTTTCTCTCGCTTCAGTCGTATTTTCTGCCCTATACACCTTCGCCTGGCATTCAATCCTAATCTCGTCCTTATCCCATGGGAGGAACTGGACACTGCCGTTTGCCAGATCGACATCTATTTTACGCAAAGATACATGATCATGATGATAAATATGCTCGATATCAACCGCTGAGCCAAAATTAAGGTCAAAATCTACATCTTTTATCTTTTTAACAACATCGTCTACGATTCCTAATAGTTTATCCATTGTGGATGCAGACTTTTTGGATGGTGACCCCTTATATTCTGATTCACTTTGGTTTACAACCGTTGATAATTCACTGGTTTCTGTCCTTTGCTCATCTTCTTTAATCAGTTTGTCTTTCTTTTCAATTTGCTCAAGTAATAATAATGCTTCATCGGCGTTAAGTAAGCCTTCCTTCACCATTTCCAAAATTCTTTTTTTCTCTTGATTCATTCTTACCAGCTCCCTTTTCCATGGTATGTACCTATCAATCCTTTACTAGTTTAATACCCTGAATGACGTTCCAAATCATCACAATAAAGCTAATCAAACCGAAAAGAAACATAGCCAGTATAGCAGTATAGGGCAAGGCCGTTATTTCCGAACTCGAGGCAAGCTGAGTTAGAAATACAAAGAACACGATAATGCCCATGACTAATGGAAATAGATGTGAGATTAAAGCTCGTTTAGCATGCCCTTTTAGCTCAAAATCATCTACAGCTACGAAATAAATAACCGTAGGAAAGATGAAGCCTAAAAAGAAGAAACTGAAATAACATAGAGCAGCCAGAAATCGATTAGTTGTTGTCATAGATACAGACACCTCTCCTAATTGTACGTATAAATTGAAAGAAAGTTTCTTATATATCAACAATACCTTACAACAATTGGAAAATGGTAACTTTTCGATTATACCCTGGCCAGAAATCGTTAATCTATGAGTTTTCTAAAGGTGCACGGGCAAACGTATGAGTAAGTTCTCTGAAGCAAATACGCCGGATATGGATAAAAAGCAAGCCGTTTTATCTGGCGGCTTGCTTTTCCTTGATTTTATTATTCATACGGTCCCGATCACGTTCTAGAACGGGCTTTAAATATTTTCCTGTATAAGATTCAGGTGTCTCCGCTATAACCTCCGGTGTTCCGGTAGCCAAAATGGTTCCGCCTTTTTCTCCACCTTCAGGACCTAAATCAATTAAATAATCAGCTGCTTTAATGACATCTAAATTATGCTCAATGACAAGCACTGTATCGCCATTATCAACCAAGCGCTGCAATACTTCCAAGAGACGCGAGATATCATCAACATGAAGTCCTGTTGTCGGCTCATCCAAAATATAGAGTGAGCGGCCATTGGAGCGACGGTGTAATTCACTCGCCAGCTTAACCCTTTGCGCTTCTCCGCCGGATAGTGTTGTGGCAGGCTGACCCATCTTAATATATCCCAGACCAACATCATAAATGGTTTGGATCTTCCGTTTGATTTTCGGATGATTTTCAAAGAACTGAAGTGCTTCTTCTACTGTCATATCTAAAATATCAGAAATATTCTTCCCTTTATAGGTTACTTCCAATGTTTCCCGATTATACCGTTTTCCATGACAAACCTCACAAGGAACATAGACATCCGGAAGGAAATGCATTTCTATTCGGATGATTCCATCTCCACGGCATGCTTCACAGCGTCCGCCTTTAATATTGAAACTGAAACGGCCTTTCTTATATCCACGGACCTTCGCTTCATTTGTGGAAGCAAACACATCCCTGATATCATCAAACACACCTGTATAGGTTGCCGGATTGGATCGCGGCGTACGACCGATTGGTGATTGGTCAATATCAATCACTTTCTCCAGTTCCTCCACACCTTTTATCTCGCGGTGGTTTCCTGGTCTCGCTTTCGCCCTGTGCAGCTTTTGAGCTAATGATTTATGGAGAATTTCATTCACTAATGTACTTTTACCTGATCCGGATACTCCTGTAACAGCTACAAATGTCCCAAGCGGAAAAGATACATTTACATTTTTGAGATTATTCTCTTTAGCACCTTTAATCTGAATTAATCGTCCATCGCCCTTTCTGCGTTCCTGTGGCAAAGGAATGAATTTTTTCCCTGATAAATATTGGCCCGTTAAGGAATTAGAATCCTCCATCACTTCCTCCGGCGTACCTGCTGAGACAATCTCACCGCCGTGCGCTCCTGCTCCAGGACCGACATCAATCAAATAATCCGCTGCCAGCATCGTGTCCTCATCATGCTCCACCACAATAAGCGTATTCCCGATGTCACGCATACTTTTCAGCGTCGCAATCAATCGGTCATTATCACGTTGATGAAGACCAATTGAAGGTTCATCCAAAATGTATAAAACACCTGTTAAGCGCGAGCCGATTTGAGTAGCCAATCTGATTCGCTGTGCTTCTCCCCCTGAAAGTGTTCCGGCTGCTCGGTTTAATGTCAGATATTCCAAGCCAACATTATTCAAAAAGCCCAGCCTTTCTTTGATTTCCCTAAATATCAAACGGCCGATACTCATATCTTTCTCGGATAGATTCAAATTTTCAAAGAAATCGTTAGCATCTTTAATAGAGAGGGCCGTAATCTCGCCAATATGCTGTCCTGCTATTAATACCGCCATCGTTTCCTTCTTCAGACGATAGCCTTTACAGGTTGGACATGCCTGCTCGGCCATATATTTTTCCATCTGATCACGTGTATAATCTGAACTTGTTTCTTTAAACCGGCGTTCTACATTAGCCAATACGCCTTCAAATTCCACTCTGTTTTCCCGTATTTGCCCGAAATCATTCTCGTAACGGAAATAGATTTTCTCCCCATCCGAGCCATAAAGAATTTTATCAAGCTGGCTTTCCGGTATTTGAGAGACTGGAACATCCATATCTATACCATAGTGATTGCATACACATTCAAGTAATTTAGGATAATACTGAGAACTGGTAGGTTCCCATGGAGCGATTGCATGCTCCCTTAATGTTAATTCCGGGTCAGGAATTACGGCAGCCCGGTCAACTTTTACTTTAAAGCCCAGTCCATCACATGTTGGGCAGGCGCCAAATGGACTGTTGAACGAGAACATCCGAGGCTCCAATTCCCCAATTGAAAATCCACAATACGGACAGGCATGATGCTCACTGAAAAGCAACTCTTCCTCGCCTATTACATCAATGATAACTTTACCATCACCCAGACGGAGTGCAGATTCAATTGAATCAGCTAAGCGGGCATTGATTCCCTCTTTCACGACAACCCGGTCGATGACCACTTCAATCGTATGCTTTTTATTTTTATCCAGACGAATATCATCATCCAAATCATACATTTCTCCGTTTACACGGACACGGACATACCCTTGCTTTTTAATATCTTCAAGCATTTTGACATGGGTACCTTTTCTGCCTGTTACAACCGGAGACAGAATCTGCATTTTCGTGCGTTCTGGATAGGACAAGATTCTGTCTACCATTTGCTCAATTGTTTGAGATGTAATTTCAATCCCATGCACAGGACAGACTGGTTTGCCGACTCTGGCATACAATAAACGCATATAATCATAAATCTCTGTCACTGTCGCAACGGTTGAACGAGGATTGCGGCTTGTCGTCTTTTGGTCAATTGATATCGCTGGAGACAGCCCTTCAATCAAATCAACATCCGGTTTATCCATTTGGCCGAGGAACTGCCGGGCATATGCGGAAAGAGATTCCACATAGCGGCGCTGGCCCTCCGCATAGATTGTGTCAAAAGCCAGGGAGGACTTTCCGGAACCGGATAAACCCGTCAGTACAACCAGCTTATCCCGGGGGATTGTCACATCAATATCCTTAAGATTATTGGTCCTGGCCCCTTTAATTACAATTTTATCAAGTGCCATCCTATGTTCATCCTTCCACTTTTAACTCTAAAATTAAATCTCTAAGTTCGGCAGCACGTTCAAAATCAAGCGCTTTGGCTGCTTCCTTCATTTCTTTTTCCATATTTGCAATTACTTTTTGACGCTCTTTCTTGGAAAGTTTCTCGTATTTATTTGCAGCTTTTTCTTCTTCATCTTCCGTTATATGAGTGGCCCGAATGACATCGCGAATATCCTTCTGAATCGTCTTGGGAACGATGCCATGTTTCCTGTTATACTCTTCCTGAATCGCACGGCGCCTTTTAGTCTCTGAAATCGCTATTTCCATGGAATTCGTTATTTTATCTGCATACATAATAACATGACCGTTTGAATTACGGGCAGCACGGCCGACCGTTTGAATAAGAGACCGTTCTGAACGCAGGAATCCTTCTTTATCCGCATCAAGAATAGCTACGAGTGAGACCTCCGGAATATCAATCCCTTCACGCAGTAGATTTATTCCAATCAACACATCATATTTTCCAAGACGCAGATCTCTGATGATTTCGATTCGTTCGAGTGTTTTAATCTCAGAGTGTAAATATTGAACCTTGATGCCAAGCTCTTTTAAATAATCCGTTAAATCCTCAGACATTTTCTTAGTCAATGTAGTGATTAGGACACGCTCATCCCTTGTGATTCTCTCGTTAATTTCCCCTAACAAGTCATCAATTTGACCTTCAATCGGGCGAACATCAATAGTTGGATCCAGCAGTCCTGTTGGACGGATAATCTGTTCAACCATTTCCGGTGAATGCTCCTGTTCATAAGGCCCCGGTGTAGCAGATACATAAACAATCTGGTTGACATGTTCTTCAAACTCCTGAAATTGCAAAGGCCTATTATCCATTGCGGACGGCAAACGGAAACCATGATTGACAAGTACCTCTTTCCGGGCGCGGTCTCCATTATACATTCCGCGAACCTGCGGGACTGTAACATGGGATTCATCTATAACCATTAAAAAGTCTTTAGGGAAATAATCGATAAGGGTATAGGGGGTAGAGCCCGGCGGCCTTAAGGTCAGATGTCGGGAATAGTTCTCGATTCCTGAACAAAAGCCCATTTCTCTCATCATTTCAAGATCGTAACGGGTTCTTTGCTCCAACCGCTGTGCTTCGAGAAGCTTTCCTTCACCTCTTAAAAAGGTGAGCTGCTCTTCCAATTCCGTCTCAATATTTTGAATAGCAATCCTCATCTTTTCTTCTCTTGTAACGAAGTGGGATGCAGGGAAGATAGCTACATGATCTCTTTCGCCGATAATTTCTCCAGTCAGCGCATCCACCTCTCTGATCCGTTCCACTTCATCGCCGAAAAATTCAACACGTACACAGTGTTCATCCTTTGAGACTGGAAAAATCTCTACTACATCTCCTCTTACTCGAAATACTCCGCGTTGAAAGTTAATATCATTTCGTTCATATTGAATGTCGACCAATTTACGTAATAGCTGATTCCGCTCCATTTCCATGCCAACTCGTATGGATAAAACCATTTCCCCGTATTCTTCTGGAGAACCCAAGCCATAAATACAGGACACACTGGCAATAATAATGACATCCTTCCGCTCAAATAATGCAGATGTTGCAGAGTGGCGCAGTTTATCTATCTCATCATTAATACTGGCGTCCTTTTCTATAAAGGTATCAGTCTGAGGTACATACGCTTCAGGCTGATAGTAGTCATAGTAACTGACAAAATACTCGACTGCATTATTCGGAAAGAACTCTTTAAATTCACTGTACAGCTGTCCAGCAAGCGTCTTATTATGAGCAATGATAAGGGTGGGCTTATTAGTCTCTTTTATCACGTTTGAAATCGTGAATGTTTTTCCGGTTCCAGTAGCGCCAAGCAGCGTTTGATGCTTAACGCCATTATTAATTCCATTCACTAGCTCTTTAATTGCAGTTGGCTGGTCTCCTTGAGGAGTATACTTGGAAACCAATTCAAATTGTTTACTCACACAAAAGCCCCTTTCATCATTTTCATCTCAAGTCTCGTTTTATTTGATAACAATATTTTACCACAATCATCTATAAACAAACCAATAAAAAGCGAACAAACATTCCCTTTTTTAACTTTAATAATATCATTTATGCCCATCCTGCAAAAAAATAAAAGAGTCTTCCTCAATAATATGGAAGACTCAGTCTGTTGTTTATGCACTTTTAGGTGTTCTTTTGATCATGCGCTGAGAATACCAATACCCGGCCGTTAATGAAAATGCGTCAATTATAATCAGAGGCCAGGATGATGTATAGCCTTTATACGCTGATGCGGCGATTAGGGCAACCGTTAAACACAAACCGACTATGCAGCTATATGTCACTCTTGAAAAGAGCACAACTAATAAACCTGGAGCTAAAAGAGCTATTAAAATCTTCATCTGAGGTCTCACCTGCTTCCTCTGGAATCACGCAGCTATTTTCCAGCAATTCTATTCAGCTACAAATATATTACATTTCATGTGATTAATCCAGCAGGATACTAAGTTAATCGCTGACTGGCCCTCCATTTGGCACCCCTCTGACTTCAAATGTGTCCATAGGCCTTTAGGATCATGTATGAAATTTTATCCAAAATTAGGTTTCGTTAACCAAATCTAAAGGAATTTATAAAGAAGCAAGTATTCATTAATATAGGAGGGAAAATATGAAACTTAAAAAATGGTTATCAATCTCTTCTGCTGCTTTCTTAGGGATTGCCTTAACAGCATGTTCGGATACCGAAGAAACCTCTACCGATGAGAACGATTCAAAAACAGTCGAAATTACATATGCCAGAGGAGTCGATACGACAGGCAGTACAGAAAAACTGATAGAGGCATTCGAGAAAGAACATCCCAATATTAAAGTAAACTATCAGGAAATGCCGAATAGTTCTACTCAACAGCACGATCAATATGTAACCGCATTCAGTAGTAAAAGCGCTGAAATCGACGTATTTGATGCAGATGTTGTTTGGCCGGCAGAGTTCGCCCAGGCTAACTACGCGATGGAATTAGACCGCTTCATTGATCAGGATAAAATAAATCTTGAGGACTACTTCCCCGGTCCAGTTGAAGCCGGGAAATTTGAAGGCAAGCAATGGGCTCTGCCAAAATACTCAGATGCCGGTATTCTTTATTATCGAACAGATTTGGTTAGCGAACCCCCAAAAACATGGGATGAGTTAATAGAAATGGCTAAAGAAGGAAACGGGAAAGAAGGCACAAGCTCAGGCTTTGTCTTCCAAGCAAAGCAATATGAAGGTATTGTTGTGAACGCCATGGAATTCATTGCCTCCTACGGCGGCAAAATCATCGATGAAAACAATGAAGTCGTCATTAACAGTCCAGAAGCCAAAAAAGGACTTAGTAAAATGGTTGAAATTGCAAACGCAGATTTCATGCCAAATAACATTTTAACTTTTACTGAAACGGAAACTGAATCTGCCTTTAAAGAAGGCCAAACTGTATTCGCACGCAATTGGCCCTATATGGAAAAAACAGCTGCTGATAAAAGTACCTCAAAGGTAGCTGGCAACTTTGCCTTTACCTCCTTGCCTGCTGGTGATTCAGGCTCAGCTTCGACACTCGGAGGCTATATGGCCATGATTAACCGCTATACTGATCATCCAAAAGAATCATGGGAATTTGTGAAATTCATGACTGGGGAAGAAGGACAAAAAATCTCTGCGACCGAAGGCGGACGTGCTCCAACCATAAAAGCTTTATATGAGGATAAGGAAGTACAGGATGCGGCTCCTGTTTTCAAAGAAAAGTCTTTTGTTGAAACACTAGAAAACGCTGTACCTAGGCCGGTTACTCCAAATTACCAGGAAATATCGGATATTTTGCAAATCGAAATTTCTAAAGCATTAACAAAGGATATTACAGTTGATGAAGCCATTGAAAATATGGAATCAAAAATGAAGGCTGCATTGAAGGAATAGATAACTTAGCCTAATAGGAACGGCAATGGGAGGGAGATGGGCACAAAAGCTTGTCTCCTATTTTTTAGCTTTTGAAGTCCATCCTGAAAGGAGTAATGATATGAAAAAGAAATTTTCGCTATCCGAACGACAATTAGGATATGCCATGATTATCCCTTCTCTTATACTAATTGGAATTGTTGTTCTCTATCCAATTGCCATGTCTTTTTGGAACAGTATGTTTGATTATCGATTGAATACTCCAGAGAAATCCGTACGAATGCTATCTTCTCAAGTTGACCTTGAACGGTATGCCACTGATTATTATTATCTACAAAAAAATCTAGAAGAATTGAATAGCGATAAATCCAGCCAATGGGCAGAACTCATTGAAAAAAATCATCAAAAACTTTTAAATGAATCCGATATCGAAAAGCAATATGAATATGTAGAGAAAAAGGTTGCCAACTTTGAACCTATTAAGGAGAAAGATGAAAAATATGCCTCCATTAATGAGGATACAGCAGAAGCCTATAAAGCTGATTTAAAATCCATCAGTGGTGAATTGAAAGCGATCGAGGGAGAGCAGTCAGAACTTGCAAAGGATACAGCTGCTTTATCTGCTTCTGTCTCTGATTCTATTTTGAAGGAAAACTTTGTTGGGTTAGATAACTACAGTAAATACCTATCTGATGCACGCATGTGGAAATCGTTATCCAATACGATGATTTTCACAGTTATTACAGTCTTTTTTGAATTGGTGATTGGATTAGCCATTGCCTTATTAATTAATCGAGCGTTCTTTGGCAGAGGTGCGGTCAGAGCAGTTGTATTAATTCCCTGGGCGATCCCTACCGCTGTATCAGCGATGATGTGGATGTTCCTCTATGATGGGCAATCAGGCATTATCGCCCACTTGTTCGAAGAGCTTCATATTATTTCAAACGCCGGGGATTTATTAAGCACAGGTGTCGGAGCGATGGCGTCTGTTATTCTAACGGATATATGGAAAACAACACCCTATATGGCTTTGTTATTGTTAGCGGGCTTGCAGACCATCCCCAAGGATGTTTATGAAGCTGCTTCAGTCGATGGAGCAAGCAAGTGGTACCAATTCCGCAGAATAACACTACCTTTATTAAAATCCAGCATTCTTGTTGCCCTGCTCTTCCGTACACTTGATGCGTTCAGAGTATTTGACCTCATTTTCGTCTTAACAGGCGGCGGACCTGCAAATTCAACAGAAGTGATTACCATATATGCATATAAAACCTTATTCGCTCAACAAAATTTCGGCGAAGGCTCCGTCCTCTCGATGATTGTGTTTGTTTCAGTGGCGATTATCAGCCTGATTTACATTAAATTCATAGGTTCTGACCTATTTGGAGACCGCATAAACGGAAAGGGGGAAAATTAAATGAAGAAGCCTGTAAAAACCATACTTTTCTATGTGTCGATTGCTCTTTTTATCTTTGTTATCATGTTCCCATTTCTCTGGGTCTTTCTTACATCCTTAAAAGAACCGGGTGAAATTTTTGCCTCGTATAAATGGTGGTCCAAGAATCCATCTCTAGATTCATATAAATCTGCTTTAACTTCAAGGCCCCTGCTCAGTTACATGAAAAATAGTTTAATCGTTTCTACCGTTACGACCGTAATCGCCATAACGTTTGCATCATTTGCAGCTTATGCGTTAACACGTTTACCGATTAAAGGAAAGGGTATTATATTTGCTGTAATACTCGCATCATCTATGTTTCCGCATATCGCTATTATTTCACCAATCTATAACTTTGTAACCGACTTCAATTTACGTAATACGTATACAGGGTTGGTGATTCCCTATATTACATTCAGCTTACCTTTGGCTATTTGGCTATTATCCACGTTCTTTCAGAAAATACCAAAGGATCTTGAGGAATCAGCGAAGATGGATGGTGCTACACCATTTCAAACCTTTAGAAGAATCATTTTCCCATTGGCTGCACCCGGCGTATTTACGACAGCCATCCTTGTATTTATCGCAGCTTGGAATGAATATTTATTTGCTTTAACTATTAATTCAAAAGAAGCAGCACGAACTGTACCAGTAGGTATATCCCTTTACCAAAGTGATTACACCATTCCTTGGGGTGATATAACGGCAGCAACTGTCATCGTCACCATTCCAATTGTTATATTGGTGTTGATTTTCCAAAGAAAAATAGTATCCGGTTTGACATCAGGATCAGTGAAGGGATAAAACGAATGTACTGTTTCAACGTTGAGGGGGATTTTGTTGGAAAAAAAACCGTATATTACAGAAGCAATCATTGGTAATTCAAGCATGCTGGTATCTTTAACAAAAGATGGGCAGGCGCAAAGGATCACATGGCCAAATATCGATTTTCCCCAGCATCTAAATCTATTTTATACAGGTATTCGCGGCATTGAAGGCTCGGTAAAGACCTTCTTCCTTCATGAGAATGTTTGGAATCATAAACAAGCATATATGAACCGCACGAACATTTTAGAAACCATATCCACACTCGGCGGTTCTGGCTTGTCTATCAGACAGCTCGATTTTGTGTTACCCAAAAAAGATGTCTATGTTCGGCACTTTACCTTTAAAAATCTATCAGATTGTCCACAAAATATAAGCTTCGTAGTTTACAGCGATTTTATGATTGATGAAAAAAGACGCTATCAAACTGTTATGTTCGAGGAAGATACAGATAGCTTTACCCATTACCACAGAGAATATGGATTTGCAGTTGGCTCCACTCATAACGTTAAGAAATTTCAATGTGGAGCTACATTTAAGGAGCTAAATGACGGTATTCTTAGGGGTAAAAGAATTGCCAATAAATCATCATGTGGAATTGAATATGATCCGCTTTCTCTCGATCCCAACGAGGAAAAATCCATTACGCTTTATATTGCAGCAGGCAACGGCTCTCAAGGAGCGATTGACATCTTAAAGGATGTAAAAGAGATTCCCTTTGACGAACATTTCAAGGAGACCTTGCACTATTGGTATGAATATTTGGATCAAGCGAAGCCAGTTGAAATTAAAGATGAACGAACAAAGAAAATTTATGAGCGTTCTTTACTTATGTTTCATTTAATGAATAATAAAAATGGCGGTTTCATTGCTGCCCCTGAGGTAGATGAGGAATATGCCTTTTCAGGTGGATATTCCTATTGCTGGGGTCGTGATGCAGCCTACACCGCCACTGCATATGCTCGTGCAGGCTATCACAGACAGGTTAAAGAGTTTTACCGATTTGCCAGAACTCTTCAGGATGAGGAAGGAAAATGGGATCAGCGCCACTATTTAGACGGACATTTAGCTCCTGCCTGGGGCTTGCAAATTGATGAAACAGGCTCCATTCTGTGGGGACTCCATCAATTTTATGAAATTACCGGTGATGAGGACTTTGTAGTTGAAATGTGGCCAGTCATGGAAAAAGGGGCGGACTTCCTTACTAAGTTTATCGATCCCATCACCCATCTTCCTCTTCCTAGTATGGATATATGGGAAAAAAGAGAAGCTGAACACTTTTATTCAGCCGCCGCAGTATATGGAGGGCTGTTAGGATCTTCTGAATGGGCCGAGAAATTAGGTCATCCCGAAAAAGCTATTCTTTATAGGAATACTGCAGCAGCTATTAAAAAGACTATCATGCAGATTGGCTACAATGAGACGAATGAAGCGTTTTTCCGAGCTTTTCATTTAAGACTCGATGAACCGGCCTACTTAAATAAGAAAGCTCAGGGCAAGGATGTCTCAAAGGAATATGATGCAAAGGGATATCCAATCTATCGTCAGGTCAGGGATGATGTCATCGATATCTGTTTACTTGGCCTTCAGGTACCCTTCAATATGATTGATGCCAATGATCCAAAAATGAAACAAACAGCTGCCACCATTGACCGACTGTGCCGCTCCAAGATTATTGGCGGTATCGAACGCTTCCCGGGGGATATCTATATTAGTGGTGACCCTTGGATCATATCGACGCTCTGGCTCGCGATTTATTATATTCGCATTAATAAACAGCTTGAAGCAAAGAAATTATTTAAATGGGTCGTCGATCATGCCACTGATTTGGATCTTTTAGCAGAGCAAATTGACAAAATTACAGGCAGACCTGCCTGGGTATTACCGCTTACTTGGTCACACGCTATGTTCATTTTGACTGTTTTAGAAATGAAAGAGAATGGAATAGAACTTTAACCGCCTGTGGATAAGCCAAGTTGTCCACACACTTATACACGGTAATCACAGTTTATTCATAACATTTAATAAGCAAAGTAAATTTCCCCCTGTGGATAAACTATGCAAAAAGGATCTTCAGGTCTATATTGGCCAGAAGATCCTTTCATTTTATATGGATATACTTTCTGATCTTCTGAAACAACTTAAGCCATCATCTCTGACTGGATGGATATACTATAGACAAGCAACCTTTTCAGCAATACCCTGAGTATCATCACTTAATCTATGGTTATTCTCGATATTTGTTTGAGTTAATATATATCTGATTATTGATTTCTTAATACTGTCAATTACACGTTCCGGCTATTTCAGAGGCAGCTTCCGAACTTTTCAGAACACATATGAAAAGAACTATAATCAACTGCATACCTTCCGAAACATTCATAACCCCTTTATTCATTTGGATGATTATAGATTCCCGGGATTAGCTGAGACCCCTCTAAATCTGCATCAAGGAAAAAAAACTAATGAACAAAGCAATCATTATAATTTATACTTAGGTAGTATTATAAAATAACAATATTTAAATAATTTCGTTCGTCTAAAAAATACTTCAAATAAACCGAAAATAAAATTGAACCATTTGCTGAAACTAAATCAGGTATTTATTTCATGATAGATATTCAATAAAGAGGGGGCATAACATATATAATACGATTAAATAGTCAACAGAACACAGGCTTATAAACATACCTATAAATCCTGAGATTGGAGGAGTTTACAATGAGTGAGCATCATCACCATGGTCATCATCATAGTCACGAAAGCGGAGGCCATCATCATCATAATGCAAATAAAAAAGCCCTTGCGATTAGCTTTAGTTTAATATTTGCCTTCATGATTATAGAAGTGATTGGCGGGATTTGGACCAACAGTCTTGCTCTTCTTTCCGATGCTGGGCATATGCTCAGTGACGCAGCTGCTTTGGGATTAGGCTTATTTGCCTTTAAATTTTCAGAAAAGGCTGCTGATTACTCCAAAACCTATGGCTATAAGCGCTTCGAAATATTAGCTGCATTTATAAACGGCATGACTTTAATCATTATTTCCTTCTTTATCTATTGGGAGGCAATTGAACGTTTTAGAGTGCCGCCAGAGGTTAGCTCCAATATGCTTTGGATTGCTCTAATTGGATTGATTGTCAATTTAGCGGTTGCCTGGATCTTGATGAGAGGTGATACAGAGGAAAATCTGAATATGCGAGGAGCCTTCCTTCATGTATTAGGGGATTTACTTGGATCAGTCGGCGCAATTATTGCCGGAATCTTAATCATTCTGTTCGGCTGGAACTTGGCAGATCCGATTGCCAGCATGATTGTAGCAACTCTTGTCTTAGTTAGCGGATGGCGTGTATTAAAGGACTCTTATCATATTTTAATGGAGGGTACTCCTACAGGAATCCAAATCGAGCAGGTAAGAAAAAGTCTAATGAGTATAGAGGGTGTTCTGGATGTGCATGATTTACATATCTGGACGATCACATCCGGTTTCCCAGCACTTAGCTGCCATGTTGTCGTTGAGAAAAAAGTGGACCGTGATGAAATTCTTATTCAATTACAGAATTGGTTAAAGAACAATCATCAGATTGAACATTGTACATTTCAAATCGAAGGATACACTATAGCAGAGAGCAGTCAACATGAACCATGTAACTAATACTGAATGGCCATTAACCTATTAAGATTACAATTTCGCTACGTTTTCAAGTCAAATTCTAAAAGCAATTGAATGTGAATGTTCTAACTATTATAATAATTTTATCAGCTAAGGTAATGTTTACATAATTTGTAATCTATTATCTAGAAAGGGAATCAAATATGATCGGTGATCGTGTTAAAAGAATTAGAAAAGAGAAAAAGATGTCTATGACGGAGCTAGCGGAGAAGGCAGGAGTAGCAAAGTCCTATTTAAGTTCACTCGAAAGAAATATACAGGTGAATCCCTCCGTTCAATTTCTTGAAAAGATAGCAGCTGTACTAAATATCCCACTTGATGCTCTCTTAAACGATGAACCAGACATGACCAATCTTGATGAGGACTGGGCAGAGTTAATAAAAGAAGCAATGAATTCGGGAGTATCCAAAGATCAGTTCAGAGAGTTTATTGAATTTAATAAATGGCGTATTAAGAAAGATTGAATAGAAAGGCCTTAAAATAAATACTAGAATTCCCAAAACACTTATATAGCTGTAAGTGTTTTTTCTTGTTTAAGAAAACAAAATAAATACCCCGAACTTCAACTGAAACCGAGGCATTTCATATATTCACCCTCATTCCTGTGCGTTTTCTTCTCTCTCTATAAAGCCCCTAATCTCTTCTTTAGTAAATCCTATTTGTCGGGCGATCAATATAAGATTTACCCACTCTTGATCCAATTCAGCTTTAACGGTACACATCTACTATATCTCCCCCCTAAAATACTTTCCTCTATTTCAGGCAGTCCAGCCATCATAGTAATTAAACCTTAGACCTGTGACTTTGCGTCCTTATTTTTCAATAAGTTTGCCCTTTACTGTCAGTCTTCATTAGTATAATTGCTTACTCACTATTTTATTGCCACTGTTTGTAGTTTTCAAACCTTTTTTGGGTATATTTTCCTTCATTTTTCTACAAATATAGGTAAAAAGGATGATATATGCCGTTTCTAAACTAGACTTATGTCGAAAACAAATGAAATTTGTCCTTTTCCATCTGATATTTTTCATAATAAATTTGTTTATTTTGCGAATACTCTAAGGCTCTTAACACCTGTTGTTTGGTTAAATCATTCCCACAGGAAGGACATAGCCATTCACCAATTTCACAGCTGCTATAAGAAGCTCGATGGCAGATATAACAATTTTTACGATACATAATATCCTCCTTAAATGTTCTTTTTAAAGAACAATAACGTCAAAAAAATAGCATATAATGATGGTGATTAAGTCCTGAATACGGACTAATGGTCTAAATCCATATTAAATATAGAAACGTTCTTTTTTAAGAACATTTTACTATCTATTTATTTAACAGTCAAATAATTCCAGAAAGAACTTATACTATTTATTCCTATAAATGAATCCCTTTTGTATCAATCTATATGGCGCATCCAGATATCTGATTACAAAAAAATCCTCTCACAATAGAGAGGATTGACAATTATTATTTAGAAAACATATAGGTCTTAGTCTTTGTAGATATATTTAACACAATACTTAAAGCGAGAAGAGTTCCCAATACTGAGCTCCCTCCATAGCTCAGCAATGGTAAAGGGATGCCAGTAATCGGAACAAGTCCCATGACCATTCCTATATTCTCAAAGATATGGAAGGTAAGCATGGAAACGATACCTATGCAGATATACCGTTCATACTGTCCCTTATTTAATGTGGCAATTGCAATTATTTTATAAATCATAATGAAGTAAAGGGCAATGACCATACTGGCAACGATAAAGCCTCCCTCCTCTCCAATCACGGTAAAAATAAAATCAGAGTGAGCTTCCGGAACATACATAACACCATTGTTAAAGCCTCTGCCCGAATCCATTCCTGATCCAATGGCAAGTATGGAATTTTTCAGCTGATAGCCTTCACTAAAATTAAATGGATCAACCCAGGCGTGTATCCGATTTATTTGATATTCTCCTAAAAAGCTTAGTAATAGTTTTGTATGATAAAGATAGATGTAAGCTAGCGTAACCACGGCAGAAATCCCTGTTAAAATCAAGGTGAAAATGATTCTCCAATTCACTCCGGACACAAAAATCATGCCTATTAAAATAGCTGCGATTACCATAGCCGTACCTGCATCGGGCTGCAAGAGAATCAATCCAAGGGGCGGAATTGCAGCCAATCCTAATTTCAGCAATAAGATGAAATCAGATTTAAGAGATTTATTTCTCATAAATTTATCATTATGGGAGACTATGATTTTTGCCAAAAAAAGAATGAGAAATACCTTCATAAACTCTGAAGGCTGCACAGAAAAACCAGGTAGTTGAAACCAGGATTTTGCCCCCTTCGTTTCCTCCGCAATACTTTCAGGAGCGACTAGAAGGAAAGCTAATACACCGAATCCGAAAAGATATAGATAGATAGACATTCTCTTAATCTGGCTCAAATCAAAATAATAAACAACCGATGTCAGGATTAGTCCTATACAAAAATAAATGGCCTGCTTTATTGCAAATGGATTTCCATAAGGTAAATACTTCTGTGCACTATAAATATAGAAACAGCTGATGCCCATAAAAACAAAGATAATCAACAATAAGTCCAGATCAAAATAACTCTTACGAACCTTGTTTAAATTCATTAAATGACCCCTACTGTTTTTCCATATTATAACATTCACTCAATATGTATTACAAATATTACAAAAACCAATACTACTATTACAAAAAGAATTTAGATTACATAACTGAAATTATGGCTGAAAACTGATACTCCCCTTCACCATTGAATAGCAAGAGTATTGATAGCGCAAAAAAGAATAGTTAAGAGGGCTAAAATGAACATTTATCAAACGATACTTTATAAAGTAGAAGATATGCTTATTAAATTGTTTACAAAAAAAGGAAAATACGCCGATGTTAAAGCCGGCATTGAACAAAAGAGAGCTGAAAAGGAACAAGCTCGCCTTCTAAAGCAACAGGAAAAAGAGCGGTTAAAAAGGGAACGGGAAGAACAGGAAAGAAGAGAAATAGAAGCCATCATCGCTAATTTACTGGAACATAACGGCCAAAATTACTCCCCTTATGAATATAACGAAATTAAAAGGAATAAAGTATTCTTTAGATCCCTTATTCAACGTGTTTTTGAACCTAATGAGAAGGCTTTGGCCTTCATTTACTGTGAATATGATAAAAGCAGTAAGAAGGAAATTTTCGGATACTTAATCCCTACCAATAAAAGGATAATTTTTGTTAATAAGAGGTTCAGTGTAATACAAAGATTCAGGTATCAGACCGTTAGAAACGTCAACTGGTTCAAGGATGGACTATTAGAAAGAGGATTAAAAATCCAATATGGTAAGCGTAGATTGGAATTTGATGAAATATTTGATCAGGACCAGTTGATTAGAGTAGGGAATATTATTTTGAATAAGTCCAGGAATATTTGAATAGTATGATCACAAAAACTAAATAAAACAGTGGTCACAGATATAAGCCTGTGACCACTGTTTTATTTCATTCATATTATTAACACCAGTTAATTTGAAGCTTCTATCTTTTCAGTTCACTATCAACTGTCAAAATACCTAATTCATGATGGTCTCCCTCATATAAGGCATTTTGGACAAGCCTGATTTGCTCATTCGTATCATAGACTTCCAGCTTACAATGAGCACGATTGATTTGTAAGGCTTCATAAAGTTGCTCAGAGTTGTAAACCTGTTGTCCATTTACACGAGTCAAACGCTCCCCTGCTTTTAATCCCATTCTCTCTGCCGGCGATTCCGGAAGTACACCCAGGATCATCAAGCCTTTTTTTCCTGAAGTGAAGAAAGCATTCGATTGATTTTCATTATTTTTATACACAAACTGTATGACTTCCCTGCCAAGAATTGCAACAATGGCAGCTGCTAAACTGGCAATCGGATACCACTTTCCAGCTACAGCCAGAGCTAATACAATGATGCCTAGGATAGCTACATGGTTTCCAAGCCTTCCAGCCACATTGCCCATCAAATTACTTTTCACTTTAAGGGAGAACCCAATAAAAAATGGCACCAGAATAGGACTCCAATCCGTTCCTCCAAATGAAAAGACAGGCCAAAAATCTCCGCTAACATTCAACATTCCATTAGGAATAAATAATAAGACCGGCACCAGCCAAACTCTTTTTGTTGTTTGCGTTCCAATATAGAGACCGCGCTTTCCTTTTTCAACTGAAGGAGAAACTTGAATAGCTCCTCTTTTCCGAATTAATACTCCCTCTGTAATAATCAATAAACCTATTAAAACAGCTATTGAAGGATAAATCGCCTGCTCAAATGCAAAAAAACTGTTATTTAGGATGCCCTCAAACCCTGTTACATATAAAATATAGATAACAAGAAAGGCCAATCCAACTGTATAAGCCGGGGAAAGAAATCTGATTTGCATGCTTACACTAATCAGTAACATGAAGATTCCTACGATTACAATGAAATCAAATGGTACAGCTAAGCCGAGTAGCCCAGTGATGACCGATAGAATGAGTCCCCATACTAAACTAGGGACAATATATTCCTTCATTTCAATCATAGAATCCTCTACACGGACATGAAACAGTTTTCTTTCCTGTTTGACCCTCATGGAGCCAAGTATATATGTAAGTATAAATCCCACATAGAAAAGCGGGTGTAAAAACAATTCGCCTATTCCTTTTGCAATTTCAATTATCCACGTTTCCCACAAATTAATCACCAACCTCGCATACACTTACTTAATATTCTATCAAATCCCCCCCTCCTTTCCTATCAATTCTTTTCAGATAGTCACTATACTACAAAACTCACCAAGAACTTCTAAGATGTCCACCCTGCAGAAGAAACAAAGGATCGGTAACGAATTACAATGATAATGGATGAATCAGCCATACAAAAAAGTGAAGGCACATAACCTTCACTTTTTTGATATTCACCTTTAAGAAAACAAAGCACTTTATATTCTCATACCATGACCCGAATGCTATTGCTGGGCCAACCAACTTAAACCTGTTTGCAGCTGACGGTCATTTTTTTCATCCTTAATCTTATCCATTACGGCCTGCTGGAGCTTAGCTGCGACATCCTGGTCAACACTCCCTGTAACCGGCAATTTATGCATCCGCTGAAAGGCTAGGACAGCCTTCTCTGTCTTACTGCTAAAATAACCATCTGTACGCCCTGGTGCATATCCCAATCCCTCTAACATCTGCTGCAGTGTCTTCACCTGTTTATTATTCATATCCTTCCGCAAGTCTTCCGTAACAACAAGGGGCTGTAAGGTATAGTAGCTATCCTGATGAACGGACATCGTCGGAGCAATACCCTTTTTATGAATCCACGTACCATTTGGTGTCAGCCATTTATAGAAGGTTAACTTAATGGTACTACCATCCCCCATTGAAACAGGCTGCTGAACAGTCCCTTTTCCAAATGTTTTCTCGCCAATCAATGGATAACCTTCCGCTTCCTGCATGGCACCGGCAAATATTTCTGAAGCTGATGCGCTTCCATTATTAATAAGCACAGCAATCGGGTACTCCTTCTCACTTTTTAAAGTAGAGAAAAATTTATTCTTTTTGCCATTTCGCTCTTGAATTTGAATATAAGGATGTTCATTCGTTACAAATACCTCCAGGATTTCCTGAACACTTGTTAACAGTCCTCCAGGATTTCCCCTTACATCAATCAAAAGTCCATCCACCTTATCCTCTTCCAGACCTTTTAGATCTTCCAGAAAATCCTCTGCAGTTTCTTCACTGAATGAGGTGATTTGGATATAACCAATTTTTTTATCCCTTACTTTCTTTATAGCCGTGTGGATTGTTTCAATCGGAATCTCATCACGCTCCACTAAAAACGTGATTGGCTGATCATTGCCGTTTCTTTTAATGTCTATCGTCACTTTAGTTCCAATCTTCCCACGTATCAGGGAAACAACATCATATAGTTCCAATCCCTTAACATCCTTACTATCAATACGGATAATTTCATCACCAGGTTTTATACCGGATCGTTCGGCCGGGGAATTTTTAAATGGTGACACAATGATAAACTTCCCGTCCATAAAACTTATCTCAGCTCCAATTCCCTGAAACCTGGAATCCAATGTTTGTTGAAACTGTGACGAAGTCTCTTCATCCATATATACCGAATATGGATCTTTGAGCTCCCCAAGCATCCCTTTAATAGCTCCCTCAGTCAGCTGCCCTCCATCTATACGCTCTACGTAATTAGACGTAATAATATCATATGCCTGTCGTACTTTATCAAACTGGGGCCAGGAATCAGCCTGATTCTCTTTTTGATTCTTCGATTCAAGCGTATTCTCCAATGTCACATACTTCCACCACAAGCCAGCGATTGTAACAACTAATAGAAAGATGGCTACAGAAAATAACCAGTACCATTTATTTTTCATAGATCGCTCCTTTCATAGTTCTATCAATTAAAAAAGCACTGCACGTATAAATGTGCAATGCTTAGTCCTACTATATACAGTATGAAAGGCTTGTACATAGTATGATTATTTATCTAATTTTTGACTGGCACCCGGAGCAATCGGTCCTGGATCTTTAGCAAATACTGCAGCACTTCCAAAAGCGCAAGTCAGTATACATAACGTGATGACAAACCCAGCTATTCGCTTCATAAACCTATTCACCTCCCAATCTTGCTTTGTATCTATGTACATTCTCGGAGTTCAATAGTTGAAGATAAAAAAAGTTTGAGTTTGATGTAAAAACATCTCTGGCAACTTGCATTAATTTTTCATTATCAGTTGCGATGCTATAAAAAAACAGCTGATACGAAGTTAAATACCCATTCTCTTTTTTCAGATTATCTAATATATGCAAAGCCTCTTCTGTTCGTCCTGTTACAAGATAGCGATGGGCTTTTTCTGCTTCATCCTTTGGTATTGAGTCAGTATCGACTCCCCAAAAAGAGTTCAAAAACTCTATAGTATTTATTAAAAAACTCATCCTTTTGGATTGTATATCGGCTGGCAGGGAACTTAAAGTAGCCATTGATTTATTTAGCCAGTATTTTGCCACCTGATAATTTTCAAACATAAAGGATTGACCCAATGTGTGATAGAAAACGGAATAGATAACAGGAAAATATACTTCCAATTCGCGTCTTTCAATCACTTTCATGCATTTTTCTCTGCAGAGATCAATTTTATTCATATACAGGTAGGTGAGAACTTCCATCTCAGCCAAACGGATTGAATATGATTCACGCAGGAAATCATTATCCATTAATTCAACCATTGGTACGATAACACGCCTGACCTTATGAAAAGGTTCATATAGGCCTGTTTCGCTGATTCCATATAGATGAATAATTAATGAAAGAATAAGCGTTTCATTACTCGTATTCTTCACCTTAAAAATGGCATCAATTAAATCCGTACCAGTTAAAAGACCATCTCTTCGCTTACTTAGGATGGAATAGATTGAGAGCCATGTCCTCATCTCCGGACTGTCGAATTCTCTCTCAGTTTGAAGGAGGGATTCTACTTCTTTCGTATCCCCCTGCATCGTAAAGTATTCCATTAAAATGTGAGGTTTTATAGCATCTCTGCAATTGATATAATATTCCTTCAGAAAATATTTCTGTTTTTCATAGTTATTAGGAAATAAATCATTCAGTGAAAATATAATACTATGTAAATCGATTTGTGTAGGATCATAGAGTTCTTTTTGTTTACTGATAAAATCAGTAAACTGTTGATCGTCCTTGATCAGATAATCCTTCAAAATAACACCCTCCATGCCACACCTCACTATTTGTAAAATTTTATACCATAATACAAATTTTAGCAGGCGTTGTCTAAATAGTACACTTTATTTATCCACCAAAATAGTAGGTAAACCGACATATTTCGGGTTTCTTTGCTAGCATATTCACATTTACCCCATGAATAAAAAAACGCAGTTCAATATAGAACTGCGTTACGTGCATCTTTCAACTTACATACCACTTAAATATTTCAATGGATCTACAGCATTCTTTTTAGAAGCAGTCCATTCACCTACGTATAATTCAAAATGTAAATGCTGTCCAAATGAGCGACCCGTATTTCCCATGATTCCGATTTGTTGGCCCTTACTTACTGTTTGACCCTCAGAAACATTTCTTGATCTCAAATGGGCATAGACTGTTGTATAAACTTGTCCATCTATATAGTGCGACAGGTAGATAACATTCCCATAGGAACTTGAAAAATTTGACCTTGTTACGACACCGGCTGCCGAAGCTACGACTGGAACTGTACCTGACTTGGCAATATCAATCCCATTATGGTTTCTTCCCCATCTTCCGCCAAATCCTGAGGATACATATCCTGCTGCAGGGCGCATAAATTTACCGGACGTAATGGCCGGCGCAGATACTGTATTACCATTTCCCCCGCCTGTGCTTGCAGAAACCTTTTTAGCTTCTTCTGCCTGACGGTCCTTTTCTTGTTGAATGGCTTTTTTCACAGCTTCTGCTTGACTCGCCAATAATTGCTTTTCCTCCTCCAGGCTTAGTTTTTCTTCTTCAAGTTCAGCCTGTTCGGATTTTAGAATAGCCATTAATTTATTTTTTTCGACCTTCTGGCCATCAAGCTTTTCATTTATAGTTACCAGCTCTTGTTTCATTGCATTTAATTTATTGAGCTTATCTTCAACTTCTTCTTTTTTTGCAACCAAGTCAGCTTTATCATTTTCTTGTTCCGTTAAGATATCCTTATCCGCTTGCATAATAGTGGATACAGCACCTACACGTTCAACAAATTCACCAAAACTGCTGGCTCCAAAAACAACCTCTAAATAATTCACTCCTCCACCATTTTGCTGGTAGGAGCGAGCCCGTTCTTTTAAAATCTCATTGCGAGTTTCAATTCTGGCCTCAATTTCTTTAATGCTCTCTTTTAAACTTGTAACTTTCTCTTGTGTTGAAGTAATTTGGCTATTTTTCTCTTTAATTTTCTCTTGTGTTTCAGTTATTGATTTTTGTAATTTATTAAGTTCTGCTTTTACTTCAGCTTTTTGAGATTCAATCTGATTGATTTTACCGTTTGCTTCTGAGATATCTGTTTCAACAGCTGATTTCTTTTCTTGGATGTTATTCTTCTTTTGTTGTAAAGAATCAATGGATGCTGCTTGAACACTGCCTCCAAAGAGGCCAGCAAAACCCAGCACTAGCGCTGTGTTTAATGCAACAATGGTCTTCTTCACGTGACTTTCCCCTTTCATACTAGGTAACACAATCTGTCTATTCTATGTAGGCCCCTTTGTTACAAGGGGCACAATTGATAATGTTTGAAATTTAGATGGTTATATTTTCAAAAACTTACGAACCGACATTAAACTTCCCCAAATACCAATCAAAGCTCCAAACAGGACAATCAATAGGGAGACCTGAATGATAAATGGATTGTATGGAAGTAGGCTCATGTAATCAATGGTTAAACCTAATGCAAAATTATCGTAAAGGAACTTATACCCTACAGCAATAATCGCTATTGGAATAATAGATCCCATGATGCCGAGCCATAATCCTTCAAGGAAAAACGGCCAACGGATAAATCCATTTGTGGCACCTACTAATCTCATAATTTCAATTTCACGTCTTCTTGCGAAGATGGTAATTTTAATCGTATTGGATATCAAGAACATCGCCGTAAATAACAAGGCTGCGATTAAAACAATCCCTACATTCCGTGATGTATCGACTATTTTAAACATTTTTTCAACGAAGCCTTGTCCGTATTTGACAGTTTCAACATAATCCATTTTTCCTGCTTCTTCCGCAACCTTTGCGACATCGTCAGGGCGATATGTTTTGATGATATATACATCGTTCAGAGGATTGTCCTGCTCAAAGAGTTCAAAGGCACTTCCCTGATCACCCATATTTTCAATCAGGTTGTTTAATTCATCTTCTTTCGGGGAAAAAGTAATAGAATCTACTTCCCCTAATTTTTCTAGATTACTCTCAAGTTGAATCCTTTGTTCTTCAGTAGCAGTGCGATCCACATGGACACGTACTTCAACATCACTCTCAATGCTGCTGGCAAAGTTATTTAAGTTCATCATAATAACAACAAATACACCAACTAAAGATAGTGTAACTGTTACGGCGCTGACAGAAGCAAATGTCATCCAGCCGTTTCTGCCAATATTTTTGAAGCTTTCTTTTATATGTCGGAGGAAGGTTCTAAAGTTCATAGCCATATTCCCCCTTCTGTTCATCACGCACGATGTATCCATTCTCTATCGCAATAACTCTATGTTGTAGTGTATTAACAATCTCTTTATTATGCGTTGCCATCACAACTGTTGTACCGAGACTATTGATTTCTTCGAAAATCTTCATGATTTCCCATGATGTTTCTGGATCCAGGTTACCAGTCGGCTCATCTGCAATTACCAGCTTAGGCGAGCGAACGATGGATCGGGCAATCGCTACCCTTTGTTGTTCTCCACCGGACAATTCAGTTGGAATCATACGAACCTTATGCTTTAAACCAACTAAATCAAGCACGTCCATAACCTTTTGCTTAATGACCTGTGGTCTTTCCTCTGTTACTTCCAGAGCAAAGGCTACATTTTCATAGACTGTAAGATTATTCAACAGTTTATAATCCTGGAAAATTACCCCGATATCTCTTCTTAAAAGAGGCACCTTCGAGTTTTTGATATTGGCAATATTCCTGCCATTGATCATGATCGTACCACTTGTCGGTTTTTCTTCGCGGTACATCATCTTAATAAATGTAGACTTCCCTGCGCCACTTGGCCCAACAACGTAAACAAATTCTCCTGATTTGATTTTTACATTTAGGCCCTTGACTGCTGAAACGCCATTAGGATATGTCTTTTGAACATTAATCATTTCTATCATGTCGTTTTCACCTTTTTCTACCTTCATGTTGTGTATAGTACCTCTATGCTTTATCGACAGGTGTCGTTATTTCTTGTTTTATGATGGAAAAATCCATCTTTTGTCACGATTTTATTATAACATCATAAAATGTCAGAAAAACCACGTTTATATTACATTTATATTTCAACTCTATTACCTTTTTTGTCAGATACCGTAAATATAGTATTAACTATGCCTGTGGTTCATTGTACTCAAGTTGCAATCTTAAAGAAGAGGTCATTTAACCTATTCAATTAATTAAAGGACAAACAGAAACCGGTAAGATAATCTCCTCCGGTTTGGTAAATTCTATTAAAATACTTCACTGCTTATTGCTAAGCCATTCAGCCACTTTTTTAGCATCATCCTCTGCAATCAAATCGCCTGGCATGGCAGGTGCCCCATCATTAATGATTGCTTCAATTTCTTGCACGGATAATTTTTCACCTACAGAAACCAACCCAGGACCAATTCGGCCTTCAAGTGTGTCTCCATGGCAATTTGAACATTTTTGTTCATAAATCTTTGCCGCTTCACTTCCATCATTAGCAATCGAAATGGGAGTGGATGAGGCTGTTTCATTTTTCTCAGTACCCGAATGAGTTGCACAACCAACAAGGGCAATGATAACAACTGCTATGCCAAAATGCAAATAGTTCTTCAAGGAAGTCCCCTCCCAATATTAGGAAAACATTTGTATGCCCTTATTTTAGCTGTATCTAGGCTTTTTTAAAACCCTCTCCAAGTACCTCGGCAGCATCCATCACGACGACAAATGCCTGGTCATCAATACGTTGAACCACTTGTTTAAGTTTTGTGAAATCAGTTTGATCGATTACACACATTAATACCGGACGTTCACTCTCTGTATATCCGCCATGGGCAGATATTCTTGTAACCCCGCGATCCACTTCTTCCAAAATAGCTCGTCTTACTTCTGTTTCATGATTGGTAATGATCATAACTGTTTTAGAGCGATTAATGCCGACTTGGACTAAATCAATAGTTTTGCTCGTTACATATAGCCCAATCAATGCATATAGACCTTGCTCAATATCAAATACGAGACAAGCAGCCAGTACGATTAAACCATCAATGGCGGCAACACAGGTTCCTAAAGAAAGCCCGGTGTATTTATTAACAATTTGCGCTGCTAAATCGGTACCGCCAGTTGAAGCTTTTCCAAGGAATACTATCCCAAGTCCCAATCCAACACCAATCCCACCAAATAAAGCTCCCAATAAGGGATCCTGAGTCCATGGAGACCAGTTACTCGTCAGGAAAACAACGAATGGGAAAAAGATCGTTCCTACAGCTGTTTTAATTCCAAAATGCGTACCAAGCAGAATAACCCCAGCTATAAATAGCGGAATATTAAAGGCCCATTGTACAAAGGCCGGCTCCCATCCGAATACATTATACGTAATCGTACTGATTCCGCTGACCCCACCGGATGCAACTTTTGTCGGTAATAAAAACATATTAAAGGAGATGGCCACAATGGCAGAGCCGATCAGAACATATAAATAATCCTTAATTAGATTGAAGTAAGGATGCGATTCCTTCTGTGCGTTTCTTTTTTTCTTCACAATTGCAAAAGCCTCCGTCTAAACATTTAATAAAGTATATTCATTCTATACGAAATTCCGACATGAAACAATGAAAGGCAATAAAAGATGAAAAAGTCAGACAATAATCGCGCCAAATGGCAAAGAAAAAGGCACCCCGTAAAGGGCACCTATTATAATTAAATCGAAATATCTTTCTTATTAAAAACAATAAATGTTATCGCGATAAACAGTACATAGTAAGCAGCCAACACACCGAGTGAGAGACCAACCGTCGCACCCTCAAACATAGGCGCACTTTCCATAATATATCTTCTCAAATCTATGTGAGGGAACAAAACAAATTTTAACCATTCATATCGTTCAACAAGGGAGGTGATTAACATATTTAAGGTTGAAGAAGCAAACAAGATGAAAACAGATATACCGACTGCGATTGCCTGGCTTTTAAACAAAGTGCTCAACATAAAAGCCATCGTTATAATGATGAGGAAGCCTGGAACCCAAAATAGCATAAGCTCAAAAAAGTATGGGCCTGCTTCTAATGTTATGACTTCCTCAAAACTTGTAGGGTCGATCATCTTATCTGTGAATGATGCTGAACCAAAGAAAATTAACCCGACAAGGTATCCTGCAACACTTAATACAACCACCATTGTAGCTGCATATAATAAAGTTGTTATATATTTCGAGAGAAGAACTTTCCAGCGCCGATGCGGACGAATTAATAATTGCTTAATTGTTCCATCAGAGAACTCCGCGGACACTGAGGCACTGCAGATAATAACAGCAAATAAGGTCACAAAAGATGCGATTGATGTAACCCAATTGACCATAAAGGTCCAACTTGTTTCTTGGTTAGGATTGATACCCGTATCCAATAATTTCTGACTTCGGGCAATATCTTCTTGAATCCACTCTTTTTCTTCCTCAGATGTCTTCGGATCATCCAGAACAGCTTGCTGGGACTGTATGTTATTCTCTTCCTTCGCTTTCCAATCATCTGCATTATTCATGGTCTTTACTAGAATAGCGCTCCCTACTAGAGCAACTAGCAAAAAGCCGATAAATATATAAGCAGACACTTTAGAGAAAATTTTCATCCATTCATTTTTAATCAATGAAATCATACTCGCACCTCCTCTTGCTCTGTAATCTCGAAGAATCGATCTTCAAGCGTTTTCTTCACAACATTAATTTCATAAACATCTACTTCTGCTTCATTTAACTGTCGATTTACTTTGGCAATATCTTCGCGTGTTGCCTGGAGGGTAATCATCTTTTCATCCTGCCTTACAATATTCAGGTTTGAAAATTGCTTTTTAATTACATTGGCTGCTGCCAATACATTATTGATGGAGAAAACCACTTCTCTTAGGTCTTCCTCTTTTTCTTCTATAATATTATTTTCTATATGTATGAGCTTTCCTTTCTCAATAACGGCAAAACGATCACACATTAATTGCATCTCGGATAATAAATGAGAGGAAATTAGCACACCTATTCCCTCATTGGCTAATTGACGTAAATAATCACGGAATTCTCGTATTCCTTGTGGGTCCAATCCGTTTGTTGGTTCATCGAGGATTAATAACTGAGGACGATGCAGCACAGCCTGCGCAACCCCAAGACGCTGTCGCATTCCCAGCGAATAGGTCTTTACCTTTTTATCCATCGCATGGTCTAGCTTTACCAAGCGAGCAACTTCATCAATCCGCTCTGTTTTAATCTTTTCTTTAGCCATACGGGCATAATGGATCATATTCTTCCGGCCGGTCATATATTTGTAAAACTCCGGGTTCTCTACAATTGCCCCTAAATCATGCATAGCCCCTTCAAAATCCCTATCCAGATCATGCCCATTAATAAGAACCTGGCCGTTCGTACGATTAATTAGACTGGCAATCATTCTGATAATCGTTGTCTTACCAGCACCATTCGGACCAAGCAGTCCAAAAATTTCACCCTTTTTAACGCTGAAACTAACATCATTGACAATAACAGTGCTGCCAATCTTTTTCGTTAATGACTTTACCTCAAGAGCCGTATCATTCATGCCATCACTTCCTTTCAAAAATTACACCTATTAATAATACCGTATAAAACGGATAAAAGTTACAGAAATTACAAAATAATTAAAAAATTCATTAAAAAATTAAATTAAAAAAGACCAGCTAAATTAGCTGACCTTTAAAAGTTCTATATGAATTAGGATAATTTTGAACGTAAATAAGCATCGATGAACATATCTAAATCTCCATCCATGACAGCCTGAATATTCCCAGTTTCGGCATTTGTACGATGGTCCTTAACCATGGAATATGGATGGAATACATAGGAACGGATTTGACTTCCCCAGCCAATTTCCTTTTGTTCTCCACGAATTTCTGCCAATTCAGCTTCTTGTTGCTCGATTTCCAGTTGATAAAGCTTGGATTTCAGCATTTTCATAGCTGTTTCACGGTTCTTGATTTGGGAGCGCTCCGTTTGGCAGCTGACCACTGTATTCGTTGGTAAATGAGTGATCCGAACGGCAGAATCTGTTGTATTGATATGCTGACCACCGGCACCGCTCGCACGATACGTATCAATTTTCAAATCCTCTGTACGAATTTCGATATTAATCTCATCATTGAATTCAGGCATTACCTCACAGGAAACGAAAGAGGTATGGCGACGTCCTGAAGAGTCAAACGGCGAGATACGTACTAGGCGGTGTACGCCTTTTTCTGCCTTCAAATAGCCATACGCATTGTGGCCTCGAATGCCTAGCGTTACGCTTTTAACTCCAGCTTCATCACCAGGAAGATAATCAAGTGTTTCTACCTTGAAGCCTTTCTTTTCAGCCCATCTTGTATACATACGCAGCAGTAAGGATGCCCAATCCTGAGATTCCGTTCCGCCTGCACCTGGATGAAGCTCTAAAATGGCATTATTCTTGTCATATTCTTCACTCAATAACAGCTGAAGCTCAAACGCATTCAATCTCTCGGATAGTTCCATAAGCTCGCTCTCCAGTTCTTCCTGGAGATCTACATCTGGCTCTTCCTTAATTAATTCAAAGGTCAAATCCAAATTCTCGTATGACTCATTTAATGCATTAAATTCGCCCACTTGATCCTTCAAGCCATTTGCCTCGTTAATAATTCCCTGCGCTTTCGCTTGGTCATTCCAAAATGATGGTTCGGACATGATCTCGTCCAATTCCATAATACGGGCTTCTTTTTCTTCTAAGTCAAAGAGACCCCCTAAAGTCCGCCAAACGTGTGGCTGTTTTTTCTAACTCGTTACGAATTTCTGCTATTTCCATTTACGTTCACCTCATCTATTTTTACAAAGCTTGTTACTCACAATTGAAATCTCCTTTTCAGGAAAAAGAGAGCCGGCCTATCCTTTAGCCGTCCCTCTTTATTTAACATATCTTATTATACGCGTCAACGTCGTTTAAAGATACTGACATGTCTTATTTATCTTCCATGGCAATTCTTATATTTCTTACCGCTTCCGCATGGACACGGAGCATTTCGCCCAACGGATTCTTCATTGCGTTTCGGTTTTTTCTTAACTGTCTCTCCTTCATCACCCTTCGGATTAACAGCTTGCCCTTTCACAACCTCTTCACGCTCGAGATTATTGCGGATCTCAGCTTTCATGATGTATTTAGCCACATCATCCTCAATCGCAGAAATCATGGCTTCGAACATCGCAAAACCTTCTTGCTGATATTCATTGAGCGGATTGATTTGAGCATAGGCACGTAAATGAATACCTTGTCTCAATTGTTCCATTGTATCAATGTGATCCATCCACTTGCTATCAACCGCACGCAATACAATTACCTTTTCAAACTCACGCATTTGCTCAGAAGAAAGCTCTTCTTCCTTCTCATTGTATTTTTCAATGATTTTGCCATAAATTAATTCAATCAATTCTTCCCCATCAAGCTCTTTTAATTCCTCAGCATTAAAAGTACCTTCAGGCAGAAGGTTGGCATAGACATAATCAAGCAATCCTTCAATATTCCACTCTTCGCTTTCCACATCAGGCGCAAAGGCATAGACATTGCGCTGCAGAGAGGAACGAATCATAGTCTCTACGATTTCACGCAGATTCTCACTTGATAGTACATCAAAACGCTGCTTATAAATAATCTCACGTTGTTGACGAAGTACATCATCATATTCAAGCAATTGTTTACGGGCATCATAGTTATTACCTTCAACTCGTTTTTGCGCAGATTCAACGGCTTTAGATACCATTTTACTTTGAATCGGTTGGTCATCCTCCATACCGAGACGGGACATCATGCTCTTAATATTGTCAGATCCAAAACGGCGCATCAATTCATCCTCTAATGAAAGATAGAATTGTGTAACCCCAGGGTCTCCCTGACGACCGGAACGTCCACGCAGCTGATTATCAATACGGCGGCTTTCATGGCGCTCCGTACCAATAACGGCAAGACCGCCGACTTCCTTCACACCTTCACCAAGCTTGATATCTGTACCACGGCCCGCCATATTCGTAGCAATTGTTACGGCACCTGGCTGACCGGCATCAAGGATGATATTTCCTTCGCGTTCATGCTGCTTCGCATTCAGGACACTATGCGGAATTCCTTTTTTCTTCAATAATTCAGATACATATTCACTCGTTTCAATCGCTACTGTACCAACCAATACTGGCTGACCCTTCGCATGGCGTTCAGCGATATCCTCAACGACCGCTTTGAATTTCCCTTCCATAGAGGCAAAAATCAAATCTGCACGGTCATCACGCACGATGTCGCGGTTCGTTGGAATCGCAATAACATTCATATTATAAATATTACGGAATTCCTCTTCCTCTGTTTTCGCTGTACCAGTCATACCGGCAAGCTTTTCATACATACGGAAGTAGTTTTGGAACGTAATCGTCGCAAGCGTCATGCTTTCATTCTGGATATCGAGGTTTTCTTTCGCTTCGATCGCCTGATGCAAGCCATCACTATAACGGCGTCCTTTCATTAGACGGCCGGTAAATTGGTCAACGATGACAATCTCGCCATCCTGAACCACATAATCCACATCCAAATGCATGGAAACATGCGCTTTTAACGCCTGGTTAATATGATGGTTCAAGGCAACATGGCTAATATCGAATAAATTATCAATGCCAAATGCTTTTTCAGCACGGCTCATTCCTTCTTCAGTTAGCTGAACACCTTTTGTCTTTTCGTCGTATGTGTAATCTCTTTCTTTTGATAAAGTACGGACAAAAGCATTTGCCTGTATATAAAGCTGAGTTGATTTTTGAGCGGAACCAGAGATAATCAATGGCGTACGTGCTTCATCAATCAGGATGGAGTCAACCTCATCTATTACAGCATAATGAAGCGGACGCTGTACCATCTGTTCCTTATACAGCACCATATTGTCACGTAAATAATCAAACCCAAACTCGTTATTTGTACCATAGGTAATATCGGCATTATACGCTTCCTGTTTCTCTTCACGGCTCATTCCAGTAAGATTCAAGCCGACTGAAAGCCCAAGGAAGTTAAATAATTGCCCCATTTCAGTGGCGTCACGGCTTGCTAAGTATTCATTGACTGTAATGACATGAACACCTTTACCAGTAATCGCATTTAAGTAAACAGGCATAGTGGAGGTCAATGTTTTACCTTCCCCTGTTTTCATCTCAGAAATATTACCTTCATGAAGGGCGATACCCCCCATTAATTGAACCTGGAAAGGATACATGCCAAGGACACGGCGTGATGCTTCTCTGACTACTGCAAATGCCTCAGGCAGTATATCATCGAGTTTCTCTCCACCCGCGTAACGTTCTTGAAATTCCGTTGTTTTAGCAGACAGTTCTTCATCAGACAAAGCTTCCATGGCAGATGCCAAAGCTTCTATTTTATTTGCAGCCTTATTCAGGCGTTTAAGCTCAGATTTATTAGGGTCAAACAATTTATTCAAAATCCCCATTAAGCAGTCTCTCCTCTTATCTGTACAGGGTTCATTAGCCCTAGAATGATATAGATTAATAATCGTTCATATTTTTAAATTTCACATTAATAGTAACACTTACAAATGGACAAAACAACAGAAGGAGTGTGTACACACATGATATTTTTGGGTTATTTTACCTCAAAATATACTTAAGTTCATAACTGATCTTTGAAATTTTGATAGAGAAATTGCATGAAGGGCTTAAATATTGAAGAGAGGTTTCCTCATAAATGGTTAGGCTGATTTCTAATTATAATAGAATTAATACACAAAAATAGTAGACTAGGTGCCTCCATAGATGAGGTTTCAATAAGTTTAGTTTTGATTGAACGAGATGGATTTATGCCCATTTTCTGATCACGATCATTCAATGAAAAAGCAGCCCCCTTACAGGAGCTGCCCATTATCAAGTATAAAATTAGCTTTGTGCTTCAATTAAGCCGTATTTGCCATCTTTACGTTTGTAAACGATGTGAGTGCCGTCAGTTTCTGCATCAGTATAGATGAAGAAATTGTGTCCTAGCATGTCCATTTGAAGAATTGCTTCTTCGCTGTCCATTGGTTTAAGATCAAAGCGTTTCACACGCACAACTTCTAATTTATCATCCTCTTCTTGCTCAACACCGACTTCTCCAGCTGGAAAAGTGAATAACTCTTTACCGCTTTCACGAGAACGACGGTTAACTTTTGTTTTATATTTACGAATTTGTCTTTCCAATTTATCGTTAATTAAATCGATACCTGCATACATATCTGTATTTGTTTCCTCTGCACGTAGCACTAGGTTAGGTAGCGGAATAGTGATTTCAACTTTTGTTGTTTTATCATTGTACACCTTCAGATTGACATGTACGTTTGCATCAGGTGTTTCTGTAAAGTATCTTTCCAATTTTCCGATTTTTTTCTCTACATATTCTCTGATTGCTGGAGTTACCTCAATGTTTTCACCACGAATGTTATAATTCATAAGTGAGTCCTCCTTTTCTACTCTATAACTATTAATATTCTCTAATCCCTTTTAAAAATCCTGCCTATATCGACAATTTGTTTAAGTTTAAATATTCAGGATTTTCAAGGAATTCATATATAGTATACCCTATTCAACAACAAAAAAGCACTACTTCTCATGATAATTCATTTGAGGTAATCATTTCCTCTTATCGTAATAAACTCCATCTGTTAAAATCGCCTCATAGGGGTTGGCATATTTTTGATTATGCTGCTTTTGCTCCCGTACCATTTTAAGGTTCCGAGCCACTTCCATTCTCCGTTTGGCCATTGCTTTCGCCAGTTCTTCATTCAGCTTCACACATAACTCGCCAAGCTTTTTTTCCTCGTCAGTAAAAGGAGGCTGTATATCTTTTTGCAGACTTTCCCGAATACGAATGATTTCATCCAGCCTAGAAATAGCGATCTCGCGGTCTTTTTCCCAGCTCAAATCACTTAATACCTCTATCGCTTCCCTTGTTACCTGAAAATATTCCCGCAGTGCACTCATCATAAACCGAGCTCCTCTGTCTCTCATTTAAAAAAGCCCTGACTTCGGTAAAAGCCAAGGCCAAACCCCCATTACGTATAAATATTAATGAGCATTCCTTGGATTTCGCCAATCATGCCTAATAAATGTATACGTTTATCTTCCTTATCAAGGACAGCATTTGTGAGGTCAACCAGCTTTTTATCCACTTCTTTTACAAGCTTATACACCTTTGCTGATCCACGATGATTAAAACCGCGATGCTCCTCTAATTGCAGCCCATTTTTTACGGCATCATCTAAAAATTCTTTCACAAGCTTCTTATATTTTCGCAAATGATCAACCGACTGAGTTTCACCGAGCCTCTTGCCCTGCTCCTCAATCTCCTGCATTTTCCGTGTCAATCGCTCAAGAGTCAAATCATTGCGCCTGGTTCCCATAACCTCTTTAAAGGCAATGGAATCCTTCGCTACCTCTTCCTTAGAACTAACCTTTTGCAAACCAGTCCTGCCTACTCTTTGTACCTCCATGAGATCACCTCAACTTTGTTACTTCAATAATTGTAGCACACCCTGTGGAAGTTGGTTGGCTTGTGCTAACATGGCCTGTGCTGCCTGATTTAAAATATTATTCTTTGTGAACTCGGTCATCTCAAGAGCCATATCTACATCACGAATCCGTGATTCTGCAGAGGTTACGTTTTCACTCATTGTTTGTAAATTCGTAATCGTATGCTCCAGACGATTCTGCATCGCACCTAAGTTGGAGCGCTCTGCAGAAACGGCCGCGATCGCTGCATCAATTTTTGAAAGAGCAGCATTCGCAGCCTCTGCTGTTTTCACATTTAATGGTGCAGCTGCGGTTCCTAATCCGAGTTCTTCAGCATTCATTTTATTTATCGTTAACTCAATCGTTTGGCCTGCATTAGCGCCTATTTGAAAACTAAATTCAGATTGGCTTCCATCTAATAGCTTCGCACTATTAAACTCAGTCGTTTCACTAACACGATCAATTTCTGCTGTAAGCTGATTATACTCTTCCTGGATGGCTTCACGATCTTCATTCGTATACGTCCCATTCGCGCTTTGAACCGTTAACTCTCTCATACGCTGCAGCATTTCATGGACAGATGACAAGGAGCCTTCTGCTGTTTGAATGAGAGAAACTCCATCAAGGGCATTTCGTTCCGCCATATTTAGACCGCGAATTTGTGAACGCATTTTCTCTGAAATAGCTAGTCCCGCTGCATCATCCGAAGCTTTATTAATACGAAGCCCAGATGATAGCTTTTCTAAGCTTTTATTTGTATTGGTTGTATTAGTTGATAGATTACGATAGGCATTCAAGGCAGATATATTATGATTAATTTTCATGGAAATGCTCCCTCATTCTATTAGAATTTTTTCCTCATCACGTTATTTTCATAGGCCGATACCATCTTAATTAACGAATCAGCCTTTGCATTATTTTTCAGTTCCATGGCATCATTCCAGGCAGTGGATAGGGTCTCAACGATTTTGATCAGAAATGAAATGCTATCCGTATTCTTAGTTAGATTTACCCGGATCAGCTCATCAGCCAGGAAATTATAGAGGGTGTCCAAATTCTCCGTAATTGGGCCTGCTTCATACCGAAGTCCCACACCAAGTCGATGAACGATATCACTGGCCCTTTGCAGGCTTTTATTAGCCTGGAATAAATTAGGCTCGTCTATTTGATCAATTGCTTCATATAAATTGGTTAATAGTCCTTCATACAGCAATGCCGTTAATTCCTGAGATGATTTTTGCACAATAAGTTCCTCTGTTAAAAATTCCATTCACAAAAACCTCCATGTCCTCTTATTTTATATATCGACGGGCTAGTTATATTGTTTATCGAGCTCTTCTAATAAAAGGAGGATTTCAGCAATCACTGCATAAAGCTGCGGAGGAATCGAATCTCCAAGGTCAATGTCCAAAAGATGGCTGACCAATGACTCATCCTCCTGCAGGTGAATATCATTTTTCTTAGCCATTTCAATAATCCTTCTAGCTACTTCCCCAGTTCCCTGAGCGACTAGCTGCGGGGCCTCTCCATTTTGTTCATCGTACCTTATGACAGCTGCGGTCGGTCCATTCATCTTTTTACGGTTCATTTGATTGAAATATTGCTGTCTCATATCGTTATGTCATACCCCTTTTTCGTAAAGGCTGTTTGGGCTGCTGGACTTGCCTCTCGTTCTGAGTTCTTCGTTTCCACGGTCATCGGTTTAAATTGAACCGAGCCAATCGAATAACCAATTTCCTTGAACCGATCAAGCGATGAATCCGATATTCGAGTCATGGATTGCAGCAAATCTTCCTTATCACTTTTAAAGGTTAGAAACAAATTTCGATTGGTCGCCGTCAGCGAAATTCCAATCTCACCAAGACGCTTGGTCTCCATCACAAAGTAAAGACTGCAGTTCTCCCAATCAATTTGATCCTTATCAGATTGAGAGTTTACAAATACTTTCACATTTTCAACTTCCTTATGAAGTAAAAGCGGAAGCTGCATGGCCAGATTCTGCATACCGGATGAGTCAGGCTTAGCTAGAAGCTGCTGACCGGTTAGTTTTTGAACAGCCTGTTCCACCTGCTGAGCCAGCTTCGGATTCAGCTGGTCTGATTGCAAGACCGAAAGCAGAGAGGATTTTACAGTTTGCGGCATTTCCGGCTGTTTTCCATTCAAAACAGACTTCGCCACCTCATGTTCATTCATCATCCCGAGTTTTCGAATCAGCTCCAGCACATTCCGTCCAGACTGCTCAGGCTTTGCACCTTGAGTAAATACATCTTCACCAACATTACTCGTCATGCCTGCCACAAAATGCTTAACTTTAACATCAGACGGTTTAAACAAAAGACCTTCTACGGATGCTTTAACTTCCTTCACGATTTGGTTCGCCTCAGGTAGCTTTCCACTCATAAGCAAATTCTTTGCTTCCTGCAATCTGCTGCTAGCCTGCAGGAGCTTCTTCTCCGTCGACATATCGGTATAAAGCATGAAGTCACCCTTTAAAATAGCTTGATCAAGCTGCTTAATGGTAGATTCCAAGACCTGCTTAACCTGGGGCTGTTTTTGCCCCATCATTTTGATAGACTGATCCAAGTTTCTCGTAATCTCTCTTTTTATATGTTTAAAATCGATCGTAAGCTGGGATAGCTTTTTACTAATCTCAGTAACGATTACGTCTTTTGATGAGGGGTTCAGCCCCTGGATAGTCTGATTGATTGCAGTCTGCTCAGATTCGGTTAATGAGTTGGCCGGTTTTACATCCATTACTTTTGGGTTTTCCTCCTGCATGATTGATAATGCCGTCATCAGTTCTTTGCGCGCTGACAATTCTCTACCCTTGGACACAAGCTCTGTTGCCTTTTCAACTGCTCCTGTCAGACGTTCAATACCTTCGAATAGTTTGGCAGAGTCACCACTCAGAAATTCTGTTGCTTTTGCCAATACCATCGCCATGGAAGAATCCTTTTGAACACTTTTCATCAAATCCATTACTTCCTTGCCATGAACAGAAACCTCCATATTCACTGGAGTGACTGCTCCCTTGCTTTTATCAATGATGGAAAGAGTTTGAATTAAAGCTTCTTTACCAGCCAGCAGCGATTTTAAGATGGCACTCTTTTCGGCTTGAGAAAGGTCCGGTGAATCCTTTATAAATTTCATCACCTGTTCAGTGATTTTGGCAGAATCCTGCTGGTGTATGATGGCTGATTTTAAATCGCGGATTGTAGTTATCGGCACATGAATAGGTGGTGTAGAAACCCTCGAAATCTCCGGAAGCTCTTTGCCAATTTTACTAACCATCTTCCCAATCGATTCACCATGCAAGGCAGAGTGAATTGCTTTTAGCTCAAGGTTGCGTACCTCTAACTGACGCTCCGCCAAAGCCGTAATGGTAGCTAATTTTTGCTCCACTGTCCCCGCCTCTGTGTTCATAAAGCGCTGAATCGTCTGTAAACTATCTTTAGAAAGCGGATACCCTTTTTCCTGCAAAATTTGCAAAGCCTGACGGAAGTCTTTATTAGATGCATCAACACCGCCCGCTTTCAGAATTTCTTCAACCTTGGTAGGAGCCTGGCCTTCTGCTGCGGGCTGATTTGTTGAAAGGGTTTTAACCGTTAATTGGTCATTTTCAATGCCCGTAATCTCGACTTGAGCCTTATTCTGTGCCGGCACTCCGTTTTCAAACGTCATGCTCATCTCTTTACCTTTTAAAGAAACAACAGCTGTATTGGCGGATACCCGTTCTTTAATGGTTACAGACTGAATCTGTCCAACTGAATATTGATTGCTTTTTCCGTTTAAGCTATGCCCCGAATGGATTGCTTGAATCTGCATTGCGTTCACTCTCCGTCCAAATTCCTTATTCTTTTTATCGGTAAATTGCCTACAAATATTAGTTTGTGATAAAGAAATAGACACAATTTCCTAGTTTGCCTAAGCACTAATATTCGTTAAAAAGAACAAAAATTTCTTAATATACAACAAAACGCTTGCTATGACAGAAATAATCGGCAATAATGGGTATAAATAACACATAAGGGTTTTTAATCAAAATGGAAGAAGGATGAGAAATGAAAAGGGGTAAAAGTATCCATATACTGAATGGCTTACTAGTTGTATTAATCATATTTAACATCTATTCTTTCATAACTGGAAGATTACAAGGATTGAACTTAGCCATTCTTGGATCTGTGCAAATTCTCATGATTGGTATTATTAATAGTGTGCATCACATGTGGATCACTCATATAAAAGATCAGGATATAGTCGAATAAATAGAAGAAAAGGGCCGAAAGATGAACAATTCTCTTCATCTTTCAGCCCTTCTTTATTAGAATCAGGCATGTCCTCCTGAGGTATATTGCTTTCGTCTATTGAGTTGAATGGCCTGCTTCCATGTATCACGAAACTCCAAAACCAATTCCTCCGCCTCGTCCAACATAGCAGGATCATTTTTAGTATTCGCCTCTATCAACCGACTGTTGATATAATCATACATCGCCATCATATTTTGAGAGATTGCCATATCCATATTTAAAGTGATTCGTAATTCACTAATGATATTTTGCGCCTTTAGAAGATTCTCATGTCTGGCCTGGATTTGCTTCGACTCCATCGCAACTCGTGCGGCTTTAATAAATTTCAGGCAGCCATTATACAGCATAAGCGTTAACTCTCCCGGTGAAGCAGTGGTTACAGTATTCGTTTGATAAGCCTGATACGGATTTTGTATTGCCATTTATACGTACACTCCTTTTTATTAACCAGTCGCAAACATGGATGATAAATATCCTGATTGGCTGTTTGCCTGTTGAATTGCTTTTTCCATCGCTGTGAACTGTTTATAGTAGCGATTCTCTACCTGGACTAGTCTGTCCTCAAATCGACTGATACGATCATCAATACTCGTTAAATCTCTCCCCATCGTAAATGTAGCGTTGGTCGACAATGAGGTTCCCGCTCTTGCCTTCAGCTGGTCAGTAGCTGCAGATATATTGTTTTGCAGCTTTGATAGAATCCCATCCTCCGAAGCAAATAAAGCTTCTACACTTTCAGGATCATCCTCTAAAGACTGTTTAATTTTCGTTTCATTGATTTCGAGTTTTCCGCCTGCCATGTAATCAGAGGTTGTCGTGATTCCGATGCTGCTTAAGGATGAATACATACCTGTTGATGTGCTAACTGAACTATAAAAGCTCCCCCGCATGGAATCTAAAGCTCCATTCAGAATAGAATCATTGCGCAGCATTCCTGTCTTCGCAATATTTTCCCATTTCTCAACTTCTTTTTCACTCAAACTATCACGTTCATCATCAGTTAAAGGTAAATAATTTCGGTTACGTTCCTCGCTGACCTTGCCTTGGATTGTTGCAATTAATTCGTTGTATTTATCTACAAAGCCCTTTATGTTGTCGTACACTTTAGTAGTATCATTGTTAATCCCAACGGTGACTGCTTCAGTAAATTCACTCTTAAGCGTAAATGTGACACCGTTCATGGCGAATGTATTGCTTGTCCGTTGAGTCTCTAGGCCATTAATTTTTAATAGCGCATTGGCACCCGCTTGGTAATCAGCTGAAGTCAATTGAAGGGCTTGAGCTAATGATGAAGTATCTATTTGAATATCCTTCAAATCTTTGGCAAAGGTACCTGTTTCTTTTCTAGTTAGAGATATTTTATCTGTAAATGAATCATAGAACATGTTTAATCCAAGCCTAGATGAATTTACCTTACTGATAACATTATCCAGTGATTGATCAGAAGTAATGAAGAAATTTTCACTCATCTCACCATTGGATGTTGTTGTCCTCATATTCATGGCCGTATATTTTTTCGTATACTCAGCCTGTATTTCTATGTCTTCAGTTACAGCTTGTTTAAGATCAACCTTACCTGTTTTGAAATTTACCGTACCAGATATAGTACCAACACTAAAGTCTCCATTTTCGTCAACCGTAACAGATTTACCCCCAACTTTCAGGGTCATAGACCCTTCATTAATGGCTACTTTAGAAAGTTGAAAGCTTGAGGCATCTTTAGCTATAGAGATTGTTTCTATCTTTTTATCTGTCACATAGTTTACTTCGATGGCTGACCCTGATGCAGGAATATTATTTTCGAATGTAATAACTCCTTTATCAATCGTATAATTTGCAACGTCATTACCATTGGCATCCTTTGAATATTGCTCCAACACTTTTCCTGCCACTTTAATTTGAACTTGATCATTTTGAATAGTTACAGTGTCAGGTAATTTAAGATCAATGGGTGACCCGTTGGCCGTAAACTTCTGTGTTTCAACCACACCGGATTTCCAATCAATAGCAGAAGAAAAGCTGCCCGACATGGATTCTAGGGATTTACTGGAATCTATTTTAGGATTTGTACCGGACAATACTTTAGTTGTAAGAGAAGCCGCTTTGGCCAGCTTAACATCGGATAATTGATAACTGGTTGCGCTCGCGCCAGATGTTGCGGTGGCTGTAACCGCTGCATCATTCGTACTGCTTGTCGTTCTGGAACGATAGGAAGAACTCAGCTTCATGTTCAATACATCTTGGCGAAAATTCGTTAACAGTGTATTGATAGAACGGTAATCATCACGTTTCCACTCAAGTGTCTGTTTATTTTGTTTTAATTTATCTAAAGGGATTCTTTCAGCCTGCATTAGCTGTTTAACCATTGTATCTGTATCTATGCCACTAGCTAAACCGGAAATACGCATTCTTTCACATCCTTAAACTTTTCTATCTACAAACAAAGCCATGTTCTCTACCATAGCTGCATACATATCAAGCATCTTCTTTGGAGGAATTTCACGTAGCACATTGCCTGTTACATCATCAACCACGGTTACATAATATTCATTTAGATCCTCGTGAAGCTCGAATTTTAAAGACGCATGCATCGGACCTATAAATTTATTCATAGCTTCCATCGTTTCTGTAAGCTTCTCTTTCATTTGTACATCTGTCATAGGTGACTGTTCTTGTTGAGGAATAACGTTCTGAACCATAGCCTGCTCATTTATAGGAACAGAACTTTTAGTAAAAGACTGTGGAGCCAAATGACCAACATCAGCCGAAATACCATTCACCATCTCGCACCTCCAACTATTCAGTTCACTGTTATTAGGTATATCGGTAGGATGGGGGAGATTTTAAGGAAGAAAGGGATAATTAAATGAATATAAAAATGCGAATCTCTTAGAGCATTCAATTTTGAAGATTATGTCGCAGTTGATTCGTTCATGAAGGCTTACCATACACTCTTTACTTTAAATTAAAAAATCCGGCTTTCCATTAGGAAAAACCGAATTTTCATTATAATTAACGAAGAAGTTGAAGAACTCCTTGTGGTTGTTGGTTAGCTTGAGCCAACATTGCTTGCGCTGCTTGAGAAAGGATAGAATTTTTAGTTTGTTCCATCATTTCTTTCGCCATATCTACGTCACGGATACGAGATTCCGCAGCTGTTAGGTTTTCAGACGCTGTTCCTAAATTATTAATTGTGTGCTCTAGGCGATTTTGATTCGCTCCAAGGTTAGAACGTGCTGCAGAAACTTTTGAGATTGCTGCATCTACCAATGCGATATCTGTATCAAAAGAAGTACCATCTGCTACTATAGTTTTAACAGTTAATGCTGTAGAATCATACCCCGCTTTAGCATCTTTTGTTCCAGAATTAATAGCTATAGTATGTTGTTGCCCTTTATTTGCTCCAATTTGTAAATTTGCAGAATAATTACCATCTAATAATTTTTTTCCTTTAAATTGTGTGCGTTCTGCAATACCGTCTAACTCATCATTTAGTTGTCCAATTTCATCTTGAATAGCTTTAAGATCATCCGCTTCAAGAGTCCCAGCATTTCCTGATTGAACAACTAATTCACGCTGACGTTGTAAAATAGAATGCGTTTCATTAAGCGCTCCCTCAGCAGTTTGAATTAATGAAATACCATCTTGTGAGTTTTTAGCCGCTTGGTCTAAACCACGAACTTGACTGCGCATTTTTTCAGAGATTGAAAGACCAGCTGCGTCATCCCCAGCTTTATTAATACGCATACCAGAAGCCAATTTCTCCATTGATCCAGCTTGTGCATTTGTTGCTGCACCTAACTGACGGTGTGTGTTTAATGCTGTGATATTGTGATTGATAATCATTTAATTTTCCTCCTTGGAATGTGTAGGTGGACTTCCTTTTCCACCTGATAGATTTTAAATTTATATATTAATGGAAACTGGCCCGTTGCCTAGGATGGGGGGTTCCAGTAATAACGAGATTAAAAAAGACGGGCGGTTCTGAAACTGGGATGCTTCCTGCATCGTAGTTTAGTACCGCTCGTCCATGAGCAAATAGGTATCTATTTGTTTTGTTGGTTATCTAATAGTTCCCCACGCGTAATTTTTACGTGTTTGGGGGCATCAATAGCTAAGCGAAGGTGTCCATCTTCACTTTTAACGACCTTTACAGTGATGTCATCACCAATTTTTATAAATTCACCAGGTCTTCTACCAAGTACTAGCATAGTTGTGGTCCTCCTCCTTGAGAAAAGTGATCAGTTTGTAAGACCCCCATAGAGAACATTACCCTCCTTATGCTTTAGTACACATAAAAAAGTAAACATCCCCTATCTCACATTCGCGTCCTGCGAAGATTCAATAAGAAATATTTACTCGTCCTGAGTATTCAGTATGAAATTTTTTCGGGTTGTTTCTCTTACATAATCTATATCGGAAACTTATTTTAACATTTAATAGTTTTAATATAAAATTTTAACATTTTTTATAATAAAAAAATCGGAACCCATAGAGAATTCCGATTTCGATAGATTTAACGTAGCAATTGAAGCACATTTTGCGGTGTTTGGTTAGCCTGCGCAAGCATTGCTTGAGCTGCTTGAGATAGAATGGATGATCTTGTTTGCTCCATCATTTCTTTCGCCATATCCACGTCACGAATACGAGATTCAGCAGCTGTCAAATTCTCTGCAGCATTGTCCAAGTTCGCAATAGAATGCTCTAATCGGTTTTGGTATGCACCAAGCTTAGAACGTCCAGTAGAAATCTTAGCAATATTCTCATCTAAAGTAGCAATTGCTGCCTCTGCCCCAGTTTGATTGCTGATATCAGCATCTGCAATTGCTGCTTGAATATCATCTAATTTCACGCTAGTTAAATCAACTTGGATAACTTGATCTTTATTCGCACCAACATGCATAGATAGAACACCTGCATTACCAGCAGTACCATCAAGTAATTTTTGTTTATTGAATTCTGTATCAGTATTAATACGTCCAACTTCTGTAGCCAAGGCATCAAACTCATCTTTCAAAGCTGCTCTGTCTTCTGCAATGTTAGTATCGTTCGCAGATTGCACGGCCAATTCACGCATACGTTGAGTAATTGAATGTACCTCGTTAAGAGCACCTTCAGCTGTTTGGATCAAAGAAATACCATCTTGAGCGTTACGAGAAGATTGCTCTAATCCGCGGATTTGACCTCGCATTTTTTCGGAAATAGATAGACCAGCTGCGTCATCTCCGGCACGGTTTATACGAAGACCTGAAGACAATTTTTCCATTGAACTGGATTGTGCGTTGTTCGCTACACCAAATTGGCGGTGCGTATTGATTGCTGCGATATTGTGATTGATAATCATAATAAAAAATCCTCCCTGATTTAACGGATCACGTCCATGTGGTCCTTTTTTGTGTATAAGAGATTAAAAGCGGCCGTCTCTCCTTCTCTTGTACACTATTTGTATCGGGTGATTTCAATCGCTCTCTATGAGTCTTTCGTCCTATTTTTAGAGTTATTAATCAAATCTCCAATATTAACCGTAACCTCCGCTGCTTCTACATTTTCATGCTGAATTTCCTCAAATAGTTCCTTTCGATAGACGTCGACTTGCTTTGGGGCTTTAATGCCAAGCTTAACCTGATCGCCCTGTACAGAAACAACTGTAATTTCAATATCGGAACCGATTAATATGGATTCATCTTTTTTCCTCGATAGAATAAGCATGCTTTACTCCCCCTTGCTTTCTACTTTTGGAAATAAAGGTGTTCTAGTTTGGTAGTTTGTTTGATTCAGAATGATTTGTTTTCCTTTACCCTTCTTCGTATCCATAATAAGCGGAGCCTGAAGATTAATCGTTGACTCCTCGAATGGCTCCTTCGCTGTCACAATCGAAAACACCGTAATATGTTCCTCTGTTACCCCTAATGATTCCACAATTTCATCATCTAATTTAAATTCATAATCAGGGTAGGTTAGGAACGGACTTGTAACCACGAAAGCTAGATTCGGTGTCTTCACAGATTGAAGCACAAAGAATGATTGATCATCTGTTAAAAGAAGCAGCACAAATTTCTGTTCGTTCGGAAAGCCGGGAATACCTTCATCAAAGGTAATGATAACTTTTTCTTCGATCACTTGCTCACCATGATATTTTGTTGTCAGCTTCACGTTAGCTTCACCCCTATAGTTTCATTTCGAATGGATTTTGATTAGCTATAAAAAATTCAAGAGATTGATATTGTTTCATGTAATAGCTTATACTGCCTGGAATAATTAATCGTTGGCTGATGGGTTTGTACCTGAATATTCACCTTCTGAGGCTGTATATCTGTTCGATCGATACATCTGCAATCTGTTGTTCAATCGATTGATTAATACGTTTGATTTGGTAGCCGAGCTGCGCTGATGTTGAGTTCATTTGTAATTGGGCAATGGACATGGATAGTCTCTCCTCCTCAAAACATACAAAAAGAGTTGACCCAATTGGCCACTGGGCGCTTCTTGAGTCAACTCATCTTTTTTATCGTAAGAAATCAACCAGGCTTGGCTGAATGATGCTCGCTCCCATTTGTAAAGCAGCTCTGTGCACACTTTCCTGCGTAATAAAATCCGTATAGACCTTTTCCATGTCTACATCTTCATTTTCACTCAGTACCTTTTTCGCCAATACCTCCTGGTTATCTATTCTGGATTCCAATAGCTCCAGGCGATTATAGCGGGCGCCAAGGTCGGAGCGTTCCGCTGAAAAGGTAGTAACCAAACCATCGAATTTCTGGAGTAAAGAATCAAGATCCATATCATCCTCTGATAACTCTCTCTCAATCTCTCCAATTGTATTAAATAATTCCTGACTGAATAGCTGAGAAGGATCTGCATTTGCCTTCAATTGAATTCCTCTTGATACTTCCACCAGATAGGGATCATTCTCTGAATTGACCACGACACCATTTGCATCGGAGGTAACAGGTGCTGTATTCACACTCGTACCATTAAAAATATAGCGCCCGGCAACCTGTGTATTCGCCACTGATACTAAGTCCTCTTTCAGCTGAGCGATTTCCTTTGCGATGGCTTCCCGGTCGGTGGTTTCGTTTGTATCATTTTTTGCCTGGATCATCAATTCACGGATACGTTGAAAACTTTTGTTTCCCTGATCCATTGAAGCCTCTGAGTTGTCCATCCAAAGATATAGCTCTGATAAATTGCGCTTATATTGCTCTACTTCATTCAGGCTTGTCCGATAATACATCCCCTTTTGGGCAATCACTGGATCATCGGATGCCTTTGTAATCTTTTTACCTGTTGATAGCTGTTCAAGATATTGCGCCATCGAGCCATAGCTCTTATTGATATTCCGCAAAGAATTGGCTGCAACCATACTTTGTGTGACTCTCATACCTATTCACCTACCTGCCACCGACGCCAAGGCCGTTGATTATTTTATCGAGACATTCATCAATCATCGTAATCATTCGTGCTGATGCATTATATGCCTGCTGAAATTGAACCATATTGGTCATTTCTTCATCCAATGAAACTGCACTGACGGAAGAACGTCGGTCGCTGACATTCTGCAACAGGGTCGCACTGTTCACAGATAATCGATCCGCCTGTTCCGTTTTAACAGCCAATGTTCCTATAATACTTTGCAGGTAAGCGCCTAAACTTTCTTTTTCAGCAGCTGGAGAAGAGTCAGCTAATGCATCCTTATAATTGAGCTTTTCATAAAAGACATCCGCAAGCTTCAATAGATTGCTTGCATCACCATCATTAGGAGTAGCAACGGACGCACTAGCAATATAATCGTAGCTTTCTTTTATTTCATCGGATATTCGAATGCGGCTGGCAAAACCCTTGACGTTCTGAGGCTCAGCATTATTTTCATCAGCAAAGAACAGAATATCTTCATTAAAATCCTCTATCTTCGCAGCTGGATCACTCTCGAGAGCTGTTTTCCAAGCTGCAAGCTCCTTCGCACTTAGGCCGTCCTTATGAACCTTATTAAACTCAGTTGCAAAGGTATAGGCCATATGATCAAGTCCTTTGAGCATATCTGGCAAATCCCCCGCCAACTCTCCTTCTGCATTTGTATATCCGTATGTTTGCAAAAGGGACAGCAGCTTACCCTCAGAGATAAAAGTAGCAGAAGGTACCGCATTCCCGCCAATTGAAATGGTATCCACCGCACCATCTTCCCCATTAAATGTTAAAGCAATAGGGTTAACTGCAGTAGAATCAACCAAAGTCATCGGTTCAGCAGTGCCATTATTCAGCTTTATGACCGCCGATCCCATTGCCTGGGCCTCTGAATTGCCGCCGTTTTTCACATAATCGACCTTTATATTCATCATGGAGGATAGTTCATCAATCAACAAATCACGGGAATCGTATAAATCATTCGGCAAATAGCCATGCGGTTCAATCGCTGCAATTTGTTTATTAAGCTGGTCGATGCTTCCCAGCATGCTATTGGCCTTTTCAACCGTCACATTCAATTCATTCTTCAAATCGGAGCGGACCATATTTAGGGAGCTGCTCAGATAGGTGAACGTATCCGCCAGCGCAATTCCCCGCTCACGTACAACAGCTTTACCACCTGAGTTGACAGAATTGGTGGCCAAGTCCTGTATGGATTGCCAAAATGAATCAATGGAATCACTAAGCCCTGTTCCCTTAAGCTCGTCCATGACATCCTCTATTTTGCTTAACCCTTCCGCTCTCCCCGTCCAATATCCTAGCTTCGTGCTTTCGCTTCTATATTGAACATCCAAAAAGCTTTCACGAACCCGCTGAATGGAGCCCGCTTTAACACCGGTACCCATTTGACCAGGAATTTGTTCGCGGTTCATACCCGGGTTTGGGTAAGCCGTTTCCGCTGCCATGTTAACCCGTTGGCGTGAATATCCGAGTGTATTGGCATTGGCAACGTTTTGGCCCACTACATATAAAGCTGCCTGCTGAGTCGTCAGTCCGCGCCTGGCTGTTTCTAACCCATGAAAGGTTGATGTCATAAATGCTCCCCCTGTTTCTTTTTAGGCCTTCGAATCAAATAGCGATTTACTTGGTTTTCTTGCACCCTCTGGATCCTGTGGCCTGTCGTATGTATAGCTCTCATTCTCTGGTAACATAAGATTTAAATTCAGATTCACAAATTGAAGAGATTGATAGATTAACTGCTGATTTAATTCATTCCGCTCTTTTAAACTCATAATCTCTTCTCGCAATTCAGCGCCCAGGCTGGTAAGTTCTGTTCGCACGTTTTCCGAAGCATATTGAATACATTCTGATAAGAGTGCGGTTCCATTCTGCACGCCCTTTTCTCTAAGAAAGGCATGTACATCACTCTGCCGCACATTCTCAAGCCGTTCAATCGCAACGACTAGCTTCCTCTCCTGAACAAGCAGACTGCTTAACGACTTTAACTCTTCTGCTTTAATGGCCTCTGTTTTTTCCTGAGCCATTTTGTTCAATTCTCTGTGCAGATCGACCAGCTGCTGAAGGGTTTGAATGATAGATTGAGCTGACATTAATTAGTTCACCCCATATAAAAAAAGAAAGCCAGTACAAACCTTATACTGGCTTCAGGTTTAGTTTTTTGAGTAAAAATCCAATACGCCTTTTGCTGTTTCATTGACATTCACTTGATAGGTGCCGTTCTCTATCTGCTTTTTAATTTCGTCTATTTTAGCCTGACGCTCAACCTCTACACTCGATAGCTGTTGCAATTCTTTCGCTTTACTGGAAATTTCCACTTTATCGGCAAGCTGAGAAGGCTTCATGGAGGTATCGGCTTTATTAACTGCCTTTTGGTACGGATTTACGCCATATTGATTAAGATGATTAATTTTCATTTCGCGTTCCTCACTTTCCCTTCCGTCACACTAGCTTCCAAGGTCTATGTTGATCTTTTAATCTGAGTCATATTATGTCTCAGGCAGATCATCAAGAAGACCTTCTTGCTTATCTACTGTTAGTATCGACATCAAGGGTAATTTGTTTACTGTCTGTGATGAAAATTATGACATACAAAAAAGCAATATTCAAAAAGGACTTAACAGGTCTAAATGCTTATTTTTAGTGCGTTTTTCGGTAATAGGTCATTTGGCGCTCACGTTCCTCTATCTCTTTATAGAGTACCTCATCCCGTTCATGCCTCACAAGGTCTGCCTGAAGATCATCCCTGCAGTCTGCACAAAAGCGGCCCTCGCGAATGAGGGAACCGCAATGCTCACAGGCATAGCCCAAATTAGGGTTGGATGTAATACGCAGCTTTCCACTCCTGATAAATCTCATTAATAAAGATTCATCTACACTAGTTGCCTTCACCACCTGAACAATCGTTGCCGTGCGGTTCTCTCGCTTACGGATATAATGGTATACATCATTATAAATGGCCTCTTCTTTTTTATAGCAGCTCTCACATACATCTCTGAATTGATTTTTCACGAATAGAGCCTGGCAAGTCGGACAGTTGGTCAATTCATTCATATTCTTTACCTCCTCAGGAAATGCTCTTAGATTACTTATCGGATATTCTCTTCAAAGATAAAGATTATCGTGCAATCGTCAAAGAAATGATCCTTTTTGCCCCCGCCTCCTTTAAAAGCGCACCAGCATGCCTCAAGGTGGTGCCTGTCGTATAAATATCATCCAGTATAAGAATCGTTTTGTCCTGAAAATCTGAGGCTTTAGGATGGATACGAAAGACCTGTTCAGTGTGGATACGATCATACCGACTCTTCTTAGACTGTTTTTCACCATGTACACGAACTAACCCATTTTCCAAGACCATTCCAGCCATCATACCGATTGCTTCAGCCTGATTAAACCCACGCTCGTTCAGGCGCTCGTCACTCAGCGGAATCGGAATGACAAAATGAGCCTTCGGCGCTTTTTTACGCAGTTCGGCAGCAAATATACGTGCCAATTCATAATCACCCCGATATTTAAATCGGGCAATCACATCCTTCATAAACGGATTATAGGTATATAAGGAGACATTATAATCAAGTGCTTGACCAAACATGGGATCCACCAGCCATTCTTCACAATCCGGACATTTGTCTCCCGTCTGAAGCGGTTTACAGCAAATCACACACGTATTCCCCTGAATCGAAATAAGCCTGGAGCGACAGGCCAGACAGAGCAAATCAGCCTCCTCTAAAAAGAAGATATTCGCCCAGCCTGCACTCTCACGAATAGGGCTGTGACAATATAGACAAAGTGATGATTGGAAAATCTTCAATCCAGCAGCCCCCTTTTGACAGCTTCTCTATTCATTTGGTTGATTTGCTGAATCGCATCAAGCATGGCATTAGTTTTTCCATAATGAAAATATACACAATCACCGCGAGGATGGTCCTTACTTCTTCCAATCCGTCCTGCAATTTGGACGAGTGCTGACTCGGTAAAGATTTCATCCTCAGCCCCAATCACCGCTACATTCAATTTAGGAATCGTAACGCCTCTTTCCAATATCGTGGTTGTCAGTAAGCCCTGAATCTCACCTCTGCGCAGCTTCATTATTTTATCTTTACGTTCCGAATCCTCTGCATGGACAGAAAGAATTTCAGGAGCATAGCCTTGAAAGAGAGGAAGGGCTTTTTCCATTAATGCGATATTCGGGAAAAAAATAAGAAAGGGGTTCTTACATTCGATAGCAGTTTTGAGCCAATACAAGAGAGGATTGGGGAGTTTATTTTTCTGAATGGATGATTGCCAGTTTCCAACCCATTTCATAGTGGGGACAGGAATAGGGTGTCTGTGAAAACGGGCAGGGAGGAGAATTCCATTTCTTATACCCTGTTGAAATTCGAGCTGCCACTGTTTTGAAGGCGTTGCCGTCAAATAAATAACAGCAGCATCTTTCTTACACGCCTTTTGAACCGCATATTGGAGATGAGGATCAAAGGAATAAGGGAACGCATCTACTTCATCAATAATCATCACTTCGAAGGCATCGGCATAACGCATTAGCTGGTGAGTGGTCGATAAGACAAATGGAGCAAAAAGCTGTTTTTCTTGACTGTCACCATATAGGGCTACGATTGGAATATCTGGAAATACGCTGCGCAGCCTTGGAGCAAGCTCAAGGATAACATCTGTACGAGGAGTCGCCAGGCAAACCCGTTTGCCTGAGAAAAGAGCTTCTTCTATACCGGCAAAGATCATCTCTGTCTTCCCGGCTCCGCATACTGCCCAAATGAGTAAATCCATTTGATTTCGGACAGCTTCCATGATTTTTTCTGAAGCCTCCTTTTGGGAGAGGGAAAGTGAACCATCCCAACGAAGCCGGGCTAACTCAGGACTCCAGCGAGGCATTTCCCCCTTCCATCCAAAAAGAGTAGAGCAGGAGCTGATTCGGCCCATCATAATACAATGGCGGCAATACAGACAGTTTTCACCACACGCACTGTGGGGGAATGTTGCAAACAAACGGGAATCCGTATTGCCGCAGCGTCTGCATATACCATTCTCAATCCCTCTCACAGAATAAATTTGTTCATTTAAATCCAATTGTTCCTTTAATTCATTTGGAATTTCAGTTATGAGGAGTTCTTTACCAATGAGGAGCTGTTGCAGAGATATAGGTGAGGATCCTGTTGAGTGTCTGGATGCTTTCACGTTCAAATTGAAAACCTCCTTTTAAATAAAAAGGGGCGGCCAAACAGCCAAGCCCCATATTACTAGTTAATTATATCGTTTTGTCCAGCCAAGTCCCGTTGCTCCCTGGCCTAAGTGAGTACTAATAACTGCGCCAAAATAGCTTAGTCTAAATTCCGCTTCAGGGAATTTCTCTTTTAGCTCATTTAACATTTCAGTCGCTTCCTCTTCAATATTGCCATGGATTAAAACAGCCTGAAGAGGCTCACCTTTTTTATATTCCTGCTCAAAAAGCTCGACTATACGTTTTAATGCCTTTTTCTTCGTACGGATTTTTTCAAAAGGGACAATCACTTTGTTTTCAAAATGCAGGATTGGCTTCACTTGAAGCAAGCTGCCAATTAGAGCTGCAGCGCCATTTAAGCGGCCGCCCCTTTGCAGGTTGGATAGATCGTCTACCATGAAGTAAGCATTAGATGATTCGCGGAGTTCATGCAAGCGTGCGATGATTTCATCAGGATGTTTGCCTTCCTTCGCCATTTTGGCTGCTTCGAGTACAAATAATCCCTGAATCATGCAAGTGATCTCGGAGTCAAAAGCATAAACCTTAATGTCATCTACCATTTCTCCAGCTGTAATAGCACCTTGATAGGTACCGCTAATTCCACTCGATAAATGGATACTGATCACAGCATCATAGTCCTTCGCAAGCTCTTCATATTTTTCAACGAATTTTCCGGTTGCTGGCTGTGAGGTCGTTGGAAGCATATCCAAACGCTCGACCATTTCATAAAAGTCAGAAGCAGTTATTTCATTCTCCTCCTGATACACTTCATCTCCAAACACTACACTTAGCGGAATCATATGTATATCATATTGCGTTCGCAGGTCTTTTGGTATATAAGCTGTACTATCTGTAACTATTGCAGTTCTCATTATTGAAAACCATCCTTATTATTGAGATTTTCCTTATTATCTTCTCCATTTTAAATCATAATCAGTCTGTTTGCATTACATTGGTTAAAATGGTAATTTTTAAACTTTTCAATCTATATTTTTTTACCCAAAATCAGCAAATCTCTTTGCACTCCATCTAATTCTGCTACACTAGGCAAATGAGCCCATTCTTCAAATCCAAATTGCTTAAATAGACGTATGCTTGGCTCATTATGGGCAAAAATAAATCCCAGCAATGTATGAATCCTGAGGATGGGAGCATTCTTAATTGCATAGTCTAAAAATTTTGCTCCTATTCCTTTTTTTCGATAAGCCGGGTCAATATAGATACTGATTTCAGCAGTAGCTTGATAAGCAGGTCGTCCATAGAAATCCTGAAAACTGAGCCACCCTATAATCATACCATCATTTTCCATAACCCATAAAGGCCTTTTCTCAGAGGTATGATTCAAAAACCACTCCAAGCGACTTCCTACATCCACCATTTCCGTGTCAGCTGTCACCATTCTGCTCTGAATAGTAGAATTATAAATTTCAACGATGCGTGCTAAATCCTTCTCTTTAGCATCTCTAATTGTATACGGTTGATTCACAATATCTCCTCTCCTACCCTAATCTTTATTAAAAACTTTAACAAAATATGAAAAATGTATATACACTATTGAAAAAAAATATATAAACTGACAGTTTGACAGAATCCATCCCGATTAAAAAAGCACCAACCAATTGGTCGGCGCTTAAATCTATCATCTATTATAATCTAACTTCAACCCAGCCGTTTTTAATCGCATATACAACCGCCTGAGTACGATCATTTACATTCATCTTTTGAAGGATATTACTTACATGATTTTTAACGGTCTTCTCGCTGATAAATAAAGTCTCACCGATTCCTCTATTACTTTTGCCATCAGCCAATAATTGAAGGACCTCGCACTCACGTCTTGTCAGCAAATGCAATGGACGGCGAATCTCGACATTCATGACATTATCGCCATTTGCTGCTTCATCCGTTGCCAATCTTCTGTAATCACGTACTAGATTATGAGTAACCTTCGGATGCAGGTAGGAACCACCATCTGCAACGACTTTAACAGCGTCAATCAAGGCATCCGCATCCATTTCCTTTAATAAATAGCCGCGGGCACCTGTTTTTAAAGCATGGGTTACGTAGTTTTCATCGTCATGAATTGAAAGCATAATTACTCTGGAATCCGGAAATTTCTCAATCAACTGGCCTGTTGCCTCAACCCCGTTGACGTTTGGCATATTGATATCCATGATGATAACATCCGGATGATATGTATCAACAATTGAGATCGCCTCGCTGCCATCGTCCCCCTCAGCGATTACCGAGAAAGAAGATTCGAAATCGAGAATCCGTTTAACCCCTTCGCGAAATAATTGATGATCATCTATGATTGCAATTGTAGTTGTCATTATCTCTCATCCCCCATCTTTTTACAGTAAGTAGTCATTATCCTAATTATATTCTTGACTACTAGTAAACTCCAAACATTTACAATAAATATAACTAAAAAACTATTTTATAAAAAAATTACACAATTATTGATGCCTTTAATGGAATCTGAATATAGACAAGCGTACCTCCACCCACACTTGATTGAATGGTCATTTCTCCTTCAAGTGTCTCAACACGCTCATTCATTCCCATGATTCCAAAGGAACCTTCCTTTTGTTTATGCGGCTCAAATCCACGGCCATTATCCCGTACAGTCAATGTCCCTTTATCATTCAAAAGTTCCAGTTTAACCTGAATCAGGCTGGCATTCGCATGTTTGATTGCATTTTGGACTGCTTCCTGGGCAAGCCTGAATAACGCAACTTCATAATTCGGCTCAAGTCTTTTTTCCTGTCCATAAATCTGAAATTTAAAATCAATCTCTGAATTGTATTCACCAATGGTTTGCAAATACTTACGCAGAGTCGGGATAAGCCCAAGATCATCCAAGGCCATAGGCCGCAGGTCATAGATAATTCGCCTAACCTCAGCCAGCGCACTCCGAACCATCTGCTTCAGAGATTTTATTTCCAGCAACGCTTCCTCAGGACCGCGTTCCCTGAATATCCGCTCCGTTAAATCTGAACGGACCATCACATTGGCAAGCATTTGTGCAGGACCGTCATGAATTTCACGAGAAAGCTTTTTGCGCTCGGCTTCCTGGGCCTCAATGATTTTAAAGCCAAAGTCCTGTTTCTGTTTATACATATCGAGAACCTCAGACACGTCCTGCAGGTCACTTGTTAAATAATGCAGAACAACCGTGATTTGCGAAACGAGATTCTCAGCTCTATCAATAGTTTCCTTTAGATTAATGAGCCTTCTTTCAAGGTCATCTCGACGTTTACGGAGCTGTTTTTCCAGCTCTCTGTTCATGGTCAGGTCAACCTGATACGTATGTGCCTGTTCATAGGCTGCCCTCACTTGTACCTCCGTAAATTCCTTGAAACGGGAGGAAACATCTGATAAGCATTTACGGGATTCACGCGCCTTTTGATCAAGCTCATCCCCATCAGCAATGACCTTCAGCACCATTGTTTTAACAGATTCTAATTCAGAAGAAAGTTGAGCAAATTCATGCTGACAGTGTTCCCCTATTTCATATATTTCTCCCTTACTATTGTCCACGGTACTGATCATATGATTAAGGATGTTATCGAGTGCCTTTCCATCCAGCTTAGGTACCCGCATAATCTTACCTCCTGTTTGACGCAAAAGAATCCTCCGCTTCTTCTGTACCAATTCATATAAAATAGTTCGGTCTTCACGAATTTCCTTTGTGGGTGTTTTTAGAAATTATTGGGTAAATAAGTTAATATACCAGTGAAATACTACATAATAGTTAAATTATAGCACGATTACCAGTATTTTTTTTACTTTTTACTATTTCACATCTCCATCACAGCATATTACTCTTCTGTAATAAAGATGTCGTACGAACCGAATAATAAAGTATACTAGAAGGGATATAAAGAGAAAGGCGGCAGTTTAAATGCTGAATTCATATAAAACAGTAAAGGGATATGGCGAATCTGAACAAATCATCCAAAAGTCACGCTTTATTGCCTATGTGAATCGCGTGGAATCAGAGGAAGAAGCCATACAATTTATTCAATCAATCAAGAAAAAGCACTGGGATGCGACCCATAATTGTTCAGCCTATATGATCGGTGAAAATGACCTCATCCAAAAAGCCAATGATGATGGTGAACCTAGCGGCACAGCCGGTGTCCCTATTCTCGAAGTCATTAAGAAAAAGGGCTTGAAGGACACTGCGGTGGTTGTGACACGCTATTTCGGAGGAATTAAACTTGGGGCTGGCGGATTAATCCGCGCATACGGCGGAGCAGCTTCTGAAGGAATTAACGCAACCGGTGTGGTGGAAAGAAGATTAATGCGCATCATGAAATCCACGTTCGATTATACACTTCTCGGGAAAATTGAAAATGAACTTCGAAATTCGCACTATTCCATTAAAGAAATTCATTATCTGGACCGAGTCATGATTGAATCCTACGCAGAGGAAGACGCAAAGGAAGCCTTCATAGACTGGATGACGGATTTATCAAATGGACAGGCATCCATAGAAGAAGGCGAAATGCTATACCTCGAGCATGACCTCTAATTCTAAAAGAACTCAATTCCCCCTTCTTTGTCTAAAATCTTAGGAAAAAAGTTTAGTTTTATCGACAAAATACAACAAGAATTATAGTTGCAATTAGGTAAAATGAATCAATACGATATTGGACAAAGAAGGGGTTATTTATGAAAAAAGTATACCAGGTTCTATTCAGCCTCACGGTACTCGTTGTCTGTCTATTGGCAACCTCCTTATCGGCAGAGGCACACGTGAAAAAAATATCCACTCCTGTTTTAACTCAGGAAATCCACAACATCTTCAGCACAGATTCTTCAAACTGTATACGCCATGAAATAATTTTCAATTCTATTAAAATTTAGGCCAACTTCCCCGCTAACTTTAACCATAGCAACCTAATGCAAAATAACTAAGCCAAAATACAACCCACACTTTTTATTAACTCGACAATTAGCCACTAAAAACAATTTTTATAGAAAAGAATCCATATTAAAGTCTATTAAAAAGATCCAAAGTATAACTATTAAAATAGTTAAATATTACCATATTTATCCGATATAATAAATAGGGGATTATTGTAATTAATGCATTTAAACTAGGGGGATATTGAATGAGGAATTCATTAATTAAAGGAATTAGTGCCTTTATTGTATTTTTGTTTTGTTTCATGGTTTCCACTGCCAATGTAAACGCTGCGGAAACATTACAGAAACAGAACAATGCTCAAAAAGGCGGTATAAAATTATTCAGTACTGCGGATGAGAAAGAATACACAGAGCAAGAGTTGATTGTTAAGTTTAAATCTGTCCTTTCTAAGGGTCAGCGAAAGCAAATCATCAACAGCATTAAAGGTAGTGAGCTATCCTTTTCTGAAACAGGAAATTATTCTTTAGTCTCTGTAGTAAAAAATACTAACCTATCTTCTATTGCCAAAAGGCTCTCTAAGCACAAATCCGTTCAATTGGTTGAACCAAATATATTATACAAAACGGCTTATACCCCAAAAGATAAACATTATAAAAAACAATGGCATTTACCAAAAATCAATATGCCAAAAGCATGGGATAAATCAAAAGGATCCTCTTCGATCATAGTTGCTGTTATCGATAATGGAATGCAGACAAATCATCCAGATCTAAAAGGGAAAATTACTAAGCAAAAAAATATTGTACGCAACAACTCGACGATAACATCGGCAGCTCATGGTACCCATGTAGCTGGTATCATTGCAGCTACTCAGAACACAATCGGTATATCAGGTGTAGCTCCAAAGGTTAAAATCATGCCTGTTCAAGTTTTCAATGGGCAATATGCAGACGCTTATAGTATTGGTGATGGAATTATATATGCAGTCAATAATGGTGCAAGAGTATTGAATTTAAGCTTTGGAAGTTATTCTTACAGTTCATATGTAGACAGTGCAGTGGCATATGCGCATTCGAAGGGCGCTATTATTATTGCAGCTGCAGGTAATGACAGCACCTCCTACACTTCTTATCCAGCTGCTTTAAATCATGTGTTGGCAGTTAGTTCCACTAATAAGAAAGACAGCGATTCATACTTTTCTAATTTTGGAAACTACATAAATTATTCAGCTCCTGGTGAAGATATCTATTCTACCGTCAACGGCAGTTCTTATGAATATATGGATGGAACATCAATGGCGGCTCCTTTAGTAAGTGGAGTAGCTGCTCTAATGCTTTCTAAAAATCCTTGGTTATCACCAGACCAAATAGAAATTATTATGAATAAATCTGTCAAAGACCTCGGGAAAAAAGGCTGGGATTCTTTATATGGATATGGTCGAATTGATGCGAGCAAAGCAATGTCAAATACACCTGGGCAGTTATCAACGATAACCGCGAGTACAAAATTCACTGCTACAGGGAAAAATAAACATAACATCTCTGTAAGCGCATATGGCTCGTCAAAACTATCAATCTATGTAAAGGATTCCAAAGGAAAATTGGTTAGAAGTTTAGTCTCCAATAAACCGTGGAGTTGGGGGAAAATTTCCACATTATGGGACGGAAAGACAGGATCATATAGCTACGCCAAATCAGGAAAATATACGCTTGTTGCAAGAATGACTAGAGGCAGCAAAAACATTTATAAAACCAAAACTGTGACAGTTAAGGATAATGTAGCCCCAACAGTCACCAGTAAAGCTGCCAATTTTTCACACAAGGTCACTACATCAATAAAAGTTCCTTATGTACTTAACAAAGATTCAAAAGTAACTGTTAAAGTTTTGGATAGTACGGGGAAAACAGTTGGAACAATTATGAAGAGCAAGACCATCAAAGGTGGCAAACAATCAATTACTTGGAACGGGAAAAACTCCAGTAACAAGCTAGTGAAGGATGGCAGTTATAAACTGTCATTCGAAACCATCTCTCTAACGAAGGTCAAAGGAAAAACAGTTAAATCAAGTATCACTGTGGATACGACTATAAATGGCTCTCTAAATAGTATAGCTACCCCATTTAAAGCAACAGAGAAGAATAAACAGAATGCAACCTTTAAATCCAAAGAAAAACTATATATGACTGTTTCTGTTTTGAATAGCAAGGGTTCGAAAGTAAAAACACTGGTTACTAACAAATTGTATGATCCTTCATCCATACAACATAGTTGGAATGGAACAGACAGTAAGAATAAATTTGTTACAGAAGGAATTTATGTTTTTCAGTATGAGTTAAAAGATCTCATCGGTAATAAAAAAACGATTAAGAGTAAAACTTTCAACCTCGAAGATCATCGTGCTAATTTTGTAAGTGGCAAAGGAACAAAGAATATCACCGGTAATACGGACGTTGCTATTCCATATACACTCATTAAAGCTTCCAGTGTGTCTATCAATGTTTATAAAGGCTCGACACTTGTAAAAACAATCCTAAAAGATGAGGACCAGAAGGCTGGCAGCTATGATTTCTCTTGGAATGGAACCAATTCTAATGGTGAGTATATTGGAGATGGAGTTTATACCTACAGAATCAACGCATCTGACAAGTATAAAAATAACGCAACTTACAGTGCAAATCTTAATGTGGATCGCCAAGTTATTAAAGTTGAGTATCCGAAGCACGTACAAAATAAATCTAAAGAGTATTATGAAACAGATATTGAGGTCTTCTATAAACTCTCTGATCCTGCTACCGTCACGGTTGAAATTTATGACGGAGATGATTCTCTAGTTAAGACTATCAGTAAAAATGTAAAACAAGAGGCGGGAATTCAGAATTTCACGTGGGATGGAGTAAGTGACGATGGCAACGATTATTGGTATTACGAACCTCTCAATTACGTTATTAAAGCCAAAACAGAGATGGGCAGAGAAACAAAAGTAACCGGCTCTATCTTAAGCAATTATTATGAGGAATATCCAGAGTGGATTCAAAGTCATTCCGTAGATACACATAATACGGGCATCGATATAGTAACAAACTTATCAAAAGATACAGAGATGCAATTAACTGTCTATGATTATAATCATTATAACTCCGGCAATCTTAGTAGCTATTATGATCAGCAAACATATACATTCAAAACAGGGCAAAACACCTTGAATTATCTTGTACCTGACAATCTCTTTGTTGATAATAGTTACATCGATTTAATGTATGTATTATCCTATAAGGATGAACTGGGGAATAAATACGAGTACGCCTATAACGATGGGTACTATAACTATTAATTTATAGGATCTTAAATTAGCTGTCTAAGAAAACGTATCTTCTTAGGCGCACTCTAATTAAGTATAGGTATTTATAGCCTAGCTCATGTAATCAACACTCTCATTTTATAGTTGATTCTATAGTTTTCTTAATGGAATGGCTGACAAAGAAAATAGTTCTCGCATTTTCCTTTAAGACTTCTAGCAAATACTTGGTCACAAATAGATAAAGCTTGAGTAGATAAATCACCAGAACTAAAAAAGCTGCGCACTATCCGTTTATTAGGATAATCGCAGCTTTTTAGTTTGTTATGATCAGAGCGGTCAATGAATTCTTTGCTTCATAAAACGCTCTAGTGCATCCCTCCAGGTTGGTATGACAAAACCTGTATCCTTTACTTTATCCAATGACAGGACAGAATGCTTTGGCCTTGCAGCCTTTTGTGGCAATTCAGCAGATGTCCCAGGCAAAATCTCTACCTGTTCACCTTTTAATATTTCTTTAGCAAACTCAAACCATGTCGCCACTCCATCATTCGAAAAATGATAGACACCTGCCTCGACTTCATGGTTCACAATATAAACCATGAATGCCGCTAAATCATGCGCATAGGTCGGCCTTCCATATTGGTCATTGACCACCTTAATCGTATCCATTTTCTTAGCTAAATTTAGCATGGTATAAACAAAATTACGACCATGTTCTCCAAATATCCAAGAAGTACGAATGATATAGGCAGAAGGACTGTATTTTAAAATTTCCTCTTCACCTGCAAGTTTAGCCGCCCCATATTGATTAATAGGATTTGTATGATCTGACGGTAAATAGGCCGCCTCTTTTGTTCCATCGAATATATAATCTGTACTTATATAAATAACTCGAGCCCCAGTCTCCGCTGCCGCTTTACTAATATAAGCAGATCCATCTCTATTAATTCTCCAATTCGCTTCCCTGCCTTCTTCCTCCGCAGCTTCAACATCCGTATAAGCTGCACAATGCAAAACCCAGTCCGGGTGAATGGAAGATATGGTCTCGGAAACTTCCTGTTCATTAGATATATCCAACTCTTCCTTAATAAAGGAGAATACCGTGTGTATCCCTTCCTCCTTTAGCAGGGTAACAACTTCAGTCCCGAGTTGGCCATTCGCTCCCGTTACTAGTATCTTCATCTTATTTACCCAGTTTGGCGCGTTCCTTTAATGGACGCCACCATTCCTCATGATTGACATACCAATCAATTGTTTCCACAATCCCCGTATCAAAGGTATACTTTGGCTTCCAGCCCAGCTCAGTTTCGAGCTTAGTGGGATCAATCGCATAACGGAGATCATGCCCGAGCCGATCCTCTACATAGTGAATCCTATCACTTGAGAGACCAAGATGCTCTACAATTTTTTGAACGATTTCATTGTTGGTCCGCTCATTATGACCGCCAACATTATACACTTCTCCACTTTTCCCCTTATGGAGCACTAAATCTATCGCGGCACAATGATCGGTAACATGCAGCCAATCGCGGATATTCTCTCCATTTCCGTAAATCGGTAACATATCTCCATCTATACCATTCGTTATCATCAATGGAATTAATTTTTCGGGAAAATGATAAGGCCCATAATTATTTGAGCACCGTGTGATAGTAACCGACAGGCCATAGGTCTCATGATAAGCACGGACGAGCATATCTGCTCCTGCTTTACTTGCTGAATATGGGCTGTTCGGTGCTAACGGTGTCTCTTCCGTAAAATACCCTGTTCCCCCCAGCGATCCATAGACCTCATCCGTCGATACCTGTAAAAACCTTTGTACATGACATTCCTTCGCTGCATCCAATAAAGCCAATGTTCCCTGAATATTCGTTTCAATGAATATTCCTGGATCCAAAATACTGCGGTCCACATGTGACTCAGCCGCAAAATTAACAATTGCCTGGATATCATATTGTTCGATTAAGCTTTTGATTAGCTCACGGTCCGTGATATTCCCTTGGACAAAATAGTGATTTTGATTCTCCATCACATCATCCAAGTTATGTATATTACCCGCATAAGTTAGTAAATCCAAATTAATAACTCGATAATCAGGATAGGTAGTTAATAGATGACGGACAAAATTACTTCCAATAAAGCCCGCTCCTCCTGTAACCAAAATGTTCATTAGGCATCCTCCCAAACAAAATTATAATCAGCTCCATGAAGCATCGAATGTTTTTGGTCCTTATCAGATAAAATCGGAACCGAAACTGGCCATTTAATAGCTAGCTCATCATCATTCCAGGCAATTCCCCGGTCATGTTCAGGTGAATATAATTCATCCACCTTATAAAGTACATTTACATTTTCCGTAATGGTACAAAATCCATGTGCAAACCCCTTTGGAACGAGTAATTGGCGCTTATTAAATTCACTGAGAATAAATCCTTCCCATTGCCCGAAAGTTGGCGATCCTTTTCGTATGTCTACCACTACATCATAGATTGCTCCTGTTACCACACGTACTAATTTGGTTTGGCCCTTAGGTTCCAACTGGTAATGCATCCCTCTCAATACGCCAGCTTCCTTTGAAAGGGAATGATTATCCTGAATAAACTGATCAAGGATATCATGTTCATGAAATAGCTTTTCATTATAGCTTTCCGTAAAGAAACCACGATGGTCCCCATAAACGGCAGGTTCGATTAATTTAACACCCTTCAATCCGCTTTCAATAACATTCATAATTCCACCTCTTCTTTAGGCGTCATTTGATCTTGCTCGATCATCCTCATCAAATACTGCCCATACTCATTTTTCGAAAGTGGTTCAGCCAATTGTCTGACCTGCTCAGCATCAATATAGCCCATTCGATAGGCGATTTCTTCTAGGCAGGCAATCTTAAGCCGTTGTCTTTTTTCCACTGTTTCTATGAATGTGGAAGCTTCGAGCAGGCTCTCATGCGTACCTGTATCCAACCAGGCAAAACCACGTCCCATGATTTCTACGGTCAACTCGCCATTTTCAAGATAGATGCTGTTTAAATCTGTAATTTCCAATTCTCCTCTGGCAGATGGCTCAATTCTTTTCGCATATTCTACCACTCTATTATCGTAAAAATAGACACCTGTCACAGCATAATTGCTTTTCGGATTCTTTGGTTTTTCTTCTATGGATATAGCCTTCATCTGATTATCAAACTCTACTACACCAAAGCGTTCAGGATCATGTACATGATAGCCAAATACAGTAGCTCCATACTCCTTCGATGCCGCTTTTTGTACCATTTTGGATAATCCCTGTCCATAAAATAGATTGTCCCCTAAAATGAGCGCAACAGAATCTTCGCCAATGAAGCTTTCACCGATAATAAAAGCCTGTGCTAGCCCCTCCGGTTTTTCTTGTACAGCATAGGAAAGGCTTATGCCAATATTGGAACCATCTCCTAACAGTTGTGCGTAACGTGATGTATCTTCTGGAGTTGAAATGATTAAGATTTCCTTTATACCTGCCAGCATCAATATGGATAAAGGATAATAAATCATCGGTTTATCGTAAACCGGCAGCATTTGTTTGGAAATAGCACTGGTTAATGGATATAATCGGGTACCACTTCCGCCTGCCAATATAATTCCCTTCATTTCCATCCTCCTTAATAGTCAACATCACTCACTTGAACAAATTCTGTATTTATACTCCGTCCGTATCCAACGGGCGCAGTTCATACCAACCTTTTACACTGGGATAGATTGTTAACTCTACTCCACTTTCTGTATAGTGATGAACGACAATAGAATTCACAGAAGGCCGTGCATATTGTAAACATCGCTTTTATTTGTCCTGGCTTTCATCATCCCAACCCCTCCACCATTCTATTCATAACTGTAGACGGCAGTTTTACACTGAGATATATTGTCAAATTTTTCTGTAAAATAAGAGCGCACGGTATAGCTTAATCGAAACGATCCTGCTTTATTGCTTCGATTAATTCCATTTAAATGCCTGGCCACATTATAAATGGGTATAGCTGCAGTAAGGTATTACCCATTCAGGTACCTTTCCCACCTGCCAGAATCTCTGCATAAATCACTTGTTTACCCCCATTTCAAACTAGAATACTTACTAAATCCATAAGACTAGATTATTAACATTTAATTCCTTAAATAGAAATAATATCATTTAACAAAATCATACAAAAATTAAGAGATTATATCTACCTATTTTTACTGGGGAAGTCTGAACGATCCTAATTTGATATAGCTTGTGCCTAGTTTAAAGTGATTTGATGGTCAAAAAATGCAAAATCCCCCTGATGTAAATAAAAAAAGTTGTCAGAATTCCGACAACTTTTAAAGATATTACTTATTTAATTCCATCGTTAGATAAGCAGAAGAAACCCAACCTTGTGTTCCATTTGATAATTTAACTTTATACCAAGATCCACTTTTAATTGGGTTTTTACTTGAATCCACCACAAGCTCGACATATTGATGATTTGGCAATGATCCCAATATAGCGCCCACAGTACTCGCTGTTGCCCGTACATTCAGGGTACTCGAACCACTGACACTCACCCGAGCTAAGTTTTTAACAGTCATATACTGATTATATTTGCTTAAGCTGACCGTATTTGTATAATATTTCTTGCCTTTATAATTGACTGTCAACCAGTAATCATTCCATTTTTCCAATAGATTAAAGGTTTCACCCTTTCCAATTGTTGCTGCCACAGTCGCAGAGCTGCTTGTCTCATTTCTTAGACTTATAGAAGAATTGGCAACAGCAATTGTACCTGTCGGAAATACATCCTTGCCAATTGGATAGCTTGGCTTGGCTGGTACTGTCGTATTTGCACTTTGGCTGACTGCCCCTTCCTTACTGTAAGCTAAAATCTCGGACATATGGTTGGCAATCTTACTTCCCCAATTGGAATCACTGGCATAGTAAAAGTTCATTCCTTTACTTAAATCCGCACTCCGATTTCCATTGGCATCCTTAATGGTATATCCAAGTGTTGCCCCCTGATACTTCCAGTTAGATGGATTTAAATAAGTCGCCTTCATTTCCTGTGCAATAAAGAGAATATTCTCATCAATGGAGGAAAATTTTACAGAGCCTACAAATGGTGCTAGATCATAGGATCCAAAACCAAATAAATTGTTTTTCCCCAAAGAAATCGTCGATTTTCCAAAATCACTTTCATGAATCGCATGTGCTGCTAAATACAAGGCATTTAGGCCATATTTATTGGCGGCAGTGATAAACACCGAGCCTTTGTTATAGAGGACACTATTACTCGATGTTGCATTCTTCGCAATATAAGTATTAATTTGTGCAGCTGTAACAGAGGACTTCGTACGCAAATCCATATGTATAAAGGAATTCTTATTCGCTTCATAAGAGTTCATTTTATCGTAGTTCGCTTTTGTAATTAAGTAATCTCCTGATACATAGCCTGTTACTCCATCATACGTTACCCGATACCATCCCTCACTGGTTTTATAGGTTGATTTTACTTGTGTGTATTTGGGGATTAAACCGATTTTAGTAGACGATGTCATATCGGAGGCACGAATATTCAAATCAGCAATCGGCAAATAGGTTGTTTCAGTAATAGTAGAACCGCTCAGAGTGTTGCTTGAGGTACTACTATATGCAACCAAATAAGTGCCGCTAACCCAACCAGTTTGACCATTATAGCTCACTTTATACCAATCTCCTGATTTTGCTGTGGCCGTCACGATTGTATTTACAGGAATGGTGCTCAATTTTTCTCCGGAAGTGGACGCTGTCTTTCTTAAATTCAGATTGGCCGTCGTCTTATACTTTGTAGCTGTAATTGACGTGTCTGTTGATGATACCGTTTTCGAGAATTTAGCAATGTTGATATAACCCGTTTTTCCTCTATACGATGTTTTATACCAATCCCCAATTCTATAAGTGGTTGTTATTTTGACTCCCTTAGGAATAGCAATCAATGTTCCATGTTTCTCCCCAGCAAAGGAATATAAATACGTCGCTTCTTTTGCCGTATAGGAAGTACTAGTAACCTTAGCTGCAGACACCTTACTTACAGACCCGGATTTAATGAAATAATTCTTCCCTTTATAGGAAACTCGATACCAGGTTTCTCCTATACTATTAACTACCTTTTGAGTAGATGTAAATATATTATTCTTTGGTATAGAATAGACCGCAGCTTTTTTTGTATTGGCAGCGCTATACAAGGAGCTTGTCGCATTCGTCTTATAGTAAGTGGTACTTGTAGTCGTAGTTTGATTGTATTCTTTTATATACGAACTGCTTACCCAGCCAGTTTTACCACTATAAGAAACCTTATACCATGAGCCTGATTTTGCTGTAGCCGTGATAATTTTATGCTTTGGTATAGTAAGGAGTCGAGTGCCACTTGTTGATGCTTTTGACCTCATGTTTAAATTTGCTGTCGTTTTAAATTTAGTCGACTTAATCGAAACAGTGGCAGAGGAACTCGTTTTTTTAGTGACCTTGATATATTTTGAGCTTACATAACCTGTTTTTGTTCCATATTTCACTTTATACCAGCTGCCGCTCTTTGATAGATACGAGACCGTTTTCCCTTTTGGGATGGTCGTTAAGATAGCTGCACTGGTTGAAGCTGTTTTTCGTAAATTCAAATTAGCTTTCGTTGTGTATACTGATGTACTTGTTTGAGAAACGGCTTTTAAATAACTAGAACTGACATATCCTGTTTTTGTTCCATATTTAACTTTATACCAGCTGCCACTTTTCGATATGTATGTAACTTGTTTCCCTTTTGGAATCGTTGTAAGTATTGATGCAGTTTTACTTGCGGACTTTCGCAAGTTTAAATTAGCTGTTGTCTTATAATATGTCTCCGCAGCTGCTTCTACTTTTACCTCCCAAAAACGATCCTTCAATCCAATTTCAGATCCAAAAATCAGACCAGTAGATAGAAGAACGGATGTTGCCATAACTCTAATTGGTTGCCTATAGCTTTTATTCATTGAACTCTCCCTTTTTAGTAAATAAGACGCACCGTACTAAACTATTATTTAGATATATATTTTATTCTCTTATAAACATATATTCCCCCCATTAATAGAATTACGAATAATGGTGCGTTTTTCTAAGGGTAAGCACTGAATTAATTCATTCATTCATCAATTTCCTTATAATAATGCTTACTTTCTTCATTAACATTTCATTCTCTTCCCATAATAGTTTCAATCTTATTCGTGCCCACTTTCTTAATGATGACCAACAAAAAGAGGCTGTTGACATGATCAACAGCCTCTCTTTCTTAAACCTATTTATTTAACTCCCTTACTAAATAACTACCCGATACCCAGCCAACTTTTCCATTTAATAGCTTAACCTTATACCAACCGCCATTAGTGATTGGACTTTTACTTGAATCCACCACAAGCTCGACATATTGATGGTTCAATAAAGATCCCACCTTAGCCGCTGCCGTACTAGCGGATGCGCGTACATTCAAGGTACTCGTACCACCAACACTTACACGGGCTAAATTTTTTACAGTCATATAATTATTATATGTGCTTAAGCTAACCGTATTTGTATAATATGTTTTGCCCTTATAACTAACTTTCAACCAGTAATCATTCCATTTTTCGAGTAGATTAAAGGTCTCACCCTTCTTAATCGTTGCGGCCACAGTCGCTGAGCTGCTTTTTGAGTTTCTTAGACTAAGAGATGAATTGGCAACAGCCATCGTACCTGTTGGGAATACATCCTTTCCGCTTGGATAGCTTGGTTTAGTTGGTACCGTCGTATTTGGACGTTGACTGACAGCCCCTTCCTTGCTATAAGCCAATATATTCGACATATGGGTAGAAACCCTTTTTCCCCAATCGGAATCACTCGCATAGTAAAAGTTCATTCCTTTACTTAAATCAGTGATTCGATTTCCATTCGCATCCTTAATTGTATAACCTAGCGTTGCACCCTTGTACTTCCAGTTAGATGGATTTAAATAGGTTGCTTTCATTTCCTGTGCAATAAAGGCAATATTCTCTTCAATAGAAGCAAATTTGACGGAGCCAACAAACGGCGTACTATCGTAGGACCCAAAACCAAACAAGTTATTTTTTGCTAACGCAATTGTAGATTTTCCATAATTACTTTCATGAATGGCATGTGCTGCTAAATAAAGGGCATTCACTCCATATTTATTGGCTGCTGTAATAAATGCAGATCCTTTATTATAGAGAACACTATTAGTCGATGTTGCATGCTTTGCAATATAGGCATTAATTTGCGCAGCCGTTACAGAGGATTTTGTACGTAAATCAATATGTAGATAGGAATTCTTATTATTTTCATAAGAGTTCATTTTATCGTAATTCGCTTTTGTAATTAGGTAATCTCCTGAGACGTAGCCTGTTACTCCACCATATGTAACCCGATACCAGCCCTTGCTAGTTTTATAGGTAGATTTCACTTGAGTATATTTAGGGATTGAACCAACTTTAGCCGATGTTGTCGAATCGGAGGCACGAATATTCAACTTAGCAATCGGCAAGTATATGTTTTCCGTAACACCAGAACCGCTCGGGCTGCTGCCAGTATTGTTGCTTGAACTACTATACGCAGCCAAATACGTTCCGCTGACCCAGCCGGTTTTACCATTGTAACTCACTTTATACCAAATGCCAGATTTTGCAGTAGCTGTGACAATCGTATTTTTAGGTATTGTGTCTAATTTCTCTCCGGAAGTAGATGCTGTCTTTCTTAAATTCAGATTGGCCGTAGTCTTAAACATTGTATCTGTAAAAGACGTGCTTGATGAAGTTACCGTTTTCGAGAATTTAGACATATTGATATATCCCGTTTTTCCTCCATACGTTGTTTTATACCAATCTCCAATACGATAACTGGTTATTATTTTGGCTCCCTTTGGAATAGAAACTAAAGTCCCGTGTTTTTCCCCGGCAAATGAATATAAATAAGTATTTTGGTTTGCCGTATAGGAGGTACTTGTAACATTTGCTGCAGATACCTTACTTACTGATCCAGCTTTAATATAATAATTTTTCCCTTTAAAAGAAACTCGATACCAGGTTTCTCCTATACTATTGACTACTTTTTGGGTAGAAGAAAATATATTATTCTTAGGAATCGAATAAACAGCTGCTTTATTTGTATTGGCAGCACTATACAGGGAGCCTGTCGCATTCGTCTTATAGTAAGCAATACTTGTCGTTGTAGTTTGATTGTACTCCTTTATATACGAGCCGCTGACCCAACCGGTCTGACCGCTATAAGAGACCTTATACCACGAGCCGGATTTTGCTGTGGCTGTAATAACTTTATTCTTTGGTATAGTTAAGAGCCGACTGCTGCTTGTTGTGGCTTTAGACCTCATGTTTAAATAGGATGTAGTTTTATATTTAGTCGACTTAATCGTTGTTGACGCAGAAGTAGATGCACTTGTTTTGTTCGTAACCTTTATATAGCTGGAACTGACATAACCGGTTTTTGTTCCGTATTTCACCTTATACCAACTGCCGCTCTTTGATAGATACGAGACTGTTTTCCCCTTTGGGATGGTCGTTAAGATTACCGAACGGGTTGAAGCTGTTTTGCGTAAATTCAAATTGGCCGTCGTTGTATATACGGATGTACTTGTTGCCGGAGTAGTCGAACTCGATACAATCTTCAGATAGCTAGAGTTGACATAGCCTGTCTTCGATCCATATTTCACCTTGTACCAGCTGCCACTTTTAGATATATATGTGACTTGTTTTCCTTTTGGAATGGTTATAATTAGTTTTGCGGTTTTACTCGCTGTCTTTCTCAAATTCAGATTGGCTGTCGTCTTATAATATGTTCCAGCAGTTGCTTCAACTTTAGTACCTGTAAAACTCTGGTTGGGTTCAAGAGCTGGTCCAAAAATCAAACCAGTAGATAGAAGAACGGATGTTGCCATAACCTTAAGCGGTTGATTATTCCTATTATTCATTGCAATAAAAACTCCCTCTTTAGTAAATAAGACACCGAACTAAATTACTATTTTGATATAAAATAATTTTCTTATATAGTTTTAAAATTATCAAATAATTTGCTAGATACATAAATAATCATACTTGTTTATATTATTTTTAAATAATATAAACGCCGATCTCTTATTCTCTTTCACTTATACATCATTCAAAGTTAAATTTTCTCTATCCAATAGTGTATTTAATAAAAAAAGAGGTTGTTGACCATGTCAACTACCTCTTTTCCTAAATTCTATTTATTTAATTCTCTTGCTAAAAAAGAACCTGATGCCCAGCCAACTGTGCCATTAGATAACTTAACCTTATACCATCCGCTACTAGTGATTGGATTATTGCTTGAATCTACCACAAGTTCGACATATTGATGGTTTTTTAAAGTTCCCACTGTAGCTGACGCCGTATTAACTGACGCGCGGACATTCAACGTGCTGGCACCATTGACTCGCGCTAAATTTTTCACGGTCATATACTGATTATAGGTGCTCAGACTAACCGTATTTGTATAATATGTTTTGCCTTTATAATTGATTGTTAGCCAATAATCATTCCATTTTTCCAGTAGATTAAAGGTCTCACCCTTTTTAATCGTTGCGGCCACAGTTGCTGAACTGCTTTTTGAGTTTCTAAGACTGATAGAAGAATTGGCAACAGCGATTGTACCTGTCGGGAACACATCCTTGCCGCTTGGATAGCTAGGTTTGGCTGGAACCGTTGTATTTGGACTTTGGCTGACTGCCCCCTCATTGCCATAATCCAGGATGTTAGACATATGTTTGGCAATCTTATTTCCCCAATCGGAATCACTGGCATAGTAAAAGTTCATTCCCTTACTTAAATCAGTGATACGATTTCCATTAGCGTCCTTAATCGTATATCCAAGTGTCGCCCCCTTGTACTTCCAGTTAGATGGATTTAAATATGTGGCTTTCATTTCTTGTGCAATAAAGGCAATATTCTCTTCAATAGAAGAAAATTTAACCGAACCTACAAATGGCGTAATGTCATAGGATCCAAAGCCAAACAAGTTATTTTTTGCTAACGCAATTGTAGATTTTCCATAGTTACTTTCATGAATCGCATGTGCTGCTAAATAGAGGGCATTCACACCATATTTATTAGCCGCTGTAATAAATGCCGAGCCTTTATTGTAGAGAACGCTATTAGCTGATGTTGCATGCTTAGCAATATAAGCATTAATTTGTGCAGCTGTTACAGAGGATTTTTTACGTAAATCCAAATGCATATAGGAATTCTTATTTGCCTCATAAGAATTCATTTTATCGTAATTCGCTTTTGTGATTAAATACTCTCCCGATACAAAACCTGTTACTCCACCATATGTCACACGGTACCAGCCCTTACTTGTTTTATAGGTAGATTTCACCTGTGTATATTTAGGGATTGAACCAACTTTAGCTGATGAAGTAGAGTCGGAAGCACGGATATTTAATTCACTGATTGGTAAATATGTTGTTTCAGTTATAGCAGTGCCACTCGGTAATGTTGTTTGATTTCCGTTGTTACTACTTGAGCTGTTATTACCAGTACTGCTAGTGTATTTTGTCAAATAAGCACCACTTACCCAGCCGGTATAACCATTGTATGTAACTTTATACCAATCACCTGATTGTTCTGTAGCTGTAACTACTGTATTCACAGGTATTGTAGTCAATTTCGCACCCGATGCAGATGCTGTCTCACGTAAATTCACATTAGCCGTTGTTTTAAACTCTGTAGCCGTAAAAGACGGTGTCGTTGAAGAGACTGTTTTTGTGAATTTAGTCAAATCAATGTAACCTGTTTTTCCGCCATAGGATGTTTTATACCAATCACCAATTCGATAATTAGTAGTTACTTTAGCTCCCTCTGGAATAGTAACCAAAGTTCCGTGAGATGCTCCTGCAAAGGAATACAAGTAAGTCTTTTCTTTTGCCGTAAAGGACGTACTCGTAACGTTCGCCGCTGTTACCTTACTTACTGAACCAGATTGAATATAATAGTTATTTCCTTTATAGGAAACTCGATACCAGGTTTCTCCTATACTATTCACGACCTGTTGGGTAGAAGTGAACACATTATTCTTTGGTATAGAATAAACAGCTGCCTTATTTGTATTAGGAGCACTATACAAGGAGCTTGCAGCCTTTGTATTATAGTAAGTCGTGCTTGTCGTCGTAGTTTGATTATATTCTTGTAAATACGAGCCGCTTACCCAACCGGTCTGACCACTGTAAGAGACCTTGTACCAGGAGCCAGATTTTGCAGTAGCTGTGACAACAGTATTCGCAGGGATTGTATTTAATTTCGCACCGGAATCGGAAGCTGTCTTACGTAAAATTAAATTAGCCGTAACCTTATATTTTGTAGCCTTAATCGATGTTTCCGAAGTAGCAACTGTTTTCGTGAATTTAGTCAAATCAATGTAACCTGTTTTTCCGCCATAGGATGTTTTATACCAATCCCCAATTCGATAATTAGTGGTTATTTTAGCTCCCTTTGGAATGGCAACTAGTGTTCCGTGTGTTGCTCCTGCAAAGGAATATAAATAAGTTGCTTCCTTTGCCGTATAGAAGGTGCTCGTAACACTCGCTGCTGTCACCTTATTTACTGAGCTGGATTGAATATAATAGTTTTTTCCTTTATAAGAAACTCGATACCAGGTTTCTCCTATACTATTCACTACCTGTTGCGTAGAAGTAAATACATTATTCTTTGGTATGGAATAAACAGCTGCTTTATTTGTATTAGCAGCACTATATAAGGAACTTGCAGCCTTTGTATTATAGTAATTCGTGCTTGTCGTCGTTGTTTGATTGTACTCTTTTATATACGAGCCGCTTACCCAACCGGTCTTACCACCGTAAGATACCTTATACCAGGAGCTAGATTTCGCCGTGGCTGTGACGACTTTATCCTTTGGTATAGTGAGGATCCGTGTACCACTCGTTGATGCGTTGGATCTCATGTTTAATTTTTCTGTCGTTTTGTATTTAGTGGCCTTCATCGTTGTAGATGTAGACGTAGACGCAGAAGCTGAGGAACTTGTTTTTTTAGTAACTTTTATATATTTGGAGCTAACATATCCTGTTTTTGATAAGTATTTCACCTTATACCAGCTGCCGCTTTTAGATACATACGTCACTGTTTTCCCTTTTGGGATGGTCAATAACGTAGCTGAACTGGTTGATGCCTGTTTACGCAAACGTAAATTGTCTGTTGTTGTGTATACAGAAGTACTTGTTGCGGAGCCAGAAGATGAAACTGTTGAACTCGCCGTCACTTTTGTTAAATATTGCGAACTGACAAATCCAGTTTTAGTTCCGTATTTCACCTTAAACCAGCTGCCACTTTTAGATATGTAAGTAACCTGTTTTCCTTTTGGAATTGTTGTGATTTTTTGCGCCTTTGTACTTGCAGACTTTCTCATATTCAAATTATCGGTTGTTTTATAATATGTATCAGCCGCTTCAGCTACTTGTATACCCGTTAAACTACCTGTTGGCCCAACACCACCACCCAAAACCAGTCCGGTAGATAAAAGAACGGATGTTGCCATGACCTTGAATGGCAGCTTATTTCTTTTAATCATAAAAATCTCCTTTTAAAATGGAAATATCAAACAAAACTATTATTTTAATATATTTATATCTAATAATGATACTTTATATAACTTTTAATTACTTATCATTTTATTATATTAAACTAATTTTAGCATCTGCGGAATTATAACTTAATGGTAATTAAATAAAATAAAGAAGTTGATTACTGAACAGAACAGCAATCAACTTATTAAAATAATTATTTTCCTTTTTTATTTAAATAGATTTCATATATATAACACTCTAATTTTATGGGTTATTAGCATTCCTGTTTTTTGGTATTTAATAAATATAACCATGAGTAATTAAATCCATCATATCTATAGCTAATTTAATTTATTTTAGAGATCATGGGCGTGAAAACTTACCCATCCATTACTTTTTCTTTCTCTAATCCGAAAATACGTGTTCTTTCCTTAGTCATTTTCAGTATCCATCTTCATAATTTAGTTTAAAAAGCGCAAACAGGCTATCATCCTGTGATGATAGCCTGTTGATAAAAATTAAATTTCATGTATTTTATTTCGATGTGATCGTCATGCTGCTTTGTTTTTTAATAGCAGCTTCTCTAAATGCTTTTTGTTGAGCTGGAGTCATAGCTCTGTATTCTTTCAAGAATTTCTCATATTTTGGAACAACATCTTCCACTGTACCAAAATCTTTTATTTCTCCATATTCAAGCCATAAAGCTTTATTACAGAAATCCTTTATTTGTCCGATCGCATGGCTAACAAAGAAGATTGTTTTCCCCTGGTCTCGGAAGCTGTACATTTTCTTTTTGGATTTCTCAGCAAAAGCCTGGTCACCTACTGATAATGCTTCGTCAATAATCAGAATATCAGGATCAACGGTTACAGAAATCGCAAAACCAAGTCTTGATTTCATCCCGCTGGAATATTTCTTAACAGGCTGATCAATAAACTTGCCTATATCCGCAAATTCGATAATTTCCGGCTCCAATTCCTGAATTTGCTTTTTATTGAAACCCAGCATTAAGCATTTTAACTCAATATTTTCACGGCCAGTCAGCTGGTTATTTAAACCGGAAGCAATGGCAATTAAAGACGTTTGTCCAACTGTTTTAACTGAACCCATTGTAGGAGGTACTACACCGGCAATAATATTGGATAATGTTGATTTACCTGATCCATTAACTCCAATCAGTCCAATAACATCACCCTTACTTGCTGTAAAACTAATATCCTGAAGTGCATAGAAATCATCTCCATATCCTCCCGGAAGAAGAATATCCAATAATTTATCGGAGGTTTTGCTATGCATTTTGTATCTTTTATAAACATTTTTTACAATAACTGTTTCCATAGTAGACCTCACTCCATTTTACAAATAATCCACAAAATGATTTCTAAATTTCAAATGAAGCGCTGATCCAATCATGAGTAACACAATCGTTACTCCCCAAAAGTATAACGTATAGTCTGCATGCTCAATAAAGTACCAGGACTGGCCTAACATCGCTGCACGATACCCTTCCACTAGATACGTAAGTGGATTAAATTTAATAATCATTTGTAAAAATCCTGGCAAACTATTTGAAACCCACAAGATAGGGGTTAAATAAATCAGCATCCTCATGATGGCTTGGACAATCATCACTACATCACGGACAATGGTAGCCAACGTGGAGGTAACGAGTGTAACAGCAAAAAACAGAATGATAGCCGCAATCATAAAGTAAGGCAGCTGTAGATAATACAACGAAATAGGGAAACCACCAAACTGCAAAATAATAGAAACAATAATCACGATGACAATATGCTGATAAAATTTCGACATAATGACATATGAAGGAATCGCACTCATAGGAAAACTCATTTTAGAGATAAAATTAATCCTCGTATAAATCGATTTTGTTCCATCCATAATGGCAGGATTGGCAAAGAACCACAATGAAATTCCGGATAGCATCCAGTAGATAAATGGCACGTCCCCAATTTCTCTGCCTCCCCGGATTCCCATCCCGAATACAACCCAATATACTCCTATTTGAATCAAGGGATTTAAGAATTCCCACATGATTCCTAAATAGTTACTATTATTAGCACTTTTTAATTCAAATACAGACAATCGTTTTATTAAATAAAATGAACGTATTTGTTCTTGTATGACCGTAAACATAGACTTCATAAATTCTGAATATCCTTCCCCACTATTTTACAACAGATACATGTAATGCAAAGAGTCTTACAGCGCTCTCTGTCTGGATAGTATTGTTTTTTCATCAAACAAATATGAAATTAAGTTTTCGCTGGAATGTCCTTTTGAATACTTATTCCATTTATTTGCATACTCTTCAATCATGTCCATATCAAAGCTGTTCTCTTTAATGAGGTCAATAATCGCCTCTGTATTGTTTACTACTGGTCCTGGAACCATTTTTTCATATTGTTCCCAAAGTCCTCTATCTTTTGTGTATTCAACTAAATCATAGGCAAAGAATATCATCGGTTTCTTTAATAATGAAAACTCGTATGATATAGAGGAGTAGTCTGTTATTAAAATATCCGCAACGACCAATAATTCATTAATATCGTACTTTGGTTTAGAATAATTCAGGACAAAATTGGGATAGATTTTTGAATAGTCCGGAATATCCTTAATAGCTGGATGCAAACGTAACATAACGACATAATCGTTATGCAATTCATCGTATAATCTTTTTAAATCTAATTCTAACTGAAATTTATCCAATTCGTTATCACGATAAGTAGGCGCATATAATATTACTTTTTTATCCCAGAGCAATCTGTTCTCGTTAGTCAATTGATTGAATACACTTTCTTTTTCAGCCTGATTATAAAAAAAGTCAGTTCGGGGGATACCAGTTCTAATGATATTTTCTCCCTTTAAATTAAATGCATTCATGAAGTAAGTTCCCATAATATCAGAACCAACTACTACTTTGTTAAAACGTTTATAAACATCTTTAAAACGTTTTACAGCTTTTTCAGACCTGTTTTGAACAGAGGCATCTTCCAAGCCAAATTTTTTGATAGCTCCTGAGGCATGCCAAAGCTGAATACATTCCACTCCCGGTCTAAAGTCAGTGGCAGCCAAAAAACCATAATAATTATCAACAAATACATAACGAGATGTCGCCAAATGATAAATAGATTGAATGAAATCAATCGGATTTTTATTTTCAATCAGTGCTATAGTAGCATCCTCATATTGCTGAAACCTTTTATAGCTTGTACCCTTACATAAAAAAACCACGTCAAAAGCAATATGTTTTCGACGCATTTCTTCATATACATACTGAGTGTTATCACCAAAAGATACAATAAATGCCACCTTATTTTGGATAGGGAATAAATTAAAAATATTAAATACGATTTTAAAAATCAACAAATACAACTGAATAACAAGTTCTTTAACCATTTTTCACCTTAAATAAGTCTTTTTTGATTTGAGATGTTGAAATACCGATTGTTCTTGGCAAGTAAACGACCTGGCAGTGCTCTTTTAGAAAGTCAAAATGACCTTCCCAATCATCACCCATGACAAAAACATCTATATCATGTTCCTTAATATCTTTAATCTTCTGTTCCCAATTTTCCTCCGGAATCACTTCATCAACAAATTCAATTGATTCCAAAATCAGTTTTCTATTTTCATAGCTATGATAAGCTTTTTTATTTTTCGCCTTATTAAACTCATCAGTGGATAAGCCCACTACTAAATAATCGCCCATTTCCTTGGCTCTTCTTAAAATATTAATATGACCGACATGTAATAAGTCAAAAGTGCCATACGTAATAATCTTTTTCATTTCTACATCTCCTTACCTAGTTCATTAGCAAACTGGTAACTGACCAAAAAACGGAGCATCATACAAAAACAAGATGAAAACTTATTCTTAATTATATAACTCATGCATCTAACTTTCAAACCTGTGTCGAATACAATCTAAATTATATCGTATACACGTATTATTTGTAACATAAAGTTAACGCCTCTTTATGTTATATATGTTTATAACATGTCTAAGTCTTCATTTCATCTCACAAAAAAAGGAAATCATGATCTGGTCGATCATGATTTTTTAATTGGTTTTATAAATGTATCTACAAAACGTTTGGATGCTTTTCCATCAAAGTCTTCAAAGAATCGTTCTTTAAAAGCTTTAACCTTTTGAATGTTGAAGGAGTTTTGTTGAATCAGAGAGATAACTTGTTCTGTCTTCTCTGCAAGAGGGCCCGGGATAAATTCTTTGTACTCATAGTAGAAACCTCTATCTTCCAAATAATCCTCTAAATCGTATGCAAAGAAAATCATCGGCCTTTCAAGCAATGCGTATTCAAATATGACTGATGAATAATCACTTATTAATATATCTGTAATAGATAAAACATTATTGATATCATTCTTACTTAAATTTAATACGAAATCCTCTGCTTCTTTCGGTATGTCAATACCTTTCGTAACAGATGGATGAAGTTTCAATACTAATACATATTCATCCGATAGCTCTTCAGCCATTTTTTTTAAATCGAGCTGAATATTGAAGCTCGCTCGCTTTCCCGGACCTCCTCTAAAGGTTGGAGCATACGTAATGATCTTCTTATTACGTAAAGCCGGATAAACCGCTTCATATTTTTGTTTAATATATTCAATCCCTTCCGTATCAAAAAACACATCTGTTCTCGGAAGACCTACCGGATATACATTTTCTTCTGGTATATTAAAAGCTTCCGCATAGTGAGGGACTATTTCTTTACTTGTAACAGCCACTTTAGTATAGGAACCATGAGCTTCATTTTCAAACTCTTCCGTGTTGCTTTCTCGATAGCCTACCGCACTGTGTCCAAATTTCTTAAAGGCACCGGCAGCATGCCAAGTTTGAATCACTTCTGTTCTTTTTCTGGCCTTTAATTTATATAGCGGACGGTAATAATCATCCAAAATGACATATTTTGAAGTAGCAATGTCATAATATAATTTGGCAAACTCCTTACAGGATCTCTTCTTTTTAAAATATCCTACCACTTTATAGCCAGGTCTTGATTCCGCGATTTCATCATAAATACACTCAAAGGAATCCTGCAACTTTGGCATCTTATTTGATGCAAAAGTAATTTTATTTTGAAGAGGCAGAAATCCGGATAACGGAAAGACAATACGTCTTACAGCAGCTGTCTTTACTTTAGTCTTAAACCTTTTATATTTTCTGCCATACACATACATTTGGATAGGGAGGAAGCTGTTCTGCCTATCTGTTTTTTGGGTTGCTATAAATGTTCTTTTAAAAGAAGGGGAATTCAATAACCTGGATTCAGTTTTAAAAGAAATCTTATCAAAAGCAATATCCAAACATTCCTTATAACTTTTTCTTGCTGAAGATCCCATTAAATCAAATCGATTCACTAAGTTTTTAAAAATAACCGTATGAAGCGCTGGAATTTCATTAAACAAATTCTTATCTAAACTCTTTACCCAATCATTAAAAATTTTAAAGGTTTGAACTGCAATGTCGCTATTTCTGCTATCCACTGCATTACGAATTGCCGGCCATATATCTGCTGAAACCAAGCGATTGTAATAAAATTTCTTAACGTGAAAACGTGACACTTCGTTGTCAATATATTTCTCCCATAAAGGATCAGATATAGACATACTATTCATAATGTCTTTCAGAACACTTACTGAATTAACACGTACAGTTTGTGATAAAGATAGGTTATCCTCATCTTCTCTGGAACGATAATTATAAATCACTTTATCAATCGTATAAATATCAGCACCGGCTCGTAGATAAGCTTCAATAACAAATGGCTGATCTTCCGTTACCTTTATTCCTGATGGGAAGGATATATCCTTTATGATGTCACGGCGATAAATCTTATTGCATGGCCCCAAAGAATATAGTAATTCTTGATTAGCAACTAAGTTCTTTTCACCTTTTTCATACACTTTATTATTATAGTGACTGCCAATAAACCAAGTCTCCGTTTTATTAAAGCTCAGAGATGCTCCCAGCACGATAGCTGAATTCTTTTCAAGAGCGGCTTTGTACATACTCTCCAACGCATCAAGCGGCAGTATATCATCTGAATCCACAAAACTGATATACTCGCCTCGGGCTACTTTTAACCCATTATTACGGGCTGCACCAGGACCGGAATTCTCTTGCTTCACAAAAATGATATTGGAATATCTCTGACTGTATTCCTCAATAATCTCCGGGCTGCGATCAGTAGATCCATCATCTATCATAATGATTTCTATCGGTGATAGGGTTTGATTGACTAATGAATCTAATGTTTCCCGCAAATATTCTTCAACATTGTAGACGGGTGTAATGATACTCACTTTAATTTCTCTATTATTTACACCCTCAATTTGTTTAGTATCCATATTGACTTTAACCCCTCTTAGTAGTTGTTTTTCTGTTTTAATATTCATCATTTTAATAAATCGACAACTCGTTCGCTGGATTTCCCATCGATATCATCAAAAAAGTACTCTCTAAACGCATCTAGCTTTTCTGTATGAAACTGCCTGCTTTTTATCGTACTAATCAATTCTTCCTCAGTTCTAACCAGAGGACCTGGAATAAATGATTGATAGTCATAATAAAAATCTCTTTCTGACGTATATTCTTCCATGTCTGGAGCATAGAAAATCATAGGTTTATCCAATAATGCATATTCAAAACATACAGATGAATAGTCTGTAATCAGAAGATCTGTAATCAACAATAAGTCATTGATCTCACTATAAAATGAGAAATCATAAAAAAAAGAACTATACTTAAGCGGTATCTCCCATTTTTCCTTAACAAATGGGTGAATCTTAAACAAGAATATATATTCATCATGAAATGCCTGATAAATTTTATCCAGATTCAGATATTCCAACGGGTAATAAGCAGATTGTTGCCCAGGACCCCGAAAGGTTGGTGCAAATAAAATAACCTTCTTATCTTTAAGAAAAGGATATTGCTCATAAAGCTCACTTCTCTTCTTAGTTTTATATTCCTGATCAGAAAATATATCAGTTCTGGGAATGCCTGTAGCGACAACTTTACTTTCTTCAATTCCAAATCCTTCAGCATAATGCTTTGCGACATTTTTGGAACTGACAATTGCTTTAGTATAGTTTTTATGGTTTAACGAATCCGGATCAGGGCCTCCCGGCAAACCAACACGGCTAAACCCGAATTTTTTAAATGCTCCTACTGCATGCCAAAGCTGAATCAGCTCAGCGCCTTCTCTGATTTTCAATGGGTATACCATTGGGTAAAAATCATCAAGTATGATGTATTTCGATGTTGCTAAATCATAGGATAGCTTCAGAATTTCCTTACAGGTTTTCTTTGCTGATGTCCCCTCTTTTAACATATATCTATAAGTGAAACCTTTATTTTGCCTTTGCAATTCATCAAATACAAAACGAAAATTACCCTCCATTTTTGTTCGACTATCTGAGGCAAATAAGATTTTCTTTTTATTAATTGGCAAGATAGTAAATACCCGATAACAAAATCTAAATACATAGGTAGAGAAAAATCGATTAAAAATTCTCCCCTTATTCTCTTTGAATTTTGATGTTATTCTTAGAAGTAAATTTGATTTCTCCAAATAGATCACTCACTTTTATCTATAAAACTAACTTATACACGCTTTATTTTTCTTTACTTGCTCAATAAGTGTTTTACAATTCTTTCGCTGGCTCTTCCATCTGTATAATCAAAGAACTCCTGCTGAAATTCCTCAATTTTAGTAATATTATAGCCCTTTTCTTTAATCCAATTAGCTAACGGCAAAGTTTCTGTAAAAAATGGGCCAGGTATAAAGTCAAGATACGGATAATAAAAATCCCTCTCTTTTAAATACTCTTCCAAATCATCCGCTATAAAAGCTATAGGACGCTTCAACAGACTATAATCAAAAATAACAGAAGAATAATCCGTAACTAAAATGTCTGCTAAAACTAATAACTCTTGAATATTATATCCCTTTTTCATGTGGATTACGAAATCACTATATTGTTCAATACCACTTAAATGTAATTTCATATAGGGATGTAAATGAATAATAAAAGCATATTCATCACCAAGTTTTTTCCTCATCAATTCCAAATCCACAGGCATAGTAAACTCTTCCTGATAATGGCTTTTACCACGGAAAGTGGGGGCGTATAAAATTAATTTCTTTCCATCCAACTGTGGATATTGCTGATAAAAACGAATCCTAAGCTTTTTATGCTCTTCATGATTATAAAAATAATCCGTTCTCGGTACTCCCAAGGGAAATATTTGTTCTTCAGGCATATTAAAAGCTTCAGCATAAGCTGGTATTACTTTTTCAGAACTGACATAAACTCTGGAGTAATTGGAGTGTACCTTGACTGTCTTTAAATAATCCTCGCTGGGTCCAAAATCCTTACCGATTGTACTCCAGCCAAACTTTTTAAAGGCTCCGGCAGCATGCCAAAGCTGTACAAATTCAGAACCATTTCGCGGTTTAACTACGTATATAGGAAAATAAAAATCATCTACAATAAAAAAGCGCGAAGTCGCTAAATGAAAACTTGCCCGGATTAGATGAAAGAAATAAGAGACTTTCCCTCCAATAGAGCTATTAAACTTTTTCGCCAGAACAAACCTTTTTTTCCGCGGATCATTTCGATCTATTTCGTTTGCTATGTAGGATAAATTACCTTCCAATTCATTAGAACGATACGTAGCAATGGTTATTTTATTTGGATCAACCTTAAAAAAAAGAGAAGACAAAGCATAAGCAAATTGAATACTATACTTTGTTAATAACGTAGGTATCATCTTCAAATGCTTCATACTTTGCCTTCCTGCCTTCCAATATTTAAAAATTATATTTTCCATTCCATAACTGTCTTACCCCAAGAAGAAGTCAGATCCTTTTCAAATGCAGATAAAATATCCCCAATTGTTTTAACCTCTTGCACTTCTCCAACTAAAGTACCCAAATAGTCAACAACATCCGGGTTTTCTTTTAGAAAGTTTACTGTTCTCACAAAATCTTCACGTCCGCTGCGGCTGCTTCCAATTAGTGTGATTCCTTTTTCCAAAATCATTCTTGTATTAACCTCAACTGGGAACTCAGATACCCCCATTAGAGATATAGAACCTTCCGGATGAAGGTGGTCGATCATCTGGTCAATCGCATATTGGCTTCCTTTCCCACCAACACATTCAAATGCATGATCAATTCTCAAATCTTCCGGGATTTCATCAATTGTATAAACTTCATCCACGAAGGAGAAGTTGTCCAATTTATATCCGGTTTTACCGAAAATAATAACTTTACAGTCTTTGTACATTTTTTTAAGGAATAGAGTCGTAATGAACCCAAGGTTTCCATCTCCCCATACGCCAAATACATTGCGGCGTTTATGAGACCGACTCTCAAATCTGGATAAAACATGAGTTGTAATGGTCATCAATTCCGTAAATGCAACAACATACGGGTCAATTCCTTCTGGTAATTCAACAATGCGGTCCCGTCCCATAAAGACATAATCCTGCATGAATCCATCATAGCCACTTGAACGGAATTTGCTGGAACGCAAGTAGTTCTCACCAATTACTTCATCTTTCTCTGTCGGTGTGTTAGGTATCATAACGACCATTGTACCATTCTTAATTTCACCCTTAGGATCGTAGACGACCTTACCTATAGCTTCGTGGATTAAAGCCATTGGCAGCTTTTTCGCCATTGCTTCTTTCCCTCGAGATCCAGTATAGTATCGTTGGTCAGCAGCACAAATAGATAGATGCGTTGGTCTAACTACAACAAAATCTTCATGGTACTGTAGTGAACGATCATTATAAGCTACTTCAAATTGCCTAGGAGATACAAGTCTATATACCTGATTAATCATTGTTTATTCGCCCCTGTATAATAGCATTAGCAACTTTCAAATCATATGGAGTAGTAACCTTAATATTAAACACTTCGCCTTTAACGATCTTTACTTTTTCGCCTTTTAATGCACAGATTTTACAAGCATCTGTTAATATTCGTTTTTGCTCATCTGTTAAAGAGTTATAGTGTTCAGTCAACATTTTGATATTAAAGCTTTGTGGAGTTTGCCCCTGATACATGGTATCACGGACTGGGATGTCTGAAATAACTTCTCCATCCTCTGATTGGATGATTGTATCTATTGCTTCAATTACTGTATCAACCGCACCATATTTAAGACTGGCATCAATGTTCTCTTCAATAATCCGATGAGTTAAAAATGGACGTACAGAGTCATGAGTAATAATGACATCATCGTCATTGATCCCAAATGTCTTCTCTATATATCGAATACCACTCATAATGGATTCGTTTCGGTCTTTACCGCCTTCTACTACTACAATAAGGTTATTTTCACCGATAAATTTTCTGATGATATCTTTAGTATGGTTAATCCATTCTTTAGGTGTAACGACCAAAATTTTATCGAAGCGATCATTTAGCATAAATTTTTCAATTGTATGGATGATGATGGGCTTATTATTTAAAGGTAAATACTGCTTAGGCATATTCGTATTACCCATACGAGTGCCTTTACCACCTGCTAATATTTCTGCATAAATCATGACCTTACCTCATTTCTTTTTAAATTCAATATATGACAAAAAAGATTAAATTTCACCATTAGATTACGTTATAAAAATCCATGTAAACTATACACTTTTTCTAGTACCTTTTCAAGTATGCCCCTGCTAGCCCCTCTAAATCGACACACTTTATTCATTACTATACTAATTACCATACCATATAACTTATGTCCTTTGACATGCATAAACACATTTAACTATTACCAAGCAGGTTAAAGAAAAGGAACACGCTAAACAAAAACCTCCAAACCAGTTACCACCAGGCTGAAATATAAGCAGGTTAAATAACTAGTATTGGAGGTTTTGATATTCATATTAAACTACCACTTTATCGATAAACCGGTACATCGTATAGTAAGTTATATTGCGTTAAGCTGGCATACATTTCAGCTATTTTTCTTGTTTGTTTGACAGCCCAGCCAACATCAGATGCATATTGATGCGTAGCATATCCGTATTTAATCATTCCGTCTGGATTCCATCTCATTTTATAAAGAGTATTTTGTCCAGCGTGAATGTAATTCTTCGATACAAATGCCGCACCGCCTACAATGGCTTTTTCTATAGTCGTCCATCCTTGATTATAAGCATACTCTGCACCTTTATTATTAGCATCTCCATCAAAAGCTCCAATGCCGTATACATTGTACACCGTAACGCCATTATACTTGATTCCTGTTGCCAACGGACTAGTCCCATTTCCAGTTTCCAATAATGAATGGCTTATTAAATACACTTCGTTAATATTATGCGTCTTAGCAGCCTGTATAAAGGAGGATGCCTTACCAGCCAATACTCCTCTGCCCTTCAAAATTGTATTGTTAACTTCTGTCGCATTAGTTCCTGCCGGAGAAGACAGAACTAAGAACTGATAAAAGCTAGTAGAGGCCGCAGAGAAATTCTTTGGATCCATATAATAACGCACCTGCTCAGCAGTTGCATCAAAAAAACCTGGATCTGAAGCTCTCTCTATTGAGGTTATAAAATTCGTATATTTCGATAAGACCCCGGTAGTATCTGTTTGCGGCGGGGGATCAGTCAGCCTCATCTGCATTGCTACTGCTTGATCTAAAGTAATGGAGTACTGACTTAACTGTTCAGCACTTACATCAACCTTACGAATGTAAATATCCTGATACTTGCCATTTACCGTTATCCCGGTCACATACCAATTTGGACTGTAATCGTAATATTTTAATATTGTTCCTTTATTATATTTCCGTAAAACTTTAGAGTTAGTTGATGGTAATTGGTAAACATTTGTTGGTGATGTTTTTGCGATTCCCTGCAAGACTGCAGATTGTCTATCGGCTTGCTCTATATCTGCTTTATTAATATAAATAGTTGTTGCTTTTCCATTTACTGTGATAGTTGATTTATACCAATTAGTAGTATAATCATAGTATTTTAAAATGGTACCGGAAGAGTATCTTCTTAATACATTTGCATCTCTTGATGGTGCAGAATACACATTAGTTGGTTCCTTCAGTGCAATCCCCTCACCTTTTGTCGGGTTAGCAACAGGCTGCTCTATATCACTCTTTTTAATATAGATTGTCGTCAAGTTCCCTTTAATGGTGATGTTTGAACGGTACCACCCTGTTGTATAGGTATAATACTTTAATACGGTTCCTGCCGGATAAGTCCGGAGAACCTTCCCGCCTGTTGATGGTGACGCATACACATTAGTAGGATTTTTTACAGCAACTCCCTCGCCTCTTACGGGGTTACTTGTCGGAAGTTCTATGTCATTCTTATTAATATAAATCGTTGTCAGTTTTCCGTTGACCGTGATATTAGATTTATACCATCCTGAAGTATAGGTATAGAATTTCAGTATGGTACCAGAAGCATAAGTTCTAAGAACCTTCCCATCTGTTGTTGGTGATGCATACATATTAGTTGAGGTTTTTAGTGCAACTCCCTCACCTCTTACGGGGTTGTCCGTAGCTTGTTCAATATCTTTTTTGTTTATATAAATCTTAGTTAATTTACCATTTACAGTAATATTAGACCAATACCATTCTGTTGAATGTATATAAAATTTAAGCACTGTGCCTTTTGAATAGGTTCTAAGAACATTGGCACTCGTAGATGGAGTGGAATAAACTTTTGTGGCATTTAGTGTGACACCCTCGTAGACAGCAGAACTAGCTGCTACTGCCAGTTTACTCTGATTATTGCTTGTCTGCTGTTCTTCTGGTTGTTCCTCTTCAACTACTGGGTTCTGCTCTACAGTTTGTTGTTCTTCAGCAATTGGTTTGTCCTCTTCCTGATTGGATGGAACTTCTTCTTCAACCATTTCTTCCTCGGATGGAAGTTGGTCTACATTGGGTTCTTTTACTTGCGGTTTTTCTACTTGAGGATTTTCTTTCTGAATTTCATCATCCTGCATTTCTTGAGCAGGTAATTTAATATTTGATTTTTCTATATAACCCTTCCATATCTCACTCTTTTCTGGAATGCTATATTCGACAAGAAAAAAGCTTTCATCATCTTCATTTATCACAGTTACTTCCGTATTGTTTTGTAACTGAGTCAGAATCTCGCTCTCTTGATTATTTTCCTTATAAAGATTTACAGTACCACTCTCTTCTTCTGTGAATATGGTAGCCGTAACTCCTTCAGTATCCTTAGTTATCTCCTCGGTTACAGTTGCCAGCACCTGATAAGGCAGTAATGAAATAACCATACTCAGAATAACTAAATATATAGGTATTTTTTTTATAGCTGTCATTATATCTCCTTCTATATTAATTTCTCAGGTTGAGTAAATAGTTTAGCTCGTATGTATTTCTGCTTCACATCCTGAAAGTATAGTAAACAATCCTCCTTTTCTATCAATCAAATTACTTTTAACCCTTATAATAGGATATTAAATCCAAAAATACGCATATACTAAACTAGTCATATTTTAACAAACTACCAATATAATTTGTACCCTTTTTAGCAAAATTTGTCGAAAAATAACATATTAAGACTATTTTGGTTTTTAAAATATTTAAGTAAAGTTTTCTCTATGAAATTTCATAAATACTAAGCAATCTCCCTACTCCGATAATACTTTTCATAAACAAAAAGAAGCCGAGCGTCATAGCTCAAGCTTCTTTTTTACGTTTAGAATCAGTAAATCAAAAATCTAAAAACTGAGGTGTAATAAGGATAGAATTAATGTTGTGAACGAATACCACCGCATCAATATCATTTTTATTGATATATTCCTTAACAGTCATATGCTTATAGTGCCTTAAATCCAAAACTCTGGTTTCCTCAAAATGGGAAGGGAAAAATTGAATCATCGCATTAGCATAAGAATCTTTAAGGACTAATACCCTTTTGCCATTTTGCACGTTAGGATTTCGAATAATCCCTTCTGGCACATCTCCAGAGAAATAACTAACATATCGATTCGTATATACATCTTCTTTTTTTAATACCTCTTCATTAAAAAGAGGCTGATTACTTTTACCCCTATAGGATATTTCAAGCGGTTTTTCTTCTGCTTTTTTCTCCACTACCGTAATCGTGTCTACTTTGGAAATATTGCTTTTGCCTACCTTCCTCGCTTCAGAACCATAAAAAGAGGTAGTATCCTCCTTCCAACTATAGGCTGACATCGGTAAAGGTTGTCCAATATCAGCCAATCGTTCATTCATATTTGTTATGATTTCACTGTAAGCATAGTAGGCTGCCTTAGGCTTCCAATGATGGTCAGTATAAAAATACATATCTTTTTCATTCATATGCGGCTGAATAGCCGATCTCAAATCAAGAAAATTTACATCAGCAGAAAAACCTTTGGATAATTCATCAGACAGCTTATTAGCATTACTCTCTATATAATCCGGCAATTGATGCTCCATTATCGTTGTCTTATTAGGAGCCAGCGCAAAATAGACAGGTACACCTTTTTCCTTTAATCCAGCAGCGAAGTCATTGATCTTCTTATTTACATGTGTAATGGATTCATCCGTATTATCCGGCGCCACAGTGCTAATTAGATATCCATCATTGTTCATATAAACATCCTTAAAAAGACGTTGTCCAAAAACTTTATGACTGACAAGTGAATTGGTTTCTATCCAATGATTACGTAAAGGGAAATTATCATTATAATAATCCTCAAACCTGCTGAAATATTCGCCGGAGGTCAAAGTCTCTACATTTAAATCAGGTCGCTTCTCTAAAGTTCTTCCTTCCATTTCTGAACTCACACGATCCTGGTCTAACAAAGACCATATACCAAAAATAGAAATCAAACATAAGAAAAATATTGCTATAAAATATTGACTTGCTTTTTTTTCCATGCGATTACTCCTTTAAAAGCGGAAATAAATAAATGGGTTAAAAGTATTTGAAACAACATAGGTAACTGATAGGACAAATATAGTTACATAATAGACAGCTGACAACGTTTCTCTGCCGCCAATCATCATTTTAGATGATGTAAACACTGCTTTCTCTTGTATTAATTTAAATATAGGTGTTGCAGCTATAATAGCCATTAAAATAATGATGCCATATTCAAAGGTATAATATTTCGCTTGAAGATCCCATAGGCCTATACCATTAAAGCCAAACATGGTCTGTATATAAGCAAATGCATAATCAAAAGTTTCTGATCGGAAGAAAACCCAACCAATAACTACAATAATCAAGGAATATACATGTTGCAGGAAAACTGGAATCCTTTTCAATAGTTTTCCAAGAAATGCTCTCTCCATCATAATAAATAAACCGTAATATAATCCCCAAGCTATAAAGGTCCAGCTCGCACCATGCCATAATCCTGTGGCAAACCAAACAATTAAAAGATTCCTATATGTCGTTAGATTGCCGTTTCTATTTCCACCCAGCGGGATATACAAGTAGTCCCTAAACCATGATCCTAAAGATATATGCCATCTTCTCCAAAATTCAGCAATGGACTTTGAAATATATGGATAGTTAAAGTTCTCAAGGAATTCAAAACCAAACATTTTCCCTAATCCAATAGCCATATCCGAGTATCCTGAAAAGTCGAAGTAGATTTGCAATGAATAGGCAATAATTCCAATCCAAGCTAGCCCAGTTGACATTTCCGAAGGATGCAAGGCAAATATTTGATCAGCTACTAACCCACAGTTATTAGCTAGCAACATTTTTTTTGCCAATCCGATAATGAATCTTTTTACACCTTCTGAAAATTTATCGAAGTTTTCAAACCTTACTTTAATCTGATCTGCCACTGTTTGATAGCGAACAATAGGTCCGGCAATCAATTGTGGGAACAAAGCAATATATAGAGCCATATTAAGAGGGTTTTTTTGCACATCCCCATCTCTTCGATAAACATCTATTACATAGCTCATTGCTTGGAAAGTGAAGAAAGATATACCGATTGGTAATGGAATAGTCGGAATTGAAATAGTAGTATGAAGAATCTCATTTATGCTATCCACAAGGAAGTTGGCATATTTAAAAACTCCTAATAATAATAGGTTGCACGCAACCATAATTCCCATTATCCATTTAACCTGAGTCTTTTTGTCTCTTTTAGCGTCTACAAATAAGGCAAAAAGATAATTCATTATAATGGATATAATCATAATGATTACAAATTTAGGTTCACCCCACGCATAAAAAAACAAACTAGCAGCCAGCAGTACGATATTCTTCAGTCCTGGCCGAACCAAAAAGTATAAAATTAAAACTAGTGGTAGGAATAAGAATAAAAAAACAGTCGAACTGAATAACATGTGCTTACCTCTCTTTATCTTGGCAATAAAATAAAAACCAAAAAAAATCATATCATATTTAACGAGATTAGAATACACATAATTATACCAATATGTTACATATACCTTCGTATAGCATTAGCCTTACTCTCTTAGCTCGCTATATTCACCCTTTTGATATGCCAAGTAGCTAAATAATGAGGCGCTTTTCCTTGCTAATGTCCCATAAATGACACATAGTAAGTAATACTTCCTCTCTTAGCCAAGTCTCTAAATAACAATTTCTTCTAGTTTACCGCCATTTACTAACATTGATGATTTTTAATGAAATTTCCTTTTTAATCTCCTGTAAAGTAAAATATAAAAGAATTATCTTTAGAAGGGCAGAAATACTTATGAAGAAGAATATTGTATATATAGAAGGTATACCTTTTCACTCATCGACAATGCAGGAGTTTGTTCACTCGGAGATAAAGGATAGAATTGATAGAGAGGAAAAAACCTTTATCGTTACTGCCAATCCTGAAATTGTCGAGTATGCACGCAGTCACACTGATTACCGTAAGATTATCATGCAAGCTGACTATATCACACCTGATGGAGTTGGCATTATTATGGCTTCTAAAATTCTCAACAAACCATTAAAAGAAAGAATAACCGGCTATGATATGATGCTTGAATTTTTTAAAATGAATACAAAACGGCCTATACGCATATATATGCTTGGAGCTGAAGCAGAAGTAATTGAAAATTGTGCCGAGAAAGTCAAGGCATCCTATCCAAATGTTGAATTAGTTGGATACCATCATGGCTTTTTTGATATAGATGACAATCAATTTGCTACGGAAATCAGCGCTTTAAAACCCGATCTCGTTTTACTTGGCATGGGCTTTCCCCGTCAGGAAAACTGGATCACCAGACATTATGATAAATTTAATAAGGGACTCTTCGTTGGTATTGGCGGAAGCTTTGATGTTTTTTCCGGCAAACTGAAAAGAGCACCTGAATTTTGGATTAAGCTGAATCTTGAATGGTTGTATAGATTGCTCAAGCAGCCAAGCCGCTGGAAACGGATGCTTGTTCTACCATTATTTTTTTTAAGAGTTTTAAAACATAAATTTCTTAAATGAGATGAAAGGGAAATATTATTCCCTTTCTTTTCGTTTTGTTAATTTCTTACACTTCTCTATCATTGTTTTATAAATTTAACTAAGAATTAGGTGTTTAAAAGTTACATATTTTGTAAAATAACTAGAGGGAAATCAATTTTTAGTAGAGGTTTTGACATAAACCGTATATAATTGATAGTTGAGGTTGATATATTTATACAACTATTTCAATCTACTATATTTACTACAATCTGGTTTAAAAATAATCATATTGGGTATTTATATTCAGACTTATAAGATAGAGGGTGGACAATTTGTTAATTGCAGCTTTTTTAGTTGCCGTATGCCTAACCATACTCATCACCCCATTTGTAATTAAATTAGCGCATAAAATAGGAGCAACCGATGCTCCCAATAATAGAAAAGTGCACATAAAAGTGATGCCAAGCATGGGCGGATTAGCAATTTTCCTCAGCTTTATTATAACGCTTCCGATTTTTTCACCGGAAATTGCCCGTTCAGACACATTTTCAGCCATGTTTTTGGGTGCAGCTGTCATTTTAATTCTTGGTATATTTGATGATAAATATGAATTGGATGCAAAAGTGAAGTTAATCGGGCAAATTGCTGCCGCTTTAATTATTGTTATTGTCGGCGATATCCAGGTTAACTATATTAATACACCGTTTGGGGAAACGATTGAATTTGGATTTATGGCTATCCCAATCACTGTCATTTGGATTGTAGGCATCACGAATGCCATTAACCTAATTGACGGATTGGATGGATTGGCAGCAGGTGTTTCAACAATAGCTTTATTAACCATCTCCGCAATGGCGATCTTTAGAATTGGCGATATATTCGTTGCCATGATTGCTTTAATTCTTGCTGGAAGTACATTAGGATTTTTGAAATTCAATTTCTTCCCAGCTAAAATATTCATGGGCGATACAGGAGCTATGTTCCTTGGATTTATGATATCAGTACTATCCCTATTAGGATTTAAAAATATTACGGTAATTTCCTTAATCATACCGATTATAATATTAGGTGTACCAATTTCTGACACGTTTTTTGCAATGGTACGGAGGTTCCTTCAGAAGAAACCATTGCATGCGCCAGATAAGTCTCATTTACACCACTGCTTATTGCGATTAGGCTATTCCCACAGAACCACTGTACTGATGATTTATGCAATGGCTGCTGTCTTTGGACTGGCCGCTTTCATCTTTAGTATGGCCACACTATGGGGCGGAATATTCTTCAGTTTTATTCTGCTTATAGCACTTGAATTGATGGTCGAACGAATTGGCCTTCTTGGCGATAATCATAGACCATTGCACAAACTTTTAGCATTACGTTCAGCTGATTCAAAGGAAAGATTATAATAGAAATTGATAAAGCTGCCATACAAATTAATGGCAGCTTTTTTTATGGGAACTTATTCAAAATGGGTATTAGTAGTTTCTAATAAATATCTCAAACAAGCCGTTTCTTCTTAATTTCATTCATGCTCAGCTAAAAAGATCAAAGGAAATCTTCACTCTATAAATGCTAAAACCCCGAATTCTTTAACAGAATTCGGGGTTTTATTAGCAAATTAATCTTCACTCAATTATAACTGAATCATTAGGAATGGATTCTGTTTCTGCATCCTTTTTATAATCAAGATGAGCTTGGAGCTCCTGTTTAATATTTTCCAGGGATTGCTCGTCTAACTCATAATAATACGTACCTCCAATATAAGAATCCTGACCTTTCAGATTAATAGATTCGATTTGAAGGTTAGATGCAGCTAGCACATAGCTAGAGAAGCTCTTCATTTCTTTGAAGGTCATATTGGTTTTCATATTTTTACCGATACCTTCAATGACATCAGCATATTTCGTAATCGATTTAGCTGAAGCTGCCTTGTCAATTATAGCTGTCAGAATCTCCTGCTGGCGTTTACCACGCTCAATATCACTGTCTTTCTTTCTTGTTCTGGCCAATGCCAAAGCTTCTTCACCGTTTAATGTTTGCAAACCTTCTTCAAGGGTGATTGCACCTTGCTCATCATTTGAGTTCTGCTCTGAGAATGTATAAGGCACATTAACTTCGATGCCTTCCAATGCATCAACTACATCAACAAAGGCATTAAAGTTCATTTTCACGTAGTAGTCAACTGGAACATCCAGTAATTCTTCGACTGTATCGATTGTATATTTTACCCCGCCATATGCATGGGCATGAGTGATTTTTGAATAGTTATCTTTCCCAGGGATGTATACATATGAGTCACGCGGTATACTTAACAATTTAACTGTTTTTTCTTTATCATTGAATGTAGCAAGCATAAGCGCATCTGTTCTGGAACCTTTTTCATTATTGCGCACACTGCTATCATCTACTCCCATAAATAATACGGATACATTATCTTTAGCAGGATTTACTCCCCGTCCATCGTTTGCAAAATTTTCATCATATGATTCAGAGAGTACATTTTGAGCCTTCACATATAAGTAACCTGCATAACCACCAGCAACTAAAATAACAATAAGAATAGGAAATAAGATGACCGCTGCAATGCGTTTCTTATTTTTCCGTCTACGCCTTACCTTGCGCATATTTTGCCTATTTTGCATTGGTTTTCTCCTTTTATATATATTAAAAAACATAGAAGTCATTTTCAGTCTTACATCATTGTACCCTTTTTCTTATATTGCGTAAATTAATTTTTTCTCCCAAAAAAAGGGTATTACTCTAAATCTCATCAATATAATTCAAAAAAAGACACTAGAATAAACCACTCTAGTGTCTTTCCATTTTTATCAAATTGGCTGACAGTATATAACGCTGCGGCGCATCCCCTATATAATCAAACGGATAACACGTAGTGACTGTCAGAACAGGACGTGACTTAGGCACAATAACGGTCCGATCATCTGCATCTACAATTCGGACGCCAAATACTTTATAGGTAAAAGTCCCAGCCTTTGTTTGAACAATCAATTCATCGCCTTTACCAACCTGCCCGAGTTTACGAAATACTGTATCACGATGGCCAGATAGAACTGAATTATCTTTCATTCCAGGTAGTACACTGTCTGAATAGTGTCCTACACCCTTTTCCAGTTCATCTTCATCTGTTCCTTCAATAATCGGGAGATAAGCTGATATCTTCGGAATAATTAATTCACCGAATTCTTCACCCGTTTTTGGGTAAACTTTATATAAACCATCTGATTGATCCGTATCTTCTGACACAGAAACCGGTGCAGACTCGGGAGTCTCTTCGACTATTACCGGCTCAGGCGCTTTTGCCGTTATAAGAGGCAGACCATACTTCACTATCATGCCAGCACCTATGAAGATCAGAATGCCGGCCAAAAGCACCACTATTCTTGCTTTAGGAATCATGCAACATCCTTATTTTTCCGACGGAAGAATAATAGTCCGGCTCCTGCTGCCAAGGCTCCTATTCCTAGTAATACACCTTCAGCATAATTGCCGGCTGTATTAGGCAATTTACCGCCACTAATTGTTTTATTAATGGCTTTTCCTTCTTTATTCTCGATTTTCCCTGCCTTATTCTCCACCAGTGGCTTTGGAACTGTCTTAACCGGTTCAGTAACCTTATCAATTAAATCAGAACCAAACATTTCTGCTGTAATAATCATGTCTGCAAGTAATTCACCTTGTTTATTATAAAGCTCGATTAGCAGATCTGCACCATTAGTTGATTCAAGTACCATAAGTTCATCAATGGAAATCGCCTTTTTGCTGCCATCTTTCGTTAAATGAAATTTAGCTTTCATTTGGTAGATGTCCAAAACTTCATTAAACAAAGCTACAATCTCTTTCATCTGTGCGTCAGTTAACTCTGAAGAACTCTCAAATTCCGGTAAATTATCTGCTCGTTTTTCTAATTCCAGGAGTTTCTCCTCAAGCGCAGGATCGTCAAAATCTATGGCAGAGATGTGTTTTTCTAAATTCTCTAACTCTTGCCTATCAATTCCGAATTCAGCAAGCCCTTCTAATAATGCATCAATAAACATATAACCTAAAACAGCTGCTTCAAGATCTTCAAGGTATTGATAATTAGATAAGCTGTCTCCATTGCTGGTTAGCAATTCATTTAATTCCTCTAAAGTCATTTCGTAATCCACAAGCCATTGTTTCAAGGATCCATCTGTTATTTCAGTGCCCTCAAACTCTTCCCAGCTTAATGCATGTTTTAAAATATTTATAAAAATATAGGTGTCTTCAATTGATTTAGATTTGTCATAACCATCCTGGTATTCCAATTCAACCATCAATTCATCCCTGCTGGAAAATCCGTATGTTTCCATAAGCTCATTCAAATTTTCTTCAGTTATTTTTTCACCCAATTCTACTTTCAAATCATCAATTGAGTTATATTCTGTATATTCTTTACCGAGGTATGTAAGTATGAGTTCTTCTAATGTATCTGGTGAAATCCCCTCTGCTTCAGCAAAATCCCCAAAATCTCCTTCATTAATTTCAGCCAAACCGACCACTGGCTTTATTACTGTAAATAACAGTATAAAAGCAACTAAAGACATAACTATCCGTTTCATCTTTTTCCCCCCATAAAGTAATGTTACAAAAATATTACACTCCAAATTTAGTATAGTACTAATTAGAAAATATTACCACACGTTTTTTTATTAAATGACACATTCGTATATATTATTCTTACATTTAAGGTTAAAATAACCATATAATACGTTATAATTTGTAATATTATATTTTTCAAGGAGGAATCTAGTTTTGCTGGGTACAAGAAGACAGATCTATTCGCCCCTACATGTGAATAAAAGAACGAGATTCTCTATTTGGCTTTCCATTATTACTATATGTTTTGTATTTCTCCTACCGTTAGCACTCATGATTGTGTGTGAAACTTTAGTCAGAAAAGACCTAAATTTATACACACTCGGTCAATTTTTTGATTTAAAGACGAAAGCTTTCCTATTAAACTATCTAATTTATTTTTCTGTCATTAATCTATTCTATATACTTCCACGTAAATTATATTATGTTACTTCTCTAGTCATAAGCGGTTTATTCATTCTCTTTACGATTGCTAATCAAATGAAACTTGAATTGCGAAATAGCCCCATTATGTTATCCGATATGAGTCTTATAAAGGAATTGCAGGGGTTAGATAATCTAGAATTACCAATGAAACCTATTATATTGGGACTTGTAATTTTAATTGTCGGAATACTGATCATCTACTTCTTACCAAAAGGGAAAGAATTTTGGATTCCCAAGACTCTACTGTTTACTGGTTCATTCGTTTTTCTCCTTATATTATGGAATGAGAAGCCAATATCTCCAATGGCCCAGGCAAATCTTTGGTATACTCGTTGGCGACCGGAGCTCGGCATCAGTGAAAACGGCTTAATAGGCAATTTCACTCTCTTTGCAAAGAAGGCACAAATCCAGCCACCTACAGGGTATTCTGAAGCAAAAATTAAAGAGCTTGCTGAAAAATATCAACCTGAAACGAAGAAGCAAACTATCGATGAAAACGAAAGACCAAATGTGATTTACATCATGAGTGAAGCTTTTGTTGATCCATATATTTGGGGTAAGCAATATTTCACAAAGGACCCCACTCCTAATTTCAGGAAAGCTTTCGAGGAATCGTTGCACGGTTTTATGTATTCGCCCGAGTATGGCGGAGGAACGGCAAATGTCGAATTTGAGGCGGTAACTGGTTTGAGCAGACAATTCCTCCCGGGAGATGATGTGGCTTATAATCAATATTTAAATCATCCAGTTCCATCAGTTGCAAGAGTATTTGACGAAGCAGGATATCACACAACAGCGATTCACGCTTTCAAGAACTGGTATTATCAGCGTTCCACCGCTTATAAAAACCTGGGTTTCGATCGGTTTATATCCGGTGATTTTATGAATCTTGATTTCCCGTTCAATAGTGGGAATGGCTATCCATCCGATCGACATATGAATGATTCTATTTTAAAAATTGTAAAGGAAAATAAAAATCCTTCCTTTATACATGCCGTTGGACTTGAAGGCCATATGCCATATCCAAGAGAAAAAAATGGTTCCCCTTTTCTTGATAAAGCGAAAATGAAAATGGCTACTTATGAAACCTTTGGTACCTATGTGAATAAATTAAACAGTGTGGACAAAGATTTGGGCAGACTGTTGGGGGAACTAAAAAAACTGGAACGACCAACCATTGTTGTCTTTTGGGGTGACCACTTCCCTGGGTTCACACCCTTTCAAACAGTGTACGGAGAAGAAGGATTAAATTTTACATCCAGTCTAAATGGAAGTTTTGAGGATTGGATGAAACTTCATAAAGTCCCTTACTTCGTTTGGAACAGCAAGGATAATACACCGGTGGAACAAGATGTAACACCAAATATGTTCAGCCAAATTGTTACAGAAATGGCCGATATCGAAGGTAATGCGGTTACAAACTTGTTGACACAGGTCATGGAGGGCGGAACCTCCTATTTCCCATATAAGCAATTTACAAAAGAAATGGGAGACTATACGAATGAGATGAAGGATTTAGAAATGCTCCAATACGACATGCTTCACGGCAAAAGGTACTTTACGAAGACTGCCTTAGCAACAAAGGATAAATCCGATTATCTCGTTGGATGGATAAAAAAACCAAAAATTAACATAACTAAAAGTAATGGAGAAATACTGATTCATGCAGAAGGAATACCTAAACACGCTAAGCTATTTGATGAATCCGATGAGGAGCTAGAGATTACTTGGAAGAAATCAGATGAGGGTACCTCTACTTTTAAGGTCAAAGGAAAACCAAAAAAGGTCTATTTTGAGGTACAGGATGATCGTAAAACATCCCTACTACAAACAAAGAAATATTCTGTTAACTAATGACCCAAATGAACCCCCTCATTATTTCAGAGGGGGTTCATTTAATAGCGATTATATGCCGCTTTTCACTTTTACTCTCGATTTTCTTTTTAAAAAGGTAATAATCGATTCTTTTTTGTATTTTTCAAGTTCTTTATGGTACTCTTCCTTAGCCAAATTAATTATTACCTGTAATTCCTCGGAAACTTTCATTTCATTTAATAAATTTTGAGACAATTGTTCATTTTTTTCTTTCAAATCATCATGATGCTTAAAGATATCTTCCAATATTTTATTCACGGTGTGATCGTTAATATGGTTGGCAAACACAATCCGATGCAATTTTAATAAAAAGTTATGATAATAATCCTCTGTGTAGTGAACATAAAATGGTCCCCACGGATGTTCATTATATGTATGATATTTTTTATCATTTATTTCAATAACTGATACAGGATAATGATCAATTACATATTGATCAAGCTCGTCCCAGCACTGATTTAAAAGCTGTACGTTTTCTTTTTTGACACGCCCACACGTTGCTAAATCAACTAATGTACCATTATCATTGAGTATACTTACATTCCTAGCTTTATGTATTATGACATGACATTCAGGCAATCTCTCATTTAAAAAAGCGAACAACTTATCGACACTCTGTTTCCACTTCAATAAATATTCTTCCGTATTGTCTATTATCGTAATCCTCTCGTTGGCACCCTTCTCTTTTAATCTTTTATAGTAGGGTGTTTTCCATAATTTCCAGCGATTATCCGTAATATATTGGTCAGTCTCCAAAGAAATTACCCCAAAGTGAATATCAGCGAAAAAATCAACAATTAAATAGGTTGGCTCCAGCTTAATTAAATCTGCAAGGAAACTCTTTGAAAAATCCGTCTCTACATTCCATCTGTCATAATCATTTAATTCACCAATGTCATTCTCAGTATAAATCAACGGGGAAGACATCAAGCTAATAAGAGATGTTTGATTTTGCGTTAAAATACACTCATAAAACTCTTTATAGTTTGGATTGAACTTTGAGTTAAAATTATCTCTCGTCGCACAGCTACCTAAAACTGCTACTTTTATATTATCCATAATCGACTCCTTTTGCACATCTCGATAAATGAATTTTATCATAAAAAGTTCGCCTGTTATATAACAATTCTGTATATTTTATATAATTTCAACCATGCAATATCTAAAAAATCACCTAAAATGAATATTCCTCGTAATTCCTAACCGTCAACCGATATGAACTTGTGTTTCCGATAGTATCAGATAAGTAAACTTTCATGGTTATCTTTAATTTTTACTTTTTGACAGAAACGGAGAAGCTACCAATTTATTCGCTTTCCCTTTTCCTATTAATTTATTGTTGACATTCAACACGACATTCGCATATGGTTCTGTCGTACCTTTTACCTTAGTTGAATTGGGCGAGAATTTATTAATATTGATTAATTTAGGCGCCGTTTTATCCTTCACAATCGTTTTGGTGGCCGGACTCTTATTTCCTGTTTTATCAGTGGCCTGAATGAAGAGTGCCATTCCACCCCTTTGGACTAATTTGATGGTCACTTTAAAACTTCCCACACTGTTTGCATTGCCTGATACCAGTTGAACATTCCCCTTACGAACAGAAACTTTTGTGCCGCTTCTGCCTTTCCCTGAAGGATTTTTCTGTTATTACCGATACCGCTAATCTTTGGAGCAGCAGGTGGTGTTGTATCTTTGACCTTCCTCTTAACAGGCCAGCTTTCATTCCCTTTTTCATCGACTTGCTTAATAGAAACAATTGTATCTCCCTTTTGGGGAGGGATATTAATCAACTGATTAAATGTCCGGTCTGAGATTAACTGCTTTTCAACTTTCGTTTTTCCTGTAATGATAATTTTACCCTTAAATGCTTCTTTAAACTGTATACGAATAGCCTTATCTTTATCGGTTAGTTGGCTGACCACCGGGGTGGAAAGCAACCGGTATTTCAGGGCATTCGCCACATTTACCCTGCCCGCTCCATAACTGGTATCTTTCCCCCTTGCCCCAAGGTCATCCGCTGTAGACGCCAACCGATATGTCACCTGCTCATTCGTTAATTTGGGCTCCTTTGATAAAATCAATGCAGCCGCCCCTGCCACAATAGGAGAAGCCATTGATGTTCCGCTCATTGACCCGTATTTATTATTAGGAAGAGTAGATGTAATCTCTGAACCTGGCGCAGCAAGGTCTATCGAAGTCCCATAATTAGAGAAATATGACTTTTTATCAAACTTCGTTGTAGAACTGACAGATAATACATTTTGCAATGCTGCCGGGAAGGTTGGTCTGGTAGTTTGATCATTGCCAGCTGCCGCGACAATTAAAACGTCTTTTTTATAAGCAGCCTGAACAGCATCATTAAGTGCTTTTGAGACATCCTGAGGCTCATGTTAATCACATCAGCACCTGACTTGACCGCATATTGAATCCCTTTAATGATATCGGATATATAGGCATCATCGTTCACAAAAACATTGACTGGCATAATTCTCACGTCAGGGGATACTCCTGCACCGCCTATTTTATTATTACCAACTGCAGCAATCAAACCAGCTACGTGCGTACCATGTTCCCCAACAGGCATCTTTTTGTTGGTATTTGCCATAATATCAAATGGCTTAATAATATTAGTAGAAAGATCCGGATGCTTTAGATCAATCCCATTATCAATCACCGCAACGATTGTTTGCTGAGAACCTTTTGTCGTATCCCAGGCTTGCCCTGATTGAATGGCATTATGATGCCATTGTTTATTAAGTAACGGATCATTCGATAATCCATCCAGCGTTACTTTATAATCAGGCTCAGCATAGAGAACCCCAGGATTTTTCTTTAACTCCTTCAAAAATGCAGCCATTGATTTACTATTTGGCTTTTGAAGCGTCATGAGGTTAGTCTTCTTTTCTAGTATCGAACTTCCGTATTGAAGCAATAACCCTATCAGTCGTTTCTTTGCTATTTTTCGAGTTTTGTATAGCTGCTTCGACAGGAGTTAACGGCGCCAACACCCATGCGATAATGCTCAGCGCCACTATCATTCTTTTCATTCTACTGCTCCTCTTCTCACTTATATAAATATATAATTCGACCAATTTCACCATTATTTCCTATAAACTCACATAGTTCTTTTTTATCATAAAAATAGAAAAAGTTCCCAAAACCCCTTCCTTGTGTTACCATATTATAGGAGATACTTTCAAAGGGGGAGTCCAAAATGAAATCAAAAGCTGTCGCATTCGCTGCCGTCGCCATACTTTCTGCAACATATGCAGGATCTGCATCTGCCGATTCCAATTCATATACAATAAAAAAAGGAGATACCTTGTCGGCTATTGCCAATAAAAGCGGAACAACTGTAGCTGCTCTTAAACAAGTAAACCAACTAAAATCCGACTTGATTTATCCCAACCAAGTATTAAAGATTATATCTACTAGTCCTACCAAACCGGCAACAACTAAAAAGACCGCCCAAGCCAAAATTCCTTCCCAGACAAGCTCTGCTAAAACATATAAAGTTGTATCAGGAGACAGCCTCTCTAAGATTGCAGCCAAGTATAAAGTCTCCATTAACAATCTAATAGAGTGGAATAATCTAAAAAGCACCATTATTTATCCTAATCAGGTGCTTAAAGTTTCAAGGACTACAGCGGTTATTAATCAACCAGTCACTACATCCCCTAAGTCCCCCTCTACCTCAAAAACTACAGTGTATGTCGTGAAGAGTGGCGATAGCCTAAGCCAAATTGGAAAAAAGTACGGATTAACGGTAGCCAAGCTAAAAACCCTTAACAATCTTAAGTCCGATTTAATTTATGTTGGGCAGAAACTAAAGGTGGCAGTTGTAACTTCAAACAATCCTTCCAAACAACCTGTCGCACCTAAATCTCCAGCTCCATCAACGAAAACAACATACTCTGTCAAAAGCGGGGATACGTTGGGGAAAATCAGTCAGCAAAACGGAATGACAGTGTCACAATTAAAATCCTTAAACAACCTTAAATCAGATATGATTTATGTGGGGCAAAAACTAAAGTTATCAGGTACCTCTGCAAGCAATCCAGCTCCAAAACAAGATGATGTTGTAAAGGATGATTCAGGTAGCCAAATCGGTAATTCTACTTTCACTAACAAGCTAATCGCAGAAGGCAAAAAGGTTATTGGAACCCGGTATGTATTTGGCGGAACTAGCCCATCAGGCTTTGACTGCAGTGGTTTTATCTATTATGTATTTAATAAGGCCGGATATGATATTAATCGCTACTCAGCAGCAGGCTATTATGACCGTTCTTATTATGTAGATAATCCGAAGCCGGGCGACTTAGTATTTTTTGAGAATACCTATAAAAAGGGAATCTCTCATTTAGGGATTTATATAGGAAATAATCAGTTCATTAACGCAGACAATAGCGGGGTCAGAATTGTAAGCTTAAGTAATTCATATTATAAGAAGCACTTTTCTAGTTTCAAGAGATTCTATTAAACTCAGGATCCAGCCTAATTGTTAGGCTGGATTTTTTTATTACATTATAGGTACTCTTAAATTAATATTAATTAATAAAAGGACTATATGTAATTTCTTCGTTTCAATCATATATAAATATTATATAATATAAATAGATTGTTATATTTTGTAGAAAACGGGGAGCTATATGAGAACAGATAGAACAAAAAAGAAAAAGATGAAAACGTGGAAGAAAATCGTTTTGGGAATTATAGGGATATTTGTTTTAGTTGGCGGTGTATTTGCCTTTACGGTGTATCGTTCCTTCGACAATGCGTTAGACGCAATGCATGATCCTATCGATCGGGATGGTTCTAAAAAGAGGGTAGAGAAGGTCAGCTTGAAGGATAAGACACCTTTTTCTGTACTTTTATTAGGTGTAGATGAAAGAGAAGGCGATAAGGGCCGCTCTGATACGATGATTGTTCTGACGGTAAATCCAATCCTCGAATCAGTCAAAATGGTAAGTATCCCTCGTGATACCAGGACGGAAATTATCGGAAAAGGAATAGAAGATAAAATCAACCATGCATATGCCTTTGGCGGTGTCGAAATGTCTATGGATACAGTAGAGAACTTCCTTGATATTCCGATTGATTATTATGCACAAGTTAACATGGAAGGATTTAAAGATATCGTCGATGCTGTTGGTGGTGTCACTGTGGTAAATGATCTTGATTTTACTTATGAGGGGCAACACTTCGCAGAAGGAACTCTTAATTTGAATGGCGAACAAGCCCTAAAATACTCACGAATGAGGTATGAGGATCCACGCGGTGATTTCGGGCGCCAAATGAGACAAAGGCAAGTTATCCAGGCAGTCCTTAAAGAAGGCGCCAGCCTTTCTTCTCTAACCCGCTTTGATGGTATTTTTGACGCACTCGGTAATAATGTAAAAACCGATATTAGCTTCTCTCAAATAGTCAGCATTCAGCAGAATTACAAGGAAGCTACTAAGTCATTAGAACAGCTGCAGCTTGAAGGGCAAGGAACGAAAATAAATAAAATTTATTATTATATTCCTTCCAACGAATCTCTGACAAACCTTCAGGATACGTTAAAGAAACATTTACAAATCAATAAGTAAATAAAAGAAACGGATTAAGCAGCTAGCTTAATCCGTTTTATCATTTATAGATATTTTTGATTTCCGATTTAATTTCTTCGATGAATTCCTGGGCAGTTAATGTTTCATCAGTTGTACCACGATTGTAGGCATTTTTGATTAGGTCCATAAATGCTCTTACCTGAGTATCCTCAGTCTCTCTGTATTTTAGTTCGTTTGTCATTTCACTTTTCTCCTCCAAAAACCATTACCTAATTATACAAATTAATCTATATATTGTAAATAAGTGAAAGATTTTGACACAGAAAAATAATACTGATGAAACAATCATTTACTTAGATGACAAAAAATCCAACGGTCTTTCATTTCTTTCCCTTTTATAATAGAGAATGGCCTCGACAATACGTCTGGATGCTTCTCCATCTCCATAAGGATTGGATGCTTTCGCCATTTTGGCATGTGACTTTTCATCTGATAAAAGCTCATTTGCCATATTGAAAATAACATCCTCATCTGTACCTGCGAGCTTCAATGTACCGGCTTCTATTCCTTCCGGCCGCTCTGTCGTGTCTCTTAATACCAATACCGGAACCCCAAGAGATGGAGCTTCTTCCTGAACACCGCCTGAATCAGTCAGGATTAAATAGGATCTGGATGCAAAGTTATGAAAATCTATCACATCCAACGGTTCGATTAAATGAATACGCGGATTTTCACCCAAAATTTCAGCTGCCAGCTCTCGAACGACAGGGTTTAAGTGGACAGGATAGACCACTTGAATATCCTGGTGAACTTCAGTCAAATGCTGAATGGCTTTAAACATATTACGCATCGGCTGACCTTGATTCTCCCGGCGATGAGCGGTCATTAAAACAAGACGGGCTTCGCCCACAGCATCTAAAATAGGATGGGAATAGGATTCTTTTACGGTTGTTTTCAATGCATCAATCGCTGTGTTTCCGGTGATAAAGATTGAATCCTCCGGTTTATTTTCATTTAACAAATTGAGTTTGGATTGATAGGTAGGTGAAAAATGCAAATCACTTAAGACTCCAGTAAGCTGTCGATTCATTTCCTCAGGATATGGAGAATATTTATTATGTGTCCGCAAGCCTGCTTCGACATGCCCAACCGGGATAGACTGATAAAACGCTGCAAGGCTTGCTACGAATGTTGTGGTGGTATCACCATGGACAAGCACAATATCCGGTTTAACCTCCCCCATTACCTCGTGAAGCCCTTCAAGTGCACGGGTCGTAATCCCTGCCAATGTTTGTTTATCTCTCATAATATTCAAATCATAATCCGGCTGAATATCAAATATATCAAGTACCTGATCAAGCATTTGACGATGCTGGGCTGTTACCGTAACAATCGTTTCAATTTGCTCTGAATACTTTTCTAACTCTTTAACCAAGGGAGCCATTTTAATCGCTTCCGGCCTTGTACCAAAAACAGTCATTACCTTTATTTTATGAGCCATCGGAACTCTCCTTTTTTCGACAATCAATAAGCGTTGAACTCAAAACTCCAAGTTAGTTCATATATCCTATACTAACAAGTAAGCATCATTAGAACAAAGGAAATATTAAAAAACATCCTCATATTACCATATATATATATTATAGATAATAAACTCCATTATTAATATAATCTTTCGCTATTCTCTATTACCCTGAATCATAAACATTATTCCAGGAACTAATAGGCATAATTTACAAATTTCGGTTTTATTCATACACAAATTAATGGTCAGTTAATATTCCTGAAAAAACATCCTACCTCTATCTCATCAACTATATCGAACAGGCTATTTCAGACGCTAAAAAACTTACTGAAATAGCCTATTCAGACGGAAACCAACGTGTTAATATTTGAAAAAGAATAAGAGGTGATCTATGAAGCGAATAGGGATTACAGGTGTAACAGCTCTATTGTGTATTGGATTTTTAGTCTATGGGAATAACCATTATCATGCGGGAATTGATGAGACCCGTGCAGAAGCGCACAAGAAATACACAGAGGATCAGGCAAACCAGAGCCTAGAAGAAGCACAACTCGAGAATGAACGAAAATCAATTAATGACCAGCAGCAGAAAAAGCTAAAAGAAGCCCAAAAGGTGATCAAAAAAGTGTATGATGATTCGAAGCACCAAAGCACTGAATTAAAAGGGATACTACAGGACCTTACTCCTCTAATTGAACAAAAAGAAGACTGAACTGACTAGACTTTAGAGTGTTCAGTCTTTTTTTCTGTAATAAAGACTCCACCCTTTTACCTATATTCAGGACAAAAGGATTATTTTAGAATTAGAAGGGAATATATATTTTATATACTGAACAAAAAGAGGTGCTAAAATGATACTCCTAAAACATCTATGGTATGAATATAAACTAAAACGCCTTATCAATAAAGCAGATTCCTGTACAAATCCCGATATGAAAAAGGATTTAAACAAAAAAATTAATGACTTACATTTAAAGCTTAATGAAATCGAGAAATTTTATATTTCAGGTGAACAATCCAATGGGTGATTCATTCATATAGATGGAGTAGAATTGGAGTACGCTCTTACCATTCTACTCCATAAAACCAACTCATCTTCTCTCCGTTTCGATCAGCCGAGCAATATATTTTAGAACATCCTCTCTTAGCTCTTCATTTTTCAAAGCAAAATCAATTGTAGTCTTGATAAACCCTAGCTTCTCACCTACATCATATCGTTCTCCTTCAAATTCATAGGCATAGACACGCTGGATCTGATTGAGCTTTTGAATGGCATCGGTCAATTGAATTTCACCGCCCGCTCCTACTTCCATTTCACCGAGAAAATCAAATATCTCTGGCTTAAAAATATATCGCCCAATAATAGCCAGATTAGAAGGTGCTGTTCCTCTCACCGGCTTTTCCACAAAGCTGCCTACCAGATGGCAACGCCCATCCATATGAATAGGATCGATAATCCCATACCGGTCGGTTTCATTTTCAGGTACAGCTTTAATGCCAATAACTGATGAATCAAGTACCTTATACTGTTCAATCAATTGCTGTAAGCACGGCTTATCATGGATGACGATATCATCACCAAGCAAAACAGCGAATGGCTCATCCCCGATAAAATTACGCGCACAAAAGATGGCGTGGCCGAGACCTTTTGGTTCCTTTTGGCGGATATAATGAATATTCGCAAGCTCAGAAGGTCTTTGAACCTCCTCCAACAATTCAAATTTGCGCTTTTCCCTCAGATTATGTTCTAGTTCAACAGCATGATCAAAATGATCCTCAATGGCTCTCTTCCCCTTACCTGTCACAATGATAATGTCTTCAATGCCAGATGCAACGGCTTCTTCGACTATGTATTGAATGGTCGGTTTATTTACAATCGGAAGCATTTCCTTCGGCATGGCCTTTGTTGCTGGTAAAAATCTTGTGCCAAGCCCTGCTGCAGGTATGATTGCTTTCTTGATTTTTTTCATACGAATCCCCTTTATCATCAGTATAATCATTCACTCTATATATCTAATTCCCCAACTTCCATTCTATTCCTCCAAAAGTAAATAAACAGCCCGCTCAAATTTAGTTTTTCTGGGAAAGCAAGATGTTAACAGTATTTAATAGTAATGATTCCCGCTATTCAGCCCAACCACCAAATTCCCTTTGAGAGAAATAAGCTAAATATAATCTGGAACCTTCTCCTTCACTTAGATTGTTAGCGATTGCTTTTTACTGGGGGATTAGAAGGATAATGTATTACAGCAAAACTAGTTAGATTTAACTGTTATAAGTAAATAGAAAAGCGGATTATATAATTAGGATGTAAAATTATCCATATACAAAACAGCATTGACAGTTACTTTAACATATTGGTATCTTTTAAATTGTTCTAATACTTAGAGATAAATATTTTTTCCTACTTTTTGACAAAATGTGACTTTAGTCCCTGTTTTATATTTAATACATTTTGTACCATTATATTAAACGTCGAAAAAGCAAAGCTAGCGAAAACTAGTGACGCAAAACTAAAGGGACTAAAGCTCGTCTCATGCTAGCTAAGTCAGCCAGTTACCAAAACGAGGAGGCACGAAATTGAATTACTATCAAACTCCTGAGGAAATGTACAGAAAAAGAAAACTTAAAAAGACTGCAACCTATGCAGGCTTAATTGTAGTAGCTATCGGAATCATTTTAGGATTACAAGTGCTGCTATACAATATGTAAAAAAGAGTGGAACTATGGGTTCCATTCTTTTTTATGTTCATTCATCTTATCTTTTGATGCAGGAAGAGGGTTCTATCTACGTAGCAATTTTTCATACACATATCTTAAAATGAATGGCTAAAATACCTTACATAAAAACACCGAAATGTCAAAAATATTTTGAATAAAAGATGGAATTTGAAAAGTTTTTATATCTTCTTCAATATCCTAGTTTAAAATTCGAGGTTCCTTCTTAGAAGATATCGTGAATTTATTTTTAGTAGTACTAGTGTTGGGGAGGATTTTTGAGGCATTTTATAGTAGAAAAGTGGAGAAATCGTTAACGTTTTCTCCACTTTTTGAAACACTCTTTATTTATTAAGAAAATATAATAATAATGTGCTGATGCTAAATCATCTAACAGACGTTCCCTTATTTACGGAATAGACGAAATGATTATATACTTCTACGTTAATCCTCATAAATCTCTATTGGTAACCCATACGGATCAGCAAAGAACGTAAACTTTTTAGCAGTAAAAGAATCGACTCGAATGTCTTCAACTGATACAGTATGTTGACGCAAGTATGTTACTGCTTCTTCAATATTTTCTACAGCAAATGCCAGATACCTTAATCCAGTTTCTTCTGGGTAACTTGGACGTAAAGGTGGATTCGGAAAGGAAAACAATTCAATTTGGTATGTTCCATTTATCTCTAAATCTAACTTATAGGAATCTCTTTCTTCTCGGTAAACCTCACGGATAGGCTTAAAGCCAAGTACATCCACATAAAATTTCTTTGATTTCTCATAATCTGAACAAATAATGGCGATGTGATGAATGTTAAGTAATTTCATTATAATTTCCTTTATTATATTTTTGAATCTAAATTCCTGTCACCCTTCACCTTACTTTTTTATAGCACACAGAACATTGTATAAATTACAATTGAACTCAAATAGGTTGTGCATTTGAAGGAACAAGGAAATTTCTTAGTTGGATTGGTATGGGGAACTTCATTAAGTATCCTGTTATAGTTTAATTTTCATAGTTAGACATTAATTACAGGTTTATTTACATATAAAAAAAGCAGACTTGATTTTAAATAAAATCAAGTCTGCTTTAAGATTAAACAAGTGCAGCTTCTAAATTATTTACAGTTTCTCTACCAATAGATTCATAAAGTACATTCGCTTTTTTAGCAGACGTCAAAGCATAACAGTTACGACCATCAAGGATAATTGGGTTCTTCATTAACTGGCTATACTTCGCTAAATCAAAATCTTTAACTTCATCCCATTCAGTAAAGATAAAACAAATGTCTGCATCTTTAAGAGTTTCTTCTATTGAGTTGCAATACGTAATTTCATTAGGATATATCTTCTTATAGTTATCAACACCAACTGGATCCCACGCTTTTACTTTTGCTCCATCCTCAAGTATCAATGGAATACTTACTAATGAAGGTGCTTCTCTTAAATCATCCGTTCCAGGCTTAAACGTTAACCCTAACACCGCAACATTTAACCCTTGTAGATTATTATAATACTTACGTGATTTCTTAAATAACTTAAGTTTTTGATTCTCATTGACATCAATCGCAGCCTTAACTGTTTTCAACTCAGTATCATGGAAACTTGCTATCCAATGTAATGCCTTTGTATCTTTAGGGAAACAGGAACCACCATAGCCAATCCCAGCATTTAAGAAACGATTTCCTATACGACCATCAAGGCCCATACCAAGCGCAACATCTTCAATATCTGCTCCAATGGTTTCGCATAAGTTCGCAATCTCATTAATAAATGAGATTTTTAGTGCCAGAAAATCATTGGAAGCGTATTTAATCATCTCTGCGCTCTTACGATTTGTCACAACGATAGGTGCATTAAACCCTTTATAAACCTCTTTTAAAACCTCCGCTGCGTAATCTTCTTCAGCACCAATTACAACTCTAGAAGCTTGTAAAGTATCACGAACTGCTGTCCCTTGCGCTAAAAACTCTGGGTTAGAAGCAATATAAACATTGACGTCATGAACTAAATTGCGTTTAATCATTTCCTCAACCTTATCGTTCGTCCCAATAGGTACAGTGGATTTCACAACAACTACACAGTCTTTTTCTATACTCCGAGCAATCTGCTCAGCTACTTCATAAACATAAGCTAAATTGGCGGATCCATCAGCTTTTTCCGGAGTACCTACACCGATAAAAATTACATCAGCATCTTTATATGCTGCATGATAGTCAGTTGTATAAATTAACTTATCTGTGTTTTTCTTCATTAATTCCTCTAAGCCAGGTTCATAAATTGGAGAAATGCCTGCTTTCATAATAGCCACTTTATTTTCATCTATATCTACACATGTAACAGAATGGCCATACTCAGCAAGACATACTCCTGTTACTAAACCAACATAACCAGTTCCAGCTACAGCAATTTTCATTTTTTAACCCTCCGATAATTTTATATACTTTGTATGATTATTAAATTATATTTAATGTACACAAATTATTTTTACTAATGAGTATCCTCGTTGAATTATGCTAGAGAACGACTGAATAATAAATATTAACCCTAAATACCAAAAATCTTAATATTCATAATATTACTATAATAATTTATTTTTAGATAGAAGATTAAACAATCCTTAGAAAAGAATTGATATTACTACTTTCTCATTTTAATTAATTTTGCTGGTACTCCACCTACTACAGAATAAGGAGCTATATCTTTTGTAACTACTGCGCCTGCTGCAATTACAGCCCCATCACCTATTGACACACCAGGAAGAATTATAGCTCTGGCACCAATCCAAACATCATTTCCAATACTAACTTTTTCGGGATCTGTCATCCCTTGTTTTATCATCGGTATACTAATATTCGATGTTTCATGGTTAACAGTATATATTAATACATCAGGACCCATCATAACATTCTCCCCTATAATTGTAGGACCTTCTATTACACAACCTGTACCTATCCCTGAGTTATCCCCAAGGATTACTTTTTTTGAAAAAGATGCATGTCTTTGAATGTTCAGGTTTTTCCCTTGATTTCCTGTAATTTTGTTGAATAATATCTCCCTGATTTTCTTGCTTGTCTTACCAAAAAATTTAGATCTAGAGTTAGGTAAGTGCGTCGCTATATACTTATATATATAATGTAAAAAATTGCTCACGTTTGCCTCCAGTTTAGTCCTAAAGACTTTAAATCTAATTAATTGAATTCCCAACCATTTTTTGTTAGTTACTTAAAATCATAATCATTATCTTTTTTAAAAGAAATTAATTTTTTTATAGTAGGTATTTGGATAATAATAATCAAAACTAAAAAAGCAAGATTAATATAGGTAGAGTAATTATAATTTTGAGCATTTATTATTGCAGCCATAAATAATATAGCAGTTATAATAATATGTGGTTTAACAGAAAAACCAACCCAATTTTTACTCGAAAAATAACTACGACACACGAAAAAAACTATATAAGAAAATCCTGTTGCAATAGCTGCACCTACGGCTCCAAAATAGGGAACTAGCACAATGTTCAATAATATATTAGGTATTATCGAGAGTATACTTACCCATATATTATAATGAGTTTTTCTTGAAAATATTATTCCTAATGTTGTGGTTTCGCTTAAAGTATACATAATAGGGTAAAGGCATAATAATCCAATTATGGTCGTTGCATCCATATACTTACTTCCTAACAAAATAAGTACAATATAATCCTTGAAAATTAATATTAAACAGAATAAAAAAGATAGTAATAACAAAATAGAGTTACTTACTAACTCGAAGTTCTTAGGATTCTTTTTCTCTTTATGCCAACGGAGCGCGATTGGTGTCCAAAAGGCTGTAAAGCTAGTTTGAATAATAGTAAGGGTTGCTGATACTTTTAATGCAGCAGTAAAAATTCCAATTTCATAGAAATCACTCCATGTTCTTAAAGCAATTCTGTCCATAGAGTTTAATAAACGGGTAAAGGATGCAGCAATTATCAGCGGAGCACCAAATTTCACCAATTTTATAACTAATGATTTATCAAACTTAAATTTTCTAAAATCTAAATATACCCGGTACCGAATAATCAAGTACATATCTGCTAATATTTGCCCAAAAACTGTTGAATATACAACTGTCAGGAAATCTCTCCTTATAAAGAAAACAAAAAATAGAGTTAATATTAATATATTTAATTTCAATATAATATTTAAGATTGAATACTCTAAAGCCTTTTCTTCCATTCTAATAGAAAGCATAATAAATCTTTCTAATACCATAAAAATTATTGTAACCCCAAATAACAAAGCAGCAAACTTATATTCTGGTGATCCAAATAATACATTTGAGACAAAATTCAAGTTGAAAATAATTATGATAAATAAAAACACTGATATTAACAATGGTAATAGCATGGCGTTTTTTAGTAAATTTATTCTATTATTTGATTCATGAAATTCTCTGGTATAAGCTTGATCAATTCCTAAATATAATACAGTAACTATTAAGCCAAGAAATAAAGTAAACATACTAGATTTACCAAATTCCTCAGGAGAAATAAAATACGTTGTTAAAGGTATCGTTACAATAGATATAATTGCACCGATTACGGGTCCCATTGAGAAAAGCAAAAAACTATTTATAAATTTTTTCATATTTAAATAGATTTAAATCTAATCTATTTCACCTCTATTATTTTTATTTCGGGTTTATACCTTATTGAACTAGATCTTTCAATAAATTGTTCCATGATATTAATATATTACTCTTATGAAAATCCTTTACACGTTCCAGGCCATTTTCTACAAGTTTTTTCCTTTTGTTATAATCATTCATTAACTCAACTAATGCATCTGCATAGCTACTAATGTCATTTTGTTTTACTAAGATAGCACAATTATAACCGTCTAATATCTCCTTGGGACCACTAACATCAAAAGAAACAATTGGGAGTCCAGATTCCATTGCCTCTATTACTACTAACCCAAAACCCTCCCACCTTGAGGACATTGCATAGATCGAAGCTTCTCTAAGTTTTTCTGATATCTCATTGGTAAAAGGTTTAATGCTAACATAATTCCTTAAACCTCGTTCATTTATAATTTTTTTTAATCTATCTTTTTCTTCTCCGTCTCCATAGATCCATAGCTCCCAATTATCAATACTTTTTTGGTTAGCTAGATCAAAGGCTTTTATTAAATTATCAAATCCTTTAGCCTGTGTTAATCTTCCTGCAGAAATAATTACATTTGAACATAAATCCGCTTTTTTCTTAACTTCAAAGCTTAAAGGGTTATATAGTACCTCTGATTTAATTCCAAATTTAGATATATATTTCTGCTTGTCAAGGTTTGTTAAAACAATGTTCTTATCTACTTGATTTAAATATTTCTTATATAAATATTCTCTATTCCAATTATATTTAAATTTAGTATTAAAATAGGCATCATATGAGCTATGTTGCCATGTAACAGTCTTTGTACTAATATCTCTTTGTACTATCCCTAATAAAATAGAATAGTATCCTTCACATCCAATAATGACATCGTATTTATTCTTATTAACTAGATCAACTAGTTTTTTTCTTTGTTTAGCAGGGTAATAAATGCTGGCCAATAATTTATATAAAAACTTATTGTTAAAAATATTAGTATAAAGATTAAGAGCCCTAAAAGCTTTTAAACAAGTTAAAGACAGTTTATCTCTTTGCTCAATCGGTTCGTATATTACCTTAATATTTTCTAGAAGCCCATACTTTTTTTTGTCTACTTTTATATTTACATTTGTACATATTATATCTATTTCATGTTCTTCAGATAACATATTGCTTATGTTAGTAACAACCCTTTGTACACCACCGTCACTGAAAATACTTTGACACAAAAAAGCTATTTTCATTACTTAAATCCCTTCGTAATTAGTAGATTTGATACATTTAATATAATAAAAATATACAATGTAAATACAAGCATATAATCACCTGTTAGTGATAGACCATTATAGGTATTTACATCTACAAAAACTATTAAATAAGCCATCAAAAGGTAAAATTGTCTTCTTTGAATTAGTTTAAGCATAGGATATACACCAATACTTATATATATAAATATTGTTAAGAAAACCCCTAATTCCAGTGAAAACATCCTGAATGGATATTCAAATGCAGCAGAGGCCCAATCTATATAATTATTATAAACAAAAGTAAATCCGTGCCCGTATCCAATGAAAAATTTTATAGGAAAGTAATTCAATGAACTTACTTCTTCCCACTTTTCAGCTCTTCCAGTAGTCAAACTTCCTTCAGCAAAACGACTTAATGTATTTGCAAAGAGATCTGTACATGTTACTAAGATCGCAATAATAGTAAAAAGAACAAATATAGAGACTAAGTACTTTAAACTTGATTTTTTATATAGCAAAAAAATAATTGCAATAAAAATAAGTAAAAAGCCTGTTTTACTTGCTGTCATAGCAATTCCTATTAATGCGATTAAAACGACTATCTTCTCGGATAACAATTTTTGAAAATAATTATTGTAAATCATGTTTAAGGTAAAAAACATTAAATATAGTTGGGTATTAAACAAAGGGTGACCCATAAAAGAATATAGTCTATAGCCTGATCTACTTTGCTGGTTCATTAGTAGTTCTTGAAATCTAGCAGTCATAAATTTTGCTATATGAACAAATATGTCTATATTCGTTACAAATTCAATCATCCCGATAATTGTAATAGTTATCATTATAGTATTTAAGGTTTTTAATAATGCGGTAAATACTTTCTTTAAACTATCAGGCGGTATTTTCACACCAATAAGTAACAATGGGATTAGATGACTACATACTACTGTTATTATAGTAGTTAGCTTATTTTCATATAACAAAGAACTGAGCAAATAATATAAGATTGTAATATATACAAATATAATATACTTATAATTAATATTCTGAAGATTATATAACAGTAGGTATAACAGAAGAAATATCGCTATATAGTTGATAATTCCCAAACTATGCCCAAAGATACCTGTTCTAAGTTCACCTGGCAAACAAAATATTGCTAATATCATCAGTATTATTAGCTTTGTAATAGAATTTTCTTTCCTAACAGATATGTCCATTTTCTCACCTATATTTAAATACGTTATTTTGCTTTAGATAAATGGGGTTAAATAAGTTTTATGCTTTACTCTCAACCTTAATATTCAATTATGATACTTGAAGACTAAGATGCTCATATGCACGTGTAAAGGTTGAGATTGACATTATTTTAACCCCATAATCTAAAGTATTTTAGGTGTTTATTAATCTTGAGTGTAATAAACCTTTAAGTTACCGCCTAACTAAACCTTCCCATTTTTTTGTATATATGATAATGTAGCTTTTTCAAGTTTAAATGGCTCAATATTAAATCTAGTATTATTTTTTTATTAAAAGGATATTTGAAAAATGATTTTCTAATATCACTACTATAAGGTTGATTATCTTGTAGCTTATACACACCTAAAAGTCTAAAATAGTGTGCTTTTACTTTGTTGTTAATGGCATGTTTTTGTATGAATTCTTCAAGAGCAAGTATTGCTTTTTTTGGATCTTTACTAATACTGTTTTCTTGTAAAAAAACATCCACTAAAGGCTCAGTAACTACTCCTACTTTAAACTCTTTAATAATCCCTAAGATAAAATCCCAATCTTGAAATCTAGGTAAATTTTCGTCAAATTTATATCTGTTAAAGCATTCTCTTTTACATAGAATTGTTTGGGTACTTACATAATTTTGAATATATATATTGTCATCATTAATAAGTTCCACTCTTGGAAAGATTCTATATTCATTTCCTTTATTTATTCGTATTTGGCAAGATACTAAATCATAATTATTCTCTTGAAGAAATTTGATTTGCTTCTCTAGCTTCATAGGGAGCCAGTAATCATCACTATCCTGAAATGCAATATACTCACCTTTTGATATTTCCACTCCATAGTTTCTAGCAAAGCATGCTCCTTTATTATTATCTAGTTTTATATACTTGATTCTGCTATCATTAAACCTAGAAATCACTTGATCGGTATTATCTGATGAATTATCATCGATTATAATTAATTCAATATCCCTATATGTTTGTTCCAGTACACTTTTAATTGATCTTGAAATGACATTTGCCCTGTTATATGTTGGAATAATTACAGAGATCATTTAAACTCCCCCCATACAATGTCTCCTACTTAATTATATGAATACATCATTTTTTTCTCTAATGTGAATAGATACTCTCAAGCCTTCTTACTACTTGTCTAATATCATATCCATTATCAATAATAAGCTGAGAAGAATTCTTTCTAACATATCCTTCCTCAAAGCTTAATATTAAATCCGTCCAATCTTCTATAGGACTATTTAAAGAAAGAAAATGAATATTCTCACTTACTTTTGCTTCCTGAGGAATAGTATCTGCAACAACACACTTTAAACCTGTGGCTTGAGCTTCAATATTAACAATACCTAAACCTTCATGGCGTGAAGGGAGTAAAAATACATCCATTGCCTGGAGAAGACTACTTACATCATCTCTTTTCCCCAACATGATAACAGCTTCTGATAAAGAAAGATCATTTATTTGGCTTTCTATCATTTCTCTGTTTTTCCCATCACCTATTAAGAGAAGTCTTGCATTTTTATTGTTCTTATACACTCTAAAAAAAATGTCAATCAAAAACTCATGGTTTTTTTGATAAGACATGTGACCAATGTGACCAATTACAAAACAATTTTCTAAATCGAGGTTCTTTCTATATCTATCTCTGATTTCCTGATTATATATAAATCGAGTTGTATCAATTCCGTTTTTTATCACTTCGAAATTATTATTAAATGCCCATTTACCCGCTAGATCAGAACAAGCAAGAGCATGTGTCCGGTTACTGTTTAATAACGGTTTTAATAATTTATGAACAATTTTATAATTACCTGTAGTATTATGAGAATGTGCAATTCTAACTTTTGTCTTTGCAATTTTCGCTGCATATATATCAATAGCCATAGTACCTGAATTCCCATGAACATGTACAACACTGTAATTATTATCCAATATTAGTTTTTTTAGCTTTCTAATATATGTTAGAGGCTTTTTATCTCTACATGGCATCTCGTAAATATCTCCACCATAAGATTTTATCTTATTAACCACCCAATCCATTGCACCTCTAGTTAATACAACGTCGAAATGTACTTTATGCCTATCTATATGTTCATAATAATTTAGTATTACATTAGTAATACCGTTGAATCCTAATGTAGTTGTAGCTACAACCAAGACCTTGACGCTTTTTTCTTGCATAGTAAACTCCTTTGTAATAACAAAATATATATTGAGTAAATAACGGTATTACAAATCAAAATTCCTATTTTTTAAAATAATACTATTTATTTATAAAGCTATTGATCATGTTTACTATATTATTAGTATTGGATATATACTTTTTCACTCGAAAATCTTCCAATTCAACTAAACATTCACCTAAAGATTTATCTTCGATAATGGACATTATAAAACCTGATTTACAAAATTCTGTAATAATTTCAACTTGATGATCATCAACATGCTCTTCAAATATTTTAAGTCTTGGAACAGCAACTATTTTTTTCTCCTTTTTAAGCGCTCCGACAATTGCCCCTGTACCACCATGCGTTATTACCTTGTCGCATGTCTCCAGATATTTATTAAATTCCTCTTGATTCAAGAAATTTTTATATTGATAATTTAAAGGTTTATAGTCACTATAACCTGTTTGAGCAAATACCTGTTCCTTGATAATTCCATCAGCAATTAGTTTGTCTATTTCAACCAGCAGTCTATTAAATTGAAATTTCTGGGATCCTAATGTAACAAAAATCAATATATCCCACCTCCATAAACTGCTTTAGGATAAAATTTTCTTAGCTCTTCCCACTGAATTATAAATAAATCAGCAATTTTATACATAATCCTACCAGTAATTGTTGGCGAGTTTATTTTTGAAAAGGACTCAATAAAAATTATCTTTTTTTTAAAAATTTTACCTATCAATAATATAGGTACAGTGGACAGAGCCCCAGTAGATATAATCACATCTGGCTTTTCTTCAAAAAAAATTTTAAGAGATTTAAAAAATATAACAATAAATTTTAATATGAAGAACATCTCTTTTCTATTGATTTGCGATAACTCATATTTTTTTATACCTTTGGTATTTGTATCATAGTTAGTTTTTTCAGTTATTATAAAGCTGCTATGTGATGTCATTAAATCAAATAGCATCATTAATTGTTCAAAGTGACCACCAGAAGAGGCTGCAAAACATATCTTCATCTCTCAACACTTTCCCTACATAACTTGTTTTAAAAAACTTAAATGCAATTTAATATGCGTCTTTAGAACCAAATAATACAAAAATGGTTTTAATCATTATTCTAATGTCAAACCAAAATGCCCTTTTTCGTATATATTCTAAATCCAATTCAACCATTTCCTTAAAACCTACACTATTGCGCGCAGTAACCTGCCATAGACCTGTACATCCTGGTTTAACCATCAATCGTTGCTTATCATAATTAGAGTACTGTTCAACCTCTCTCGGCAGAGGTGGCCTTGGGCCTACTAAACTCATTTCCCCTTTTAAAACATTAAATAATTGGGGAAGTTCATCAATACTTGTCTTTCGAATGAACTTACCTATTTTTGTTATACGAGGGTCATCTTTCATTTTAAACATTGCACCAGAGACTTCATTATATTTAAGAAGATGTTTTAATTTATCTTCTGCATCAATAACCATTGATCGAAATTTGTACATTTTAAATACTTTTCCGTTCAAGCCTACTCTTTTTTGGACAAAGAATACTGGACCTTTCGGATCCTCTGCTTTAATTAAGATAGCAACGATAATAAATAACAAACCTAATAGAATAATTCCGCACAACGAGCCAACGATATCTATTAAACGTTTAGTATACAAGTAAGAACTACTTTCATTTAAGCAAATCAATCCATCTTGGTCTCTACATAAAGTAGTATCCTGATTAACTTGACTAGACACTCCTGACCCCGCCTTTACTCAACCATTGATTTTTCAGTTTCAAAACCAGTAACCAACTGTTTCAAGTAATCCCACATATCATCGCGGAGGTCTTTGTGCTGTAATGCATATTCAATTGTAGTTTTCACAAATCCAAACTTTTCCCCAACATCATAACGTGTGCCTTCAAAGTCATACGCAAAAACTCTTTGGATTTCATTTAATTTTTGAATAGCATCTGTCAACTGAATTTCTCCACCAGCACCGGTTTGTTGCTTTTCAAGGAACATAAAGATTTCCGGTGTTAGCACATAACGTCCCATGATAGCTAAGTTAGAAGGAGCCGTTCCAGGAGATGGTTTCTCTACAAAGTTACTCACTTGATATCTTCTTCCTTCTTGTTTTGCAGGGTCAATGATTCCATAACGATGCGTTTCATTGTCACCTACTGTTTGCACACCAATAATAGAAGATAAGGTTTTTTCATATTCATTAACGAGTTGACGCAAGCAAGGATTATCACTTTGAACAATGTCATCCCCTAATAGAACAGCAAATGGTTCATTTCCAATAAAATTGCGCGCACACCAAACAGCATGCCCCAATCCTTTAGGTTCTTTTTGGCGAATATAATGGATATCGACCTTGGAAGGAGCCTGCACTTTTTCGAGAAGATCTAGCTTGCCCTTTTCCAACAAGTTATTCTCTAAATCATACGCATGATCGAAATGATCCTCGATGGATCTCTTTCCTTTACCGGTTACGATAATGATATCCTCAATCCCGGATTCAATCGCTTCTTCCACAATATATTGAATTGTTGGTTTATCAACAATAGGTAACATTTCCTTCGGCATCGCTTTTGTCGCCGGTAGGAATCGTGTTCCCAGACCGGCAGCTGGTATAATTGCTTTTCTTACTTTTTTCAAGAATATTCCTCCTCCTAAAGGCAAAAATATGATATTTATTTGTAGGTATAAATTCTTTCATTTTTAACTTAAACAAAAACAGACCTTAACGATAAAGGTGTTTAGTAATTTTAAATAGGAGTAATAAGGTTAAGTATTTTATATTCTCTCAAACACCCAGTGTATAATACTCAGTCTATTAATTATTCATATCATTAAAATTGGGCGACTAACCCAACATCACAGCAGCCTATTAATGAGTCGTATAGTAAGAATCTTCTCTTAACCCACAACCTAGCCAAGTGCCTCCTTTGATAAAAGATAGGAGGCAACACCTTCAAGATTCGTCATTAAAATAGTCCAAAAAACTTACGCTGTCTGATTGGCTGTGGCATTTCTCTCATAATCGTCTGCCCGTTAATAAGCAACTCTGCATTTTCTTCAAAATAATAAATTTGGTCCACCCCGAAGCGTTTCTCCAATTCATCCAACGCTTCGTTCATCCAAAACTGCCTGGATGAAACATTATGTGCATCAGATGCTACAAAATGAATAAGATTTGCTTCAATCAGATCCAAAGATATTTTTTTAATTTTCTTTCCGAATTTACCCACAATACTGCCGCTCGTGATTTGCGCACTTACACCCTTTTGTACAAAGTCGTATAGTAAGTTCGGATTATCAACAATAGCTGTATTCCGTTCAGGATGAACCAAAATAGGATTTATTCCGCGTTGGAGTAAATCAAAAAATAAAGTGTTGGCATATCGCGGAACATAATTTGAGGGAAATTCTATTAATAAATAGGATGTATCGTTCACGGTTTGTATGGATCCCCGCTCCATATCTTCAAGCAGTTCACCATAAACTCGTACCTCTTGCCCTGGTAAAACCGTTAAAGGAATTTGATTCTTTTTCAATTCCTCGTTTAGCCGTTTAACTAATGATAGAATAGAATCTTTTTCATTTTCATATTTTCCATTTTTATGATGAGGGGTTGCAACAATGGTCTCTATGCCGTTACTAACGGCTAGTCTGGCCATATTTAGCGATTCTTCTAAACTTTTAGCCCCATCATCAAGATTCGGTAATATATGACTGTGTATATCAATCATTCTTGTGCAACCCCTTATTTGTATAATAATGTCGTAACCTAGCTACGCTTCTATCCGAAAATAAAGTCTATTAAAATACTCTAATGATTACCGTAATAATAATAGGTGTTATCCTTCATTTGTTTGTTATTAAGTACAACACCTAGAATTTTAGTACCAGTTTTGGTCAGTAGTTCCTTTGTTTTAATTGCATCCTCAATTTGAGTTTTTCCGCTGCTGACTACCAACACAATACCTTGGCAAAGACTTGAGATAATCTGCGCATCCGTTACAGCCGTTACAGGCGGAGTATCAATGATAATCAAATCATAGTCATTCTTTGCCTCGTTAATCAGCTCTTTCATTGCTTTTGATGACAATAACTCAGCTGGATTTGGAGGTATTGGTCCACTCGTTAACACATGCAATCCAAGCGGTTCAACAATATTAACAGCTTCTTCTAAATTCGAATGTTTCGTTAAAACACTCGTTAGCCCAAAAGTGTTTGTAACAGAAAACGTGTAGTGTGAGGATGGCTTACGCAAATCCGCATCAATAAATAATGTACGTTTTCCCTGTTGAGCAAATACAACCGCTATATTAGCTGCAGTGGTCGACTTTCCTTCTGCCGGTCCAGAAGACGTTACTAACATAGTTTGAATCTCTTCATCAACCGAGGAAAACTGTATGTTCGTGCGAAGCGTACGATACTGCTCTGAGATCGGTGATTTTGCATCCCACATGGTGATTAGTTTTCGTTGATTTCGATTTCCAGTTTGTTTTCCCTTATTACGCGCCATGCTGCCAACCTCTTCCTGATCGCTTCGTTCTTGTTCTCGCTTCCATTTGTGTATTATCCGCTTCAATCACACCAATCACACCAATAACCGGTAAATCAAGGATTCTCTCGATATCCTGCTCCGTTTTGATTGTATGGTCCAAATGCTCCATTAAGAATGCTAATCCAACACCGACCATCAAACCTACTACCATCGCAACCGCAATATAAAGTAACGGTTGAGGTTTAATTGGTGAATCATTATCTGAAACCGTTGCTTTCGCAAGGATGCTGACATTATCCACATTCATGATTTCAACGATTTCTTCTTTAAAAACTTCTGCTGTCGTATTGGCTATTTTGGCAGCCATGTGTGGATTCTCATCTGTAACTGATACGTTTACTACCTGAGAGTTCTGTTCACTTGCTACTGTGATTTTATCGGTTAATTCATCTGCCGATAGGTCCAAATCTAGTTCCTCAATTACCTTATCCAATATGGCTGGGCTCTTCATAATGACATTGTATGTTTCGATGAATTGCAGATTCGTTTGAACCATGTTTTGGTTATATAATGCTTCTTCACTCTTTGCCTGATTAACAAGCAGCTGTGTAGAAGATTGATAGATTGGAGTCAAAATAAAAAAGCTTGTTACTCCGCTTATCAAAATGGCCAAAACAGTAATCATAGTAATGAACCATGCACGTTTTTTTAAGGTTGCAAACAAATCCTTCAAGCTGATAGTTTCTTCCATTTCGTCCTCCGATTAAAATAATAATATATATTATACTACAATATCTTTTTGAACTCCTTTACTTTTTCTGGAAGTTCACAAAAACACTGATTAAACTCTGAAAAAATAGTGGATTTTCATTTTAATTCAAAAAAATATATAATATATAATATATTAATAATTATATTACTATAATAAATTTGTCAATGCGGAGGATGGAAAATGAAATATATAACAACGCTTTTACTTCCCTTATTCACCATCGTTGTTTTAGTTTTCGGACAAACAAGCTGGAATAATCAAATTGAAGAAACTGTAGCGATGGAGAGTAAAAAAAAGCAAACTGGAGAAAAAAAAGAAATGAACACAGAAAAGAGCACCGGCTCTTTATATAAGAATGTTAAAAATCAAGAATTAAAGAGCGCGCTTGAAAAAGGAATCAGTAAACATGAAAAAGCTAATGTTTTGATTGCGGGTTCCAAAGCATTGGGCGATCAAGATGACGGCCTAGGGGAAACAATTAGTCAGGAATTACAAGAAGAATTTGAAGAGGGTATTGCGGTATCTCATATAGAATTTAACGGTACATCCACCGAATTAATAGAAACAGGGCTAATCAGCGATTATCAGGATGCCAACCCTGATGTTCTGATTCTTGAGGCTTTCACATTGGCAGATAATGGAGTCGTAGAAGTGGAGGAAAATCACGAAAACATTGCAACTATTATCCAAGAATTGAAGTCTATCAATGAAAATCTTTTTGCCATTTTGATGCCGCCTCACCCTATTCCAAATGCAATCATCTACCCGACACAAGTAGATGCCTTAAAGGAATATGCAGCTGAAAATAACATCACGTATATTGATCACTGGACTGAATGGCCTGATTATATGAACGAAGCCGAACTGATGGAGTATTTGAAAGAGGATAAGAGTGCTCCGAATGAACAAGGAATTCAGATTTGGAGTAAAGAGGTATATGAGTTGTTTGGAATATAAAATTGGATACGGGGGATTTAATCCCCTAACCTCTCACATCATCATCGTATGAACTGTTATAGTTACTGGAGCAATTCTTACCATTATAATAGGATCGATTGGGTTGATTGTAGGGATTAATAACAACATGGGTATCAGTTACGAATATTGCTGATATCTTTTTATTTATTTGTAACTAAAAGGTTCTGCTTATTATACAGGTACTGCTATACAACATGTAAAAAGAATGGGTCTAAAGACACATTCTTTTGTATATCCACCAATCTCTCACATAATGAATATAAAATTAACTTCCATATAAGATTAGCCCTCATTGAATCATACTATCTCCTTATATGACGGTCTGGCTCTCACCTTACATTTTCCAAAATTTGATAGCAATTCATCTAGTAAAATGGTATGATTTGGTTGGTTTTATTAATTTATAGATTAGGAGAAGTGTACCATGATAAAAAAACAATTCACTTTTTTCTCTGCTATCATTCTACTGGTATTCATGATAATAGGAGGAACCCCGGTATTAGCTAAAGCAGATGCTGACACAGTTAAACCAACCATTTCGGGGACTACTAATAAGACGATTTATATTGGCCCTTCCTTTAATCCGATATCTGGTGTCACGGCCAAAGATAACGTAGATGGCAATATCACCAAAAATATTAAAGTTTCTGGCTCAGTCAATACTAAAAAAGTTGGCACCTATAAACTTGTTTACTCAGTTTCTGACAAAGCGCAGAACAAAGCAACTGCAACTCGCACGATTACCGTTAAAAAAGATACCACTAAGCCTACTTTATCCGGTGCTACTAATAAGACGATCTATATTGGTTATTCCTTTAACCCACTAACTGGAGTAACTGCTAAGGATAATGCTGATGGTACTATAACCAAGAATATTAAAGTTTCCGGGTCGGTCAATACTAAAAAGGCTGGGTCCTATAAGCTCACCTATACAGTTTCCGATAAAGCAAAGAACAAACAACTATAACTCGCACAATTACCGTAAAAAAAGATAGCAGCAAGCCTACTATCTCTGGCACTACTAATAAAACTATTTATGTTGGTTCTTCTTTTAGACCTTTAGATGGTGTAACTGCAAAAGATAATGTCGATGGTATTATCACTAAGAATATTAAAGTTTCTGGTACCGTCAACATTCAAAAAGCTGGTACCTACAAACTTACTTATTCTGTTTCTGATAAAGCAAAAAATAAAACTACAGTTACACGCACGGTTACCGTTAAGAAAGATACGATTAAACCATCCATATCTGGCGCTACAAATAAATCGATTAATATTGGTTCGTCATTTAATCCGTTAGCCGGGGTGACTGCGAAAGATAACCTCGATGGCAATATCACCAAGAATATTAAAATTACTGGGTCGGTCAATGTGAAGAAAGCCGGTAATTACAAAATTACTTATACTATATCTGATAAAGCGAAAAATAAAACAACTATTGTTCGCAACATTAAGGTTGTCGATAATGTTAAGCCTGTTATTACTGGGGTAAAAGATATACAACTACATGTTGGAGAAACCATCAACATTTTAGAAGGAATATCTGCTACCGACAATAACGATGGAAATTTAACTTCCAAAATTAAAATTGAAGGCTCTGTTAATTTTAAAAAAGCTGGAACCTATATGTTAACTTATTCAGTTACTGACCAATCCGGTAATATTACTTCAATATCTCGGAAAATAACAGTTATTGATAATGTAAATCCTGTACTTCTTGGTGTTCAAGATATCGCGATACCTTTTGGCGAAAAATTTGATCCATTAGCTGGTATCTCTGCTTCTGATAACAGTGATGGAGATCTTTCATCTTCAATTCGTGTAAATGGATCGGTTAATATCAATAAAGCCGGATCTTATGCATTAACATACTCAGTTTCCGACCAATCTGGTAATACTGTATCCAATAATAGAATTGTTACTGTTGTTGATAATATTAAACCTGTCATCTCTGGAGCTTCTGATATAACAATCGGTTTATATACTGAATTTAACTTATTAGACGGCATTAATGTTTCCGATATTAATGATGGAGACCTGACATCATATATTACGACTGATGGTTCAGTTGATACTCAAATAGAAGGTCAATACCCTGTTACGTATAAAGTTTCTGATGCTGCTGGAAATATTGCAGTAGTTACAAGAATCATCACGGTTCAAAAAATTCCGGTTTCTGGTGTCTCTATCGTCGCTCCAGATACAATGAAAACAGGGAAAACCCAGCAGTTAACAGCTATAGTCACTCCAATGGATGCCACAATTCAACAAATCATTTGGCAGAGCAGTGATGAATCTATTGCAACGATTAGTGAAGATGGAATGATAGAAACCATTTTGGAAGGAACAGTAACCATTACAGCAACAGTCGATGGTATCAGCACTTCTAAAACAATTACCATTTCTGATCGTCCAAATGTATATCCTTATATATCTGGGAAATCAACTATTAATGGTGTAATCAAGAGTTTCTCAATCAGCATAATAAATCAGGAATTTTCTGAGAGTGTATATATCGAGAAGGTCGATATTTATGAAAATAATCGGCTGTTTACTTCCCACTCCGCTGAATCACTACAAAATTCCGGTATAAAAACTGATATCTCACCTAGAAGTAACTGGGGAATGAGCATTAGCTTTAAACTAGGAATATGGGCGAATCAAAGCGAGGTTGTTATCACCGTTAGGACGGAGAATGGAAAGACTTATCAATATCCACTCTCTTTATAAGAGGTTTTTGAATAGAAGATCAGCTTGATGTACACACCCACATTCAAATAAGAAATAATTGATAAAAACAGGTTTCCTTCCATTAGGGAAACCTGTTTTTGTATAGTGTAATCGTCATCAAAAGTTGACCACCCTCTTGTTATTTCGACTAAAGCTCTTTTGGATGGGATACAATGAAATGAATATAAAAAACAATTTATAAGTCCGTTTATAAATTTACTACATACTTTACAAATAAATGCATTAAATTAACAAAAAGTAATCCTCCGATAATAACCGGAGGATTTCATAATATAGATAACACTATTATAGAGAAAGGTTCCATTCTTTTTTATGATAAAAACTTATAATGTAAGCTTTAAACACTATTTCAGCACGGCGATCCTATCATTATATCTTACAACTAACTGCTGGTTATGTTGATCTGCTCCATCAATATTTCCACTCAGGAAGATCGGCGGCTCAAAGTTATTATCAGCCATTATTCTAACTGTTTCTGCCAGGATAGCATTAATAACTGCCCCAACTACAGTTGATTGATGTAGGACCAAAGGGAAATTAACCTTTTCATAAGTAAGACATATCTCCTTTTGTTGATTAATCATCGATGACCAAATCCACAGAATTAGCGATATCTATAAGATTTCCCACTTTCATGAAACTTCACCAATTGCAGTTTATTTAAAGGTACATAGTTCGCAGTTGACGTGTCATTTTAGCACGCCGCTCCTCACTAAGTTTACAACCTCTCGTTTAGGGTATTCTATCCACCTTTAATAGGTATAAAAAACAGGACTTCCGTATGTGAGCTCTTCTGCTTTTATTTAGTTAGAAGCTATCTACTGTGAATTAACTTCACCAAGTATTTTTATCTTCCGTATACTACCCATTGGTATTAGTTGTCTGACAACCTCATTTTGCGAGTTTTCTCTTTGTGATAACTCCAACCAAAAGTATATACTCGCAAGATTTCCTATCGATACTAATCCACCCTCAAAAAAGTAGTAAAACATGAAAAGAAATATAATACTTAATCCTTGAATACTACTTTTAGAAGGGTTTTTATAAACCCTTCTAATTTTTTTTATTATCATGTTTCCAATAAACAAAGCCCAACAGGTTAACCCAATCAAACCTAAATATTGCATTATTTCAATATATCCATTCACCAGGACCACATTCGATGCAAGACCTTCTCTCACAGTTCCCGCTCCCAAAAATAAATCAATGGAATTCTGGCTAAATACAGGTTTCCAAGAATCTAATCGCCCACTCAGCAATTGATTAATTCCTCCAAATCCTAAAGCTGAATAATATTTATATAAACTAGGGATTAGCGTTATTAGCAAACTTAAACTAATTAAGTAAATAAATATCAAGGTTGTTTTCCGTGACTTTAGATACATATTTATAAATATATATACGACCATACCTAATATAGCAATCATAAAACTGGTTCTTGAATTTGTTATATGAATAACATATAAGCTAGCACCTAATACCAACCACAAAAACACTATTCCAATTCGTTTCTTCACTATACTCAGCATCCTTAAGCTAATTAAAAGACCAAGTAAACAAAACCTCGCCAACTCATTACTATTGTTAAATATCCCTGTAAATCTATATCGCCCTTCTGTTGAAATATAATAAGCAGTAGATAACTGAGACTGCGCAAGAGAAGGAATCAAAACTAAGCCTGAGATAGCAATCAAAATCGCCCAAAGAATCTTATTAAAGACTTCCTTACTTAAACCCCTAAAAATTAATTCAGATGAGACAGCAATGCCAATACCTATTAATAAATACATAGATGTAGTTATACTTGCATTAATATCGACATTAAATAAACTAATTAATCCAAAAACAACTATCAGAAAAATCAGAAAAAAGGAAGTAGAATCAAATTCAAGCCTTTTCTTTCCCGAAGCTAATACTATAATAAAAAAAGCAAAGCTAAGATATTTCATTAAATATAATGGAGTAAATTCAACAAATGTTTTATAAAAAGGAAGTATAGTAAAAAAAGCTAACAAAAAAGTTGCAAAAATTATCACTCGTAATTTTTCTACTTTTACTTTACTTTTAGATTCCCCATATTTTAAATCTAACTCTACCGACAAGTATAATTCCACCACCCCTATAAATAATATTGTAGAATTATACCATTCTATTCTAACATCAATATACTGATGATAATTTATATATTAATAATTCTACAAATTTTGAAATAAACTGAAATTGACAGGCATGATAAACTATGTTTTTCACGATTTGTTTTAGAGGCTTATTGATAATCAATAACATACCTGTTGAATTATACTAAAGAAACTTCAATGCTATTAATAGTTTCTCTACCAATTGAATCATAAAAAATCCTTGCATTTTTGACACTACTTAAATCATAGCAATTACGGCCATCTAAAATTATAGGATTCTTCATTAACTGGTTATAATTTTTGAGATCAAATTCTTTGATTTCATCCCATTCAGTAAAGATAAAACAAACATCTGCATCTTTAATAGTATCTTCTATAGAATTACAATAGGTAACCTCTCTTTGATATATCCGTTTAAAATTATCAACACCGACTGGATCCCAGGCTTTTATATTAGCTCCCTCCTCAAGCATTATCGGTATATTCACCAAAGAAGGGGCATCTCTTAAATCATCTGTTCCTGGTTTAAACGTTAAACCTAGAACAGCCACACATAATCCCTTTAAACTATCATAATATTTACGAGACTTTTTAAACAACTTAAGTTTTTGATTCTCATTCACATCAATAGCTGCCTTTACAGTCTTTAATTCAGTGTCATGGAAATTCGCCAACCAGTGCAATGCCTTTGTATCCTTTGGAAAACAAGAGCCACCGTACCCAATTCCAGCATTTAAGAACTGATTACCAATTCGACTATCAAGTCCCATACCAAGTGCAACATCTTCAATATCAGCTCCGATACTCTCGCAAAGATTTGCAATTTCATTGATAAAAGAAATCTTCAATGCTAGAAAATCATTAGAGGCATACTTAATCATTTCTGCACTTTTTCTATTGGTAATCACTATAGGGGCACTAAAGTCCTTATATACCTCTTTTAATACTTGGCTAGCTTCTTCTTCTTCTGCACCAATTACTATGCGTGACGCATGTAAAGTATCTCTCACAGCTGTCCCCTGAGCCAAGAATTCCGGATTTGAAACAACATTAATTCTTACCTTGTTTACTAGATTCCGCTTTATCATTTCTTCTATTCTCTCATTGGTGCCAATAGGTACGGTTGATTTTACAACAACTATACAATTTTTCTCAACGCTTTGAGCAATTTGATCTGCTACTCTATATACATAAGAAAGGTTAGCTGATCCATCTTGTTTTTCAGGAGTTCCAACCCCAATAAAAATCACATCTGCATCTTTATAGGCAGTTTTAAAGTCTGTTGTAAAGTCCAAACGTTTCATATTCCTCTTCATTAATTCTTCTAACCCAGGCTCATATATTGGTGAAGTCCCAGCTTTCATCATTGCAACCTTTTTTTCATCTATATCTACACAAGTAACCGAATGATTATTTTCTGCAAGACAGACACCAGTAACTAAGCCAACATACCCTGTTCCTGCTACTGCAATTTTCATAAATCAATCACCTCATAATATTAATTTTAAGTTTAATGAAAAAGTTATTTTAATTCGTTAATTTTCTTTCTATAGTAATTCTTGATAATATCAAAGAGACAATAAGTAATCTTGTTAACATTCCTGCTAGCAAACCAAAAGCTGCTCCTGTGAGACCAAAGTTTTTAGTAAAAACAACTGAACATACAAAAGTTACAATGAATGATAGTAAGTAAACATATAATTGGAATTTAAATTTACGTGTTGCCATAAGTGCCACATTTAAAAATCCTGTAAGATACCATATACTAGCAACAATCATAATTATAAAAAATATATCTGAATACTGAGCGAACTCGTTCGTATATAATATACTTAATATAAATTCACCAAGGAAATAAGCTAATAAAATTAAAGAACAACCAATTAAAATCCCAATAAAAATTAATAACCAAACAGATTTAATAAACATTTTTACATCCTCAATAAACTGCCTTGTTAAACTAGGCAGTGCTGCATGGGCTAATGCACCAATAACAGTCTGCCCTGACATCATTATAAAGGTTATTGAAGAATAAAAACCTACTTCTTCAATAGATAAATTAGCTTCAATAATAAATCTTTGACTGTTTATATTAAGGGAATCTAAAAAACTTGCAATACCTAATGGTATCCCCATAATTAATATTGTTAATGCCGTTTTTTTATCCTTTATTACAAAAAAAACATCCTTAACATTTAACCTCTGAACATTATTTTTATAAAGATTTTGTATATCAAATATTACTAAAATCAATAAATTGACCAACAACAACCCAAACAATGCCATTATTAAACTATCTGTAATCCATAAAATAATAGTAATACAAAATATATTTAGGAACCCTTTCAGGATTTGAGATAAAGAAATCAATTTCATATGTTCAATTTTTTGAAAGTAACCAAATGCCACATCACTTTGTGATTCTACAGCTTTAATTAAAGCAACTAATAAAATTATTAACGTTGTATTTATAGTATATTCAAATATTAATATCAAAATTATTACAATTAATAGAGCTAAACCAGATGTTATAAATCTAAAGGAAAAATAATAAGTAAAGTCTAATCCGTTTTTTTGGTCTGTAGCTTGCATTGACCTTAAATTAAGATTAAATAATAAAAATAATGGCGCAGTTAAACCTAAAGCGAGGGTATATTCTCCGACCATTTCCACATCACCAAATTTTGCCATGGTAGATATCATTAACCACTGTGAGAACCCAAAAACTATATTCCCGAAAAATATCCACACTGCGTTGCTTTTAAAATTATTCACAGATGGTTTTTTTTGCATAAGTTACACTCCATTAAACTATGGGCTATAGAACAAAATATCCTTTATTTGTATATTAATCCCTTTGATACCTATGAAAATAAGCGAAAAGATTCTTGAACATCATGTGCACTATTTGACATTTGCTTCCCATAGTTGAAAGCATTTTTAGATATTATTCTATAATCTTTTTCATCTAAATTAACACATGTTTGTATAGAATTAACAAATTCAACTTCATCTTTGAGATTAATATCCCACCCAATTTTAGTACTTTCTAGCTTTCTCCATGGCGTTTGATCACTTATAATGATTGGACATCCGCCGATTAATGCCTCTGATATTACATGACCGAAATTTTCCCCTAAGGTCGGAAATAAAAATATATGGTTTTGTTTAAAAGTTTTTATAACATCAGTATGGGTTACTATACCTTTGTAAGAAACCGCAATATTGTTTGGTAAATCCTTAATTATCTTTTGACACTCTGCCCAATACAATTTATCTTCTAAAGGACCGTATATACTAAATTCAACTTTTCCTTTAATATTTTTTAAAAATTCTATGGCCATTTTTAGATTTTTTTTGGGGTGAACCCTTGAAATAAATACTATTTTGAGTTCGCCTTTTTTCTTTTCAAGCGGCTTATCATATTCCATCTGTTTATAATTTGCTGTTAAATTGTTTGCAATTATTATTCTTTTATCCTTACCGATTATTTTTTGGATATCCTCTTTTTCTGTTTTAGCTGTCGCATGCCATATAACATTCTTATAAAGACTTAAAGCTTTTGTAAATTTAATATAAAATTCTTTCTTAGCTCTTTTTAAACTTAGTGCCCCCGAAGAGAATTGTCCTCTTGGCGCAATAATTACTGGCTTTCTAGATATTTTGTTAATTTTACGAAGCAACAATGGGACTGTAGTATATTTATATGAGAAAAAACTATTTAAATAAATTAAATCAAAATCAACACTATTAATAATATTTTTTGTTTTAACTAAAGATAGTTCTGAATTTCTTGTATAGTATACTTTTGAATTTCCCACTTGTATCCAACTATCAGTTTGTATGTTCGAATAAGGTTTTTCATCCCCTAAATCCCTATCAGAAGTTATAATATAAAAATCAATTTTATCAGAAAGGTTATCTACCAAATTTTTTATAGATTGTATTGGTCCTCCACCTTTAACACCAGGCACATAATAACCTGTCATTACCAACACTTTTTTTTTCAAACTATTTCCCCCAAACTAACCTATTTACATAATCTGTATACGACATAATGATTCTTAAAACTTTATCAGAAACATTCGGCATACTATAATCTCCTACTTTTCTCAAAGTAGTATTATTCTGCATCTCTAATACAGCTAAGCCTTGTAATATTCTATCTTTCTTAAGACCAACCATCATAACGGATGATTCCTCCATCGCCTCTGGTCTTTCATGAGCTTGTCTAATATTTAGCGCTTTAAACCCAAGAATAGAAGATTCTTCACTTATAGTTCCACTATCACTAAGTACAGCTTTTGCCTTTATCTGTAGTTTAACATAATCATTAAACCCTAAAGGCTTTATAGTTTTAATTAAAGTATTAAACTCTATTCCTTTATCTTCAATCATATTTCTTGTTCTAGGATGTGTGCTTATTATTACAGGCATCTCGTATTTTTCAGCAACTGCATTCAAACTATCTACCAAGTCTAAAAAATTATGTTCTGAATTAATATTTTCCTCTCTATGAGCAGATACTACAAAATATCCACCTTCAGCAAGTTCAAGCTCATCCAATATATTTGAATTTTCAATATCAGTTTTTTTGGAATTTAACACTTCAAACATCGGACTCCCAGTTTTTATAATTCGATCAGATGGAAAGCCTTCATCAAGAAGATATTCCCTTGCAATATCACTGTAAGTTAAATTGATATCTGCTGTGTGATCAACAATCTTTCGATTTGTTTCTTCAGGTACCCTTTGGTCAAAACATCTATTACCAGCTTCCATATGGAAGATTGGAATATGCCTTCTTTTAGCAGCAATAGCAGTTAAACAGCTATTAGTATCTCCTAGAACTAAGAAAGCATCTGGCTTTACTTCTTCAAAAATTGGGTCAATTTTAATTAAAATATTACCAATCGTTTCTATAGCTGTTCCTGTAGCTGCATTTAAAAAGAAGTCTGGTTTCTTTAAATTAAAATCCTTAAAGAAAACTTCGTTTAATTCATAATCATAATTTTGTCCTGTATGAACTAGTATATGTTCTATTGCGTTAGATTCTTCTAATTTATTGATAACAGCTGACAATCTGATAATTTCTGGTCTAGTACCAACAACTGTCATTACTTTTAATTTCTTCATCATTATACCTCCACGAAGTAAGTGTCTGGCTTTTCTGGATCAAAGCATTCATTTGCCCACATGACTGTTACTAAATCTTTTTTTCCAACATTTACAATGGAATGGGCATAGCCAGTTGGAATATCTACAACTTGTAGTTTCTCTCCACTTACCCAATATTCGATAATTTCTCTTGAATCTACTTTTCTAAAACGGATTAATCCTTCTCCACTAACCACTAAAAATTTTTCGTTTTTCGTATGATGCCAATGGTTCCCTTTTGTGATCCCTGGCTTTGATACATTTACCGAAACCTGGCCTCTTTCAGGCGTTCTAATAAACTCTGTAAAGGAACCCCTGTGATCATTATTCATTTTGAGATTATAGGCAAACTGATTCTCTGGTAAGAAACTTAGATAAGTACTGTAAAGTTTCTTTGTTAAAGTATCTTCCATATTAGGAACACTTAAGTTTGTTCTACTATCGTTGAAACTTTTTATTAGATTAGCAAGTTCTCCGAGTTTAACAGTATGTACCACAGGTACAACGCAGAATTTATCTTGCATAGTAGGTTTTCCCTCTAGAGTTCTCAAAAACTCTTCTAAAACATCATCTATATAACATAAGCGAAGCTCTGCTTCGGGATTGTTAATTTGAACATCTAGGTTTCTAGCAATATTGTGACAAAACGTAGCTACCACAGTGTTATAGTTCGGTTTACTCCATTTACCAAATAGGTTGGGTAATCTGTATACATAAACATCTACATCTGTATCTTTTTGGTAGGCAAATAGTGAGTCCTCTCCAGCTTTTTTACTTCTACCATAAGGGCTATCTTTCTGAGCTTGGATAGAAGAAGTAATCAGGACTGGAGCCTTATTTTCATTTTCCTTGAGGAACTCTAATAAGGCAGAGGTTAATCCAAAGTTACCTTCCATAAATTCACTTTCCTCGTCAGGTCTGTTAATCCCAGCCAAATGAAAGACAAATTCACACTCTTTTGTATACTTGTCTAGTAATACTAGGTCCATTTCTCTTGTAAATTCAAAAATTTCGTTGTATCCCCTATTTTTCAATTCGGCAACAAGATTTTTGCCTACAAAACCATTTGCCCCTGTCACAAGAATCTTCATTAATCGATACCACCTTTAATTCATTACTTGAACTTTCTCATTCCAATCATTTAGTTCCTTATTTACGTATTCTAACTCAAGTAATTTTTCTTTAATTTGATCAATAGTCAGAATTTGAGTGTTATTTGAATTATATTCTTCTACATTAGTAAGTTTTTGATTCCCTTCTGCAAAATACTTATCATAATTAAGATCTCTCTGATCGGCCGGTACTCTATAAAAACCACCTAAATCCTCTGCTGCTACGTATTCCTCTCTAGTAAGGAGAGTTTCAAAACGTTTCTCCCCATGACGAGTACCAATTACTTTAATTTCATTATCGACATTAAACAATTCCTTCACTGCTTGAGCAAGGTCTCCAATTGTACTGGCCGGAGATTTTTGAATCATAATGTCTCCTGCTTCAGCATTTTGAAATGCAAAAACAACTAGTTCAACTGCCTCCTCTAAATTCATAAGAAACCTAGTCATATCCGGATCCGTTACTGTTAATGGTTGCCCATTTTTAATTTGTTCAATAAATAGTGGAATGACTGAACCACGAGAAGCCATAACGTTTCCATATCTAGTACCACAAATTAGAGTTCTCTCTGAATCAACAGTTTTTGATTTTGCAACAAATACTTTTTCCATCATTGCTTTAGAAATACCCATCGCATTTATGGGGTACGCGGCTTTATCTGTAGAAAGACAAATAACCTTTCTAACTCCATAATCAATAGCAGCTGTCACCACATTTTCAGTACCAACAACATTAGTTTTCACAGCTTCCATTGGAAAAAACTCACATGAAGGAACTTGTTTTAAGGCAGCTGCATGAAAGATATAATCAACTCCGTGCATTGCATTTTTAACACTAGCTAGGTCTCTAACATCCCCAAGATAGAATTTTAATTTATTATTTTTATAAAGTTTTCTCATATCATCTTGTTTTTTCTCATCGCGCGAAAATATACGAATCTCTTTTATATCAGTATTTAAGAATCTTTTCATAACTGCATTGCCAAAGGAACCAGTACCACCAGTTATTAGTAGTGTTTTACCATTGAACATTTTTAATCCTCCAGTTTATCTCTCTTTTCATAGGCATTTATAATCCGCTCATAGGAAATTCTTGTATCAAAATTTTTTTCCAGATATTCTCTGGCTAACTCACCTTTTTTTTGTGCTAATTCTGGATTAGAGGTTATTTTATCAATCATGGTCTGATAGCCTTTAACATCATTACTTTCACACCACCATCCAAACTCCCCGTTTAAAATAACGTCTCGTACATCGGTATTTCTATCTGTAGCAGCAAAGATAGGCATTCTGTGATTCATGTAATCAAGTAATCTAGATGGAAAATTAGGGATTGTAAATCGATGATCAAGAAAAATTAACCCTACGTCACATGCATTAAGTAGTTTTCCATAATCATCCTTACATAAACTATCGATAATAGTAACATGAGATTTATTAACATTCTGAGCATAGTCCTTAATTTTACAAAAATCTGTACCTGAACCACACATTACGAAATGCAGATTAGTATTTCCTGAATTGCTATTTAATACATTAATAATATATTCAACATCTTGAGGTTTTCCGAAATTGCCACCATATACAAATATCATTTTATCTTGCGGAAGTTTAAATTTATCCCTCAACTTACTCTTGTTAATATTTTCAGAACAATCTAAAGGATTAATAGTATTTGGACAAACTTCCACTTTTTTTCTATTTATATAATCATTATTACTTAATAAAAATTTAACATTTGCCTCTGACATACATCCTATAAAATCTGAAACTTGATATAGTTTCTTTTCTTTCATGAAGAAGTATCTAGTAAGAACTCCTTTCCATCCCGTTTCTTGAAGCATACCTATATCCAAAGCATTCTGTGGAAAAATATCTTTCAGCATAAGGTAAGAAAAAGAATTATCGCGTTTTTTTAGGTATGAAACAGTGTTAGCAATCGTTATTGGAGGAGTTGAATACAGTACCAAGTCAAATTTTATATCTTTAAAGAACTTTTCTATTGCCTTCTTAAATTGGGAACCAATGAGTATTGTAGAAATACCCTTTTCTATTATATTTGTCTTAGTGATATTTCCAGTCTGCACTCGAAGTACTTTTATCCCATGTTCTATTTTCATTTCTGTGGCTAATCCAGAACGTCTTTCACGCTGGCAAACAACATGTACTGAATGACCATTATCTCGAAAATATCTTAGTAAATCTGGATAAACAGCATTTTCTCCTAAATCCGTTAAACCACCAATTGAAAGAAAAATTACGTTCATTACTAATTTTCACCCTATCCTGACTCTCTATTTTCCTTCGCTCTAACTTCTATATACCGGAAAAAATGTCGCATTAGCATCAAATTCTTCTTCTTGATTACGCATTTCTACTAATTCTTTATATTTCTTTTCATTAAAAACTTTTTTTCCAATATAAAAATCATAGATTCCATTTGGTGCAAAGCCTTTTTTATACTTGAAAATACCATCTTCAGCCCCATAACCGCCACCAAGAATAAATCTCTTAAGGCCTTTTTCTTTTGCCCATTTAATAATTTCATATTTCAAGAAATTATTCGCACTTAAATGAAAATAGTTACGATCTGTTCCACCTAGAAATGAATAACAATTTTCAGTTCCATACAACACAAGCTCTGTAGAGATGATTTTTCCCTCATATAATACATGTATATATACATAATTATCTTCTAGCTTATTAAGCGTTTCAAAAAACTCTTTAGGGAAATAATAGTTTTCCATTGCGTTTGCACGTTCCATAGTTCCATAGTATATACTAAGAAAATCATTTAACTTAGATCCATCAGTATCTATTTCCACATCCAATTGAGCTCTTCTAGCTTTCTTAATGCTTTTTCTAACTTTATGCTCAAAGTCCATAAACATATCATCAAGGGACATATCAAGACTGCGAATTATGTTCTTTGTTGGAGTTTGAGTTACACCGTTATAAAAGGACTGAGAATCTCTGATTAAATGGAATCTAATAAATTCACTCACAAATCCATTTTCTGTACAAAAGTCATTATATGCTTTGTTAACCGTTGAATAATCTTCACCCTCGTACAAGAAACCTCCATAACCATAGGGTGTGGATAAATCAAACCAAGTGTTTAAAGGCAACTTATTTTTAAATTGAACTGATTTTGCTATATCACGTTTCATTACTACGTTTATTGCTCTTGTCCTATCATCATTGTAATAAAACAAAAGAGGCAGACCGTCACCATTTAATTGAAATGCTTTTACATAATCACTTAAATAATTCACATCATAAAATTCAAAACTTTTTACAATATTATCCCATTTTTCTTGTTCATGTATGTTAATTATTGAAAGCATAAATTCTAAAAAACATCCTCTCTCGAATATGACTATACACTTGTTTCCTTACAATATTTAACAAGCAATTTGATCATATCCTTATATTTATCTTTATTAACATCTTGATGTACTGGCAAATTCATAATGCACTTCGAAAGATCTATACTATTCTGATATTCAGAGTTCTTTAGGGGTTCAATTAATGTGTGATATAGACTAACAACGCCATATCCAGCTTTATTCATTAGTTCATATATTTTATCTCTATTTCCTTTTTTAATAACAATTGGATATGTTTGAGGAATATTGCCCTTCATTAAGCATTCTTTTAATGGAGTAAAGTATTCACTCACTTCTCTATTACGAATAATAGTGTCTAATATTTCGTAATTTTCTTTTCTTACTTCCGCTATATTCTTCACATCATAATACCAGGGGTTATATTCAACATCAGCTAGACTACTCCCACTATATTCCAATGATTTAAGTCTATTATTTTTTACTATTAAGCTTCCCCCATTTTTGAATGGGAACATTTTATGCAGTGAAAAGAATGTTGCATCTGAATAATTACCATCTATGAATTGGTATGTGAAAAAACCATGTGCGTTATCTTCAATTAGCCAACCAGATTCTTTTTTGACCGTATCGGCAACCTCTTTAATCCGTAAATCAATAAATCCAAAGTAATTTACTGCTAATACGGCAAACCTATCGGTACCTATGTCCTCTATTCTTTTAGTAAGGTCTTTTAAATCTATATTTAAATCAGGTGTCATCTTGTAATAATGGACAGATAAACCTTCTAGTTTGTTAATTGGATCAAATATTCCACTACCTTCTCTAGGAGACCAACCAATGTAGCCCGGTAAAAATAACACCTCAATTAGATTGTTATTTTTCATACTATTTAAAAGATCAAACATCCCTTCCCGAGCACTGTCATAATAATACTCCTGTATTTTTCGATTCTCTTTTTTCAAAGCGATTTTATCAATTATCATTACAATCACCTAGTTCCTTTTCAAGCTGAACACGTATAATTGAGTAGCCATTTGCTTCATAAAATTTTAATGTTTTCTCATTTTCAAATGTTGTCATTAAGTCGATTCTTTTGATATTTACACCAATAGAATATTCCTCAAGATATTTTAATAACCTTGAACCAATACCTCCGGACCTTACTTCTGAATTCACAACTATATGTCCGATGTGCATCCTTCTATCACTAAGAATTTCTCTAGTGTAAGCCCAAAGAAAACCTATTATTTTTTCATTTTCAAAAGCTCCAATTAGAACAGCGGAATCATCCTTTTTAAAACGAAGCATATCATTAAAGGTATTTATTGCATCCTTGGTTAAATTACTCATAGAAGGGAAGTTTATTTTAAAATTTTCCTCTAATAAGTCAATTAAAGACTCTCTATTTTTATTCAAATCTTCTTCACTAATTAACCTGACCTCTATCTTTCTAGTTTCCAAATACATGGTCAAATTCCTCTTTCCTCTCTACGTCTAAATCTTTCATAATATGTTCTGACCCAACCAAAATATCTTTTCTTTGAAAAACGACTAGAATTGTATTAATTAAGATTTTGATATCTAGCATGAAAGATAGATTATGTACATATTCAACATCCTTTTTAAATCGCTCATCCCAATTGAGAGCATTTCTTCCATTTATTTGAGCTAATCCAGTAATTCCTGGTCGAACTTTGCTTCTTAACCTCTCATCTTTACGATAATACGGCAAATATCTAGCTAACAAAGGTCTTGGTCCTATAAATGACATGTCCCCTTTAAGTATGTTAAAAAGTTCAGGTAACTCATCAAGTGATGTAGATCTCAAAAACTTACCAAATTTAGTTAAGCGTTCACTATCAGGTAATACCTTGCCATTTCTATCTTTTTTATCAGTCATTGTCCTAAATTTATACATCATAAAATTTTTTTCATTAAGACCGGGTCTTTGTTGTTTAAAAAGAACCGGACTGCCAAGTTTCGTTCTTATAAGGATTGCAACCATTAAAAATACAGGACTTAAAACCATAATTGCAATCAAAGAAAGAATGAAATCCATCGGTCTTTTTATAAACCTTCTATAATTGCCTCCTTTATAATGGTTCATTATCTCATCCACAACTCCTTTATGACCGTGCAGACTCTTTCCAAGTCTTCATCCGTCATCTTCGTATCAGAAGGCAAACATATCCCGTTCTCAAAAAGTTTCTCTGAAACATCAGTTCCAATAAAATCATACTTTTCAAAGAACGGTTGTATATGCATTGGCTTCCAAACAGGTCTTGATTCAATATTTTTTCTTTCTAGGGCCTCCATAATATCAATTGGTTCAATATTTCCATTTAGAAGTATTGAACTTAACCAAAAATTAGGTTCGTTCCAATCATTATTTGGCATAAACTCCACTCCGTTAAGTTCACTCAGCTCTCTTTTATAGAACTCAAAAATATACCTTTTCTTTTCTACTCTTTGATCTAACACCTTAAGCTGTCCTCTACCAATTCCAGCAACTACATTACTCATACGATAATTAAATCCTAATTCGCTATGTTGATAATGTCTTGCTTTATCCCTTGATTGAGTAGCCCAGAATCTAGACTTGGCAATACGTTCCTCATTGTCTGATACAAGCATCCCACCACCAGATGTAGTAATAATCTTGTTCCCGTTAAAAGAGAAAATGCCATAATCTCCGAAGGTCCCAGTATGCTTGCCTTTATAATAAGTACCTAATGATTCAGCGGCATCCTCTATAACAGCTGCATTATGTTTATGACAAATCTCCATAATCTTATCCATATCAGCGGATAGACCATAAAGATGAACAACTATTACAGCCTTAACCTCAGGATACTTTTCAAAAGCTTCTTCTAATGCTTTCGGACTCATGTTCCAAGTTTCAAAATCACTATCAATGAAAACAGGATTTGCATTCTGATAGATAATCGGATTAGCCGTTGCAGAGAAGGTAAGTGTTGGACAAAAAACAATATCTCCCTCTTTTACTCCTGCTGCTTTTAATGCCAAATGGATGCAAGCCGTACCAGAAGATAATGCCGCAGCTGCTTTGGAACCAACCTTTTGAGCTAATTCTCTTTCAAACTGATTCACATTTTCCCCTAAAGGTGCTATCCAATTGGTATCAAAGGCTTCTTGAACATATTTCCTTTCATAACCTTCATCACTCATATGAGGTGAAGAAAGAAAGATTCTTTCTTTCACTTTTATCGATCCCATCTCAAGAATCCCTCCTATCAAATTTACTAAACCTAGCATTTACTTGCGTTACAAACCTATCAGGTATACTCACTATGAATATTCATTCTTTGCCAAAATTCACTCTATATTCTATTGAAGCTATCTTAACCTCACTAAAAAAACCTTAAAAACCCTTGTCAAGAAAGATTTTACAATCTTAAGATTTCTGAAATATTGGCTAGTAACCTCTTTGTTTGAAAACAATAACTGACAATCTGAATTGTGGTCTATGAATAGACTTAGTATTATTCTTAATAATTCTTAACTACCAATTACCAACGACTGCTTCTCACTAAACTTCGTATTAGCAATCTCCAAAAGCGTATTCTTCATCTCCACCAAATCCTTATCAAGAAGTGTCTCAATTACTTGATACAACTCCCGTTTCCCCATCGGCTCGGCCTTCCCAATAAAGATTTTCGGAAACACCTGCCCTTTCTGAACTTCATTCTCATTAAGAAGCTCTTCATACATCTTCTCACCAGGCCTTAAGCCAGAGAACTGTATTCCAATTTCATCTACCGAATAGCCTGAAAGAGTGATTAGATTTTTAGCCAAATCAGCGATTTTTACTGGTTCACCCATATCAAGGACAAATATTTCTCCCCCACGAGCCAAAGCACCGGCCTGGATCACAAGCCTCGAAGCTTCCGGGATCGTCATAAAATATCTCGTAATATCAGGATGTGTAACCGTTATAGGACCGCCAGCTTGAATCTGTTTCTTAAATAATGGAATAACACTGCCACGGCTTCCCAGTACATTCCCAAAACGTACTGCAACAAACCTTGTTTTGCTTTCTTTTGCCAAATTCTGAATAATCATTTCAGCAAAGCGCTTCGTTGCCCCCATTACATTAGGAGGATTTACTGCCTTGTCAGTGGATATCATCACAAATGTGCCAATACCAAATGTATCTGCACCTTCTGCGACATTTCGAGTACCAAGAATATTATTCTTAACAGCTTCTCTCGGATTATATTCCATCATCGGCACATGTTTATGCGCTGCCGCATGGTAAACAACATCTGGTTTGTATTCATCCATCACATCAAAAATCCGATTTCGATCCTGTATATCTGCAATAATCGGAACTATCTCAATAGATTTACCATATTGTTTTCTTAATTCCATATCGATTAAATAAATGCTGTTTTCTCCATGCCCCAGCAACAGGAGTTTACCTGGAGTAAATTTGCATATTTGACGGCATATTTCAGAACCAATTGATCCTCCCGCACCTGTAACTAGAATAGTTTTTCCTTCCACATATTCAGAAATACTACTAATATCCAATTGAATTGGTTCACGGCCCAATAAATCCTCAACCTCTACATCTCTAAACTGCGTGACTGAGACATTGCCTGACATAATCTCTTCAATCATTGGCATAATCTGAACCTTCGCCATCGTTTTCGAGCACTCTTCATAAATCCGCTTTATTTCACTCTTCGATAGAGAAGGAATTGCAATAATGATGACTTCAACCTCATGTAAGGCAACAGCCATTGAGATATCTGATGTCCCTCCTACTACCGGTAACCCATGAATTTGGAGTCTTTGTTTATATGGATCGTCGTCAATGAAAGCTATAGGTACTAAATCAGTATCTACCTTTTGAAGCAGCTGTCTAGCTACCATCGTTCCTGCTGCACCGGCTCCGATAATTAACGTATGTTTCTTTGCAAGATCATTCGTGCCTATATAACGGCCCCTGAATACTCTCCAAGAAAAACGTGAACCGCCAATCAACAAGATATGGAGCATCCAGGTTATCCCTAATGCCCGTATATAAATATCCTGGAAAATAATCATTTGAATGATAGCTGTTGTTACAATCGTTAACGTAACAGCTTGGGCAATCGCAACTAATTCTCGGATACTCGCATATTCCCATGCCTTGTTATAAAGTTTATAAATAAATGCATATACATGATGACTGATTAACAATGCCAGAGAGGTTATTAATAAGGTTTCCATTTTGAAAATATCCAAATACGGGTGGAGGACAAGGTAACTGCAATAAATAGCCGTTAGCACGATAATGGAGTCTACTAGTATCAATGTGGTCAACCTTTTAATGTATGTCACGTTCAAACCTCTCCTCTAAAAAAGACCGCTACGTGTCCGGTCTATCTCCAATTAGTTTATTTTTTTATCACTTTTAATTTTTCTTCCATAAAGCATAATAAATCATTACGCAAGGATTCATCCTGAAGTGCAAATTCAATTGAGGTTTCAATGAAGCCTAATTTTTCCCCCACATCATATCGTTTTCCTTCAAAATCATAGGCAAATACTCGTTGGATTTCATTCAGCTTTTGAATCGCATCTGTCAGCTGAATCTCTCCGCCTGCCCCTATGTTTTGCTCACCAAGGAATGTAAAAATTTCCGGACGTAAAATATAACGACCCATAATAGCTAAATCAGAAGGAGCTGTTCCTTTTTTCGGCTTTTCCACAAATCTCTTCACCTGATAGCGGTGTCCGTTTTGTTCCATCGGTTCAATAATGCCGTATCGATGGGTTTCTTCCATCGGGACATGTTGCACACCTATAATAGAAGAAAATGTTTTTTCATATTCATCCATCAATTGACGAAGGCAAGGCTTGTCCGCTTGGACAATGTCATCACCGAGTAAGACAGCAAATGGTTCATCTCCAATAAAATTACGAGCACACCAGATTGCATGGCCCAGTCCTTTCGGTTCTTTTTGACGGATATAATGGATATCAACCTTGGAAGGAGCCTGTACTTTTTCGAGAAGATCAAACTTGCCCTTTTCCATCAAGTTATTCTCTAAATCATACGCATGATCGAAATGGTCCTCGATGGATCTCTTCCCTTTACCGGTTACGATAATGATATCTTCTATCCCAGACTCGATTGCTTCTTCAACGATATATTGAATCGTCGGCTTATCTACAATTGGCAGCATTTCCTTCGGCATTGCTTTTGTAGCCGGCAGGAATCGCGTTCCGAGTCCAGCAGCGGGAATAATTGCTTTTCTAACTTTTTGCAAGGTATAGCCTCCTTTTCACAACTACCATATATAACGAATCATAAATTTTACATTTTCAGGGAAAATAATTAGGTATAAATTCTCAATTATCAAAAAACAATTAAAAATTATTAGACAATTACAATTACTATGTTTCATAATCAATATTAGGGGTAATTAATCGCACGTTTTTTATAGCTATTTTTAATTTTTTATACACACTTATAATCAATTCACATGAATTTAAAAAAACATGGGCATCTAACCCACCCTCACACCATCCTACTGATGACTTGCATCTAAGGAAGCTTTTCTACCTCCCACAGCACGGCCGAGTGTCTCCCTTGATAAAGGTTAGGAGGCATCACCTACTTGGGTTCATCATTAAAATAGCCCTAAAAACTTACGCTGTCTGACTGGCTGTGGCATTTCTCTCATGATTGTCTGCCCGCTAATGAGTAACTCTGCATTTTCTTCAAAATAATAGATTTGATCCACTCCGAATTGTTTTTCTATTTCATCCAATGCTTCATTCATCCAGAACTGTCTGGTTGAGACATTATGTGCATCTGATGCAACGAAATGAATCAGGTTTGAGGACAGTAAATCCATCGATACTTTCTTGATTTTCTTGCCAAACTTACCAGCGATACTGCCACATGTAAGCTGTGTACTGACACCTTTTTGGACAAATTCATAGAGGAGATTTGGATTTTCAACAATGGCCATATTCCGTTCCGGGTGTACCAGTATTGGATTAATACCTTTTTGTTGAAGTTCAAAAAATAATGTACTTGCATACCTTGGTATATGATTTGAAGGAAATTCAATCAAGAGATAAGAGGAATGGTTTACTGTTTGAATCAAACCCTGCTCCAGATCCTCGAGCAATTCACCGTACACCCTGACCTCTTGGCCTGGGAGAACCTTTAATGGAATTTGGTTTTTCTCCAAATGTTCATTTAATTGATCAATCTCGGGTAATAGGTTTGTTCTCGCATTCTCGTATGCACCATTTTTATGATGTGGGGTTGCGATGATTGTGTTGATTCCTTCGCTGACAGCGAGCCTTGCCATGTCCATTGAATCTTTTAAACTCTGTGCGCCATCATCTACACCTGGCAAGATATGACTATGTATGTCAATCATTTTGTAAAGCAACCCCTTCTTGTATAATTATTCCAATCAATGAATCTATCTTACTAACATTTACTGTAAAAGTCTAGCAACTTACCTATTTTTTACCATAATAATAGTACGTATTATCCTTCATTTTTCTGTTATTAAGAACGGCACCCAGGATTTTAGTACCGGTATTTAGTAAAAGTTCTTTCGTCTTGACAGCATCTTCCACCTGCGTCCGTCCGCTGCTCACTACGAGTACGACTCCCTGGCAAATATTCGCAATGATTTGTGCATCTGTAACGGCTGTGATCGGCGGGGTATCAACGATGATGATGTCAAAGTCTTCCTTCGTCTGATTAATCAATTCATTCATCGATTTTGATGATAATAACTCAGCAGGATTTGGCGGAAGCGGTCCGCTTGTTAACACATGTAGACCCAAAGGCTCTACAATCTGGATTGCTTTACCTAACTCTATTTGTCTCGTCAATACACTTGTTAATCCCACGTTGTTCGTAAACGAGAACGTATAATGCGAAGAAGGTTTACGCAGATCGGCATCTATGAATAATGTCCTTTTCCCCTGTTGGGCAAACACTACGGCGATATTAGCAGCTGTTGTTGATTTTCCTTCAGTGGGACCAGAAGATGTAATCATAATCGTTTGCATCTCTTCATCTATAAAGGAATATTGGATATTAGTCCTTAATGTACGGAACTGCTCCGAAATCGGTGATTTTGGTTCCAAATAGGTAACGAGCTTTCGCTGATTGCTGTTTCCAAACTGTCTGCTCTTCTTACGCGCCATGTTGCTCACCTCTTCCTGCTCGTTTCGTCCTTGCATATCCTTCCATTTGCACATTGCTTTCTTCAATTACACCAATGACACCAATCACCGGTAAATCCAGAATTCGTTCGATATCCTGCTCCGTCTTAATCGTGTTATCTAAATACTCCATTAAGAAGGAAATTCCCACACCAATCATTAATCCAACAACCATGGCAATCGCGATATTGAGAAGTGGCTGCGGTTTAATCGGTGAAGCATTCTCTGGTACCGTTGCTTTCGCAAGGATGCTTACATTGTCTACATTCATAATATCGACGATTTCTTCTTTGAAGATTTCTGCTGTCGTATTAGCTATTTTTGCAGCCATGTGCGGATCTTCATCCGTGACTGATAAATTAACCACCTGAGAATTTTGTTCACTTGCTACCGTGATTTTATCTGTGAGCTGGTTTGTAGAAAGGTTCAAATCCAATTCCTGAATCACCTTATCTAATATCGCCGAACTTTTAATGATCACATTGTATGTTTCGATGAGTTGTAGATTCGTTTGAACCTCATTGTAGTTATATGCGGCTTCTTCACCCTTCGCTTGATTAACAAGCAGCTGTGTAGAAGATTGATAGATTGGAGTTAAAATAAAAAAGCTGGATACTCCGCTTATTAACACTGCCAAAACGGTAATCATGATAATGAACCATGCACGTTTTTTTAAGGTTTCAAACAAATCTTTCAAACTAATAGTTTCTTCCATTTCATCCTCCGTTTAACATAATATTAAGTATTATACAACAAATTCGGAAAATTTCATCAGTTTTTTTGGAAATTTTATTTAATTCTTTCTAATAAAATGTAATATATACATATAAAGTGAAATTATTTGTCGACTCGGAGGAAGAAAAATGAAATATATTACCATGCTTTTACTTACAATATTCACCGTCCTTGTTCTAGTTTTCGGGCAAACCTACTGGAGCAACCAAATTGAGCAAACAGTTGCCACGGAAAATGAAAAAGAGCAAGCTGAACCAAAAAAAGAGGAGAAGACCTCTTCACCTTTTGAGAATGTTAAAGAGGATGACCTGAAGAGCGCTCTCGAAAAAGCGATCAGCAAGCATGAAAAAGCTAATATTTTGATAGCCGGATCGAAAGCATTGGGAGATCAAAAAAGCGGGTTAGGGTTAACAATCAGTCAAGAGTTGCAAAGGTCATTTGAGTCGGATGTTACTGTATCATTCATAGATTTCAACGGCACATCAACTCAATTAATAGAAGAAGGCTTAATCAGTAATTATCAGGATGCCAAGCCTGATGTTCTTATTCTAGAAGCTCTGACTCTAGCTGATAATGGCAATGTTGAAGTGGAGGATAACCACGATAATATTTCTACTATCATTGAAGAATTACAATCGATCAATGAGGATCTTTCCGTGATTCTTATGCCTACTCATCCTATCCCAAATGGTCCCATCTATTCAACACAAGTAGACGCCCTAAAGGAATTCGCAGCGGAGGAGCACTATACATATATTGATCATTGGCAGGCTTGGCCAGATGAAGCTGAATTAATGGATTATCTGAAATCAGATAAAAGTGCTCCAAACGAAAAAGGGATTGAGATTTGGAGTAAAGAGGTCTTGATATTATTTGGGATATAATAAGAAGCTCTGAAGAATAGATATGGTACCTTCGATTTTATATTAATTAAACTTATAGAGTTGCCAATAATTGAAGACGAGAATCTCCTAAGCACCCATTTTTGGGTGTTTCTTGTTTTGAGTCTAACCGATTATGTTATCAACAAAATCTACAGTTCATTCATCCTTTCTCCTCACATTTCAGGAGATACTGCACGTTTAAAAGATAAAAAACACTATTTTCATCCTATTTTTTTACATTCTTTAACAAACCTCTTTAAATTTATTTCATTCATCCGATGAAAAGAAAAGAATAAATAAAAAAGAGGTGAAAGAACTTTTGGGAAAATATTTTATTAAAGCTGCCAGTTTGCTGATTTTGCTATCATTTATCATTTCTCTGTTACCAGAGAAAGCAGATGCCGCTAGCTTTACATCTAAAGTCAACGCTGATGTCCTAAATGTCCGCTCCAAGGCAACTACCAAATCCTCTGTCATCGGAAAAATCAAAAAAGGAAAAGTGGTCACAGTTCAATCTGAGCAAAATAACTGGAGCAAAATTACATACGATAAGAAGACCGGCTGGGTAATGAGCAAATATCTTACATATTCCAATTGGACAGGCTATGCAAAAGCAAATAACCTATCCATTAAGAAAACGGCCTCTTCCTCTGCCAAATCTCTTGCGACTATTAAAGTAGGGACAGCCGTTACAGTAAAAGGGCAAAAGGGAAGCTGGGTTAACGTCTATTATTCCAGTAAAAAGGTGACTGGATGGGTATCTGCTTCAAGTCTAACCAAAACAAATCCCGAAAACGTTAACGCGAATCTTGGAACTTACTATGTCACGGCTACCAGCTTGAATGTACGTGCAACAGCGAGCACAAAAGCAAAGGTTATTACAACTATGAAGAAAAACGCCTCTCTTACGCTTCAGCAAAAAAGTGGATCTTGGGGGAAAATTAAAACCTCCAGTGGTAAAGTTGGGTGGGTTTCCCTAACCTATATTTCCACTAAAAAATCGATTGCGAATCTTGGTACCTATTATGTGACGGCTAGCAGCTTGACTGTTCGCGAGAAAGTTAGTACAAAATCCAAGGCCATCACTACAGTAAAGAAAAATGCTGCCCTTACTCTTCAACAGAAGAGTGGATCTTGGGGGAAAGTAAAAACTTCTAACGGTAAAGTTGGGTGGGTATCCCTGACTTATATCTCTATTAAAAAACCGGTTGCGAATCTTGGTACCTATTATGTGACAGCCACTAGCTTGAATGTTCGTGAGAAAGCCAACACTAAAGCTAAGGTCATCACAACAGTAAAGAAAAACGCTTCGGTGACTCTTCAGCAGAAAAGCGGTACTTGGGGGAAAGTGAAGACTTCAAACAGTAAAGTCGGCTGGGTAAGTCTCTCTTATCTTTCTACTAAAAAACCGGCTGTGAACCTAGGAACCTATTATGTTACAGCTAGCAGTTTGAATGTACGCGAGAAGGCGAATACTTCTTCCAAAGTCATCACGACTGTGAAGAAAAACGCTGCCCTTACTCTTCAGCAAAAAAGCGGTACCTGGGGAAAAGTGAAAACATCTAACGGTAGTATCGGCTGGGTTGCTATGAAACATATTTCAACTAAAAAACCGGTTAATACGAAAACACCACAGCCAGTATCAAATAAAACGGAGTACCTGGTTACCAACGCCAACACTTCTCTATATCAGAATGCTGACTCAAAATCTACCGTATTGGCTTCAGTTGTAAAAAACTCTAGTGTGATGAAACTGAATACAAATGGTAGCTTTACACAGGTAAAACTAACATACGGCCAGATTGGTTGGATTACCAGCAAAACACTGATTGTTTCCAAAAGTGTGAGGGGGAAAGTCATCGTTATTGATCCAGGGCATGGCGGATCAGATTCGGGAGCTATTGGGGTAAAGCTAAAAACGAAGGAAAAGAATATGCTATACACCGTGAATTGATTAAAGCAACAGGGTTGAAAGATCGAAAAGTTAAACAAGGTAATTTTCAAGTCATCAAGAGTAATAAACAACCAGCTACCTTGCTAGAACTTGGATTTCTGACAAATGCAGCCGAAGAAAAAACCATTTCTCAAACCAACTATCATAAAAAAGCAGCCCAGGCAATTTATAATGGGTTGAATGTATATTTCAAACAAAAATAATAACATTTTAATTTGCAGCCTCCTATTCAAAGGAAGCCGAAGATTATAGATAAAAAGCACCCTATTTTGAACTGCGCCCCAGTTGTTAGACACTTCTAACATATTTAGATGCAGTTTGATTTTCGGGTGCTTTTTGACTTATAAATTCCTTACATAATTAACACCTTTTTCTTATTTACCCCTTCTAGCCTTCTATTATATTTTAATATATGGGCCTTTAGGCTCCATAAGGAAAAAATCTATTTCATATTCTTTAAGAAAGACATTAGATTTGATAGATTTGTCCGATTAAATAATAGAATAGTTTATGTAAGAGGTGATATTTTGAGGAAACTCTCTATTAAAGTTGTCAGTGTGCTGATTATGCTATCATTTTTCATTACTATGTTACCGGAGAAAGCAGATGCTGCCAGCTACTCATCTAAAGTTAACGCCAGCACATTAAATGTCCGCTCTAAGCCGTCGACCAAATCCTCTATTGTAGGGAAAATTAAAAAGGGCAAGGTGGTAACTGTTCAATCAGAACAAAATAACTGGAGCAAGATTACATATGATAAAAAAACGGGTTGGGTTTCGAGTTCCTATCTTACCTATGTGAGCTGGACTGGCTATGCAAAGACAGACAACCTGTCTATAAAAAAAACAGCTTCTTCCTCTGCCAAATCTCTGGCGACTATTAAGAAAGGCACAGCCGTTTCAGTAAAAGGGCAAAAGGGCAACTGGCTTAAAGTCTATTATTTAAGTAAAAAGGTGACCGGATGGGTACCTGCTTCAAGCCTGACAAAGACAAAGCCAACGACTGCCACAACAAATCTGGGTACATATTATGTCACAGCTACTAGTCTAAATGTTCGCGCTAGTGCGAGTACTTCTTCCAAAGTGATCATGACTGTGAAGAAAAATACTGCTGTTACTCTTCAGCAGAAAAGCGGATCTTGGGGGAAAATCAAAACTTCCAACGGTAAAGTTGGCTGGGTTTCTTTATCCTATATTTCTACTAAAAAACCAGTGACTTCGACGACGAATCTCGGTACCTACTATGTCACAGCAACCAGCTTAAATGTTCGCGCTTCAGCGAGTACTTCTTCCAAGGTTATCACCACGGTGAAGAAAAATGCTGCTGTTACTCTGCAACAGAAAAGTGGATCTTGGGGGAAAGTCAAAACCTCCAACGGTAAAGTTGGTTGGGTTGCTATGCAATATATATCAACTAAAAAGGCCGAATCAACTGCAACAGAGTACCTTTACACTACCGCCAACACCTCCCTGTATAAGGAGGCTGACTCTAAATCTACTATTTTAGCCTCAGTTGCTAAAAACACTAGTGTGATAAAACTTACTACAAAGGGCAACTTTACGCAGGTCAAGCTGACATCCGGTCAGATTGGATGGATTCCAAGCCAAACACTGGTATATAAGAGTGTGAAGGAAAAAATCATCGTTATTGATCCTGGTCATGGCGGCTCAGAAACGGGAGCTATTGGTGTAAAATTAAAAACAATGGAAAAGGATATTAATCTAAGTACGGCCAATCAACTAGCTACCCTACTGAGGAATGCCGGTGCAACGGTCATTATGACACGCAGTAATGATACCGTAATTTCATTAAAAGACAGAGCAGCACTCAGTAACTCTAAAAAAGCAGATGCGTTTTTAAGCATTCATTATAATAATGCACCAAATGTACCATCAGCATCGGGAATAGAAACTTTTTATCATCATAATAGCACCTTGGCAAATGCCATACATGGTGAATTAATTAAAGCTACTGGCTTGAAAAATCGCAAAGTTAAATATGGTAATTATCGAGTCATACGAGATAATAAACAACCTGCCGCTCTGCTCGAACTCGGATTCCTTTCAAATGCAACCGAAGAAAAAACCATTTCCCAAACCAGCTATCACAAAAAAGCAGCACAGGGTATTTTAAATGGCTTAAATGTATATTTCAAAAATAAATAACGTCCAGCCTGAAGCCTCCGATTATTCCTCGGAGGCTTTTAATTTTCACTAAAATCCAATCCATCACTAAATCCTCAGAATACACTATAACGATTATCCATAAATGGATGTGATAGGGTGTCAAATCAATTGAAAGAAATAATTGGAGCCTGGCTGACGGCTGTCGGAGCCATTGTTGTAGCCATAGGCTCTACTCCAAACACTGGATTATCAAACAAAATACAAAGAGAACTTAATTTAGTCGGGAATGCACTGGAAGCAGTCGGTGCCGGCTTAGCCGCAGACGGACAAGATAATCAGTTCTCACTTGAATATACAGGAAGTGTATTATCCAGTATTGGTTCCTTGGAATCTTTTACAGGGATTGCTGTTGATTTCCCTGAACCTACCAATACGAATATTGCGATTCAGGGTAATTTGTTACAGGCATTAGGCAGCGGAGTCAGTGCAGCTGATGAATTAGGCGATAATACTACTCTAGGAGCATCAGAAATTTTGATCGGTAATATTCTTCAGACCATTGGGAGTGTCATTCAAGCATTCGGCGTTAAAATTCAAGTTAATGACCAGCAGGAGGGACAATTCTATGTTGCATTGGGAAGCTGGATTCAAGCCGTTGGCGCTGTTCTATCCGCCATCGGTCAACAACTCGAGGAAGCTCATGAAAATAAACCAGGTATTAACGAATAAGATGCCCTCCTCTGGAGGAGGACATTTTTACATACAGGAATAGCTTTAAATAGTAGGGAGAAAAGCGGAGAATCCAATAGAGGTATATATCGGGACCAACTTTCTCTGCCCTCCGCTAGATGACGAGCTGATTAGCGACAGTATATTCTGGACAACAAGATTTCCTGAAGTTTGATGGATAGTGGGAGTTGGTTTATAGAATATGTCGGAAAGAAATAGCTGCTATCGTATCACTTGAGAAGATTCCCATGATGACAATAAGTCTAATCCCCTAATAAACGTTCTTTTTAAATTTCTTAAACTTTTTACCGACACCTTCTGCTATTCAGATAGCCGTTATACAGGTTTCCCTATCACTTTTCCACAGTTGCTGGCTAACCATTTCATTTAAAATGACTATTTGTTGGTATTTGTTTTGTTTCACTTCGTGCTTTTTACGGTATAAATAGAGTACAATTATTCCAAATTATGTATAAAAAGGGAGGCGCGAAACTATGAGAATCCGAGCAGGCAGTTGGAGAATGCTTTCTAAACAAGAAAAGATCTTTATCCTGAATGCAGTCAGTCAGCGTCGGACATTTTAATCATCGCCAATCGGATGGTTCCTTACCTCAAGTATATTTGTAGGGCAGGAACGTAGGTTAAAGGTCTTTTCCTCTGTTCACTTCTAAAAAGATAAATATACTAGCCACCGCTTTATTTACTTTCTCACTTTTCCTCAATTGTTGCTTTCAAGTAACCAATCATCCGTATCGTGACGGGTGATTATTTTATTTGGGCCTATTCATTAATCGATTGATTAATTTAATCTTCTAACTCCTCCGGGTTGAAAGTATACTATACATATAGATGGTTACTGTCTTTTGTCATAAAAAATTCAATATGTATTATTTGAAATTATCTTCAATATGCCGATATAGTAGAAGTAAGTAACCGTTACTTATGACCCAATCCTAAAGGTGGTGTGAGGAAAATGGCGAATCTAAAAATATCCCCACTATTAAAAATATCCCTAATGATTATACTCACTGTCCTTTTATTCGTTAGCTTTTATTTTATAAAGGGACCGTTTCTCGATAAGGATACTCTTGTCAAAAAAGTTGAGACCGCTCTCGCCGATCAAAATGTACGTCAGCTCTCCCGGATCCTAACCTCATCAAATGAAGACCTAGTTATTGACGAAGAAAATACAAAAATCTTGATGGATTACCTTCAAAAAAATCCTGATTACACCCAAAGCCTTCTGACAGTTCTCCATGAACAATCCCGATATTATGATGATGATTCATCCAAAACAGGTAAGGAACAGCCCAGGATTGAAGGATTTTTAACACTGAAAAAGAATACAAATTCCTGGCTGCCCGACAACTATTCAATTGAAATCGATCCAGTTTATCTGACGATTACCACAAATTCTAAGCATGCCACCTTAATGGTGAATGGTGAACAAGTCGTTAAGGCCAACGAAGTCATTTATGAAAAGAAAGTCGGTCCCCTTCTACCGGGAGAATACAAAGTCGAGGCAAAATTGAAAACAAATGATACGGATATCAATGAAAAGAAGCAGGTTGTTTTGTGGAATAGTGATGAGAAAATCAACATGAATTTAAATGATGAGGAAGTCGGCTTGGATACAAATGAATAATGATAAGAAAGACAAAGATCGGTCTTTGTCTTTTTTTATTTCATTCTTTACAAATATATACTGAAATATCATAAGCAACAAAAAAGAAACTTAGGTCTATTCTCTTATTATATTGTTAAAACTTCTCAGTATACTTTTACAAATAGGAAGTTTGAATCAAGCACAGAAAACGAACATTCGATAATATTGTAGAAGAAAGCCCATTTTTATGATTCGTTTTTCCATATAAAAGTACTGAGAAAATCATTTCCTCAGTACAGAAAAATTATTCTGATGTAAACAGTTTCTTAATATACTGTTGGCAACTCATCCGACGTCTTATCATCTTTTTCCTTCTGTCTCACATATAAAAATTCATCAATATGGTTAGCCAATTGTATTCACTCCGTTACTCAGTTTTACATTATACATGGTTGGTAGTTCAGCTACTTGTGTGGGCTTCACATTATACATAGTCGGCAATTCTGCCACTTGTGTTGGTTTCACATTATACATAGTCGGTAACTCTGCCACTTGTGTGGGCTTCACATTATACATAGTCGGTAACTCCGCTACTCGCGTTGGTTTCACATTATACATAGTCGGAAGCTCCGCTACTTGTGTTGGTTTTACATTGTACATAGTCGGAAGCTCCGCTACTTGTGTTGGTTTTACATTGTACATAGTCGGAAGCTCCGCTACTTGTGTTGGTTTTACATTATACATAGTCGGAAGCTCCGCTACTTGCGTTGGTTTTACATTGTACATAGTCGGAAGCTCTGCTACTTGTGTTGGTTTTACATTGTACATAGTCGGAAGCTCCGCTACTTGCGTTGGTTTTACATTGTACATAGTCGGAAGCTCCGCTACTTGTGTTGGTTTTACATTGTACATCGTTGGGAGCTCTGCAAGATCCGTTTTAGAAATAGTAATTGTCGCTGTCAAAGCACTGATACCTAACACACTAGCACCGATTAACATAATTTTCTTTTTCATACATATTCCCCTTTTCATTCATAAGTTTATAAGTATAATTGGTTTATGTTTATACTTACATTTAACCATATATTTACTTTTAAAGGTTTATTCGATACAGGGACTTTAGATCCAATTTATTCAATATAACAAGCACATACATACTTTTTTACATATAAATATAACTATAGGAATACTATCGGAAAGGGGATACCATGAATGGATTTCTCCGCAATTGGTCAGCGAATAAGAGATTTGAGGAAATCACTTAAACTATCTCAAGATGAGCTAGCCCAAGGAATATGTACACAAGCACAGATAAGTAAAATTGAAAAAGGTGATGTATATCCTTATGCTAATACCTTATATCTCATTTCACAAAAATTAGGAGTGGATGTTAACTACTTCTTTGAAATTGGTTCTACTCCTAGAGTAGACTATGTTAATGAGGTAAGCAGACAGTTACGGCTAACGCGGCGCCATCTCCTCTACGAAGAGATGAATAGAATTGTAAAATTAGAAGAGGACAATCCGCTCTTTACGCAAAATGGGCGTAACAGACAGCTGATCTTATGGCACAAGGGTGTCTATGAGCATGCTGTAAATAATAATGTGGAAAAATCTATAGAATTGCTTAAGTCAGCAATTGACTTAACACATGTTTTGGATAAAGTTTGGAATGAAAGAGAAATAGAAGTACTCATGTCTATGGGAGCAGTCTATGTTACAGACAATCAGAATGAGATTTCTCTAAAAATATTTTTGGAAGCTAAAGAGCATTTATCACATTTAGTTTTCATTAGTGATCATTCGATTTTACCGCGGCTGTATTATAATATTGCCAGAGTGTATACTCGATTGAAACAATATGATGAATCTATTACATACTGTAAAAACGGTATAAAATATTGCTTAGAAAAAGACAATCTATTCCCATTGGCTGAATTACATTATCAAGTTAGCTACAATCTTGAAAAGCTTGGTAAGTATTCGGATTCCATATATTATTTAAATAAGGCTATTTCGATATTCGAATTAATCGAAGATAAAAAATATATGAACCTTCTGAAGGAAAAAAAGAGTTCCTTGGAATTACACTACGGAGACATAACAAAAGCTGATCATTCTAAAACATGATCAGCTTTTTCTATTACACCGTAACAAGAATATTATCACCGGTTTAAGCATCTTCATAGATATTTACTTTCCCAAAGAGCTTTTCTGAATGATATATATATATACATCTTTTTACCGGCGCCTAAGCTCAACTAGATTTTAAATACAAATATAAAGAAAGGCGAATTTGTGTGTATTCAATTCGCCTCTTATTTGAAGCTAGTTATGTACCAGCATCTCCAATAAATATTACTTTCGAAATTTTTTCCATACAAAATATAAGACAATCCCTGTCAATCCACCCACTGTATCAATCATCACATCGTGAAAGAGTGGCGTGCGGTCACCTGTAAATGACTGATGCCATTCATCTGAGCAGGCATATAGAAAGACAATTCCCATCGTGATTGCTGTTACCTTCACCGCTCGCTGTACCCATACTCTAACGATACTGGCCAATATAAACGCCATTACAAAGTAAACGCTAAAATGGGCACCCTTACGGATAAAAAACTCAATAAAACCCGGCAACCCTAAGGCTTCCATACTAATCTCTACACCAGCATAGGTGAAGCTTATTTTTGAAAGCAAAGCCACTACCGAATCAGGAAGCTTTAAGTTCTCACTCAGCAACGGTTGAATGTTTTGTTCGGTATAAGGCTGTGAGGAGGAATAAAATACTACTCCTACAACCAACAATAAAAGGATTAAACGGTATATGATCTTTTTCCTAGCATTATTCATATTCCTATCCTAGCCGAATTCATCCGCAAGGTAAATGCCAAAGACTTGCAGAATGGAGATTTTCTCTTAATTAATCGATTGATTAATTCGTTTTCTATGTATCATGTATGTTTGCCTGTATGAAAGATATAAAACACAATGGCTAATAAAACCCTATTGCTGTGGCTGTTTCACGGTTTTGGCTATTCTTTTAGGGAGGTTACTTTTTAATAGGTATGAAACGGAGAGGCATTATCGGGAATTAGTTCATTTACAGTACAAATCGCTCAATAGATTGCTAATATCCCTAATTTAGTAATATAAGCCGATAAATTAACGTCTCTAGGGACATATGAACAGATCCTGTTTGTTCATTCTTCCCAAAGATCTCTTTTTATGCCTACATTTAAAGAAAGATAGTCTTTTAGTCATTGCATTCTCTCCAATAACAGTATTGCCTTAAAACACAGAGAGAACTTTTACCCGGTAATTGCTACTTCATCTCTTATAAATGCAAAAAGACCAAACCCCGCCTCCTAAAGAGCACAAAATCTGGTCTTACCTTATATAATTATGCCATACTGGCTAGTCGATTATCTTGATAACGAATATTTTGGATTCCAATGACGTTTAGAAATTTTTTGATTTCATTAATAGCGGCTGTTTTATGTCCGTCTATGACTGCTAGGTCCGTGACAAAGGCAATTTTCGGGTATTTTGTTTCACGTTTCTTAGGGTTTAGCATCGGCTTTTCTTCAATAAGTTGAGCGTCCATTTCCTCTTCACATGTCAGAATAACCGCTTCACCAATTTTCATGTTTTCCCAATCAAAAGAGAACGAAAATTCAATTGAACACTCACCGTCAATAAACTTTGGTTGTACTTTTACGTTTAACTCCACTATGCCCAGCCTCCTTCATTGGTTATTTGTTCCTAGTATAACAGGAGTGCCTATGAAGGTGGCCTGACCACATATGAGTAAAACACCAATATTCTTACATGTTTATTCAAAAATGCTCGCTCTGGCGCATATTTTTATAACTCCAGGAATATTCCTAGACGAATATTTTATATTCTTTATTCTACCTTTAATCCCTAAAATATTCCATATGTTTTTGTAAAATCCCTTTAATTCTTTTGACCTCTTCCGCGCGAATTACCTCATAATAGATTCCATTTATTTTTTCAGCTGTGCCTTCCATACTGATATGATCAATATGCTGAACTGCCTCCTGATAGTTATTTTTTATTTTTATCATCTCTGAAATTGTGATATTTGTTTTCACATTATTCATTAAGGTAGTAGCGATTTGATCATAGTGAGTTAAGCTTCGGATATTGGCACCTGTTCGAATTACCTCTCCAATGACCTCGTACCGGCGTTGTTGCCGCCCTTCTTCACCATTTGGCTCCAGCTGGCGCATGCGCATATAGGCCAATGCCTCTTCACCATTTAACTGGATTTTACCTTTAGCAAAATGTTGGCCATCATAAGAGAAGTCTAACTGGTTTTCAACGGTGATACCTCCAATGGCGTCCACCAGCTCCTCCACCCCATCCGTATTGATGCTCACATAATAATCAATCGGGATTCCGAAAAACTGTTCAACTGTCTCCATCGACAGTTCCGCTCCGCCTTCTTGATAGGCATCGCTGATTTTATCCCAATTCTTGCTTCTAGCAATTTTTACTCTTGTATCCTGTGGAATACCAAGCATTTTAATGTTATTGTGTTCCGGATTGACCGTTATGACCATTGTTGTATCCGGTCTGCCGTTTGTATCTATACCAAGCAGCAATAATGAAAATGGCTCTTTTTTAGTTAAATCAAGCTGTTCTTCTCTATAGGGAGATTGGCGTTCCCGCAGTGGATCCTTTATTGCTTGAAGGGCCTGATAAATAGGATATCCGACAACCATGACAATCACAATTACGAACCCGGAAATCCATAACCATCTATATTTCTTTCGTTTATCTGCACCTCGATTTACATTCATCGCATTCTCTTCTTTTTAGTTTTTATCTTTAGTCTTCTACTTTCCTCCCCCTTTTCATACGTTTTTTTGATCAGTTTTGTTACAATTAAGATTAAACTTGGTTAAACTGTCTCGTAAGGAGAATGATATATGCACGATGCACTTAAATTCTACGGGGAGCGAATTTCGGATATTCTCTCTCCTAAATCAACTAATGATGTTAATTTAGTTTCGAAGGGTCTTGTTCTTTATCGTCAAGGGACAGTGGTAAAGCTATCAATCGAATCTGATCTTATTCAAGGTGTCGTACAGGACGTGACAAAGGTTAACGTCACTTTGGATTTGAGTTTTCCAAGCAATAGCTCTTGTTCTTGTCCGGCGATTGATTTATGCCGGCATCAGCTGGCTGTATTTTTTGCTGCCTACAGTAAGGAGGCCAGCGTTACGGAATGGGTGGATCATTGGAAGAACAAAGAGGACCCCATGTTCCGTTTAAAGGAATCACTAAAAAATGGCCCCGTATATAAAGAAAAAAGCAAGCCTTCTAAACCGGAGCATACATACAGTGCCTGGAAGGAATTTTTCATCCGTTCCGCACGGGAAGAGTTAGCCATCCCTCCTTACTTTATGGCCGGGATAAACCGCTCTGCTTCTAATTTTCAGCGTGCGATCCAGCGCAGCGAGCCCTCCAATCAGCAATGGGTGCCTTTATACCGCAGCATTGCCTATTATATAGGCTTGGTACATTTATTTGATCTGCAGAGCAGTACGAAGGATCACTTTCAGGAGGAACTGCTGGAATCCATGATTCACGAATTGTTCCTTGCCTTTAAGGATGAAGTTCATCGGTTTGAATCCTCTATTCGTCCATTTGATTCAGAGGAGTTTATCCATTCCTGGATTGATGAAACAAAGAATTTACCAACCGGAGAAATGGGAAGCGGCTATTATCGCTGGGATATCTATCGCACGATTTGGACAAATATCATTACAACTAAAGAAGAACGTGGGGCTGAAATAGATCGTTTGTCAAACCAGCTCCCGGCTCTCGCCGACTCCTTGCAAATTGAGTTGGTCTTTTGGATGATGATTCACATATATATGGTCGATGGCAAGGATGAGCAGGCGTTAGAATGTTTAAATAAGCTTGGTCCGATATCCTGCTTCTTCCTTACCTTTGTATTAGAGGAACTGCATAATGCAAAGGAACATGCACGAATGGTTCCCTTTGTTGAATTCTTCTCAAAAAATATTAAAGCTTATTTGCATGATTATCAGACTCAGGAGTATAAGAGAACTCGATTTTTATATAATGCCCTGCAAATTATTCGTCCTTTTTGCTCAGCCGCCAAACGATTCGACTTGCTCGAACGTATTCTAAGGGAAACCATTCCTTACTCCCTTATTCCATATTCACACTATTTATATGAGAAGAAGGAGTATAAAAAATGGGTCGAGCTCCAGGTTGCTGAGCGTGTTGATGTCCTTTATGAATGGTCCAATCAAACGAAGGAAATTCAAAAGGAACAGCCTGAAGTCCTCCTTCCTATTCTGCATCTGCAGGTAGTTAATTTGATTGCGGCTAAAAATCGTTCATCCTACCGGGAAGCGGTCCGTTATTTAAAAAAGCTGAGAACTATTTATAAAAAACTTAAGCGCGTAAACGTTTGGGAATCTTATATTGAATATATCAGCGATGATAATAAGCGATTACGCGCTTTTCAGGAAGAACTTAAGAAAGGAAAGTTAATTGATGCAGCTGATTGAAACTCTTCATATTCAAATTGAATTACTTGAAGGCGGACGCGTCTTTATTTATGGAACAGATGAGGGTGAGCCCGTTCCTGCCGAATTGTGGGCAACAAGCTTCTTTCTTTGGGACGCGGATAGTTTCTTTGGGACCAAATTGGATATCCAAACACTTGATGGTAAAAGCGGTGTCCTCATGAGCGCCCATAAATGGATGAAGGTGCTGGCAGAAGAGCCTTTCAACAGCTTTATTAATTGGTCCTGGTCCAATTGGGCATCCATTAGTTTAGCTTTAGCCCAATCCTTATATGAAACCGTTGAAAACGGAACGGTTATGCCTGATTTTAACGATAGGAATCAAGACGGCATTACCTTCCCGCTCCCACAGGAAATACTCGAAGACTTTCAGGACTCCTTTTGGGAACAGGAAATGGCCAGACACGAGCATGACGGAATCCAAACCATTACGGTTCGGCGTTTTGCGGAGGAATGGTTAAATGAAGCGATTAAAGACCGTCCCGGCAATCATCGCGTAGGTGATTTGCTTGATTTGTTTGCTGAAAAAAATATCTCCACCAAGGTACTCAGCCGCTTCTTTGACGGAGACCGTTGGGAAATATGGACCGGTGCTAAAGAAGATGAATTGCCTTTTTCTATGGGAATGCGCCTGAGCGAGCCTGATTTTGCAGCGGGTGATGAGGTTGACCAATGGAAGCTAGAACCGTTTATGCGCGGCAAGCGAAATGAGGAGCAATTTTTCATATGGGCTGATCGCCATAGGATTCCTTTTGCCTGGAAAAGGCATTTAGAGATGGCTGAAAAGGAAATCGCCCGCTGGAAGGATATTTTCCCTTGGATTGATGATATTGTCACTGAGGATCAGGCCTGGGATTTCTTAACGGATGCTTCCGAGGTCCTACATATGCTTGGCGTAGAAATTCTATTGCCATCATGGTGGCAGGCAATTAAGGATGCGAAAATCGCCATGAAGGCTAAAGTGAAAAATTCGCCAAGCCGCCGAAAATCATTTGTGGGTATGAATGCCTTGCTCGATTATAATTGGCGTTTCTCCGTCAATGGCGCTGAGGTTTCCGAGGAGGAATTTAACAAGCTTGTTGAGGAAAAACGGAAGCTTGTCTATATTAGAGGACGCTGGGTGAAACTGGATCCTGCCTTAATGAGGCGCATGCAGGAATTGAAGAAGGAAGCAGATGAGCGAGGATTGCGTATCAATGATTTACTTCAGCAGGAGTTCGCACAGGATGAGGAGCTTGAGGATGAGAATGAAGGGGATTACGCACGAATTCAATTTGAGCTGAATAGTGACCTGAGACGCTTTATGACTCGCATCAACTCACTTCAGGATATCCCGACTGTCCAGGTACCCGATGCCTTCCAGGGCGAATTGCGGCCGTATCAGCAACAGGGAATGAGCTGGCTGATGTTCTTACGTGAATATGGATTCGGTGCCTGTCTGGCCGATGATATGGGTCTAGGGAAAACGATTCAGCTCATCAGCTATCTGTTAGCGGTGGAGGCGAAGAATGGTCCAGCAAAATCTCCATCCTTGATTGTCTGTCCGACTTCTGTGCTCGGAAACTGGCAGAAGGAGTTTGAAAAGTTCGCTCCATCCATGAACGTCCATCTTCACTATGGTCCAAGTCGTATGAAGGGTGAACAGTTTAGGGATGGGTTTGGCAATGCCGATGTGATTCTGACAACCTTTGGGTTGCTTCATCAGGATGAGGAAGACTTTTTATCCATGCAATGGAATGCTGTTGTGCTCGACGAAGCGCAGAATATCAAGAATTCCCATACGAAGCAATCCCGTTCTGCCCGTAAGCTTGAAGGCATTCATCATATCGCCTTAACCGGTACTCCAATGGAAAATAGACTGAGTGAGCTTTGGTCCATTTTTGATTTTATTAATAAGGGCTATCTTGGCTCACTAACGCAATTTGATAAAAACTTTGCCGGACCGATTGAACGCAATGGTGATAAGAATAAAATTGCCACCCTGCAAAGGCTTATTCAGCCTTTCCTTTTAAGAAGGACGAAAAAGGATGAAGAGGTTGCTCTCAATCTGCCGGATAAATTGGAGCAAAAGGAGTTTATCAGCCTAACAACCGAGCAAGCCGCTTTATACGAACAGCTTGTTAAAGATACGCTCGATCAAGTTGAAAAACTGAGCGGTTTTGAACGGAAAGGGCTTATTTTGCAGATGCTGACCAAGCTGAAGCAAATTTGTAATCATCCTGCCCTTTATTTAAAGGAAGAGGCACCAAAGCATATTCTTCATCGATCCGGAAAAATGGAAAAGCTAATCGAATTGCTCGATATCATTTATGAACAGGATGAAAGTGTCCTTATTTTTACCCAATACATTGAAATGGGTAATATGATTAAGCAAATTGCTGAGCGCCGCTATGGTCATGTCGTTCCATTCCTGAACGGCAGCGCCAATAAAAAACAACGGGATACCATGGTGGCCGATTTTCAGGATGGTAAGTATCCAATCCTTCTGCTTTCCCTGAAAGCCGGCGGTACAGGGCTTAACCTGACGGCTGCCAACCATGTCATTCACTATGATCGATGGTGGAATCCAGCTGTTGAAAATCAGGCGACCGACCGTGCCTACCGTATTGGGCAAACGCGCTTTGTACATGTCCATAAGATGGTTTCCTCCGGTACACTTGAGGAGAAAATTGATGTCATGCTTGAGAAAAAACAATCGCTTAACGATGAAATCGTCCAAAGCGACAATTGGATCACCGAGCTATCCTCAGACGAATTAAAGGATTTGCTGGTGCTTGAAAGATAACTTTTTTGGCCATTCCCTTCTTAAAAAATGGGGAATGGCTTTTTTGTATCTATTAGAGTCGAAATAATAAAAATTGATTATATAAATAAAATAATTTACAGTTATTAGTAAAAGGGAATGGAAACAGAGGTGAGGAAACTGAGTTTTAAAGAGGTTGTACAAACTTTTGAGAAGACACAAGAGTTAGCTGATGCACCGCTTACGTATATTGCGGTGATCTGTTGGACAATCATTGGAATAGCTATTCTCTTTCATGTCATACGTGATCGGAGATCCTTATCCAGTGTTGCGGTTGGTATAAGAGTAATTTCCTTGGCCGCGGTTGGCTTTATTGCGTTTCACTTATATACAAATATCTCTGAATATGATTATTCACTCGATGAGGAAAAATGGAAACAAGAATATTTACTTGCTTATTTAGATTCACAGCCTGAGGAGAGGTTGGCCATTGAACAGGTAGAGGCAACGAATACAGATGGTGACAAGGTAATCCCTTCAATGCATCTAAAAAAGGGATCACCTACCGTACACGTGAAATTTTTAACGATCGGGAAGAATAGCGACAAACAGGAGATTTCCACTCAAGTAAAGATTAAACACGTACAGGGAGATACCGCTCCATATCTCACCTATAAAACTATTGAAGATGAATTATCCAATCAATATAGAGATGATATGTACTATGAAACGACTCTATATATCAATCAAGATAGCAATTTGTATAAGTAAGGAAAGGGGTCTCTCCTCTTTCCTTTTTTAAGCAATTTATTTACTTACCCTCTTTTAAATAATGTCAAACCACTTATTTGACGAAATTTGTTCTTCGTTGTATACTTTTCTACATTATTCCTTCTTTTTCCACATTTTTTATATCCATTTATGTAGTAATTTGTTGCGAATGTATAGTCACGGTCCTGGCATATCATGTTATATGCCCAATTAAAACAGCCAGATTAATTAACAGGAGTTGCTTACATTAATGATCGTAGAAGAAAACATCTCTCTTGAAAGTACCTTAAATCGCCCCTCCAGATTAGCGAAAACAGTTTTACGTAATCATTCAAATATCCTATCAGATTTCCAGCTTAAACAAATACTCAAATTACTTTATGACGATTATAAATACTTAGGAATGACCATTTCCATATACGATCATCCAGATCAAGTCATCGCAGACCGTACCGATTATGGAAAGGAATTTATTGATGATTGGTGTTATGAGGATTCTTTAAATGGCACATTGGGCGGATACCATAAGCTTGGTAAGATTGCATTATTTCCCTTTAACCATAAGGTAAAAAACAAAAAATACGAGCGCGGGCTTATGCAGCTGTTTTTACTACAGGATCTCTTTCATGAAATTCGCCATGCCTACCAGCGTGTCTATATGAAGAGGCAGTATAATACGCCCTATGTCAACACAGGCAGAAATGGCTATCAATCACAATGGGTTGAACGGGATGCTAACATGTTTGCCCAAAGGATGATTGAGAAGCATCGCAACTCTATCAACACTATTTTAAGTATCGATTTCTTATGGCAAAGCTGCTGGGGACGTTTTTACGTAACAATAGTACGCCAATAGAAATAAATAGGAGACTCAGAAATGAGCCTCCTTTCTCTTACAATTTTTCAAGTAGTAACTCGCCTAATTTACGAATCATATCCCCACGGCTAATTACACCTACAACCTCACGATTTTCATTGACTACAGGTATCTTTTTGAAATGGTGTGTTGCCAGCAGCTTGAGTACATCTTCAAGCTCATCCTCTTCTCGAACAAAGACTACTTTTTTCTTCATAATAGCTTTAACCGGCGATTCACTTTTTGATTTTAAGGTTTCATCCAACTCTTCTATATAAGTGACATAAGAGGAAATGAAGGCTTTTGGGTTCATATATCTCAGGACATCCCCATCTGTTACGATCCCCAACAGTTTATTGTTTGGATCGACCAGAGGAAGTCCTCCGATTTTATGTTTCATTAAAACTTCCAGCAATGTTTTAATACTTGCCTCTTCATTTAAACTAATTACATCCTTGATCATGAAATCCTTTGCTTTCACCTTAAATCCCTCCTGGCTGTAATAAGAAAATATGTATCTACCGTTATCTTACCAATAATTTCAATTCTATTTCTAATAGAAATTTACCTTTTAGCAAAATAATTATCCCAAAACTGAAAAAAGCCGCGCATTGGCGGCTATCAAGAGGGGGTATAACTTTTATAAGTGTATTGGAGGCATTTTGTATGCAGATTATGTTTGTGAGGGATTAATGTTCGTGGAGTTGATACGTTTGTTCACATAATTGATATTGAAGCTCCTTCATGTTAGACAATTCTTTTATGAGGATTTGCAGAGTCTGTTCGATTTTTCTCAAATCTGACTCACTTTTGGATACACGGCTATTTACACTGCCAACGATTCGGATTAAATCAGCGACTACTTCCCGCTCGTTCATAAAATAGGCACTGCGTTCGTTTCCAGACTGCCTTCATGAAGGTTATTCACCCGTTTTCGATCTAAAAAGTTAACACTTTCCACTATAACTTCTGTTACATACGTACGCTTTCCTTCTGGATTTTCATAATTACGTGTATGAATTCTTCCAACGATACTGACTACAGAACCTTTTTGACAATAGGATGCGGTATTTTCAGCTGCCCGATTCCAAAGTGTACAGTTTACAAAGTCCGTCCCATACTCGCCATCAGCATTCTTAAAATTTCTCGTAACGGCCAAAGTAATGTTTGATACAGCTTTTCCCTCCGGTGTATAACGCAGATCAGGATCCTTCGTCAACCTTCCAACAAGCGCAACCTGATTTAACATACTACCTTCACCTCTCTTTTATATAGCTTACAGAGGTATCATAAAAGAGTTATGGTTAAAAGTAAAAGAGGCGATTTGGGACTTTAGAGGGAGATTTTCACTCAAATTTCCTTTTTGAATATATAAATATGGTGTTTGTAATCAATATTTATAATCTGTGAATTATTTAACAAACTCTTCGACAAACAATATAAATATTTTTTCTTTTTTTTACCATGCTATAATGAACATATAATAATTTAAAATTGGAGGTAAGTTGATGAAAACCTTTAAGTTAGTTTCCTTGCAGTTACTTCCAGACAATCAGCATCCAACCGAATTACATATCCTAGACGGATTAATTATTAATAAAGAAAATGAGGCTAACACTTGGCTTATTGAGGCAGTCGTTGATTATGAACATTTCAATCTTTTCAAGGAAATCACTGCTGATACTGACAAGCTTACCGTTAGCTGTATCATCACAAAGAAGGATAATATCCCTGCCTACTTCGATGCAACTATCGCTGATGTCCGCAAGATGGATCAATTCGCCAGCATCCTGTTTCGGGCAAAGATTCGCAATCGCAGAAGAGAAGCCGTTGAATTCCTATTGGATACACTAGTAGATGAAGGATATAATGGTGAGGATTTAAAAAACGCCTTTAAAGAAGGCCTTGGTAGTAATAAATAACAGCTGGCGAGATTACCTCGCCAGCTTAAACTTGTTACTTATTTTTATCTTTACCATTGTTATTGTTGTTATCAAGGATATCGTCTGCGCCTCGATCTGCATCGTTCCTGATTCTATCCCCATCTTCTCTTACATCTGTATCTAAATTGCCACTATCTAGATCGGAACCATTATCATTGATATCATTCATACCATTATTATCATTGTTACGATTGATACCATTGTTACCATTCGTTCCGTTGTTACCATTTGTACCATTATTATCTTTTGTACTTTCGTTCGTATCTATCCCATTATTATCGTTCGTACCGTTATTTTGCTCATGGTTGTTGTTACCTTCTGGAGGCGGGTTATTGTCATCGTTATTATTACACCCCACCATTAACACAGATGCCAACGCAACCCCCATAATCGCTTTATAAAACTTCTGCATTCGGCATGCTCCTTTCAAACTTTTATGACCTGATCAGGTCTGTTTTTAGATTACCCAGAAGAGGGCAGATTATGATGGAGCAAAAAAAAGCAGGCCCAAACATTTGGGCCTTCAAATAGGGAGAAGTGATATGGTTATCCACGTGCCAGTGCTTTTACACTAGCCTATATTCCTTTAATAACACAAACAGGTAAATTCTAAACGTATTTGTGAAAATTCCCTTCACCATAAATGTGTTCGCTCCTTATTTCAGCTGATGCTTACCCTAATTTTTATTGTATGGATGGTTCATACTAATACAGCCGGAGTTCCTGAAAGCATTTTGCATAAAGGCCTCAAGGTAAAAGGCATACATCATAAGTGAGGAATACTTTATGGATATAAAAAAAGTCGAACAGATGAAAGATCAATCTATGGAGAGACTCCATTTAAAGGAGCTGAAAGACCAGGTAATTGTTATTACTGGTGCTTCTAGTGGGATTGGGCTTGTTACGGCACGTATGGCAGCTGAAAAAGGAGCCAAGGTTGTTGTGGCAGCCCGGAATAAAGATGCCCTCCAGGAATTAGTCTACGAATTGAAAAGCAAGGGGCATGAAGCAGTCTGGGTTGATGCAGATGTTGGTGTTGAAGAGGATGTCCTTAAAATTGCTGAAACAGCCATCTTGAATTTTGGCGGCTTTGATACATGGGTGAACAATGCGGGTGTTTCGATTTATGGAAAAACAACCGAAGTCAGCATAAAAGATATGCGCCGCATGTTTGATACTGTTTTTTGGGGTGTCGTATACGGATCCAGAATCGCGGTCGAGCATTATAAAACACGTGGTGGCCCAGGTGCCATTATTAATATCGGCAGCTTCTTCGGCGATAGGGGAACTGTTGTTCAGTCAACCTATTCTTCCGCAAAATTTGCTTTACACGGCTGGACGGAGAACCTGCGGATGGAGCTCGAGAAGGAAAATGCGCCGATTTCTGTGACACTCATTCATCCCGGAAGAATTGACACACCTTACAATGAGCACGCTCGTAGTTATCTGGAAAAGCAGCCGACCCATATAGGGATGATTTATGCACCTGAAACAGTAGCCGAGGCCATCCTTTTTGCCGCAGAGCATCCAAAACGCGATATGTATGTTGGATCTCAGGCTAAACTCCTGGCTATGCTTGGCAGGTTTGCCCCAAGGCTTACTGATAAATTTATGGAAAAGACTATGTATCATACCCAGCATGATAGCCGTCCCTCCAACCCACCGGAGGAAAGCGCCTTGTATAAAGCTGGATATGGATTGCATGAACGCGGCACCAATAAAGGCTGGATCCGCGAAACAAGCTATTATGTAAAAGCATCCAAACACCCAGTCCTAACTTCCGTACTGGCAGCCGGGATCGGTGCTTGCCTATTGGCTACCTTCATGCAAAATAAGTAGGCGAAAAAGCAGAAAGGCTATTTATGTGAACTGCCCCCTTAAAAGTTGTTTGCTGTCTAACTTTTAAGGCCAGTACATTTTGGCCCTTCTGCTTTTTTATTTTTTACGTGAGTATTAAGGATTTCAGGATTTCTGATCGCCTAAAGCAAATGTTATTTCAGCTTCACAAGCCAGCTCACCATTCACAGTTGCCCTGCCAATTCCTTTTCCAATCGGACCGCGTACTCTCGTCAATTCTACTTCCAAACGCAGTTGATCACCAGGACGCACCTGTCTCTTAAAGCGGCATTTATCGATACCGGCAAAAAAAGCAAGCCTGCCCTTATTTTCCTCTTTAATCAGAACAGCCACCGCTCCCACCTGTGCCAGCGCCTCCACAATCAGCACCCCCGGCATAACCGGATAATCCGGAAAATGACCATTAAAAAACTCCTCATTCGCCGTCACATTCTTAACACCAACTGCCCGCTTCCCCTCATCAACCTCCAAAATCTGATCAACCAACAAAAACGGATACCGATGCGGAATAATCTCCTTAATTTGCTGAACATCTAACATATAATTTCCCCCTTATTATTAAAAAGCTGAGACGACTGCCCAGCTCCGAAAAGCATAAGATGAGGTGCGTAGGGAGAGCGTCTTTTCTCTCCCGCAGCAGCTACACTTATGTCTCGAGGAGCTAGGAGTCGAAGCTGGATTACATCAAAAAGCTGAAGGGCCTTGGTCAGCCGCGACAAGTGTAAGGAGAGGCACGTAGGGAGGCTCTCTCCCGCAGTGGCTATCCTTACAACCTCGAGCGGCTAGGCCCTGAAGCTGGATTGACTAAAAAGCTGAGACGACTTAATCAATGAACGAAGACTAAATGCGCTACGTCCTGTGGCAACGTCTTCATGACCTACATCCTGTAGGCTCGCGACAAATGTAATGAGACGCGAAAGTGGTAAGACCACTTTTCATCAAACTTCTCCTACCTAATAAAAAACAGGAAGGGATATATCTTGCCTTCCTGCCCGTATTATTTGTCTTTATTCTCCGTCGTGTCCTTATTGACCAAATCAACGATATGAGTCCATGTAGATTTCTTAAAAACATCCATTGCTTTTCCATCACCCATAACGGAATAGCCAACCATGGCTCCACCAACAAGGGCCATCATCGTCAACACAAGGACAATTATAATACGAGCCCAAAGTGGCACTAACCGGATTTTGATTTTTTGATCATTACCCAGTTTTTTTCTATCTATTCGACTGTTTGGTTCAGACTCAGTCTGCTCACTTTTATTATTAACCAACGCTTGCATTCTTTTACTCCTTTAACGAATACCGTTGACCAACCCCATCATTTGATCGGCCATACTAACCGTTCGTGATTGAAATTGATATAACCTCTGAGTTTGCATCATTTCTGTCATCTCAGTACTAATATCGACATTAGATTGCTCCAAGTTTCCTTGAACCATAGAAATTCCTTCTCTAAAAGCACCGGTTAGTTGGGTATATATGTCGTTTTCTGATACATCCAATTGTGCCATATTTTTCGGAAGAGTGAAAGTATTATTATTTATCATTTCCATAAATTGCGGCTTCTTGACGGAGATAATCCCCAGATTAAATGATTGAGTCCCATTTTCAGTAGTGACATTTAGCTGGCCTTTATCTGTAAATGTTATGTCACTAGGATTACCATTTATCCTAATTTCCTGATTATTTTCATCCAATACTGCACTGCCATTTGAAGTTACCAATTGCACTTGATTAGATCCATCAGAAGCTGGACTAAGATAAAAAGCCCCATCCCTTGTGTAACCAAGCTCACTGCTAGTGCCATCTGCCGTGCGAATGGCAAAAAATAAATTCTCATTAGTAAGGGCGACATCCAAGTCACGTTCCGTTTTTTGCAGATTACCCTGTGCCAAATTAAGCTGAGACTGACTCATTTTTGCGCCAACACCCACTCGAATACCATTTGGCGTCAATCGGCCTTTTTCCTTCTCAGTTCGCTCCTGATTATTGAATTCCTGAGCGAGCATGTCTGAGAAATAGGTTTCTTTTCTTTTAAAACCGGTCGTCGAAGTATTTGAGATATTATTCGAAACTGTTTCTAGCTTCTTTTGCAGCTGCCCCATTGTATTTGATGAGGTTATCATCATTCGATTCATCCTTATTTACCCTCCTCTTCAATTCAGCTCTTTATCGATTACAGCTTACCTATTTCATTGACAGTTTTTTGCATGCTTTGATCATAGGCTTGTACAATCTTTTGATTGGCTTCAAATGTACGATAGGCAGCCATCATATCAGTCATTGTTTTGGATGAATCCACATTGGACTGTTCAATAGAACCTTGTTGAACAGTAAATTGAACATTATTTAATGTATAGGCAGAAGGCAGCTCTCCTTCATTGATCCGGTATAATCCATCGCCTTCCTTGATGAGCTGTGCCGTTGGAGTAGCGCTAAAGCTTATTCCAATTCGTCCTCTATTCAATGTTCCCTCAGATATCTCACCCTGAGAACTAATCGCAAAATTTTCGGAGTTTAAAAGGATACGTTCCCTATTCTCATCTAGGACATAATAACCGTTAGCAGTTGTTAAATAGCCTGAGCCATCTAATGTAAAATTCCCGTTTCGTGTATATCTCAAGCCATCAGGAGTCTCAACTGTAAACAGGGCCGTACCCGGTTGATTCCTTTCAGGATCAATAGGCATAGCTTGATCTACAATAGCCATGTCCGTAGTATTGTCGGTTGTTTTAACATCACCCTGTGAAAAAGACGGGATAGTCTCTTGTACATAAACACCCGTGTTCAATGCACCCACATATTTTGAATGATTGATGGATACTGATTCCTCAACGGGAAGATTCACTTTTTCATAACTGCTAAGCAGCATTTCTGGAAATGAGCGTACACTCGCTTGATCCTCTTTATATCCGACCGTATTGGCATTCGCTAAATTATTTGCAAGCAGCTCCGTTTTGCGTTGCTGAGCTAGCATACCGGATGCCGCTGTATAGAATCCTTTAAACATTTCTCCACCCCCAAATAGGCCTAACAAACACCCATATTACCATTATATAGGGAATAATTTTATAAGATACGGACTTTTTTCCTAAAAACCGATTTCTCTCGACATAGGGGGAGTATATGTGGACTTTGTAGTGTTAACTGGAGTCTTTTTTCGTCGAATTTTCTCTTTGTGTGGGAGGAGAGATGTTGTAGAGGTGTTGCATAGGTCGGGTATAGGTGCTCCATAGCCAGGGCATAGGCGGGGCATACCTGCTTTCCTCTACCCTTCACCTACCTTTGACCGGCCTTTAACCAGGTATAGGTGCCTCATAGCCAGGGCATAGGTGGACCATACCTGCTTTCCTCTACCTTTCACCTACCTTTGACCGGCCTATACCCGGGTATAGGTGCCTCATAGCCAGGGCATAGGTGGACCATACCTGCTTTCCTCTGCCTTTCACCTACCTTTGACCGGCTATACCCGGGTATAGGTGCCTCATAGCCAGGGCATAG
>NZ_MAYV01000014.1:0-474659 GCF_001685035.1 Bacillus sp. FJAT-27986 | reverse complement strand
AATGAACAAAAAGAGGAATTAGATAAAGCAAACGCCACAGTCAAAACATTGGAAAAAGACAAAGAAAACAATGGAAATTTGATTGAAAAATACAAGAATGACATTGAAAACCTTTCTTCGCTTGTAAGTGAATACAAGCCATTCAAAGACAATGTTGATAAAATCAAAGCTGATTTCGAAGCGAAAAAGCAACAGCAAGATTCAGCTTTAGCAGAAGCAATCAGAACTTTCGAAGACGTGCAAACGAAGAATGAACGTCTAGAAAGTCAGTTACAAGTCTTACAAGATAAACTTGCAGACAAAGAGGCAGAAATGGCAGACAAACTTGCTTCAAAAGACGTTGAAATCAATAGATTGAAACAGCAAGCTGAAGTTGAACAACAATTAGCGGTCGATCAAGCTATTGTCAAAGCAAAAGCTGAATGCCAGGTTGCTACAGACGAACTAAAAGATAAGTATGAAGCGAAGATCGAGAAGTTGAACAAACACGCCGATGAACTTAGAGAAAAATATGATAGCCGTATCGCTGCTTTATATGATAGATTAGATACAATTAAACCGGAAGATAAACCAGAAAATCAGCAGTAATGCTGATTTTCTCTTTTATAAAGGGGTGGGTGATTAGTGTATGGATAATGTTTTTAGCCAGGAAATGAACGAGATATTCAAAGAATTTGAAAAGAAGAGCGATAGAGAGAAAATCAAGAAAGCATTATTGGCAGGTGAACTCAAGGAGGCGGGCATTCTCTTCAAATACTCTTGCCTAACGGAAGATGAGTTCGAGGAGATTGAAATTGAATTACTGATAGAGACGCGTGCAGATATGGTCAATTGGGAAAACGGAAAGGAACTGGCCAGAAAAGCAAAGGCAATTCTCAAAGAAAAAGCCAACAAAAAAGATCAGCAATGATGCTGATCTTTTTAAATGGCTGTTTTCGTAAAGATTGTTGCTTTTGAATAAACAGGGAAGCTGCTATCCATCTTACGGTACAATTGATTGGGGAGTACCTTCTTGAACAAAAGGGGCAGGTTAGCAGCATAAGGAGAATGTTATCGATGTTGAAATACATAAAGAAAAATAAAATGAGAGATAACTTTTTTGGTAACTAATTTGTACTTAGTTTGACCAAAGATTCCACTCAAAAAAGGTAGGTTAGCAACAAATTAGGCTAATCTACATTTTTACGCACTTTCACCTTTTATGTTAGGTAAAAACTTTTAAATCATCCTCTTAAAAGCTTCGAGAGTATTGATAGATCTTCCCGTTCTCTTCCTTAACTGTGACAACAACTTTGCTTTGACCTTCCCAAATTCCCACCTTAAAATTAAGACCAAATCTCCAGCCGCTGTACGGTGAAATCTCGGTACTTAGTCCTGCATTCTGTATGTCACTAGCAGAATAGGAAGTAAATAGAGAGTTATTCTCATAAACTTCAACTTTCTCGACATATACAGTTTCTGTAGACTCTTGGTTAAGCAACGTAAATGAGAAGTTCTTGATTACACCATTTACAACCCCTGTTCCAAATGATGAAAAATACATAGATGGTTTAGTATCTGCAACGACGATAGTTTTCGAACTACTAATTCCATCGGCAGTTGCTGTAATGGTGACTGTACCCTCGGAAATGGTTTTTAGTGTGCCTTCCTCACTGATGGTAGCAATAGATTCATCACTACTAGTCCAAGTAACTTGTTGTTCTGTAGCATCTGTCGGTGTGATTGTAGCTGTTAACTGTTGGGTTTTACCAGTTCTCAATTTAGAAGGAGCACTAATAGTAATATTAGAGACAGGGATTTTTTGAACCGTTACAACCCTTGTGACTTTTTCAGTGTTTCCAGCTGCATCGGAAACTGTATACGTGACAGTATAGTCACCTTCTTTTTGTGTATCCACTGTACCTTCTGTCAATATATTTGATGTAAGATCGCCATCATTATTATCAGAAGCGGTAACCCCATTCATTACGTTAAAATCGGTATATAGACCAATAGTTACATTTGATACTCCGGAGAATTCCGGTTTAACATTATCAATTACAGTTACAGTTCTTTCAGCAGTCGCATTATTGCCAGACTCATCAGACACTGAATATGTTAGCTTATAGCTTCCAGCTTTGTTTACATTGACGGCTCCTTCTACTTTAATTTTAGAAGTTATATCCCCATCGTTGTTGTCAGAAGCGGTAATCCCTTTTAAAGGATCAAATTCATCTCCAAAATTGATTTCTAAATCTTTCACACCGGAAAGGATAGGGTCTGTACTATCAATGACCGTTACAGTACGTTTGACAGTTGCTTCATTTCCTGATTGGTCGGTAACTGAATAAGTAAGGGGATAGGACCCAGCTTTTTCTACATTAACTGTGCCTTCCACTTTGATTTTGGAAGTCAAATCCCCATCATAGTTATCAGTAGCCGTAACACCTTTCAGAGAATCAAACTCTTGTCCAAAAGGGAGTTCGACATCTTCAACGCCATTGATAACAGGAACAACCTTATCAACAACCGTTACATTGCGCTGTTTAGTTGCTTTGTTGCCTGCTTTGTCTGAAACAGTATACGTTAGCTTATAGGTTCCAGGTTTATTGACATTAACTGTACCTTCGACTTTGATTTTCGCTGTTAAATTACCATCATTATTATCAGAAGCGGAAACACCTTTTAAACTATCAAAAGCATCTCCAAGAGCAACTTGAGTGTTATTAGCGCCGTTAATTACAGGTTTTACATTATCTACAACCTTAACGGTACGATAAACGATAGTTTTATTTTTTGCTTTATCTGTAACAGTGTAGGCAAGTTTATAAGAACCAGCTTTTTTAGTATTTACCGTTCCAGAAATCTTAATATTCTTTGTAATACTGCCATCAACATTATCCTTCGCAGTTACACCGGTACGTGGATTAAAAGAAGTACCAATGTTAATGGTTTTATTCTTAGCACCGGATATAGTTGGTTTAACTGTGTCCTTTTTAACATAAATCTTACGTGTAACTGTTCTTTTGTTTTTCGTTTTATCTGACACAGAATAAGTTAGTTTGTAGGTTCCAATTTTATTAGTATTTACTTTACCGGTGACTTTGATTTTTTTAGTGATATTTCCGTCAGCATTATCTTTGGCCGTAACACCAGAAAGAGGCTTAAATGTTGTACCAGCAAAGATAGACTTATTAGAAACACCAGAAATAGTAGGCTTAGTTGTATCTTTCTTTACGGTAATAGTTCGAGTGACCGTTCTTTTGTTTTTGGTCTTATCTGTAACAGTGTACTTAATTTTGTATTTTCCGACTTTTTTAGTGTTTACTTTCCCAGTTACTTTAATTTTGGAAGTGAGGTTTCCATCCGCATTATCAGTTGCTTTTACACCCAATTTAGGATTGAAAGAATAACCTCTGTATACGGTTTTATTTGATACACCGGTGATTTTAGGTTTTGTTGTATCTTTCTTAACTGTTACGACACGCTTTACTGTCTGGGTGTTTTTCGCCTTATCAGTTACCTTATACGTCAGCGTGTATTTACCCGTCTTTTTCGTATTCACCTTTCCGTATATTTTGATACGGCTCGTGATGTTTCCATCAACATTGTCTTTTGCTACGACGCCTTTTTTCGGATTAAACGAGTGATTCAAGTAAGCGGTTGCATTCTTTGCCCCTGTAATCGTCGGTTTGGTCTTGTCGGTTGCTGCATCAACAAAACCAGGAGCAATACAACTAAGAACTAGAGCTAAGCTTACTACAACACTCAACCACCTTTTTCTCTTATACACCTTACACACTTCCTTTCTTAGTTTTTGCAGGCAAATAACATTATCAGCGAAGCCAATTATATATGCACCTGATTCTCTTTCATTATATCACTATAGCAAAAAATAATTCCAATAATCCCAACACACTGACAACTATTGTTAACTAGGTGTTGCAAAGAACAAAAGCGGAATAGGTATGCCTATCCCACTTTTTTTCTTTTTCTTACTTTCTTTTTCATTACTTTAAATCACCCATATTGTCCGTCATACGTTGAAGGCTTTGAAAGCAAGCAAAAAATGTTTTCTTTCTCTTCTTCATTTGGATGTGTTGATTCTATAACAGGCACCTTCTTACTCGATAAACGGGGCAGTATTCCTGTATTGAATGCACTGATTAATTGTGTAAAACTAACTATGATTGTGAAAGAATGTACTTAAACTATCAAGGGCTTTAGCGGAATAACAAGAAAGTCACTTCCTTATTGGAAGCGGCTTTTTCATCTAGATAAATGTAAGAGAGTGGAAACGGAATCTTTAAGAATGCAGCCTATTGCTTACCAAGGATCATGAACAATTGTACGTTAACTATGAGGGCTTTAGTGAAACAAGGAGACAGTAAAAGTTGTCTCTCTTTTTTTTCTAATAGTAACAAGTTACGAAAAGAGATTATAAAAAAGAAAGGCAGATAGCCTAATGCAGCAACCCTGACCACAATAGGTAGGGTTGCCATGCTATCTGCTTTTATTTTTTCTTAAATAGAATGAATCCGCCAATGAGCATTAAAAGAACAGGCCAGTAGTGATTAAAGAAATCAACAAAATGAACCAAGCCCAGTATAGTTAAGATTCTCTCATGGAATATAAAGATGATAGAGACAACAAGGAATAAAATCCCCGGGCCTTTACCAACTCCTTTTTTTAGATGAAGCAATAAAAGACCCAAACTAATAAATAAAAATAGGGCTGTATGCTCAGCTGGCCAGTTTTCCAAATGGACGGCTATGTATTGGTGTAAACCGAATCCAGTGAGCAAGATTCCAGGCAGTATAAAATCAGAATGACTGCCAAACCTGCTTTCAGCAAGAAAGGCTAATCCGATAATAATACAAAGAGATCCCCATGAATAATAAGGTGACAATAGGGAAAAGTTAATTGATTTTAAAAAATAAAAAAGACCAAAGCCAATCAAAATAGTGCTTGAAAAATAACGATATTCTTTCATATGTAGTCTCCCGGTTTATTATTATTGATAATTATTCTAATCTTTGATAATGTACAATTAGTGATTTAATTTACACATAATACTGTCAGAGAAACATTTTGGCAATTAAGATTTAACCTATTATACATTAATTATATCAGGTTTTTATTTCATGAGAATTTCTCATTTACATGTTTAATTGATATAGAGTTACGATAATGTTCACAATTTGTGGAAAATTTTTCATATACACCAATGATATACTTGCAAAAGAATATGCTCAGATGGGGGTGTGACAGGGGAAATGCATATAATTGTTGTCGGTCTTAATTACAAAACTGCTCCTGTTGAAATCCGTGAAAAAGTCAGTTTTGAATTGGGACAGCTGCCGGAAGCGATGAAATCATTAAGTAAGAAAAAAAGTATCCTTGAAAATATCATTGTTTCCACCTGTAATCGGACAGAGGTTTATGCAGTAGTGGATCAGCTGCACACGGGCAGATATTATATTAAAGAATTTTTAGCAGAGTGGTTCGCGGTTGACCAAAATGAACTTTCCTCCTATTTATATGTTTATGAGCAGGACGGAGCAGTTAATCATTTATTCCAGGTTGCCTGTGGATTGAACTCCATGGTATTGGGAGAAACTCAAATACTTGGACAGGTGAAGAAAAGCTTCCAGCAGGCACAGGAAGAAAATACCGTCGGAGTATTGTTTAATAATCTGTTTAAACGGGTGATTACGCTTGCCAAAAAAGCTCACTCTGAAACGGAAATCAATAAAAATGCGGTATCAATCAGCTATGCAGCGGTTGAGCTTGGTAAAAAAATCTTTGGTTCGCTTCAGGATAAGAAAATCCTCGTAGTCGGTGCCGGGAAAATGGGCCAGCTTGCCATTGAAAATTTATATAGCAATGGTGCCAATCAAGTAACGGTAATTAACAGAACCTTGGAAAAAGCCGAAATATTGGCATCTAAATTCTCTGGACAGGCAAAAATGCTTCAGGAATTGCAATGTGCCCTGCTTGATGCAGATATATTAATCAGTTCGACTGGATCAAAGGAATATGTAATTACAAAAGAAATGATGGAAAATATCAACATTTTAAGAAAAGGCCGTCCGATTTTTATGGTTGATATTGCCGTACCGCGTGATTTAGATCCTAAACTAATGGAACTGGACAGCGTCTTTCTTTATGATATAGACGATTTAGAAGGTATCGTTCAGGCGAACCTGGCAGAAAGAAAAGAAGCAGCAGAACAAATTATGATCATGATTGAAAGTGAGCTGGTTGAATTCAATCAATGGATCAAAATGCTTGGTGTTGTTCCTGTGATTTCTGCATTGCGCGAGAAAGCATTAGATATTCAGGCAGAAACAATGGAGAGTATGCAGCGTAAATTACCAGGCCTAAGTGAAAGAGAATGGAAGGTTATTAATAAGCATACGAAGAGCATCATTAATCAGATGCTTAAAGATCCGATTCTTTATGCAAAAGATATGGCAGAAATGAAGAATCCAGAGGCTGCTTTACAGGCATTTGTCTCGATCTTCAATATTGAGGAGCTTGTAGAAGAACAGGAATTTAAGGCGGCAATGCCATTCCAATCTAAAACATCGGTCCAGCAAAATAGACCTGTCTTGAAAGTGGTGTCACAACCATATTAAGCAAGGATGGGATATATGATTGATATTAATTTAAATAGATTGCAAGAAATTACAATTATATTATATGGACTTAGTGTCTTATTCTATTTCATAGATTTTTTACAAAATAATCGGAAGGCTCATAAGGCAGCCTTCTGGTTTCTTTCGATTGTTTGGTTGATGCAAACAATTTTTTTATGTCTATATATGTTTGAAGTGGGAAGATTCCCGGTTCTTACCTTATTTGAAGGATTATATTTTTACGTGTGGATATTGATTACCTTTTCACTCATCCTAAACCGGATAATACGGACAGATTTTTTTATGTTTTTTACAAATGTAATAGGGTTTGGTTTGATGGTCATTCATATATTCTCAACATTAGAATCCTATTCTACGGCAGAAGCGCAAACTAAGGTGTTATCTGAGCTATCCATGATTCATATTACAGTTGCCATTCTATCTTATGCAGCTTTTGCTCTTTCCTTTGTCTTCTCTATTTTGTATCTAATACAGTACGATTTATTAAAGCGAAAGAAATGGGGGAAAAGGCTGAACAGGCTGGGAGATCTGGCGAAACTGGAACAGCTGTCTTATATACTGGTAGCAATCGGTGTACCTCTGTTATTATTATCATTAATACTAGGTCTTGAATGGGCCTATATAATCGTTTCGGATATTAATTGGTATGATAGTAAAATTCTTGGCTCATTTGCCTGCCTAATTATATATGGAATCTATTTATATCTTAAAGTTAACAACCGGATTTATGGGAAATCACTTGCTTATTGGAATATTGGTTCATTCTTGTTAGTGCTAGTGAATTTCTTCTTTTTCGGCAGCATATCAGCATTTCATGTCTATTGATGGAGGGTAAATCATGAGAAAAATCATTATCGGTTCACGTAGAAGTAAATTAGCATTGACACAATCTAATTGGGTTATTGACCAGCTGAAAAATCTGGGATTACCGTTTGAATTTGAATTGAAAGAGATTGTGACAAAGGGTGACAGGATTTTAGACGTAACTCTCTCCAAGGTCGGAGGAAAGGGTCTTTTTGTAAAAGAAATTGAACAAGCCATGCTTGATGGAGAAATTGATATGGCCATTCATAGCATGAAAGACATGCCGGCAGAGCTTCCAGAAGGGTTAACGATTGGCTGTATTCCAGAGCGTGAGGATCATCGTGATGTGTTGATTTCAAAAAATAATCTAACGCTTGCAGAACTTCCGGAAGGTGCGATTGTCGGTACAAGCAGCTTAAGAAGAAGTGCTCAATTGTTGGCAAAACGTCCGGATTTAACAATCAAGTGGATTAGAGGGAATGTGGATACACGTATTCAAAAATTAAAAGATGAAGAATATGATGCAATCGTATTGGCGGCAGCAGGTCTTTCGAGATTAGGCTGGAAAAAGGATGTTGTCAGTGATTTCCTTGATGAAGATACTTGCATACCTGCAGTTGGCCAAGGGGCGCTGGCAATTGAATGCAGAGCAGACGATCATGAGCTGTTGCAGGAATTAGCTAAATTAACTTGTCAGGATACAAAAGAAGCTGTTACAGCGGAGCGTGTCTTCCTCAATAAAATGGAGGGTGGCTGTCAGGTTCCAATTGCAGGTTTTGCATATAAAGACGAGAAAGGGACCTTACAATTCCAGGCGCTCGTCGGAACGCCTGATGGGCGTACCATTTATCGTGAACAAATTTCAGGAGATGATCCTGAAAGCTTAGGTATAACAGCTGCCAATCGCCTAATCGAACGTGGAGCAAAGACTTTAATTGAAAAGGTTAAAGAGGAGATGGAAAGCTAAATGAAGCATTCCTTGTTTCTTTCGGGTAAAGGCGTATTGGTAACAAGAGAAGAAGCGCAGGCCGAACAATTGTGTACCATGATTGCTGAGCATGGAGGGGTACCAATTAAGGTGCCTCTTCTTTCGTTCCAAAAGGTTGATGCAGATAGGCTTGAATCAGTAAAAGAAAAGCTGAGCAGGCTGGAATCCTTTGATTGGATCGTTTTTACAAGCAAGCCGGGTGTTGATCTATTTTGTGAGATGCTGAACGAAATGGAATTTGAAGGAATCTATCCTAAAATAGCAGCCATTGGTAAAAAAACGAAAGCAGCCTTGCAGGAACATGGTCTGCAGCCTACTTTTATACCACCGAAATATGTAGCTGAATCTTTTTTACCTGCCTTTTTGGAGGTAGTGGATATGAGCGAATCTGTCCTCATTATAAAGGGTGATTTGGCGAGGAATTATCTATTTAATGGACTGATAGCTGCAGGTATACATACAGAGGAGTCCGTTATTTATAGCAACCGTATGCCAGAAGATAGTGAACAAGCCTTGGTGGATGTACTCACAAATAAAAAGATAGATATTCTATTATTTACGAGTCCTTCGACAGTAAATCATTTTATGAAGACCGTGAAAAAATATCATTTATTTGACTGTTTAATAGATAAAGTGACAGTTGCAATCGGACCGGTCACGAGGAAAAGAGTCGAAGAGCTGGGCGTGGCTGTCACATTATGTCCAGAGCAATATACCGTTGATGAAATGATGAAAGAATTAAGGCAGTATTATTCGTAATGGAGGAGGACCTTAAAATGGCCAATATTGAATTTAATCGACACAGAAGATTAAGAAGAAATGAATCTATGAGAGCGCTTGTGCGTGAAACACATTTACATGTAGAAGACTTTATTTATCCGATTTTTATTACGGAAGGTACAAATGAAAAGAACCCGGTTACTTCTATGCCAGGAATCTATCAATTTTCCATGGATCGTTTGAAAGAGGAAATGGATGAAGTGGCTTCACTTGGTATCAAATCTGTCATTCTCTTTGGAGTACCGGATCAGGAAAATAAGGATGAATGTGGGACAGGTGCTTTTCATACACATGGGATTGTCCAAAAAGGGATTCGTTTTGTAAAAGAAAACTATCCTGAAATTCTTGTTGTAGCTGATACATGTTTATGTGAATATACAAGCCACGGTCACTGCGGTATGGTTGAAAATGATGAAATCTTAAACGATGAAAGTCTGGAGCTTTTGGTTAAAACAGCTGTCAGCCAGGCGGAAGCAGGAGCGGATATTATTGCTCCTTCCAATATGATGGATGGATTTGTGGCTGCGATTCGCCAGGGTCTTGATGAATCAGGGTATCAGCACATTCCAATCATGTCCTATGCCGTTAAATATGCATCCGCATTTTATGGTCCATTCCGTGAAGCAGCAAACGGAGCACCCCAATTTGGTGATAGAAAGTCCTATCAAATGGATTATGCCAATCGGATTGAAGCCCTGCGTGAAGCTGAATCAGACGTTCAGGAAGGAGCGGATTTCATCATTGTGAAGCCAGCTCTTGCTTTCCTTGATATCATTCGCGATGTGAAGAATACGGTAAATCTGCCTCTTGTAGCTTATAATGTAAGTGGAGAGTATTCCATGGTTAAAGCAGCAGGTGCAAATGGCTGGATTGACGAAAAAGCTATTGTGATGGAAATGCTAACTGGTATGAAACGTGCCGGTGTAGATTTAATCATTACTTACTTTGCAAAAGATGCAGCAAAATGGTTAAAAGAATCAAATTAATTCCATATATAAAGGAGATTGCAACATATGCGTTCATATGAAAATTCTAAGAAAGCATTCCAGGAATCCATCAATTTATTGCCGGGCGGCGTAAACAGCCCTGTCCGTGCTTTTAAATCTGTAAATATGGATCCGATTTTTATGGAAAGAGGAAAGGGTTCAAAAATCTATGATATTGATGGCAATGAATATATTGATTATGTTCTTTCCTGGGGACCGCTGATTCTTGGCCATGCAAATGACCGGGTAGTAGAGGCGATTAAAAAGGTTGCTGAAACTGGTACAAGCTTTGGTGCTCCAACTTTAATGGAAAATAAATTGGCACAGCTTGTAATTGATCGTGTCCCATCAATTGAAATGATACGGATGGTTTCCTCCGGTACAGAAGCAACCATGAGCGCACTTCGTCTGGCACGAGGATATACAGGACGGGATAAGATTCTTAAATTTGAAGGATGTTATCACGGACATGGAGATTCATTGCTTATCAAAGCTGGCTCAGGCGTTGCTACACTTGGTTTACCAGATAGCCCTGGTGTTCCAGAGGGCGTTGCGCGAAATACCATTACAGTTCCATACAATGATCTTGAGAGTGTAAAACTTGCTTTTGACCAATATGGCGAAGATATAGCAGCTGTAATTGTAGAGCCAGTTGCGGGAAATATGGGAGTAGTCCCTCCACTGCCAGGCTTCTTGCAGGGATTAAGAGAAATTACTGAAAATCACGGTTCTTTATTAGTCTTTGACGAAGTTATGACCGGTTTCCGTGTTGATTATCAATGTGCGCAAGGTCATTTCGATGTTACTCCAGATTTAACTTGTCTAGGAAAAGTAATTGGCGGAGGACTTCCAGTAGGAGCATTCGGCGGTAAAAAAGAGATCATGAGCCAAATTGCGCCAAGCGGTTCCATCTATCAAGCCGGTACATTATCAGGAAATCCGATTGCGATGACAGCCGGTTATGAAACGTTAATCCAGCTTAATGAGGATACGTATAAAGAGTTTACTAAAAAAGCAGATCTCTTAGAGGCAGGGTTTAAGGAAGCAGCTGAAACCTACCAAGTACCTTTAACATGTAATCGAGCAGGGTCTATGATTGGCTTCTTCTTTACTAATGAACAGGTTAAAGATTACGAGTCTGCAAAACAATCAGATCTTCAATTTTTTGCGAATTATTATAAAGAAATGGCGGAAAATGGTGTATTCTTGCCGCCTTCTCAATTTGAAGGAATCTTTCTTTCAGTTGAACATAGTAATGAAGATATTCAAAAGACTATACAGGCTGCCCAAAAAGCGTTTAAAGCAATTAAACGATAAAGTGAAACAATGTCCGTTGAGGAATTACTTTCATTCCACACGGAGCATTAGTTGAACTAATCGACTTCTTACTGCTGCTTACCTTTGTTTTAGGCGAGAGTCCATGCTCCAGTTTGAATGAGATAAAGTGATTAGTAGATTCCCCCGAGTATGCTCTCGGGGGAATTTTTTTATTCTCCAGACATACGTTTAACAAAGCACATATTTTCTGTATCTGCAGCATAGGCTGATAATGGCATTTAGATGAAAAGGGCTGAAGGGAGGAAATTGGGTGTCTGAGGATCATGCATCGTCATTACGATTTTCATTAGAAGAGAGTGTGTGGTTTCAAAGGGGACAGGAAGTTGAGGAACTGTATTCCATTTCGCTTGAACCAAATGTTTCAGCTCATCAAGTAGAACAGTATGTGATTCTTAAAGGGACTCTGGATTTAATGGGGGAATATAAGGCCACTGAGGCAACAGGACAGGAAGAAGGAGCAGAAGATCCGTTTCGGCGCTATGTTTCTGTAATCGAACAAAGGGAGCATCATTTATTTGAATTCCATCAGCAATTTCCTGTAGATATAACGATTCCTGCAGAAAGAGTTCGGGAAATGGATGAGCTTAATATAGGTGTGCATACCTTTGATTATAAGCTTCCAGAAAAGGGATATCTGCAAATTAGAGCAGATTTATGGATTGGTGGAGTTTACGATAATTTGCCTGAAGAGCAGACGCAAGTGACAGAGACAGAGGAACGGGAAGAGACTTCAAACTATCAAAATGGAACATCCGGGCGATTTCAGGAAGAGCATCATACTCATACATGGAATAAAATCAACGAAGATTTTGAGGAGTCAGCAGAGGAGATTACTATTCAGGCAGAAGTCCATAATGAGCAAGAGGAAGAACAGATAGAGGTGCATTTATATCGGGAAAATTCTGAGGATGAGGATCAGGAGCAGGAGGATTTGGCAGATTCGCCTGAGATTTATCTCAAGAACCCAACTTCTTATATAGAGAGTAATCATAACCAGGATGACCATTTTTATGTTGAAACTAAATTGTCACCCCGACTGCATCAACCAGCCGATTATGAAGAAACACAGCCGAATGATGAGTCAGATCATACAGACAAGGACTATAGCCCTTTTGCTTTTGAACCGGACCAATTAGTTGACAGACAAAAGCAAAAAGATGAAAACCAATCTTTTTCCATTCCATATGATAATAGATTTGATGAGGGTCCTCCGGAATTAATGGAAGTCGTTCCTTTTACTGCCGAGTATGGAAAAGAGGAAAGTTCAGAATATGAAAAAGAGGAAAGTCCTGAATATGACAGAGTACAGCCGCACCAATCTCAAGCGAATGTAGCACCAGATTTGAATAAAGCTGCAGTAGAACCGGAAACAAATGTTTCTCGCATACGTCAACAGAAAAAAGAACAAACATCCAATCAGTATGTAGAGAAAAAGTATCAATCGTCTGATTCTAAAAGAAAGAATGGGAAGGAGAACGAAGATCAAACTGAAGGTAAGTCTAAATCTTTGTTATACGATTTATTTACAGAGGAGGAAGAATCACAACAATCAAAAGTAAGAGTCTGTATTGTCCAAAATGGAGAAAATATTGATGTTCTGGCAGATCGATATAAAACGAGCGTTCAGCATATCGCGAGAATAAACGGGTTGGAATTAACATCCGATCTAAAAGCTGGTCAGGTAATTTATATTCCTGAAGCTGCTGCTTCTTATAAATAATAGGTCTAGTTAACAGCAGAGCACAGCATTATATGCTCTGCTTTTTTAATAGGAATAGTACAATGCAATTTAACTGTGAGAAACATGGCTGCATAGCTCATTAAAAAAATAATGACTTATGATAGGGCAGCTGAAATAGATTTCATTGGTTTCCAAAAAGGGCACATGCAGAAAGGGTGCCAGAGGAATGTTAAGAAAAGATCAGGAGTGGATATCTGAGTTTCTAAGAAACTATCAATTGGAACTTGAATTTTACGAGGATTTTGGAAAAGTAAAAAAAGTATATACGAACAATGGTATATTTGCGATTAAAACCATCATGGCAACCAAAGGCATTGATTTTATCAAAAATGTGCAGAACCTATATCAAAATGGATATAACCGAATTGTTCCGATTTTTCCAACAGTTGATGGCAGATATGGAGTATTAACTCATGACAAAATCAGTTACCTTATGCCTTGGCTACCGGATGAACATATAGAGGAACGGGCAGAACGACACCAGCAGATGTTCAGGGAACTGGCAAGAATGCATACGCTATCTGGCAAGGAAATTAACATTACGAAAGAGGAACGGGAAGAGCATTATGAAAAAACAGTCAAGGAGTGGGAGGAGCAAAAGGAATTTATTCGTGAAATGGTAACAACCATCGAAAAGAAGTGGTATATGTCTCCGTTTGAGCAGTTGTTTAGTATGTGCTTTTATGACTTGTCTCAGGCTCTGACGTATTCCTTAAATAAACTGAAGGAGTGGTTTGACCTAACAAAGGAAGAAGAAAAAGTACGCAGTGTGGTGACCCATGGAAATATCTCAATTCATCATTTCTTATATAGTGAAAATGGTTATGGCCATTTTATCAATTTTGAACAGAGTAAAACCGCACCTGCCTATTTCGACTTATTGCCTTTTGTCGTTAAGCAGTTAAAAACTTATCCAATCCAGGGTGAAGAAATAGTTGAGTGGATCTATCTTTATCTGAAGTATTTTCCCTACAAGGAGGGTGAGCTGCGTTTATTCTTATCCTATTTAGCCTATCCGGCTAATTGTATCAAGGTAGTAGAACAATACTCCAGAAAAAAAGGTAAACAGGATGAAATACAATTTTGCCGAAGATTCCAAAGGCAGTATTGGTTATTAAAAAACATTGAATATATTATTATGAGGATGGAACAAATAGAAGAAAGCAAAAAGGCGAAGGAAGAGAAATAAAAGATATGGCATCAACATAATAAAATGATAGGCTGTATCAAACAAAAACCAGGCAAACCTACCTGGTCTAAATGAATAGTTATAAAAGATTACAGAATATCAAAGTGGAAGGCTAAAGCAAGACCAATCAGTAATAATAGCAGAAATAAATCAAAAGTGGTCGGAAAAAAGAATGTCCGGATTCCTTGAAAAACGGCAAAGGGAATGGAGAATTGCTGTAAGACATTTCTTGTATTTCGAATCCACGGAGGCATATTGTATTGAGTTACCTTTTTTCGCATGTAAATTCCCCCTTTATGATAGAATATAAAATTACCCCTGAATGGGTGTCTGTACAGTAATATTTAAAGCGTCTAAGACTGAGAATTGACGATGACACCTTGGACATAGGCTTGAATAAAATATAGAAAAATGGGAAACAATGATTGACGAGTAGATGCATACTTATGTATGATAACAGTATTAAAAAATGATTTCCGATTATGAGAAACCAAAATAACAATGAAAAGCTTTGAATGGGAAGAGTATGTGATTAAGACTGTAAGAGAGAGGAATCCATCGGCTGTAAGATTCCTTCAGTAACCGTAATCGCAGAAGGTCGCCCGGGAGCTGTTTCCGTGAACGTCAATAGTAGCGGATAACCGGTGAAGAGCCGTTAACGAAATGAAGTGCCGATATAACAGTTATTTGTATTGGAACAAAGGTGGTACCGCGAGACATACCGTTTCGTCCTTTTTATATAGAGGATGAAGCGGTTTTTTTATTGCGTTTTTCACCAATTATGAAAGTAAAGGAGAATGAAAAATGGAGCAACAAACGGATATTGGTATGCCAACCAAATACGATCCTCAATCAATCGAAAAAGGACGCTATGATTGGTGGTTAAAGGGTAAATTCTTTGAAGCGGGACAGGATAAACAAAAAGAACCTTATACGATTGTAATTCCTCCTCCAAACGTAACGGGTAAACTGCATTTAGGTCATGCATGGGATACTGCGCTTCAGGATATTTTGACAAGAATGAAGAGAATGCAGGGTTATGACGTATTATGGCTGCCAGGTATGGACCATGCGGGAATCGCAACTCAAGCGAAGGTAGAAGAAAAACTGCGCAATCAAGGTGTTTCACGTTATGATTTGGGACGTGAGAAATTTGTTGAAGAAACATGGAAATGGAAAGAGGAATACGCATCCCATATCCGTGAGCAATGGGCAAAAATTGGATTGGGCCTTGATTATTCTCGTGAACGCTTTACTTTAGATGAGGGACTTTCAAAAGCTGTTCGTGAAGTGTTTGTAAAACTTTATGAAAAAGGCCTTATTTACCGCGGTGAATATATTATTAACTGGGATCCAAGTACAAAAACAGCGATCTCTGATATTGAAGTAATTCATAAAGAGGTTAAGGGTGCTTTTTATCATATGCGCTACCCACTTGCAGATGGCAGCGGGCATATTGAAGTTGCGACAACTCGTCCGGAAACAATGCTTGGCGATACAGCAGTTGCAGTTCACCCGGAAGATGACCGTTATAAGCACCTGATTGGAAAAACGGTTATCCTGCCAATCGTAGGAAGAGAAATTCCGATTGTTGGCGATGATTATGTAGAGATGGATTTTGGTTCCGGCGTTGTAAAAATTACACCAGCACATGATCCTAATGACTTCGAGGTAGGTAATCGTCATAATCTTGAACGCATTCTAGTTATGAATGAAGACGGAACGATGAACGCGAAGGCTGGCAAATATGAAGGTATGGACCGTTTCGATTGCCGTAAGCAAATTGTGAAAGATCTTCAGGATCAGGGAGTGTTGTTCAAAATTGAAGAGCATATCCATCAGGTTGGACACTCTGAAAGAAGCGGATCTGTTGTAGAGCCTTATTTATCTACACAATGGTTTGTTAAAATGGGACCATTGGCAGAGCGTGCAATTGAAATGCAATCCACTGAAGGTAAAGTAGAATTCGTACCGGAACGCTTTGAGAAAACATATTTGAATTGGATGGATAATATCCATGACTGGTGTATCTCCAGACAGCTTTGGTGGGGTCACCGCATTCCGGCTTGGTACCATAAGGAAACAGGCGAGGTATATGTAGGAATGGAAGATCCTGCAGATATCGAAAACTGGACGCAGGATACAGATGTATTGGATACATGGTTCAGTTCTGCGTTATGGCCGTTTTCCACAATGGGCTGGCCTGATACAGATTCAGAAGACTTTAAACGTTATTATCCAACAGCAGCTCTTGTGACTGGATACGATATTATTTTCTTCTGGGTATCAAGAATGATCTTCCAGGGACTTGAATTCACTGGAGAGCGTCCATTCAAAGATGTATTGATTCATGGACTTGTACGTGATGAGCATGGCAAGAAAATGAGTAAATCTCTTGGCAATGGTGTAGATCCAATGGAGGTTATTGAGAAATATGGTGCGGATTCATTAAGATATTTCTTAACAACTGGAAGCTCACCAGGTCAGGATTTACGTTTCAGCTATGAAAAAGTAGAATCTGTTTGGAACTTTGCCAATAAAATTTGGAATGCATCCCGTTTCTGCTTGATGAATATGAATGGGCTGAAATATGAAGAGATTGATTTAACAGGCGAAAAATCAGTTGCGGATAAATGGATTTTAACTCGTCTAAACGAAACGATTGAAACTGTAACAAGACTGGCAGATAAATATGAATTCGGTGAAGTTGGCCGTGCATTATACAACTTCATTTGGGATGATTTCTGTGATTGGTATATTGAAATGGCGAAGCTCCCTCTATATGGAGAAGACGAGGAAGCTAAACTTACAACACGTTCTATCCTTGCGTACGTATTGGATCAAACGATGCGATTGTTACATCCATTTATGCCATTCATCACTGAAGAAATTTGGCAGAACCTTCCTCACCAAGGGGAGTCCATCACAACAGCATCTTGGCCTGTTGTAAATCCGGACTTAACGGATGAAAAAGCTTCTGATGAAATGAAATTGCTTGTCGAAATCATTCGTACAGTACGTAATATTCGCGCAGAAGTGAACACGCCGCTCAGCAAAAAAATCAAGCTTTCTTTGAAGGCGAAAGATGCAGAAACACAAGCTGTTCTTGAGAAAAACAGCAGCTATATCGAGCGCTTCTGTAATCCAGAGGAATTAACAATTGGTACAGACATCCCTGCTGATGATAAAGCGATGACAGCTATCGTAACGGGTGTTGAATTAATTCTTCCATTGCAAGGTCTATTAAATATTGAAGAGGAACAAAAACGTCTTCAAAAAGAACTTGAAAAATGGAAAAAAGAAGTAGAAAGAATTGAGAAAAAGCTATCCAATGAAGGCTTCATGAAAAAAGCGCCTGAAAAGGTGATTGAAGAAGAAAAAGCGAAGCTGGCAGACTATGTTGAAAAACGTGAGGCTGTACAAAGCCGCCTGAAGGATTTAGAAGAATTGGCTTAAGACATTTTATTGCGCCCTGTTCGAAGCATTTGAACAGGGTGTTTTTGTTCAATCATGACATACTAATACATAGCGCAATGGTTGAGGAGTGAAAAAAATGATACAGGATTATCAACAGGCAGAGAAATTTCTTGCAGACCGTACAGCAAAACTTGGGATGGATTTTGGCCTGGAAAGAATGGAAAGAGTCTTACGTAAATTGGGAAATCCGGAGCGCAGCATTCCTTGTATACATATAGCAGGCTCAAATGGCAAAGGTTCTACGCTTACATTTTTAAAACATATTTTGGTGGCAGAGGGCTACCGGGTAGGTACCTTTACATCTCCCTATCTTGAAAAGCTGAACGAACAAATTATGATTGATGAGGAAATGATTTCGGACAATAAGCTAGTTGAATTATTAAATTACCTCCTCCCTGTAATAAATGAATCAGAGCAAAAAGGGGATTATCTAACTGCTTTTGAAGTAACGACTATATTAGCTTTTCTGCACTTTAAAAATGAGCAACCGGATATTCTTATTATTGAAACCGGACTTGGGGGGAGACTTGATTCCACTAATGTAATTGAACCGCTTTTGGAGATCGTTACCAGCATCTCTTTAGAGCATACCAACATTCTCGGAAATTCTTTGGGTGAAATTGCAACAGAGAAAGCAGGTATTATCAAGAATGGAACATCAGTTGTTACAGGTGTAAAAGATGAGGAAGCATTAGAGCCCCTAACAAAACAGGCAGAGAAAATGAATGCTGCTTTATATACGCTAGGAAAAGAATTTAAGATTTTAAACCGCTCTCACCCTGAAAATCAGGAAGTTTTCACGGTTAAATGGCGAGAATACTTACTGGAGAATTTACATATTAGCATGCTTGGAAGCCATCAAGTTGAGAATGCAGCGCTTGCTGTCATCAGTTCAATATTACTTAGTGAAACGTATCGCTTTTCGATTCGGGAAGAAAGTATCAGAAAAGGACTGGCATCTGCCAGATGGAAAGGGCGTTTTGAGATTGTGTCGAACCAGCCGCTAATCATCCTGGACGGCGCACATAATGTGTCAGGTATAAACTCTCTGCTTTCAACGATTGATGATCGTTACCCAAATTGTGATATACATATTTTGTTTGCGGCCTTAAAGGACAAGGATTATACAAAGATGATTCAGATGATTGAACAAAAGGCAGCAAGTATAACTTTTACGGAGATTCCATTAGAACGAATGAATGAGGCAGAGGAGCTTTTTAAACATAGCCGACACCCTCATAAGGATGTAAAAAAAGATTGGGTAGAAGGAATAAATGAGATATTAGCCAAAATGAAAGACAGAGATATGCTATTGGTCACAGGCTCTTTATATTTTTTGGCGTCTATTCGTCCATATATCGTCAATGAAATTATTCGAAAGTCATAACTAAATTCATGTAAAAGTAATGATGTTCATGACAATCCTCCATAAGACCTGTTTTTGTAAATACTTGTGTGACAGATGTCGGAATTTTTGATAAAATTTGACATAAGATGGATGAAATTCCTGAACGGAGGGGCGGTAATGGTTACAAAACAAAAACGCTTCATTATTTGGATACTTTGGTTATTGATCGTCCCTGCAAGTTTATATATTTCATATACGGAGTATCCTATTTTAGGAAGCTTTTTTTCGATTGATATTCTTCTGTTCCTATTACTGCTTTGTATTATTACGTATTACCCTATTATGATAAATGGATTGCCAATTTTTCTCCTTCAGGGTGTATCCTTGGCTCTATTCCTTGAGTACGGATTATTTGTTGAAATAATCCTTTCGCAAATCGGAGTAATAACATTGCTCTATAGAATAAAAATAAGCAAGGATGAGCTTTTCCGCATTCCGATGAATTCTTTAATGTTTTTTATTAATTCATTAACAAGCGGATTAATCTATTATTTGCTTGGCGGTCAGCATTCTAATTTGGACTTATCGGATATAAGTGTATTTTCATTAATTGTAATCCACCAAATTGTCTGGTTCTTATCTAATTTTATTTGTGCTTTACTCATAGATGTGTTTGTATATAAGGCAAAAGTAGAGTTTGTTGCAAAAGATCAGGTTGCGGATATCGTATCCAGTATTATCATCTTTCCAATCGGTTTATTATTGTATTCAACCTATCAGGAGCTGGGGGTGGTAGCCATTATTATTGTTGGCGTACCGCTTGTGAGTTTGGCTCTTGTGATGAGACTGTATTATCGGGCTGACCATATGAATGAAGATTTGCAAAAAGCGAGCCAAATTGGTCACAGATTGACAGAAAGATTAGAAGTCAAGCAAGTACTGGATTTATTTTTGGGTGAAATTTCAAGGATTTTCCCAGTGGACGAAACCTATATTCTTAGTGTGGATAGCAAAGCCAATAATCGCCTTCGTATGGTTCGTTATGAAAGTAAAAATGAGACTGGTATGCCCCATTTGAATTTAATCTCGGCAACAGACAGCTTGTTAGGAGAAGTATGGAAATCAAAAAAAACATTGCTGATTCAGAGCTCTGCCTCCCTGAAGAAATACGAAAACCATGGTATTCCTGATTGGGCAGAAAGCGTCTTGATTGTTCCGGTTTTAAATGCAGAGCAAATGGAAGGGATTGTCCTTCATATATCTTCGAAAAGAAACTTTTTTGAAAACAGTCAGATAACGATTGCAGATATTCTTTCTACATATCTGGCTTCAGCTATTGAAAATGCGAAGCATTATGAAGAAACAAAAGCCAAAAGTGAACGCTGCTCTTTAACAAATCTATATAACAACTATTTTCTGGAAGATTACTTAAAAGAACAATTTATCCTGATAAGGGGAAGAAAGCTGGATACATTAACTCTTATCTTAATAGACTTGGATCACTTTAAGTCAATAAATGACTCTTACGGACATTTGGGTGGGAACGAAGTTTTATGCCAGGTAGCAGAACGTTTGTCTTCGTACAATTTAAAGGGATTGCAGCCAGATATGGCGGTGAAGAATTTGTGCTTGTCCTCCCTGGTGCAGGAGTGGAGGAAGGCTATAAATTTGCCGAACTGGTACGTCAGAAAAATTGGAACAAAGCCGTATGAATTAGTATCTGATTTAGGTAGTGAAAGCAGGAGGGTTCATGTAAGAGTAACTGCATCAATTGGAGTTTCAACCGCTCCAATTGATGCGGATGATCCTCACTCATTAATCCGTCATGCAGACCGGGCTATGTATACAGGAGCAAAACGCGCCGGACGTAACAAAGTGGCGCAATATATTAAATAAAAGAGACGTATTCCGACTACTAGAGAGGAGGAATACGTCTTTTTTGTTCAAGAGAAATAGACTAAAGCTACTTGTTTGGAAGTGAGTTTCATATATGGAACAGCTGATAAAAGTTTTGAAAGAGAAATCGAAGTAATTCAAGGATTTATTACTATTTTGATAAAAAGATGAGGTTAAATCTACCTATCTCTGTAAATCAACAATATCCTATAAGATTAATATTTATAAATAGAGCAGATAATTTATTGAAAAATATACAATATAATGGTAAAGAATGTATAATAAGTGATAATATAGGTAATTTGTATGAGTGAAGAATAGATTCTATTTAAAATACAGGGTAGAGGGGTGGGTATATGAAAAGACGGCTAAAACTAGCAATTGCTATTATTATTTTATTTCCAACGGTATTGCAGGCTCCTAACGTAACACATGGAGCGGAAAGCACTCCAAAAATAAGAGTTTTGGAGATTTACGATAATAAAAATTATTACCCGACAAAGCTTGAGGATCTTTTAGGGGATACCCAATATGAATATACGTCAATGCCAATGAAAAAATTTGTAGCACTTCGAGAAGAATTAGATGGAAAATATTACATGATTGTAATGTTTACTCTCTATCTCTTAATCTTCCTCACCGGTCTCATCTTTGGTTCATTTTATAATGTGGTAGGTTTGAGGATTCCAGCGAAGGAATCGATTGTGGCTCCGAGGTCGGCTTGTCCGGCCTGCGGCCATACATTGACACCGATAGAGCTTATCCCTGTATTGTCTTACTTGTTTCAAGGGGGGAAGTGCCGTAAGTGTAAGGCGGGCATTTCACCTATTTATCCGATGATGGAACTGACAACGGCTATTCTATTTATGGCAGCTCCGATGCTGCTGGGCTGGACTGCTGAATTGTTTGTGGCATGGGCACTTATTTCCCTGCTAATCATTATTTTTATATCGGATATTACGTACATGCTTATACCGAACAAAATTCTGCTGTTTTTTACAGTTGTTTTTTTGTTTATTCGGGTATTTATTCCTTTGGACCCATGGTGGGACGGTATAGCTGGTGCTATTGTCGGGTTTGGAATCCCATTTTTTATCGCTGTAATCAGCAAAGGCGGCATGGGTGGCGGAGATATTAAATTATTCGGTTTAATTGGATTTGTGATGGGAGTAAAGGGAGTTATTCTCGCCTTTATATTCTCCACCTTTTTTGGAGCTGTCTTTGGAGTCATTGGGATGTTAATCGGTCTTGTGAAGCGGCGGAAGCCGATTCCATTTGGACCGTTCATCGTCGTTGGTACACTGGTGGCCTACTTTTTTGGGGAGTTCTTGCTAGACTGGTATTTACAATTTTTGTGATTGATTTGGAAGGGAGAAGTTATAATGGCTTTTACTTTATTTTCAGGCAGCAATCGGGTTGTGAACCTGGTATTAAAAGACCATGTGATTCGTTATGTAGAACTTAAACAGCTGGACCCACCGATTGTTCATAAATGCGGTGAGCATTTTTTACCTGCCGGTGTTATAAAGGACGGCATTATTACTGATTTTGACCTTCTAAAGGATATTTTAGGTGATTGTGTTGTTAAATGAAAAATACAGAAACGTCAGGTGCGGTTTTTAGTACCAGACTCCCGTTTGGTCATTCGTAAGGTTGCCATTCCAAAGGATATTAAAGATGATGAAATCAAGGGCTACTTATATTTGGAAATGGGAACGAGTATACATCTTCCATTTGAGGAACCCATTTTTGATGTGGTTCTGTTGGAAGAGACGGAGGAAAAAAGGAAATTCTGTTATTCGCTGCTGAAGAAGAGGTGGTATCGGAGTACGCCACTTTGCTTGAAAAATCTCAGCTTTATCCTATAGAAGCAGATATTTCGCCTTTGTCGCTGTACAGGCTGTTTTTTCATGCAGGAAAAAGAGATTCGAAAGACCATCTCTTACTGATTGAATTTAATTTGCATACCGTCAACACAAGTGTTTTTGTAAATGATAAGCCGATCTTTATGAAAAATATCCCTATTACAGGGCAAAGTAGTGAATGGGAACTATTGCGTATAAATGAAGATCAGCAAATCATGGAATATTCCAGTGACAAAGAAGATTATATGCAATTGTTGGAGGATACTTATACAGAAATTGATCGGGTGCTAAGCTTTTATCAATATTCCTTAAGCCATGAGCAGCATCAGGTCACTAAAATAATCATAACCGGTGATCATCCTTATCTAACTGAAGTGATCACTGACATAAAAAATAGATATGATCAAACTGTGGTGAGTATTCCAAAGGGATATATACAAACCAATAAGGAACCTGAATTGCCGGAGTCCTTTTTTTAGCCGGGGGATTGGCTCTTAAAGGAGTGAGATGATGCTTGTAGAAATTAACTTGCTGCCAAAAAAAGAGCGCAAAAACCGTGGTGTACTCCTGATTATCTTATCTGCAGTGTTTCTCGGTATTCTCTGCGGAATCCTTTACTTTTGGCAATATCAGAGCAATCAAAGCCAGTTGAATGCATTAGAACAAGAATATGAAATGACTGCTCAAATGATTGAAGTGGAACAGCAGAAGGTTGTATCTCAGGAGAATAGCAATTCTGTTGCTCAATTAACAGAAAAGGTTAAATGGGCAAACCAATACCCTGTTAAAACTGTACTTCTTTTAAAACATTTGATTGGATTTTTGTCGGAACGAGGATTTATTGAAACCTTTTCTTATGCGGAAAATGGTGCTATTAAACTCGAAGTACGGTTTGATAAAGCAGAAGAAGCGGCCTATTATCTAAAGGATTTATCATCAACTGAAATCATAACGAATGCGATTAGATTTGCAAAACCAATTGCCGGATATAGAGGTGCCTCCTCCAGCTAATAAAGATAATCCATTAAGCATTGCACCGGATGTATATGAGGATTCAAAAAAAGATGATGAGTAGTTTAATAGAAGCATTCAGGTTGTGAGTTAAATGATAAGGAATATAAATAGGAAGTCTAATGAAAATGGAGCTACCTTAATTGAGTTATTGGCGGTTATTGTCATATTGGGTATTATAGCTTCAATGGCTGTCCTGGTGATTGGTGATGTCATACAAAAGGCGAGAAAGCAGGCCTTCGTCTCTAAGGCCTATATCATGCGTAATGCCAGTACGGTTTATTATAAGAATAAAGAATTCAATAAAGAACCGTTAGTAAATCCAGTAACATATAACGAACTTGTTACCTCAGGTTTTTTGGATGTCATCATTGGTCCGGATACAGGAGATAAATGGGGATTAAATCATACAGATTCCTATGTACTATTTAAGGATGGGAAAGCGGTATCCATCTGTTTAATTGGAATGAAACGTAAATTATGCGGTGAAAAGCAAGGTGAAGGTTATTTGCCGTTGCCTCTTGATCAAATACGTGAAGAGAATGTTGAGGATAGAGAATCCTAGAAATTTGGCGAAACCTTTTTGGACAAGACGACAAGAGTCTTGTTCTTTTTTTTTTACAGAATGATAAGATGAACAAAAAACGCGGAGGCAAAGGAATGGATAAGCCAACCCGGGAACGAACAATCATCGTAAACATAAATGGCGAAAAAAAGGAATACAAATGGATTCCAAGTGAAGATCCAGATACTTTGGATACGATCCAAGAAATTGCCAGCACGGTTGAGGATGAACAAGAACCGTCTCTTTGGGCAGCACCCGAAGAAAAACCTGTTAAAAAAAACGAGGCAAAAACAAAGCCGACACAAAAAACGGCTTTTCTTGACCATGTAAAAATGAATAAATTACCGGTTCTTGCAGCAGGAATTCCTGTATTGGTAGCACTTATAATCGGGACATTATTTGGAGTTGTAATTTTAAAAATTGTCCTATTCGGCGGCGGAGAGGAAACTGTTAAAGTACCGGACTCTGTTCCTTTGCTTGGTTCCAATAAACAAGCGCCTCAGGAAGAGAAGCAAATGGTCAAGGATATGAATGCTTTTGTCGTTCAGGGCGGCGTCTACTCGAGTAAACAGGCAGCAGAACAACGTGCCTCTCTTATTGAAGGGGATGGAATTCCTGCTATCATTCTTAAACAGGAGGATAAATATTTTATTTATATAGGAGCAGCGGCTACATTGCAGGATACAAAGAAATTGGCACTTTTATATAGAGGAGAAGGTGTCGATACGTATTGGAAGGAAATTCGTTTTCAGGGCCAAACAAAAAAAGCTTATACACCAAAAGAAACAGAGGTCATCCATAATATGATACACAACACCGGTCAATACACACAATTGGCTTCAGAGGGCCTATTACAAAGTGAAACGAAAGAAAAGCCAGATATAAAGTCTATTAATTTAGAGAATATTCCGAAAGAATTACAAAATCTCCATAATTTAAGTGAAAGTATGAATAAAACTTGGTCTACCTATCAATCTAAACCAGAAGAAGCATCCTTAATGCAGCTTCAAAAATGTATACTGCAATTTTTTGATGAATGGTATAGATTATAATGTATTTTCCGGGAAATAAAAAATACAATTTGTGTTTAAAAGGGTACTTCACATTTCGGGGTACTCTTTTTTATTTTGCTTTAAGAATTGAGAATGGTGTCGTATTCTGTTAGGATGAATATGTATCTCCCTATCTATATAAATTCTTATGGCAGGTGGCGAAAAGGATTGGATTTAATCTTGGCTTCTTCTTCCCCAAGGAGAAAAGAATTGCTTGAAATGCTGAACACACCATTTCAGGTGAAAGTAAGTTATGCAGACGAAACCTATCAGGATGGAATGGATCCTCACGAAATAGTGATGGAATTAGCACGCATAAAATCAACTGTTATCGCTGAAACTAACCGTGATTCCGTTGTGATAGGCGCAGATACGATTGTAGTAATGGATGGTGACATCCTTGGTAAGCCGAAAAATAAAGATGAAGCAATTTCCATGCTGAATCGTTTATCCGGTAATGTACACCAGGTTTATACAGGAGTTGCCTTATTAAGAGGGCAAGATTCTATCTTGTTTTATGAAAAAACAGATGTAGAATTTTGGCCATTAAAAAAAGAAGAAATTGAACAATATGTATTGACCGGAGAACCGTTTGACAAAGCGGGATCCTACGGGATACAGCGATTTGGTTCCTTGCTGGTGAAGAGAATCGAAGGTGACTACTTCTCAGTTGTAGGGCTCCCGGTTTCCAGACTTAAGAGGGAACTTGAAAAGTTAGTACATCCTTAAGAACAGCCTCACTCCGTCAATGGAATGGAGAATATGGATGGATACAACGCAAATCATGATAAGAGACTATCCAAAGGATGATCGCCCAAGAGAACGGTTTATCCAATTTGGACCGGAAAGTCTGTCAAACCAAGAGTTACTGGCACTTCTTTTAAGGACTGGAACAAAGGAAGATTCAGTGATGAATCTGGCTAACCAACTTTTGGCTAAGTTTGGCGGGCTGCGTCTTTTGAAAGAGGCAAGTATTGAAGAAATGACTAGCATTAAAGGTATTGGGGAAGCAAAAGCTGTGCAGCTTTCTGCAGCTATGGAATTAGGAAGAAGAATCAGCAATTTGACGAATGAAGAGAGGTACGTGATTCGTTCGCCAGAGGACTGTGCCAATTATTGTATGAATGATATGCGTTTTTTATCACAGGAACATTTTGTATGTATATATTTAAATACGAAAAACCAAATACTCCATAAACAAACAATCTTTATCGGCAGTTTAAACGCCTCAATTGTCCATCCCCGTGAAGTCTTCAAAGAAGCTCTCCGCAGATCAGCAGCATCTATAATATGCTTGCATAACCATCCTTCAGGAGACCCCACTCCAAGTCGAGAAGATATAGAAGTAACCAAACGTCTAGCTGAATGTGGGAAAATTATGGGAATAGAACTTTTAGACCATTTGGTTATCGGAGAGAAAAAATATGTAAGTCTTAAAGAAAAAGGATATTTATAATACTAGGAATTCACATGAGGATGAGCTATAATATTACGTATGCTTTTTAAAGAATTTATTTTTCATTACATTACTGAAGAACTTAACTTTATGATATGAAAAAGAAAATAAAAAAACTCGTACCTAATATGGAATATGTTTCAGAAAGGGAGATATTAAAAGATGCTTGGAAATAGAGATTTAGGAATTGATTTAGGAACCGCCAATACACTTGTTTATGTTAAAGGAAAAGGCATTGTAGTACGTGAGCCTTCCGTTGTTGCATTTCAAACAGATACAAAATCCATTGTTGCTGTCGGTAATGATGCGAAAAATATGATCGGCCGTACACCTGGTAATGTTGTGGCTTTGCGCCCTATGAAAGATGGCGTTATTGCTGATTATGATACGACTGCAACCATGATGAAATATTATATGAAACAAGCGTTAAAAAACCAAGGTTTATTTGCACGTAAGCCATATGTAATGGTATGTGTTCCATCCGGAATTACAGCCGTTGAAGAGAGAGCTGTTGTTGACGCAACTAGACAAGCCGGGGCACGTGATGCTTATACAATTGAAGAACCGTTTGCAGCTGCTATTGGAGCAAACTTACCTGTTTGGGAACCAACAGGCAGCATGGTTGTAGATATCGGTGGCGGTACAACTGAAGTCGCGATTATTTCTTTGGGCGGTATTGTGACTAGCCAATCTATTCGTATCGCAGGAGACGAAATGGATGAAGCGATTATTAACTATATCCGTAAAAACTACAATCTGATGATTGGTGATCGAACTTCTGAAGCTATTAAGCTTGAAATCGGTTCAGCTGGTGATCCTGAAGATATTGAAAACATGGAGATTCGCGGCCGTGACTTATTAACAGGCTTACCAAAAACAATTGAAATCACTGCTGATGAAATTGCAAAAGCTCTTCATGACACAGTGTATGCGATTGTAGATGCGGTTAAAAATACGCTTGAAAAAACTCCGCCTGAGCTTGCTGCTGATATCATGGATCGCGGAATCGTTCTAACAGGTGGTGGCGCATTATTACGCAACCTGGATAAAGTGATCAGTGAAGAAACAAAAATGCCTGTTCTAATTGCTGAAAATCCATTGGATTGTGTAGCAATTGGTACTGGTAAGGCGCTTGATCATATTCATTTGTTCAAATCAAAAGTAAAAGATTCAAGATAATATAATAGAACGCAAAAATCCTGAAAGAGGATAATAATGATAGAGGAGCAAGGATATGCCACAATTTTTCTTAAACAAAAAATTGATTATCTTGCTGATTAGCATCATCTTTCTGGTGGCTTTGATTGGGTTCTCACTTCGGGAAAGGGATGAATTGAGCTGGCCTGAACAGTTTATGAAGGACTCGGCCGGCTTTGTTCAAACAATTTTCCATAAGCCCGCTTCTGCTGTAGCGGGCTTTTTTGAGAATCTTTCAGATTTAAGGAATACATATGAAGAAAATAAGAATCTTAAATCACGCCTGGAAGAATATGTGAAGTTGGAAACAGAGATATATGATTTGAAAAAAGAAAATGAGGAATTAAGCAATATACTTAAGAAAAAAGAAGATTTAAGTGATCATACAGTTTCTCATGCAACTGTCATTGGCAGAGGTCCGGAGAGATGGCATGAAACATTGACGGTCTCGAAGGGCAGTGTAAATGGGATTGAGAAAAATATGGCTGTAATTACTGCTGAGGGATTGATTGGAAAGGTCAAAAGTGTTTCTCAATTTACCTCTACAGTACAATTAATGACGGCTCTTGATCCGCAAAACCGTATTTCAGCAATGGTGCAAAGTAAAGAAAAATCATATGGATTTATCCAAGGATATGACGAAGATAAGCAAGCCTTGCTATTAACAGGTCTCCATTATGATGCTAAAATTAAAAAAGGTGAGAATGTGACAACATCCGGGCTTGGAGGGGTGTTCCCAGAAGGTTTAGTCATAGGTACGGTTAAGGAGGTCGTTATCGATCAATACGGATTAACCCAAACAGCTTTGGTTAAGCCGGCAGCTAATTTCTATGATTTGAATAACGTAATGATTGTAAAACGTACAATGACTACTGTAGATACAGATAGCACTGAGGGGGATGACCTGTGATAAGGTTTAAAATCTTCCTTTTAGCTGTCCTTGTTTTTATATCTGAAGGGATTTTTGTTGAAATATTTTCGGCGAAATTATATACAACACCCTACATCTTGGTGCCAAGGTTTATTATTATCTTTCTAGTGTTTTTAGGGGTGTACGGAAAAAGGAACATGGCAATCATATATGCTTTTGTTATGGGAATCTTCTATGATGTCGTCTATACAGAAGTATTGGGTGTTTATTTATTCACTTTGCCGTTAATGGTGTACTTCTCAACTCAACTGATGAAAGTACTGCAAATTAATCTTGGGATAGTCTCAACTGTATGTTTGCTTGCTATATCTATTTTAGAAATTATCGTCTATGAGGTGAATACCTTAATTGGTTATACTTCATTGACGTTCATTGAATTTGCACGTATGAGATTGCTGCCTACCTTAATTCTGAATCTAATCTTCCTACTCCTGTTCGCTTATGTATTTGCTAAGTGGATTAAAAAATGGACTGTTGAAGAAGATAATTAAACGGTATTGATTCTATAAAAAAAGGAATTGTCAGCGCTCATGTCGAATTAAATTGCATTGAGGTGAGCACGACGTCATGGGAAAGAAGAATATTCAGCATGTTATGATCAAAGGAAGTAAACAAGGTTTAACGATTGTGATTGATGATCATTCATCTATTTCTGAAGCTTTAAGAGATTTGGATGAAAAATTGTCTATTCATAATTCAACGATTGAAACAACATCAAGTATTCATGTCACCATACATACCGGTAATCGTTATTTAACGGACGAACAAGCGAAAGCTTTGGTCGATTTAGTAGAAAAAAAGGGATACATGGTTGTAAATAATGTTGAATCTAATGTTATTTTGCATGAAGAAGCCAAAAGATTGGCTGAAGAAGTGGCTGTGACAAAAATCGTGAGGATTGTCCGTTCGGGTCAAGTTTTGGAAGTGAAGGGTGACATGCTCTTAATAGGAGATGTAAATCCCGGTGCGACCGTTAAAGCCGGCGGTAATATCTTTATTATGGGTACACTGCGGGGGAAGGCGCTGGCAGGTATACACGGCAATAAAGAATGTGTCGTGTCTGCATCTGTGTTTAAGCCATCCCAAATCGTTATTGGAGATGTTTTATATAACTCTTTTGATTATGATGAGCAGGATGACCACAAAATGGAATGTGCTTATTTAGATCAATCTGGTGAGATGATTTTTGATAGATTACAAGTTTTATGTAAAGTGAGACCTAATTTATCCTTATTTGAGGAGGGCGTATAGCCATGGGAGAGGCCATAGTAATAACATCCGGTAAAGGTGGAGTAGGGAAAACGACTACTACTGCCAATGTCGGAACTGCCTTAGCGTTAATGGGGAAAAGAGTCTGTTTGGTCGATACTGATATAGGTTTGAGAAATCTGGATGTAGTAATGGGCCTTGAAAATCGTATTATCTACGATTTGGTAGATGTGATTGAAGGAAGATGCAAAATCCATCAGGCGCTTGTGAAAGATAAGCGTTTTGATGATCGTCTTTATTTAATGCCTGCAGCACAGACAGCGGATAAAACCTCCGTAAATCCAAAACAGGTCAAGCAGTTAATTGATACTTTGAAACAAGATTTTGATTATATCATTATTGATTGTCCAGCCGGTATCGAACAAGGGTACAAAAATGCAGTGGCTGGCGCTGATAAAGCAATTGTTGTAACGACACCTGAAACATCTGCAGTCAGAGATGCGGACCGGATTATCGGGTTATTGGAGAAGGAACCAAATGTCGAATCTCCAAAACTAGTCATCAACCGTATTCGAAATCATATGCTAAAAATGGGCGATATGCTAGATATTGATGAAATTACTACTCATCTATCCATTGATTTGATTGGGATTGTAGTTGATGATGATGACGTAATTAAGGGTTCAAACCAGGGAGAGCCGATTGTGTTTGACCCGAATAATCGAGCATCTGTTGCCTATCGAGACGTTGCGAGACGTATTTTAGGTGAATCCATTCCGCTAAAACCACTTGAAGATGAGAAAACAGGAATGTTTAAGCGGATAAAAAAATTATTTGGTGTTAAGTAATAGTAAGTGAGGACCTCTAATCAAACTGATTAGAAGTCCTTTTTTTGTATGTCTGCATGGCATAGCTTGGACCGACTATACATATCTTTTAGAAAAGAGCTGTATAAGAGAGGTGAAAGGATGGGCAGCCAAAGTAGCTCAGAAGTTCGTAAGCGCATTGCCGAGAGAAGAAAAAATCGGAATGCCAGTAAGAGGAATGAAAGACCGACATGGCCGGAAATGGAAGATGAGAAAGAATGGGGTTCTGAAAATGTTTTCGTATATGAAGAAGGGGTGAGTGAGCATAAAAAGCCGCCTATTATAAACAAAGATTGGATCTTATTTCGTATCCTTGCTTCTGTTTGTTTGGTTTTGTGCATGGCCATTATTTATCGAACTTCTGCTCCATGGACCCAGACAGCGAAAACTACCCTTGACCAAGTCTATCAGAAGGAATTTCAATTTGCGTCAGTATCTAGCTGGTTTGAGGATACAGTCGGAAAGCCATTTGCTTTTTTGCCTGAGGAATCGGTGAATGAATCTAAAAATAATAATGCTGCTGATAATCGTTTTGCCACGCCGGCAACAGGCACCATTATGAAAAGCTTTGTGAAGGATGGACAGGGGGTCTTAATCAAAACATCCAATAATACATCGGTTGACACGATTAAAGAGGGGGTCGTTATCTACGCAGGTGAGAAGGAGACACACGGAAAAACAGTTATTGTCCAGCATCCGGATAAGAGTGAATCATGGTACGCTCACCTGCAGGAGATAAACGTCAATTTGTATGAACAAATTAAGAAAGGAACGAAGGTAGGAATAGTATCGCCGTCGGATGAGCCGGACAAGGGGGAGTTTTACTTTGCATTGAAAGCCAATGGAAAGTTTATTGATCCTAATGAGGTGATCTCGTTTGAATAAAATATGGCCTGTGCTTACGAAAATACGCATTCATCCATTAACCTGGTTGTTACTTGCTCTTGGTGTGTTGACAGCCAGGTTTACTGAATTGCTTTTAATGTTTGCAATCGTATTATGTCATGAGCTGGGTCATGCTATTGCTGCGCAGTTATTTGGCTGGAGGATAAAATCAGTTACACTTTTGCCTTTTGGCGGAGAGCTGGAGACAGATGAGCATGGAAACCGGCCATGGCATGAGGAATTAATTGTGTTGGCATCCGGTCCTTTGCAGCATGTTTGGATTTTGCTGCTGACTTATCTTTTTTACACAATTGGCTTTATATCAGATTATATCTATACCAGTTTAATTCTATATAATTTTATTGTTTTATTTATAAATTTAGCCCCTATCTGGCCCCTGGATGGAGGAAAAGCGTTGTTTGTTTTATTAAGCAAGCGGATGCCCTTCCTGCATGCGCACCGTCTAATTATTATCATTTCCGGTGTCAGTCTGTTTCTTGCTTTAATCGGATTGGTCGCTGTTAATCCGCTAAATATGAATTGGTGGATGGTTGTTGGCTTTCTGATCTTTTCTTTATGGAAGGAGTGGAAACACCGTCAATTTGTATTTTTACGCTTTTTGATGGAAAGACATTATGGACATAATAAGGATATTAGAGCGATATCACGGCTGGAAGCGGAAAAGGATATAAAGATTTATAAAATACTTGAGGATTTCCGTAGAGACAATAAGCATATTATAATCGTGAAAAACAAGGATGAAGAATTAGGGAAGCTGGATGAAGCGGAGGTTTTACATGCCTGTTTTACATCAAAATTGGCATATCGGCCTATTGGAGAACTTTTGTATCCTTATTGACGCTCCTCTCCTGACTCGTTAAAGTAAGATTAATGAGCCAACGAGAGGATTTTTTTAATGAAAAAAATAGTGCTTGATTTTCAAGGAACGGAACGACGTCTCGGTTTATTGCAAGATGATAAGCTGATGAGGATACATATTGAAAGAGAAGGGCAGGGCCCATTTGCCGGCAATGTTTACATTGGAATTGTTCGGGAAATTGTACCGGGTATGAACGCAGCTTTTGTGGATATTGGGTTTGATAAAAATGCCTATTTGCCATTTGAAGAAACGCCGAACTACCATTTAGACCCTGAGGCAAAAACATATGTAAAGCAAGGTGAAAAGCTGCTTGTACGCATTCTGCGGGATCCAGAAGGAACGAAAGGCGCTAAAATAAGTGCGTTAATTGAAGTTTCTTCGCCGGAAATTGTTTATATAAGGGGTGAACATTTTGTCCGTACTTCTAAAAAAGCAGATAGGAAGACTGTTCAGAAGTGGAAACATATAACAGCCAAGCATCTGCAAAAAGATGAAGGTGTGATTGTTCGTACATCATTCTTGGATGCGGATGAAGAAGCCTTTATCTCGAAGCTTAGCGAGTTGCGTGAACGTTATGAGCAATTACAAAGAAAAGCGTCAAAAAGTAAAGCTCCAGCGCTTATAAGCGATCAAAATCGCATTTTGAATCTGATAGAAAGCTGGACAACAGGGACAACTGGGGACCTTTGGACTAATTCTGCAGAAGGAATGCAATTACTCCGTTCTGTACTACCTGAAACATGGGAAGCAAAGCTTCAAAAGGATAAAGTGGGTCTGTATGATTCCCACGGCGTTACTGAAGAATTGGAGAAAGCAGTCAAAAAGGTAGTCTGGCTTTCGAACGGATCGTATTTACTTTTTGGAAAAACAGAAGCCATGCATGTGATAGATGTAAATACGGGTAAGTTTACTGGAAAGCACGACATAAATAAAACAATTTTGGATACAAATATACTCGCCGCAACAGAAGTAGGAAGACAGATGATTCTGCGCAATTTATCCGGGATTATTGTAATTGACTTTATTAATATGAAATCCCCTGAGCATCGTCATCAAGTACAGGCAGCAATGGAAACAGCCTTAAAAGATGATCCGCTGCGTTCTGTGGTCATTGGGTTTACCGAACTAGGACTCATGCAAATAACACGAAAAAAAGAAGGTCCGGATTTATATGAAATTCTTCAAGAAGACTGCTTGGAATGCAGCGGAACAGGATTAATAAAAAGCCGTCAGAGCGCGATATATGAATTGGAACGTCAGTTAGAGGCATTAAAATACAGCTTGGATGATTCTGTATGGGTTGTGGTTGATTCATCCTTTTACACGTATATCAAGGACAATATTCATGCGGTGAAAATACATATCCTGTCAGGCACTAAAAATATATTTGTGACGGAGGGAAGAATGACAGGGGCCAATCGTTTTGAAATTCGAGCCCTCGGAAATAAGAAGGATCTTGAAGAGCGTTTGAAGCGTACAGAGGAAGGAATAAAAAACAAGCCTATTATCCGTATGTTAGTAAATCATGATTGACAATGTTTGTCTGATTATGATAGTATTTTTATGTTAAGTTTGTAGCACCCATGCTACAACCGCACACGTCAGGTAATAAGTCCATTATGGCGCCTGCCGTCGGCGAGTCTTAGACAATTAAGGAGGTGCAGGTATGTACGCAATTATTGAAACTGGTGGAAAGCAAGTGAAAGTAGAAGAAGGTCAATCTATCTACGTTGAGAAAGTGAACGTTGAAGAAGGTGGCATCGTTACTTTCGATAAAGTTCTTTTTGTAGGTGGAGAAGATGTGAAAGTTGGAAGCCCTGTTGTTGAAGGCGCTACTGTAACAGGTAAAGTTGAAAAACACGGCAAACAAAAGAAAATCATCGTTTTCAAATACAAAGCGAAAAAGAACAACCGTAAAAAACAAGGTCACCGTCAGCCTTACACAAAAGTAACAATCGAAAAGATTAGCTTCTAAGGCGACGCGTATGATTAAAGTAAAGGTAGTGCGAGCTGATGAGCGAATTTCTTCGTTCAGTATATCAGGACACGCCGATTTTGCACAAAAAGGTCAGGATATCGTTTGTGCAGGGGTATCTGCAGTAGCTTTTGGCTCTGTAAATGCCGTGATGAGTTTAACTACTGTTGAACCCATCATTAAACAGGCAGGTAAAGATGGCGGTTTTCTTGAAGTCCATTTTCCGGAAACGGATAGCGATGACAAGGTACAATTGTTACTCGAAGGCATGCTTGTTTCCTTACAAACGATTGAACGTGACTATGGTAGATACATGAAAATTATTCTTAGCTAACAGGAGGTGGAATACATGTTAAGATTGGATCTTCAGTTCTTCGCTTCCAAAAAGGGAGTAGGTTCTACAAAGAACGGTCGTGACTCCATTTCTAAACGTCTTGGCGCTAAACGTGCTGATGGACAATTCGTAAGTGGTGGTTCTATCCTTTACCGTCAACGTGGTACAAAAATCTATCCAGGTTTGAACGTTGGCCGTGGTGGAGACGACACTCTTTTCGCTAAAATTGACGGAGTTGTTAAATTTGAGCGCTTGGGTCGTGACAAGAAACAAGTCAGCGTTTACCCAGTAGCACAAGAAGCATAATAAGTAACAGTCAAAAGAAGCTCTAACCTTGTTGGTTGGAGTTTTCTTTTTTAGATATGAGTTTTTTTGGTTAAAACCATTATACTTCCGTATGTACCCCAAGTTATTTACTGCTGGCGAATATATTCCTCTCCTGAAACTCCGCTAAATTTGTTATACTGTAATAGATGATTTGCGATTTTTCCAGGACCTCATTATTCCAATCCGACAGGAGAATGTATTAAGATGGAAACAAAATGGACGACTGTAGAATTACTGAGGCATGCACGTCATGATTGGTTAAACAAAATACAGCTGATTAAAGGAAATATGGCATTAGGTAAAATGGATAGAGTATCTGGTCTTGTAGATGAAATTATTATTGAAGCACAACAGGAAGCGAAAATCTCAAATATGAATATGCCGATGCTTTCCGAACTTTTATTGACAGGTAAGTGGCTTCATTACAAATTCCATATTACATATGAAATTATGGATGATATAAAAGGCTATCCGGAATTGGATGAATTGATAACCAATTGGATGAAGAAGTTTTTCAATGAAGTGAATAGGCAAATAGAAGCATTAGATATCCTGCATTTAACCATCCTGCTCAGCAAAACAGATGAGGATTCATTAAAGATTGGTTTTGATTTTCAGGGACCAGTAAACAATAAAGAAGAATTAATAAAAATGTTTCAGGTAAAAGAGCCTTTAAAAATATCGGGCATTACAGAGGATATTAATTCTTTTTATTTTGAAATAACGGTAAGATAACAATCAAAGAGTTGCAAAAGCAGAAAGTAGGTGTTACCACCCATGTTTGTGGATCAAGTCAAGATTTACGTTAAAGGTGGAGATGGCGGCAATGGAATGGTCGCTTTCCGAAGAGAAAAGTATGTACCTAAGGGCGGTCCGGCCGGTGGAGACGGAGGCCATGGAGCAAATGTTGTATTTGAAGTAGAAGAAGGACTTCGCACACTAATGGATTTCCGATATAAAAGGCATTTTAAAGCACCCAGAGGGGAACATGGAATGTCTAAAAATCAGCATGGTAAGAATTCAGCTGACATGATTGTCAAAGTTCCTCCGGGCACAGTTGTTTCAGATGCCAATACTGGTGAAATTATTGCAGATTTAACCGAACACGGCCAGCGTGCCATTATTGCGAAGGGCGGACGAGGCGGACGTGGTAATACTCGTTTTGCTACACCTGCAAACCCAGCTCCTGAACTATCTGAGAAGGGTGAACCAGGGGTTGAACGTGATATAATTATGGAATTGAAATTACTGGCAGATGTAGGCTTGGTTGGATTTCCGAGTGTAGGTAAATCCACATTGCTATCGTCTGTTTCAGCTGCCAAGCCAAAGATTGCTGAGTACCATTTCACTACGATTGTCCCTAATCTAGGTGTGGTTGAAACCGGAGATGGACGCAGCTTCGTCATGGCAGATTTACCTGGACTGATTGAAGGGGCTCATGAAGGTGTTGGGCTGGGTCATCAATTCCTGCGCCATATTGAGCGTACGCGTGTAATCGTCCATGTCATTGATATGTCCGGTCAGGAAGGCCGTAATCCTTATGAAGATTATGTGACAATTAATAAGGAACTTGAAGAGTATAATTTACGCCTAACGGAAAGGCCGCAAATTATCGCAGCAAGTAAAATGGATATGCCTGATTCTGAAGAGAATTTAAAGGCTTTTAAAGAACAGCTAGAAGATGATGTACCAGTCTTCCCGATTTCATCGGTTACTCATGAAGGCTTGCGTGAATTACTGTTTGCTGTTGCCGATAAAATTGAGGAAACTCCGGAATTCCCGCTTGAGCATGAAGAAGAGACAAGCGGTGTTCATCGTGTTCTCTATAAACATGAGGCAGAAAAAGCAGAATTCGTTATTACACGAGAATCGGACGGTACCTTTGTTGTTACTGGCGATAAGCTTGAAAAACTATTCAAGATGACAGACTTCAGCCGTGATGAATCTATTAAACGCTTTGCCCGCCAGCTTAGAGCAATGGGTGTGGATGAAGCTCTTAGACAGCGCGGAGCAGTTGACGGAGATATTGTTCGTTTAATGGAATATGAATTTGAATTTGTAGATTAAGCACAAAGTTTAAGGATGGTTCCAAAGAGGGTGAACTTGCTTGCATAATAAAGCTGATAAGAAATTTTATTTAGTCAGGGAAGATGTATTGCCTGAGGCGATGCAAAAAACTTTGCAGGCTAAAGAAATGATTGAAAGAGGAAAGGCTGTTTCTGTTTGGGAGGCTGTTAGAAGCGTCGATTTAAGCAGAAGTGCTTTTTATAAGTACAGAGATACAGTTTTTCCTTTTCATTCAGTGGTAAAAGAAAAAATTATTACGCTATTTTTCCATTTGGAAGACAGGTCAGGCACGCTTTCTGAATTACTCGGTATCGTTGCATCCTCGGGATGCAACGTGCTGACCATCCATCAAACCATTCCGATTCAGGGACGTGCAAATGTAACCTTATCGTTAAATACAGGTGAGATGCATATGGAAATGAACGAATTTATAAACCGTTTAAAAAGGCTTGAATTCGTGGATAAGGTTGAAATATTAGGCTCAGGAGCTTGAAAAATAAATACATAGATAGAGAAACAGAGAGGTTTAGAGCAGGGGGAGAACACTTTGGACATACGTATTGCCTATCTAGGGCCAAAAGCTACATTTTGTGATTTGGCAGCATCAAAATTATTTCCCTATGGACAAAGGCAGGCATTTATGACAATTCCTGAATGTATGGATGCTGTGGAAGCTAAGCTGGTTGATTATGCGGTTATTCCATTAGAAAATGCTTTGGAGGGATCAGTCAATATCACACTGGATTATTTGATTCATGAAGTCCCGATTCCGATAGTTGCAGAGTTTTCCGCCCCTATTCGCCAGCATTTAATGGTTCATCCTTCTCATGTCAATGAGTTAACCAGGATTGATCGGATTATTTCGCACAGTCATGCGATAGCCCAATGTCATAAATTCCTGCATGGAGATATGAAAGGCGTACGATGTGAAAGTATTACCTCCACTGCTGCAGCCGCTCACTATATTCAAGAGCATCCGGATGAGATGACAGCAGCGATTGCAAATGAAATGGCTGCTGAAGAATATGGACTTTCGATTGTAAAATGGGATATACACGACTATTCTCATAACCATACACGATTTGTTATTCTGGGCCATAAGCCGTTATCGGAAAAAATGATTCCTATTCAACAAAAAGGAGAAAAAACAACGATTATGGTATTGCTTCCAGCTGACCATGCCGGAGCTCTCCATCAAGTGTTATCAGCCTTTTCGTGGAGGAAGCTTAACCTTTCCAAAATCGAGTCCAGACCATTAAAAACAGGACTTGGCAACTATTTCTTCATTATCGATATCGAACAAAAGATGGATGATATTCTGTTGCCTGGTGCCATTGCCGAAATGGAAGCCTTGGGTTGCCAAGTCACGGTTATGGGCAGTTATTATAGTTATTAATTATCACTCAAGATTAAACGAAGGACCCCTGCTATATTCAGCAGGGGTCCTATTTATTCTTTTACATAATTAAAATTGCGCAGCATATCTTTTTATTCTTTCAAAAAACCTGCATTTCTTAATGCCTGTACTGCTTGCTCGAGCTCCGCTTCACTTGCAGCTTCAATGGTATGAAGATGTAAACCATTTGTTAACTGGGACAAGAGAGAGGCATTTGTATTTTTTAGATTGGCGATAAACTGCCGGACATCTTGTCTGGTGCTGACCATAATGGATGCTGTTAAGTCACCGTACATGGGATGTTCCACTTTTACATCCTTCACCGTAACACCGCAGTCCACTAAAAGCAGTAGTTCCTCTTCTGCTTGTTCAGGTGCATGGAAACTCGCAATAATCCTTGTTTTCCGTTCCAATTTTGGATCGATTTGATGTATATAAATGTACCCACTTGGCGTGGCTATGATTGGTTCATTCCGTGCTTTAAGCAAGGTAATATCTCCAACTATGATTTGGCGGCTGACTGAGCAAATAATAGAGAGCTCACTTCCTGTAATCGGTTCATGACGTTCTTTTAAAATGGATAGGATATATTTACGCCGTTCTTCTGTTGTATATTTTTTCTGGGTCATCACTTATGCCCTCCTTGCTTAGGTGTTATTTTAAAATACTGGTTGTCTTTATTGTAACATAGAGGGATTTCCTTCATAAACCAGAATAATTCCGCATAAATTTTCTTAAATCAATAGCAATCTGCCCAATCAATCATAGTATATATGGACATATGCGTAGGGAGGGATTATGCGTGAAAATACACATCGTCCAAAAGGGCGACACATTATGGAAGATTGCTAAGAAATATGGAGTGAATTTTGAAACATTAAAGAAAATGAATTCACAGCTCAGCAATCCGGATATGCTGATGCCTGGCATGAAAATTAAAATACCCGATAATACGTCTCCATCTGTAAAAAAAGGAGGCAATACAAAGATTAATTTTGGAACCGTAAAGGAAGTTCCTATTTCAGGTGGGAGTTCAAATGTGAAGGAAAGTATAAAAGCAGAGACCGAGACAGTTCCGAGTAAACCGAAAGAGATGCCGATTGTGTCACCACCACCAGCAGTGAAGGAGATGCCAATACAACCGATGGATATTAAAAAAGAAAAGCCTGTTAAAGAAATGCCTAAAATGCCGTATGTCGCCCCACAGGCCATTGTAAAACCTGTTGTACCAGAAATTGATATCAACAACTATTATTTAATGAATATGGCCAAAATGGAAATGCAAACACCTCCTCCTATGCCTATTATTAAGGAGGTACCTAAAGTTAAAGAGAAGCCAGTCATAAAAGAAAAGCCAATCATAAAAGAAAAGCCGAAGAAAATGGAAAAACCAATGCCGAAGCCACAGCCCATGCCAATGCCGAAACCGCAGCCAATGCCGCAGTATATGCCGGAATATTGTCCGCCTATGATTCCATATTATGATCCATGCTGCCCGCCAGTTATGATGCATCCATGCATGGCCTATCCAACGCCTTATTTTAATCAGTCATATATGACTGGACCGTCTTATCACCAACCGTCTTTCCACCAGCCTTACTGGGGTCATGGAGACGGAATGGAAGACAGTTCAAGCTTTCACTATGGGCACCACGAATCAAGCCATAAGATGGGAGGCCACCATGGGGATTATTATCCGCAGCAGCAAGGGTATCATCAAGGCGGAACGATGTCCCCGTATGGCCAATTCCCTGTACAGGGAACACAAGGCTACTATCAACATCCAGGATTTGGGTATCATGGATATGAATCTTCCCATTATGGGATGGAATCGTCAAGCCATATGATGGATCATCATTATCAACAGCAACAGCAACAACAGCAATATATTCCGTTTGATGGGTATATACCGAAAGGCTGCGGCTGTTCTGATACAGGAGCACAGGGGTCTTTTTATCAGCCAATGAATCAATATGACCAACAAGGTATGAGTCATTCAATGGGCAAGTATGGCCAACAAGGTATGAGTCAGCCAATGGGTCAGTATGACCAGCAAGGTATGAGTCAATCGATGGGTCAGTATGACCAGCAAGGTATGAGTCAATCGATGGGTCAGTGTGACCAGCAAGGTATGAGTCATTCAATGGGCCAGTATGACCAACAAGGTATGAGTCAGCCAATGGGTCAGTATGACCAACAAGGTATGAGTCAGCCAATGGGTCAGTATGACCAACAAGGTATGAGTCAGCCAATGGGTCAGTATGACCAACAAGGTATGAGTCATTCAATGGGCCAGTATGACCAACAAGGAATGGGTCAACAAATGGGTCAGTATGAACAGCAAGGCATGAGTCACCCTATGTATCAGCATGCTGCTCAACAACCGTTTTTTCAGGATTCCCAATTTCATCAAAGGTATGGGGGTCAGCAGTTTGAAACAGGATCTCCTTCCTACAATCCCGATGGCCAGCATGTGATACCGCATATCGAGCCGGCAGCATTTGATATGCCAAGGACACAGGAAGAAAGCAGTGAGCAGGAAGGTCAATCATGATGAGGGAGCAGGAGGGAGGCAGTCTAAAAGACTGCCTCCTTGCTTATTTAAGTCAACAAAATATCGTAGTTTATGAGATGAAAGCTATCAAACCAAGATTGATTAAGGTTAGTACAAATAAGGGTATATTTATCGCCAAACAATTTGTAAATCAAAAAAGATTACTCATGCAACTCGAATTTTTAAAAAAGCTGCGAAAAGCAGGGTTCAATGGAGCTTATGTGTTTTCCGATGAAATTAAACCGTTTGAATGCAAAGGTAAATCAATCGGTTTTATAGAATATTTAACGAAGCATCCAAGAAGCTTTACGTATGAAAATTATTCGGAGCGATTAGAAGGTTTGACATTGTTAAATAAGATGCATGAGGCCTCTGCTACGATCATCAATGATTTGACAGTGGAAAAACACACTTTTTCACAAGTGTCAAAATGGAGAGAACGATTAGGAGAATTTACATCTAATAGGAATATGCTCAACAGAGTTATTCCCGACTCGATGCTGACCGAGTATTTAAGAATGGGAGAATGGGCATTGGATAAGCTGGGTTCATACGAGCTTGAGGAAGTGGATGAAGATCCTGTTATCATTCACGGCGACCTGGCACATCACAATTTTTTTAGAAAAGATGATGGTGAGCTTCTCCTTATTGATTTTGATTTGATGGCTGAAGCACCGCCTATGATAGATTATTTACAGTATGCCAACAGATTGCTAATTTTTAATAATTGCTCATTGAAAGAGATTCTTACTTTTCCTCAGTTTAAAAAATATCGGGATAATCCTTTCTTTTTGATTGGGCTTAGTTTTCCAACAGATATTTATAGAGAATGGAATCGCATCTGCCGTGATCAATTATGGAGTTCCAACCGTCGTCTCGACTCCCTTTGGGATATTACCGTGGAAGATTTACCAAAGAGAATCTATTTTTTTAGAGAATTGAAGTCGAAGATAGGGCTTTTGTAAAAATTAATCGTGCAAAAATGTAAGGAATAGTGAAATAACCAATAGATAATTGAAAGATGAGCGTCGTGGATGTTCATCTTTTTTGTCATGAGCTTGGAAAGAAGCGATATCTGTCTGAAGGCTAAGGATACTTACTAATGAATATGAGCAGAAAAGACCGCAGTAATCAGCTGAAATCAGTATAATAAACCAAATGATTAGAATAGATAGAGGAGAACGAATCAATATGAATATACTTTCGGTCGCTGATATACACGGTAACAGAAACATCTATAAACATATCATAGAAGTCATAAGAGAAAAAGATGTTGATGTGTTAATTCTCCCGGGTGACTTATATCCAAAACCATTTAGTGTCACTTTTGAGATGTTTAAAGCAATCCAGGAGGAATCTGCCCAAGAAATCTCGAGTCTTTTTAAACATTTGGATATTCCAATATATTATGTGTTAGGAAACGATGACTGGGTAGACTCGGAAATAAAGAGCGGCATAAATTTACACGGTAAAGTCGTTGAGAATATGGGTATTCACTTTACGGGCTTTGAATATATCAAGGAAACACCTTTTTTCACAAATCGAGAGCTTTCTGAGGATCAACTGAAAACAGCATTTCGTAAGCAAATAAACACCTTACAACTAAAAAGTAAAGAACCGTTGGTTATCGTGGCTCATACTCCGCTATTCGAGAAACAGGACAGAATAACAGGAGGGGAGCGAGTGGGAAGCCAGTCGTTACGCATGGAGATAGAGAACCTGAACCCCCTCATTTATTTAGGTGGTCATATTCATGAAGATTTTGGAGCGGACAAATTAGGTGACACCTATGTATTTAATTGCGCTTGCTCTCATGAAATAGATTTGTTAAGAGGTTATGTAATTAGAATAAAAGAAGGTCAAGTAACTTACGAAGATGTCATTCGGTAACATATAAACAAAGAGCGGACCGCTCTCTAGAAAACAATAGTCACAAAGATTTTGCTGCAGGACGTGGCGTTCTTAGTCCTTGGTCCTTAGTGCAGTCGTCTCAGCTTTTCGTGAGATCCAGCTTCGGCTCCTAGGCCCTCGAGTCATAAGTATATAGCCACTTCGGGGAAGGGACGTCCCCTGCGTGCCTCTTACTTATGCTTGTCGCTCCTGAACAGTCGCCTCAGCTTTTCGTATTAATTTCAATTTTTTGGGGATACTGGTGGAGAGTTGATTTACATCTTAGTGAGGTGGGTTAGATGAATGGACGGTACTTTTTCCTGGTGGCTTGTTTGTTTTGTTTAATAGTCATTCCAGGTATGAATGATCACGTAGGTGTTGCGGTTAGAAACGATGCCGGTCAGGATAGTCCGGTCCTTGGAATTGCTCCAATCCAGCGAACAGTCATTCTTCAGCGAGTATATTTGGATGGAGAGATGAGTGAAGAAAAAATCGAGGAAACGATTATTTCCATGGATGATTTTTGGAGAAAATATGATAAGTGGCTATTGGTGGACCAAAACGATCAGCAGCTTGTATTCCAAACGTATGTTGATGATATTTCTCCCTTATTAAAGGGAAATGGGTATTTTGGGATTAAATCTGATGGAACGATTACTATTTTTAACGGCAAGCCTGCCAGGGATCAAATCATTCAATCTTTCTATCAAATTGATTTAAAGAAGCTGGAATCCACTGAAAAATCTGAATTGCAGAATGGTGTTAGAATCGTAAATAAAGAAAGATATCTTAAGTTCTTGGAAGTTTATAAATCTTATTCAACACCGACGTCTAAAACGCTTCAATAATTTATAAAAGAGCTGATCGTTTGCCTGCGACAGCTCTTTTGGCTGTTTTCTTAAAAATCAAAAAATCAAACATTTGTGCTGGTAGTGTATAATGGTTAAATGTAGTATGGTACAATGGTTTACAGTCGAATTAGAGGAGAGGTAAACGTTGTACGATTTTATAAAAGGTCGGATAGACTATGTCTGTCCTGAATATATAGTAGTCGAGAATAACGGGATTGGTTATTTAATTCATGCGCCAAATCCATTTGTATTTTCCGGAACGAACGAGGAAAAGAAAATATACGTACATCACTATGTACGTGAAGACTTACAGGCACTGTACGGTTTTAGTTCAAGAGAAGAAAAGAAACTGTTTATAAAATTATTAAATGTCACAGGTATCGGGCCAAAAGGTGCGCTTGCTGTACTCGCGAGTGGAAGAGTCGATCAGGTTGTGGAAGCCATTGAATCTGAGGATGAGAAGTTTCTTGTTAAATTTCCGGGCATTGGAAAGAAAACCGCAAGACAAATGATCCTTGACCTAAAAGGGAAGCTTGAAGATGTTTCTCCAGATGCATTCCCTGATTTATTCCAAACAGCAGATGGAAAAGAATTGAGCTACTCCACCAAGAATATTGCATTGGAAGAAGCATTGCTTGCTTTGCAGGCACTTGGTTACTCCGAGAAAGAAGTTAAGAAATTGGTGCCGAAGCTTGAAAAAGAGGAGAAAACAACGGAAGAATATATAAAAGGTGCATTACAGCTTATGTTGAAATAGGAGGTGGACAACTTGGAAGAGCGAATCATGGACCTGCATGCACAAAATCAGGATGAGACGTTTGAATATAGTCTGAGACCCCATTCACTTGAACAATATATTGGGCAGGATAAAGTAAAAGAGAATTTACGTGTATTTATTGAAGCAGCCAAAATGAGAGAAGAGGCGCTTGACCATGTGCTGCTGTATGGCCCACCGGGACTTGGTAAAACGACATTGGCCACAATCATTGCGAATGAAATGGGAGTGGAAATTCGGACTACATCTGGACCTGCTATTGAACGCCCTGGCGATTTAGCTGCTATCTTAAGTTCTCTTCAGCCTGGTGAGGTTTTATTTATTGATGAAATCCATCGACTGCCAAAATCTGTTGAGGAGGTATTGTATCCAGCGATGGAGGATTTTTGCCTCGATATCGTAATCGGTAAAGGACCGGGAGCGCGTTCTGTTCGATTGGATTTGCCTCCTTTCACCCTTGTGGGAGCCACAACAAGAGCAGGTGCTTTATCAGCACCATTACGTGACCGTTTCGGTGTCATATCCAGGTTGGAGTATTATACTGAGTCACAGCTGCGGGAAATTGTGACACGTACAGCCCAGGTACTGGATACGGCTATTGAGGAATCAGCGGCGAGCGAAATTGCCCGCAGGTCCAGGGGCACGCCAAGGATTGCAAATAGATTGCTTAGAAGAGTGCGTGACTTTGCACAGGTACGTGGCGACGGAGATATTCAGTTTGGTTTAGCTGATTATGCTTTGGAATTAATGCAGGTTGATAAGGTTGGACTTGACCAGATTGATAGAAAGTTATTGCTTGGAATTATAGAGAAGTTTAAAGGCGGACCTGTAGGGCTGGATACGATTGCAGCTACAATTGGGGAAGAATCCGGAACGATAGAGGATGTGTATGAGCCCTATTTGATGCAGATTGGATTTATGCAGCGTACCCCTCGCGGCCGGATTGTGACTGAACATGTGTATCGCCATTTCAATTTGGAAGTGCCAAATTCATGAATCATTTACCAAAAACGATTATGATGATAGGTGTGGCCATTTTTGTGGTTGGTTTTTTAATGCAATTCATTAAAATTGGACGGCTTCCGGGTGATATTTTATTAAAAAAAGGAAATACTACATTTTATTTTCCTATTATGACGTCTATTATTGTCAGTATCTTATTATCAGTATTTTTTTATATCATCAGCCGTTTTAAATGAATTAAATGTTGTCGTCATAGATAGAGATGTAAATTCCGCCATTTGAGTGTGCTGCATGATTACTAGTTAAAGAAATGGAAGTGTCACCATGAAAGTAGATTTATTTGATTTTCATCTGCCTGAGGAATTAATTGCGCAAACTCCGCTTGAAAAACGCGAAGAAAGCAGATTGATGGTCCTTGATAAAGAGACAGGTGATGTGAATCATACGCAATTTAAGCATATTAAAGAATTCTTGAAACCTGGAGATTGCCTCGTTCTAAACGATACAAAGGTATTGCCGGCCAGGTTGCACGGCGAGAAGAAGGATACAGGTGCTCATATAGAGCTTCTTCTTTTGAAGCAAATTAAAGGGGACGTATGGGAAACGCTTGCCAAACCAGCGAAACGTATTCGCGTTGGAACAGAGGTTGTGTTTGGTGACGGCCAGCTTACAGCTGTTTGTGTAAAAGAGATGGAGCATGGCGGCAGGGAATTTGAATTTAAATATGACGGAATCTTTTATGAAGTATTAGAGGAACTTGGCGAAATGCCTTTGCCTCCGTATATTAAAGAGCGGTTATCGGACAAAGACCGCTATCAAACTGTATATGCACGGGAAGAAGGTTCAGCAGCTGCCCCTACAGCCGGACTGCATTTTACGGAAGAACTGCTTGCAGAGATTAAAGAAATGGGTGTACATTTAGCTTTTATCACGCTTCATGTTGGACTTGGAACCTTCCGACCTGTCTCATCCGATACAATTGAAGGGCATGATATGCATTCTGAGTTTTATCAAATGAATGCTGAAACAGCTCAGCTATTAAATCGGGTTAGAGCAGAGGGTGGTAATATATTCTCGGTGGGAACTACCTCCACACGTACTCTTGAAACGATTGCCCGCGATCACAATGGAAGCTTTGCTGAGGCAAGTGGATGGACTAATATTTTTATCTATCCTGGATTTGAATTTAAAGCTATTGATGGAATGATTACGAATTTCCATCTTCCTAAGTCCACGTTGATTATGTTGATTAGCGCTCTTGCTGGGCGTGAACATGTATTAAATGCATATAATACTGCCGTTCGTGAAAAATATAGATTTTTCAGCTTTGGCGATGCAATGTTTATTAAGTAAGATTTTTGAGAGGAGTATCACGATTGACAGCAATCCGTTATGAATTAATTAAAACATGTAAACAGACAGGAGCCCGACTGGGACGGGTTCATACACCTCATGGTACTTTTGAAACACCCGCGTTTATGCCTGTAGGAACTTTGGCTACAGTTAAAACGATGTCACCAGAAGAATTGAAACAAATGGGTGCCAATATTATATTAGGCAATACGTATCATTTGTGGCTGCGACCAGGTACAGAGGTCATTAAGGCTGCAGGCGGGTTACACAAATTTATGAACTGGGATCGTGCAATTTTAACTGATTCCGGCGGTTTCCAGGTTTTCAGTCTGAGTCAATTCAGAAAAATTGAAGAAGAGGGCGTGCATTTCCGTAACCATTTAAACGGTGATAAATTATTTTTATCTCCTGAAAAGGCTATGGAAATCCAAAATATTTTAGGTTCTGACATTATGATGGCATTTGATGAATGTCCTCCATATCCTGCAACGCATGAATATATGAAGAAATCCGTTGAGAGAACATCCAGATGGGCAGAGCGCTGTCTGAAGGCGCATGAAAGACCGAATGATCAAGGGCTATTTGGAATCGTACAGGGTGGAGAATATGAAGATCTCCGCCGTCAAAGTGCCAGTGATTTAGTATCTTTGGATTTTCCGGGATATGCTATTGGCGGATTAAGTGTAGGGGAGCCGAAGGATGTCATGAATCGTGCTCTTGAATTCACCACTCCGTTATTGCCGTCCAATAAACCACGTTATTTAATGGGTGTTGGTTCTCCGGACTCCCTAATTGATGGAGCAATCCGTGGTGTTGATATGTTTGACTGCGTATTGCCAACAAGAATTGCCCGTAACGGTACACTAATGACTTCTGAAGGTAGACTAGTAGTTAAGAACGCCAAATATTCTATGGACTTTGGCCCATTGGATCCGAATTGTGAATGTCATGTTTGTAAAACATATTCAAGAGCGTATATTCGCCACCTTATTAGATGTGACGAAACATTCGGAATTCGCTTAACCTCTTATCATAATCTATATTTTCTGCTAAACTTAATGGAGCAAGTTCGACAAGCCATCAGGGAAGACCGGCTTGGAGACTTTAGGGAAGAATTTTTTGAGAATTATGGGTTCAATAAACCAAATGCAAAAAACTTCTAACCATTCTTACTAATGTAATGAAAGGAGTGAAAATAATATGGTATTATCCCAATTTTTGCTACCGATTTTGCTGTTGGTGTTTTTCTACTTTATCTTAATCCGTCCTCAGCAAAAGAGACAAAAAGCAACTGAACAAATGCAAGCTGCCTTACAAAGAGGAGATAAAGTCGTGACGATCGGCGGTCTTCACGGAACTGTTGATTCTATTAATGAAGGTACAGTAATTATCAAGAGTCCAGACGGTTCTCGTCTAACATTTGATAGAAGATCTGTTTCTCAAGTAGTTGAGAAAAAAGAAAGTCCAGTAACAACAACGAAAGAAGATTAATATGAAAAAACCTAGCCGAATGGCTAGGTTTTTTTAGTTTCGTGATCCGCCGTTCATATTTACCCCCAGTACTCCACCCATCATAGCCGTGATAATAAAACAGCCATTATAGATTAGCTGCGTGGATGTAAATACGGTCTCAAGCCCCAGATATTGATAGAGGAAAACAATTAAAGTATAGATTAGGCCTGTACTGCCTCCGAGCAGCCATCCTTGTTTTTTCCCCTTTCCACCGGATATAAATCCCCCAATAAACAAAGTTAAAAAAGAGAGAGCCATGATGATATACGTTAGAGAAGATTCAGAAATGCTGGTGAATCTAAGTAGCAAAGAAAATAATAAGCTGAACAAAGCAGCCATAATAAAGATGGTTACAACTCCGTACAAAATGGCAGAACCTATGTTTTTTGTTTCGATTATGGTCAACCTCCTTATCTTCTATTGGATCTCTATAAATAATTTATTCTGTTTATTTTTATTTAGAATGTATTTTTGTACAACCAGTCAATCAAATGACTATTTTTTTCTATTTAACAGCAAACTAACAGATGTATTTGATTGGAGGGAATATAGGTTGCTTGAATATTTGGAAATTATAGGGCGTACTAGCCTTTTATATGTTATTATTTTGTTGGTTTTTCGGATCATGGGGAAACGGGAAATAGGAGAGCTAAGTCTTCTAGATTTAGTCGTTTTTATGATGATGGCGGATATAGCTGTTATAGCTATTGAAAATCCTGATGATAGTATGTGGAAAGCGATTTTGCCGATAGCAGTCATATCCATTATTCAAATTATACTTGCCTTTATATCACTTAAAGTGCCATTCATCCGCAAACTGATTGATGGAAAGCCATCTATTATTATACATAATGGAAAAATTGACAAAAATGCAATGAGAATGCTGCGTTATAATTTTGATGATTTGCTTATACAGTTACGCGATGAAGAAGTAGAAAAAATGAGTGATGTTGAATTTGCCATTTTTGAGCCTTCCGGGAAATTATCGATTTACAAGAAAAAATCAATTAAAAAAAATAAACAGCCAGGTCCAATCTTTGCTCTCATTCAAGATGGAGTGATACAAAAGCAAAATCTTAGAGAGATTGGAAAATCAGAGAGCTGGCTAATTCAGGAATTAGCTAAAAAAGGTTATACAGACGTAAAACAAATTCTGTTTTGCAGTTTAGAAGATGACGACCTATATATTAATAACAGTGAGTAGTTCATTGTTATGGAAATAATGCAATCTTGGATAATAGAGGGCCAATAATAGGAACTCTCCTGATTTCCTTTTTTCGTATTAAGCCTGTCAATAAACAACCGATTGCGAAAACAATTACGATAACGGCTATCGAAATAATCAAACGCTGAATCATAGGTATTCCGATTAACCATTGTTCATAGAGCATGTGTCCGATTAATCCGGAGATGGACATGACGACAAGAGCCATGATGTATTCATGCAAGTAAATGGTTAAGTGGATTTTCTTCATAACAGTAGCGAAATGTAAAAGAGTAACAAGCACAGTAGATACACAGATGGCAATAGCAGCTCCCATAATCCCGATATTCGGCTGTGTTACGAGTGTGAGGATTAAGATGATTTTTGTTATTGATCCAATTAGACTGTTAAACATAGCCGCTCTGGCCATATTAAGAGCCTGCAACGTAGCCTGAAGAGGACCTTGAAAAAAGAAGAGCAGAAAAAAGGGTGCCATAAATCGTACATATATGCTGGCATGGTCATTATGATACATGACCTGCATGACTGGTTCAGCAAGTACATATAGAGTGACCACGGCTAGGGAGCCACTTAAAAAAGCAAATCGGAGCGACTGCTGCAGCCGGTGAATCACTTGTTTGATATTTCCTTTATAATAGGCTTCACTGACAGCAGGGACTAATGATGTACCCAGTGAATGGGTGATAAAGGAAGGAAGCATAAGTAATGGTACGGCATACCCTGCCAGTTCACCATATTGTGCAGTAGCGACGCCAGTCGCAACCCCTGCTGCCAAAAGACTCCTTGCCACAACAATCGGTTCAAAAAACCAAGTAATAGATCCGATCATCCTGCTTCCTGTAGTAGGAATGGCAATGGATAAAAGCTCCTTTAATGTATCTTTACCAGATGAAACATAGTTGAAAAATTGTTTTCTCATTCTGAAACTCTTTTTAAATTTAAACATCAACATTAAATATAGCAAAGAGGCAATTTCTCCAATGACTGAGGCTACCATGGCACCGGCAGCTGCATATTCAATTCCATAGGGCAAAAAGGCTTTCGTCAATGCGGCTATCATTGAAATACGTACAATTTGTTCAATAATATTTGAAATCGCATAGGGCTTCATATTTTGTTTCCCTTGAAAGTATCCGCGCAAGACAGCTGAAACAGCCGTTATTGGTACAATTGGTGCAATCGCCAATAAAGGCAGTAAAGTTCTGGAGTCTGTGAATACATGAGTTGATAAGTATGGAGCAAACATAAATAGTAATGGGGTGAAAATTAGAGAAAGACTTCCGGTCACACATAAGGACACAACCAGTATTTTCTTTGTTTTATGATGATCCCCTTTTGCTGCTGCCTCTGCCACAAATTTTGAGATTGCAATGGGCATTCCAAGCTGAACGATTGCAATCACTAGATATAATGATGGCAATGCCATCATATATAGACCGACGCCCTCTTCACCGATAAAGCGGGCAATCACAATTCGATTAATAAATCCTAAGATCTTCGTAATGAATCCTGCAATCAATAAGATAACAGTTCCCCTTATAAACTTGGACATTCAATTCCCCTCCTTCTCAAACAAGCAGCAATCATATACAATTATCTATATGCATGCAAATGGACTAACCATGACAAGCTTCACAGAAAAAGTGAATATCTATGAAAAATGAGGGTTGGAGGACGATTAAATTGGACAGACAGCATCCGTATGAGAAATTTCGTTCAGAAATGTTACCAGCTTTAAAAAGTAAACAAGAAGAATTTCAATTGTTAGGTTATCCGGAGGTTCAGGGAAACGATATTTGGATGTATTTAACGAATAAAAAATGGAAGAAACCTAATCCTGAAATAAGGGCATATGAAATTTTTCAAGATATTATGAGTGTCAAAGTGGCACATTATATGAATTATGCGACAATAGAGGCATTAAAAGAAGGTGAGGCTATGAAGAAAAATATGGCTTCAGGGCTTGAAGAATTCAAAGATTTATTTTCATGATTTTATAGAAATATAAGCGGTATATATCCATGCATTAATTTCCAATTCATATGAAATCAAATTGACACTTTGTATTCTATCTTTCATAATAAGAACGGTAAAATCAAATTTTAAAAGATTGAAACAACTGGAATAAAACATAGGAACCGAGTAAATCGGATAATCACGTTTTATTAAAGTAGCGTCCTTCCATGCTGCTTCAATCGGGATATTATGATTAGGGGGCTATTTACATAATGGTTAAGAGAAGTAGAATCCTGGCTTTCTTCCTTATTGTAATCGTATTAGGAGTTACCTTTGTTGGTACAACATCTAATATCATGCAAAACATTAAGCTGGGCCTTGATTTACAGGGCGGGTTTGAAGTTCTTTATAAAGTGGAGCCAGCAAAAGATGGACAAAAAATTGATGAAAAAGCAATGGCGGCTACTGCCAGCGCATTGGACCGAAGAATTAATGTTCTCGGTGTCAGTGAACCGAGCATTCAAGTTGAAGGCAATAATCGGATCCGTGTACAGCTAGCAGGCGTAGATGATCAGGAGAAAGCAAGGGAACTTTTATCAACGCAAGCCAATCTAACTTTCCGTGATGTGAACGATAAAGTAAGAATGGATGGCGGGGATTTAAAAGAAGGAGGAGCCAGCCAATCTTTTGATAGCCAAACCAATCAACCTATTGTACAGGTCCAATTAAAAGATGCAGATAAATTTGGACAAGTTACAAGGGATATTTTAGCCATGGCGCCAGAGAATCAACTAGCTATTTGGCTGGATTTTGAAGAAGGAAAAGATTCCTATAAAGAAGAAATCACAAAAGAAGATCCTAAATTTATTTCAGCACCAAACGTGAATCAAGTGATCAATTCAGATACAGCCGTTATTTCAGGTGACTTTACTGTAGAAGAGGCTAAAGACCTCGCTGAAATTTTAAATGCAGGTGCCCTGCCGGTTAAACTGAATGAGATCTATTCAACATCTGTAGGTGCTAAATTCGGTGAAGAAGCATTAAATAAAACGCTATTAGCTGGAATTGTTGGGATCCTGGCTATCTTTATCTTTATGGTTGCTTATTACCGATTCCCAGGCGCGATTGCAGTTGTCTCATTGTCTGCCTATATTTATTTAATCATTCTCGTATTTGATTGGATGAATGCTGTTCTTACATTGCCAGGTATAGCAGCCCTCATACTTGGGGTGGGGATGGCGGTCGATGCGAACATTATTACAAATGAACGGATCCGGGACGAAATTCGTAAAGGACGTTCCATTAAGGCAGCCTATAAAGAGGGGAATAAGCACTCCTTGTCTACAATAATGGATGCCAATATTACCACTTTACTTGCAGCAGCTGTTCTGTTTTATTTTGGAACCAGTTCAGTCAAAGGCTTTGCGACCAGTTTGATTGTCAGTATATTAGTCAGCTTTATAACGGCTGTGTATGGTACAAGATTGATTATGTCCTTATGGGTGAACAGTAACTTCCTTAACAATCGCCCAGGCTGGTTTGGGGTTAAGAAAAGCGACATTCATGATTTAAACGAATTTAAAAAGGATAAATATTTACCTACGAAGTTTGATAAATGGGATTTCATTAAGCCTGCAAAGAAATTCTTTATCTTTTCTATTATATTAACCATAATTGGAGTAGGATCCTTATTTGTAAATGGTTTAAATACAGGTATCGATTTTTCCAGTGGGTCCAGAATTCAAATCAATGCTGATAAAGAACTATCAGTAGATGAAATCCAAAAAGATCTTACTGAAAACGAAATTGATTCGCAAGATATCGTTATGGCAGGTGAGGGTAACAAGTCGGCTGTTGTGCGGACGAAAGATGTCTTTTCAAAAGATGAAATTGCAGAGCTAAACAATTACTTTGATTCCAAGTATGGGCATAATCCGAATATAAGTACGGTATCCCCGACAATAGGTAAGGAGTTAGCCAAAAATGCGCTGATTGCGGTAGCGATTGCTTCAATTGGTATTGTTATTTATGCGACCCTACGCTTTGAGTGGAGAATGGCTCTACCTTCTATATTGGCGCTCCTGCACGATGCGTTTATGATAATAACGATATTTAGTATTTTTAGAATCGAAGTGGATTTAACCTTTATAGCCGCTGTATTAACCATCATTGGGTATTCGATCAATGATACAATCGTTACGTTTGACCGTATTCGTGAGAATATGCAAATGAAAAAACGCATTAAGACTCAGGAAGAAATTAATGAGATTATCAATATCAGTGTTCGCCAAACAATGGTCAGGTCTATCAATACTGTTCTAACTGTGTTAGTTACTGTGTTGGCGATGATGTTCCTTGGAAGCGAATCAATCTTTAATTTTAACCTTGCTCTATTAATCGGTTTGGTAACTGGTATGTATTCTTCTATTCTGCTTGCAGCCCCTATTTATGGAATCCTAAAAGGCAAAGAGCTGAAGAAGAAAGGTGTTATCAAAACATATAAAGAAAAGCGCGTAAACAACGATCAACCACAAGTTTAATGATGTTTCATACAAAACAGCCCGGTTCTTTTTCTTGAGAAGCGGGCTGTTTTTATGGTAGCTTACACCAGTTCACAAAAAGACTTTATGTGTTATAACTGATTATTTTGTGTGCTTTTTTTGTTGTGTATGCAAGATCTAGTAAAGGTAAACAATAGACTAACAAACATGGAGTACGTTTTTTCTTTGTAAGATAAGGGGATTAAGACTATATACATGATTTATTAAAATTTTTCATAATACTTTATAAAGGAGTAGGAATATGAAAAAACTTCAGTGGTACGTGATTCTTGGGATAGTATTTGCTCTTATCGTTGCTATTTTTGCTGTTGTTAATGTGGATAAGGTGGATGTTAATTATGTATTTGGAACGGCTCATTGGCCCTTGATTTTGGTTATTTTAGGATCTGTTGCCATGGGTGGAATCATTGTTGGTTCTGTAATGGCAGTCCGTATTATCTCTCTGACTAAGCAGATAAAAGAACTAACAAATGAACGGATCGCTTATAATGAATTGGCTGACAATGATCTTAACACTCACCCAAAATCATAAATATTTAGAATCACTCATTGAACCTTTGATAGATATTTTTTATAATAGATAGGTCAGGGGTGACAATATGTTACAATCAAAAACACGTTGGCTTTTAAAAAAAGCTGATGAAACCATTATAAATCTATTCATGCAAGAACTTGAACAGCCTCGTATTGTGGCTACATTATTGGTCAACAGAGGAATAAAGACCGTAGAAGAAGCGCGGTCTTTTTTGTATGCAGCCCAGCAGGATTTCTATGATCCGTTTTTACTATCAGGTATGGAAGAAGCTGTGAGACGGATTGTGAAAGCTGTAAAAAACAACGAAAAGATTACTATATTCGGAGACTATGATGCCGATGGGGTCAGCAGTACGACCATCTTAATGCTCACGCTTAAAATAATGGGAGCAGAACATGTGTCATGGTATATTCCAAATCGCTTTACAGAAGGCTATGGCCCAAATGAAGAGGCTTTTCGATTCATAAAAGAACAGGGAACTACGTTACTTATCACAGTAGACTGTGGCATTTCGGCCATTCATGAGGCTCAAGTGGCGAAAGAATTGGGAATGGATTATATTGTGACGGACCATCATGAACCGGGTCCTGAGTTACCGCAGGCATTAGCTATCCTTCATCCCAAAAAGCCGGGTGAAACTTATCCGTTTTCAGAGTTGGCAGGTGCAGGTGTGGCAATGAAATTGGCCCATGCTTTACTTGGTGAGTTGCCTGATGAGTTGATTGGCATTGCTGCAATTGGAACAGTAGCTGACTTGGTTCCTCTTCATGATGAAAATAGATTAATTGCGATTAAAGGGATTCAGGCATTAAAGAAATCAACGAGACCGGGAATCCTTGCCCTTTGTCAAAAAGCAGGTATTCAGCGCGATTCCTTAAATGAGGATTCCATTGGATTTGGATTGGCACCGAGAATAAATGCTGTAGGAAGATTGGAATCGGCAGATCCAGCTGTAGAGCTTTTACTTACAGAAAGTCAGGAAGAAGCTGATTCGATAGCCGACGAAATAGATTTATTGAATAAAGAGCGGCAATCAATCGTAAAAGAAATGACCCAGGAAGCGATTGAGGAAGTGGAGAATAACTATCCACCTGAAACCAATCCGGTCCTAATTATTGCCCGTGAAGGATGGAATACTGGTGTAGTAGGGATTGTAGCCAGTAAGCTTGTAGAAAAGTATTATCGTCCGACGATCGTATTAAGTATTGATCGTGAGAAAGGAACAGCAAAGGGATCTGCACGCAGTATTCCAGGATTTGATCTTTTTCAAAACTTATCTTTAAACAGAGAACTGCTGCCTCATTTTGGGGGCCATCCTATGGCTGCTGGTATGACATTGAAAATAGAAGATGTTGAGGAATTGAGACAACGATTGATCAATCAGGCTAATGAAATTCTAACAGAAGAAGATTTCCAGCCTGTTACTGAGATAGATAGCTTAGTTGCGATTGATGAAATTTCATTAACGCTTATTCAGCAAATGTCCCAGCTTGCACCGTACGGGATGCAAAACCCAAAACCGAGGATTTTGATTGAGGATGCCTCAATAACAACTTCCAGGAAAATTGGGGCAGATAAAACTCATCTTAAACTTCAGCTCGAACAAAATAACGCTGGGTTAGATAGCATTGGGTTTGGATTAGGAGAGTTCCTTGATCATTTATCTCCGCAGGCCAAGGTATCTGTAATTGGGGAATTGGCGATAAATGAATGGAATAATATAAAAAAGCCCCAATTGTTTTTACAGGATCTTTCTGTACCAGGGTGGCAGTTATTTGATTGTCGCAGCGATAAGGGGAAAATACATGTTCAGACAGTGCCGTCTCCACGCAAAATCATCTTATTTCAGGAAGAGAGTAGGGTGTGGCTGACGGAATTTACTAAAGAGAATGATCAAATTATCCATATTACCTCTTTAGAAGCAGCTCAACAGGAAACTTTAGACGGCTATCATGTAGTTTTAGCAGATTTACCTTCACAAAAAGATATATTTGAAGCACTTTTTATTGGAAAATTGCCTAAAAGAGTGTATGTTTACTTTCGTACCACTCAAAATGATTATTTCTCAGCGTTTCCAACAAGAGACCAATTTAAATGGTATTATGCCTTGTTGGCAAAAAAAGGACCTATTTCATATAAAGAACTGCGTTCCATGCTGAATATTCATAAAGGCTGGTCAAAAGAAAATATTGATTTTATGACAAAGGTGTTTTTTGAGCTCGAGTTTGTTACAATAAATAACGGACTCATTGATTTGGTAAGGACCAGTATGAAACGGGATCTCCAAGAATCTAAAACCTATCAAGAAAGACAAGCAAGAATGGCGTTGGAACAAGAGCTTCTATACGCTTCATTCAATCAGCTTTATGAATACCTTGGCAAGTTGATTCGATCCCACATGGAAAACAAGGAGGAAACTGAGCAATGGATTTAAAACAATATATAGCGATCGTAGAAGATTGGCCTAAGCCAGGGATTAAATTTAAAGATATTACCCCACTTATGGATAACGGGAAGGCATATAAATATGCAACAGATCAAATTGTAAAGTTTGCTAAAGAGAAAGAAATTGATATTATTGTAGGACCGGAAGCACGTGGATTCATTATCGGCTGCCCTGTAGCTTATGCAATGGAAGTTGGCTTTGCGCCAGTGCGTAAAGAAGGCAAGCTGCCTAGAGAAACCTTTAAAGTTGAATACGGTTTGGAATACGGTAAAGATGTGTTAACCATTCATAAAGATGCAATCAAACCAGGTCAGAGAGTATTGATTACTGATGACCTATTGGCTACAGGCGGAACAATGGAAGCGACTATTAAATTGGTTGAAGAGCTTGGCGGAGTTGTAGCAGGATTAGCTTTTTTAGTTGAGTTAACGTACCTTGAGGGCAGGAAAAAACTTGCCGGCTATGATATACTCACATTAATGGAATATTAAGCATATAGTAATGGCGTTCTAATTATTAGAGCGCTTTTTATATTATCAAATTGCGAATAATAGCGAAACAACAGATAAAATCTTGTTCGTTACTTTACAAGAAAACTTTTTTTGATGATAATAGAAACAATCCTCTTTTTAACGATTAACCTATATGGTTTAACATAGATAACGATAAGCAAAAAACGTGGAAATACGGAGTAAAAGGTGATTTCATGGCAAATGAGCAAATTTATACCGCTGAGCAGGTCTTTGATAAAGCAAGAAACTATATGAATGATAAAGATGTGGCATTCTTAGAAAAAGCGTATGAATTCGCCAAAGAAGCTCACAAGGAGCAATATCGTAAATCCGGTGAGCCGTATATTATCCATCCAATTCAAGTTGCTGCCATCCTGGCGGGCTTAGAGATGGATACATTTACAGTAGCGGGCGGATTTTTGCATGACGTTGTAGAAGATACTTCCGTAACACTGGAAGACATTAAGGAAACCTTTAACGAAGAAGTAGCCCTTTTGGTTGACGGTGTAACAAAGCTGGGAAAAATTAAATATAAGTCAAAGGAAGAGCAGCAAGCTGAGAATCACCGTAAAATGTTTATCGCAATGGCTAAGGATATTCGTGTAATCATGATTAAATTAGCTGACAGGCTGCATAATATGCGTACTCTGAAGCATTTACCTGTTGAAAAACAGCGTAGGATTGCGAATGAAACGCTCGAAATATTTGCACCGCTTGCGCATAGACTCGGTATTTCAACGATTAAATGGGAACTTGAAGATACAGCTCTCCGCTATTTAAATCCTCAGCAATATTATCGAATTGTAAATTTGATGAAAAAGAAGAGGGCGGAGCGAGAAGAGTATCTATCAGATGTCACCGACCGAATGAAGGAAAAGCTGAAGGAAGTTTCTATTCAGGCTGATATATTTGGACGACCAAAGCATATATACAGTATCTATCGGAAAATGGCTCTTCAAAATAAACAGTTTGAAGAGATTTATGATTTAACGGCAGTCCGTATTATTGTAAATAGTATTAAAGATTGCTATGCAGTTCTTGGTATCATTCATACATGCTGGAAGCCAATGCCTGGTCGTTTCAAGGATTATATAGCTATGCCGAAAGCAAATATGTATCAATCTCTTCATACGACCATTATTGGTCCAAAGGGTGAACCTTTGGAAGTACAGATTCGTACGACAGAAATGCACCGAACAGCTGAATTCGGGATTGCGGCACACTGGGCTTATAAAGAAGGCAAAGATCTAACATCGACACAACGAATGGATAAAAAGCTGGATTGGTTCAGAGAGATTGTTGAATTCCAGGATGCCTCTACCAATGCAGAGGAATTTATGGAATCTCTCAAACTGGATTTATTTGCGGATATGGTATTTGTTTTTTCACCAAAAGGTGATGTGTATGAGCTGCCAAAAGGATCTGTACCGATTGATTTTGCCTACCGCGTCCACTCAGAAATCGGCAATAAAACGATTGGCGCTAAAGTAAACGGCAAAATGGTTACGCTTGATTATGTGCTGAAAACCGGCGATATTATTGAAATATTAACATCTAAACATTCCTATGGCCCAAGTCAGGATTGGCTGAAGCTGGCAAAAACTTCACAAGCGCGAAATAAAATACGACAATTCTTTAAAAAGCAACGCAGAGAAGAAAATATAGAAAAAGGCAAAGAATTAGTTGATAAAGAAGTCAAGGCAATGGAATATGATGTGAAAGAAGTTTGTACTACTGAGAACCTGAGGAAAGTCGCTGAAAAATTCAATTTTGCCAATGAAGATGATATGTATGCAGCAGTGGGCTACAACGGAATAACAGCTGCTCAAATTGCGACAAGGTTAACAGATAAGCTTCGTAAAAAGAGAGAAAAAGATCAGGAAGTAAGCTTGCTTGATGCAGTCTCTGAGTTGCGTATGATTCCGAAAACGAAGAAGAAGGATTCCGGGGTCCGTGTAAAAGGGATTGACAATATGTTAATCAGATTATCACGCTGCTGTAATCCTGTTCCTGGTGATGAAATAGTTGGGTACATTACAAAAGGACGCGGTGTTTCGGTCCATCGGGCAGACTGTGTCAATGTATTGGATGAAGAAAGTAAAGAACGGATTATCCCGGTAGAATGGGAAAGCAGTCAGAGCGTTCGAAAAGAATACAATGTTGATATCGAAATAAATGGATTTGACCGGAACGGCTTGTTAAATGAAGTGCTTCAAGCTGTTAGTGAAACGAAGACCAATATCACGGCTGTATCAGGTCGTACAGACAGGAACAAAAGTGCGACAATTACCATGTCTATATCAATTTATAATGTAAGTCATTTGCATAAAGTAGTTGAACGGATTAAGCAAATTTCCGATATTTATTCTGTCAGAAGAATTATGAGTTAGGGGTAAAAAAATGAAAGTGGTATTGCAACGTTCAAAGGCAGCATCAGTGCGTGTCGATGGTGAAACAATCGGCGCCATTACCTCCGGGTTTGTGTTATTAGTTGGAATTACTCATGAGGATACGGAAGAGGATTGCCGTTACCTTGCTGATAAAATCGTTCATCTGCGCATATTTGAAGACGAGAATATGAAGATGAACCATTCCTTGCTTGATGTGGGCGGTGAAATTTTATCGATTTCCCAATTTACCTTATATGGTGATTGCCGCAAGGGAAGGCGCCCAAACTTTATGGCAGCAGCCAAGCCCGATGAAGCTGAAAAATTGTATGATATGTTTAATGAAATGCTGAGAGAAAAAGGGTTGAAAGTGGAAACAGGCAGATTCGGGGCGATGATGGATGTCGAGCTCATTAACGACGGACCTGTGACGCTTATTCTCGAAAGCAAAAACTAAAAGTTAAGCAGCGCAGTAGCTTTCTTTAAAACCGTACACCTCCATATATCTGAGTTATTTCAGACATATGGAGGTGTTTTTTTTTGTAAATCAATAATTAGTGATCTAGCTGAATTTATATTTCAGGATTGAAATCAGCTAAACTGAGCGATTTAGCCGATACAGAGAAAAACAGGCCGAACTGAGCGATAATCCAGCCAAACACACCAATAATTCAACCAGCCAATACCTCTAAGTAATTTACATTCTCCACCCAAAGAATTATCCATAAAAACTCCCTTTATGCTATCAATTAAAAGCATAAAGGGAGGATCCAAGTTATTAAGAATAAATCTGTTGATCTTTACAACGTGTTTCATAAATCATAGCTTTTCGGGACGCTAAATTTCTAAATCAGAAAAGTAGGCAGCTAATCCATTTGCAAGACCATCTGTGATGGTCTCCTGATAGTATTCTGTTTGGATAAGAGCTTCCTCAGCAGGATTATTTATATAGCCTAATTCCAATAAAACAGCCGGTCGAAGATTTTCTCGTAAAACGTGCAGGTTGTCCTGCTTTACTCCCTGGTCATTTAACGGTGTCTCGTTTTGCAATAAATATTTTTGAATAGTTAAGGCTAGTTGCTTTTGATAGGAATGATAATAATATGTTTTAATACCACTTTTATCTCCATTCTGATTACTATCATAATGGAAACTGATAAAGGCATCGGCTCTATTCATATTTGCAAGATTGGCCCTTGCATGTAACGCTACATACCGATCGCTGGAACGAGTCATGACCACGTTCGCTCCGGCTGTTCGTAACTTCTCGTATGCCAGTTTAACGGTCTGAAGCGTTAGACTTTTTTCTAAAGTGCCAGCTGGTCCGGATGCTCCGCCGTCAGTGCCTCCATGTCCGGCATCAAGGATAATCGTTTTCCCCATTAATGACTCATTCCTTTGAAGACTTGAATTCCGTTCACTCTCTGATTTTGTATACCAACTTGGGATCCATCCTTCTTTTTTAGATGGAAGTTCAATTTTAAGCATGTTTCTAATTTTTTTGAGAACGGTATATTCCTCATCTTTTTTTATTGTTCCAATGATTGAAGCATCTGGCTTATCTGATGCTTGTACATTTAGTACGGAAGCTGTTATACGGATTTTCTTTAAGGATTTTTGTAATTGATGTTGATGTATGTAGTTGCTGTGGATCCAGCCTATATGGTCCTCATAGGTGAAAGAAATCCAGCTATCCTGTTTCTCTATTATGTGAATTACTGTTCCGATAGGAAGATTGCCGAGTACCTTAAACTCTGTGCCTGGGCCTTTTCGAACACGTAGACCGTCTGCAGTAACAATACCGGAATCGGAGGTAAGATCCGCTTCTTTATAGCCTGTAACGAGCCAGCTGGCTACCCATCCTGTTTTTTTGTCACTGAGCTTTAGTTTAATCCAATCTTCATCTATTTCCAGGACATCATAAACACTCCCCGCCTGGATTTCATCGATGATGGATGCCTTTATATTTGCCTCCTCCCGGACATAAATAGATGGCTCATTAACCACAATTTTATCGATCGTTGCATGTGCGGTTGGTATAGAATTTTTCATCGGCGCAAGCAGTAGGGTTACACATAGAAAAACCAAAATTTTTTTTAGCAAGATAATAATCGCTCCTTCTTTAAAAATCAGGGCCAGGCGTTTGTTAAAGAAAAAATATTTTTTATGAAAGATACTTTACACAGTCGGGAATACTGATTAAGACAATCTGTAGTTTAAATAAATAAGGGGTGTTCATGATATGAGATACAGTGAAAAGGGATTAATCACACAAAATGCCGGTAAACAAATATTCGGAGTGGATTTTCATGATTTTTTGGTTAAAGAACAGAATAATTCCATGGTGGAGCTTGCTTCGGAATTTGGCCTGTCCGTCAGAGACGTGAAACAACTAAAAAAGAAACTTGGACGTTCTTAAGGGTTGACAACTAGGAAGTTACTTCGTAATATTAATTAAATAAAAATACATATTATATTCCAATGATGGTGAAGAGTAATATAGATCACACATGATCAGAGAAGAAGTGTCTTAGGCTGCAAACACTTCTGCATGTGCCCATATGAACGAACACACCGTAGGTTTCGCCCTGAAAAAACGTTAGTTTCTAGTAGGGGATGAACGTTAAACAGGCGTTAACTGTAAAAGTGGGAGCTTTTTATGCTCCAACTAGGGTGGCACCGCGGGTAACAACTCCCGTCCCTTGCATATGCATGGGACTGGGAGTTGTTTTTATTTTACCTAAAATTACCAAGCCATGCCAATTGGAAATGGTTATAGATTGCATTTTAAGGAGGAATTTTGATATGGCCGTTCAAATACCAAGGGGAACCCAGGATATCCTTCCTGGTCAATCAGAAAAGTGGCAGTATATCGAAAACGTAGCAAAAGAAATTTGCTCAGTGTATCAGTATCAAGAAATACGTACACCAATTTTTGAAAGTACCGAGTTATTTGAAAAAGGTGTGGGAGATACAACAGACATTGTACAAAAAGAAATGTATACATTTACGGATAAGGGAAACCGCAGTTTAACTTTGCGTCCGGAAGGTACGGCAGCGGTAGTTCGTTCCTTTGTGGGAAATAAAATGTATGGGAATGCTATTCAACCTGTTAAGTTGTTCTATATTGGGCCTATGTTCCGATACGAGCGTCCACAGGCAGGGCGTTTCAGACAATTTGTACAGTTTGGTGTGGAAGCTTTAGGGAGTTCCGATCCGGCAATTGATGCAGAAGTAATTTCATTAGCCATGAATATATATAAAAAGTTAGGGTTAAAGAATCTGAAGCTAGTGATCAACAGTCTTGGAGACAAGGAAAGCCGTGCAAAACACAGAGAAGCTTTGATTGCGCACTTTAAGCCCCGGATTGAGGAATTCTGTCCAAATTGTAAAAATCGCTTAGAACGTAACCCATTACGAATACTAGATTGCAAAGAGGACCGTAATCATGAATTAATGTCTGGCGCACCGTCCATTATCGATTACTTAAATGAAGAGTCTACCGAGTATTTTAACAAAGTAAAAGCGTACTTGGATGCGATCGGAATTGCTTATGTTGTGGATCCAGGCTTGGTTCGCGGACTTGATTATTACAATCATACAGCTTTTGAAATCATGCTCGATTCTGAAGGATTTGGGGCAATTACTACTCTTTGTGGAGGCGGCCGTTATAACGGACTTGTTCAAGAGGTGGGCGGTCCTGAAACCCCTGGGATTGGATTTGCTTTAAGTATTGAAAGATTGCTATCTGCACTTGAAGTCGAAAATATTGAGCTTCCGATTGAAAAAAGTGTAGATTGTTTTATTGTTTCACTTGGCGACGAAGCAAAGGATTACTCTGTGAAACTGGTAGATGAGTTGCGCAGCAACGGAATTTCAGCTGAAAAGGATTATTCCGATCGCAAAGCAAAAGGCCAATTTAAGGCGGCGGATCGTGTAAATGCCAAATTCGTGGCTGTACTTGGAGAAGATGAGCTGAAAGAAAATAAAATTTCTTTAAAAGATATGCAAACCGGTGAGCAACAGCAAGTGGGGCTCGCTGAGTTAGTAACAGAATTAAAAACTAAACTGGGAAGATAATAGGAGGAATTACAGTGTACGGAAGAACATATTTTTGCGGAGAAGTACCGGTAACAGCAATCGGAGAAGAAATCACTGTCAAAGGGTGGGTCCAAAAAAGACGTGACCTTGGCGGGTTAATTTTTATCGATTTAAGAGACCGTACAGGCATTGTCCAAGTTGTATTTAACCCAGATTTATCACCTGAAGCCCTAGGTCTAGCTGAAAAAATCAGAAGTGAATATGTATTAAGCGTACGGGGAAAAGTGGTAGCGCGTGAAGAGGGAACGATAAACAAAAACCTTAAAACAGGTAGTATTGAAGTTCAGGCAGAAGAGGTAATCATTATCAATGAATCCAAAACACCTCCATTTGCGATTACAGATAACGAAGAAGTATCTGAGGACCTTCGTTTATCTTACCGATATTTAGATCTTCGTCGTCCGGTTATGTTCGAAACGTTTAAAATGAGACATAAAGCGACTAAAGCAATCCGTGACTTCTTAGACGGAGAAGGCTTCCTTGATATTGAAACACCTATTTTAACTAAGAGCACTCCAGAAGGCGCGCGTGATTACTTAGTACCAAGCCGTGTGCATGAAGGTGAATTTTATGCATTGCCGCAATCGCCTCAAATCTTCAAGCAATTATTGATGGTTTCTGGAATTGAACGCTATTATCAAGTGGCACGTTGTTTCCGTGATGAGGACTTACGTGCAGACCGTCAGCCTGAGTTTACACAAATCGATATTGAAACTAGCTTTATGAGCCAAGAGGATATTCAGGATTTGACTGAACGCATGATGGCTAAAGTGATGAAGGAAGTCAAAGGAATCGAGCTTTCTTTACCACTACCGAGAATGACGTATGATGAAGCGATGAGCCGATATGGTATTGATAAACCTGATACTCGTTTTGCGATGGAATTAATTGACATTAGCAATATCGTTAAAGATTCAGGCTTTAAAGTCTTCACAGGTGCAGTGGAATCCGGCGGACAGGTTAAGGCATTGAATGTAAAAGGTGCTGCTTCTAATTACTCCAGAAAAGATATTGATGCATTGGGTGAATTTGCTGCCCGCTACGGTGCAAAAGGGCTTGCATGGATGAAGATGGAGGAAGAAGGTCTAAAAGGACCAATCGCAAAATTCTTCCAGGATGAAGACGGAAAAGGTTTAATCGAGGTTACTGGTGCTGAAGCTGGAGACTTGCTGCTCTTTGTTGCTGATAAGAAATCCGTAGTCGCAGACGCATTGGGTAATTTACGAAATAAATTAGGAAAAGAATTAAACCTAATTGATGAAAGTAAATTTAATTTCTTATGGGTAACTGACTGGCCGCTTCTTGAATATAAAGAAGAAGATGGAAGATATTATGCAGCTCATCACCCATTCACAATGCCTGTTAGAGAACAAATTTCTTTGCTTGACGAAAACCCTGGTGAAGTAAAAGCAATTGCTTACGACCTTGTGTTAAATGGTTATGAATTGGGTGGAGGAAGCTTACGTATCTTTGAACGTGCTATTCAGGAAAAAATGTTTGAGGTCCTCGGATTCACACCAGAAGAGGCTAACGAGCAATTTGGTTTCTTAATGGAAGCCTTTGAATATGGTACTCCACCACATGGTGGAATTGCCTTGGGATTGGATCGTTTAGTCATGTTACTTTCCGGCCGTTCAAACTTACGTGATACGATTGCATTTCCTAAGACTGCAAGCGCGAGCTGCCTGTTGACAGATGCACCGAGTGAAGTATCTGAAAGCCAGCTTAAAGAGCTTAGTCTAAAGGTCTCAAAAATGGAATCGGGCTTGAAAAAGTAACCTGCTTTTGATATGATTAAATCAATTAATAGACGTCCTGAAGTGTACGTTATGCATCCTTTTTGTTTTGACCGAACATTTCTTTTAACGGGAGTCCGGAGTTTACCGCTTGCGCAAATGCCTTTTTCGTGAAGGACTTGCAACAAAGTGGAACAGGACACCCACCTGCCGAGGGCGGGCCAAAGCACTAGGCATCAAACGGCACAATTTGGGGCGTCTATACTTATGAAGAATTGTTATAACTCATTGCAGCTGCTGCAATGAGTTTTTTATTTTTATCGATGAAAAATATATCCTTTCATTCCTAGTAGGAAAGTATGGTATCATAAATCGAAACGACGGAACAGCTAATGAAGAAAAGGTACATAATTTTAGAACGATACAATACTGCAGTGGCTGTTAATCAATGGTTTATCTCAATTGTCTAAGCGAAAGAATAGCAAGTAAAGGGATTGGTAGATAATCGTGGCCTGCTGCTGAATCAGCTGAAACTGTATTTTACATCGATAAATGCTTTCGTTTAAAATACAATCAAAGAGTTAAGCGCGTATAGATGAACAGAAATGTTTAGGAAAATAAAAATAGGTAATTACATTTACTAACAAAATGAAATTGGAGTGGAGCTATTCATGTTGCATCAATTCTCACGTAATGAATTGGCTGTCGGGAAAGATGGCTTGGAAATATTAAAAAATACAACTGTGGCGATTCTAGGTATTGGCGGAGTGGGTTCTTTTGCCGTGGAAGCTTTAGCGCGATCCGGGGTGGGCACGTTAATCTTGGTAGATAAGGACGATATAGATATAACAAATGTGAATAGACAAATTCATGCGTTATTATCCACTGTTGGAGAGCAAAAAGTAGATGCTATGAAAAAGCGTATTTTTGACATCAATCCAGATTGCGAAGTAATTGCTTTAAAAATGTTCTATACAGAGGAAACATATCAGGATTTCTTCGCCTATAAACCGGATTATGTAATCGATGCCTCCGATACGATTATTTACAAAATTCACTTGATGAAAGAATGTTTGATAAGGAATATTCCTATCATCTCAAGCATGGGCGCAGCCAATAAGATGGATCCAACCCGCTTTCAAATCGCGGATATATCTAAAACACATACAGATCCATTAGCTAAAGTGATCCGTACAAAATTAAAGAAAGAAGGCATTCGAAAAGGGATTCCAGTCATTTTCTCCGATGAGAGCCCAATTGTGCCTTTTGATGAAGTGACAAAAGTGGTGGGCAACCAGGATGCAGATATTCGTAAGGCTAAATTCCCGCCTTCATCTAATGCGTTTGTACCATCTACGGCAGGATTGATTGCAGCAAGCTGGGTAGTAAGAGAAGCATTGAAGGAAATTAAAATCAAACGAGTGAATGATTAACGTTATGGGTGAATTGTTACCTGCATGTAAAAAAGATTGGCTAATAGAAGCCAATCTTTTTTACTGCTTATTTTTAAACTGTTCCAGTCTTTCATATATAGCAGCTAATCGTTTCTCCTCGCCGGATTCAATCGGATCATAGTATTTTGTTCCCTTTAAGTTGCCTGGGAGATAATCTTGTTTGACCCAGCCACCGAAAGTGCCGATAGGGTAGTCATGCGGGTATTTATAACCAACATGCCCGAGGTCTTTTGAGCCTGAATAATGGGCATCACGTAAATGCTTAGGGATATCCCCGACTTTGCCGCTTCGAATATCCGAAATGGCTTGATCCAATGCCTTATAAGCAGAATTTGATTTGGAGGATAGACACATTTCCACAACAGCCACTGAAAGCGGGATGCGCGCCTCGGGAAGACCGAGACGTTCACTGGCGGTAACAGCTGCCAACACATTATTTCCGACGGAGGGATTTGCCAGTCCGATATCTTCATAAGCAATCACTAAAAGTCTCCGATTGACTGCAACCAGATCACCAACCTCAAGAAGGTGAGCTAAATAATATAAAGAAGCATGAACGTCGCTTCCTCTTATGCTTTTTTGCAGGGCGGATAACAGGTTATAGAAGTTTGAGCCTTTTTTATCTCCATAAACTCCTACATTCCCGCCTAAATCGTCAATGACTTCATCTTCTATGATATACGTATCCTCATCCCTGGTTGATGAGAAAACTGCTGATTCCAGCAGCGTTAATGATTTTCTTGCATCTCCATTTGAGTGAAGGGCAATTTTTTTTATTTGTTCCTCGGTGATTTGGATATCCATTTTTCCCAGACCATTTTTTTCATCAGAAAGGGCTCTTTGGAGCAGTGTGATGGTTTCTTCGACAGATAAGCGGGTAAGCTGCTTGATTTGGCCGCAGCGGCTCCGAATAGCTGGATTGACATCATGGAATGGGTTTTCCGTTGTGGCACCGATTAAAATGATATCGCCTCGTTCTACATGTGGCAGAAGATAATCCTGCTGAGCTTTATTGAATCGGTGAATCTCATCAAGAAAGAGGATAACCTGCCCGGTCAGACGTGTTTCATCAACAACTGCTTCGATATCCTTCTTCCCGGCTGTAGTTGCATTTAAAGCAATGAACGGTATTTTGGTGGTTCCCGCAATTGCATAAGCAATGGATGTTTTTCCAATGCCAGGTTCACCATATAATAACATAGAAGGGACATGCCCGTTTTTAATCATTTTATATAAACTGGTTTGTTTGCCGATGATTTCGTTCTGGCCAATAATTTCATCTAAGTTCTTAGGTCGCATTCGAAATGCGAGTGGTTCAGTATTCAACTAACTAACCTCCACAAATAAGCTTCAGGATGCTTTCATTATATCGATAAACGCTTCACATTCCTATATTTTCGTTTTTGCGTAAGAGCTGCGAATTTTATCCTTTCATGAGATTTCCTGTAGTCGAAACTGGTTTTTTTTACTATGATTAAATAGAAAATAAAAAATTAAGAAGAATTGTACTGAGTCATTGAAAATAGGCAATGATTTAATGTATGGTATACTTTTGTAGACTAAATGTAAGGCTGAGGTGCTAAGTAATGAAAATATCTACCAAAGGAAGATACGGACTTACCATTATGATTGATTTAGCTAAGAAACATGGAGAAGGTCCTACTTCCCTAAAATCGATAGCACAATCAAATAATTTGTCCGAACACTATTTGGAACAATTGGTTACCCCCTTGCGTAATGCAGGACTTGTTAAAAGTGTAAGGGGTGCCTATGGCGGCTATAAACTAACGAAAGATCCACATGAAATTACAGCAGGTGATGTGATCAAGGTGCTTGAAGGCCCAATTACACCGGTTGAAGGCATTGAGGACGAAGAACCTGTTAAACGGCAATTGTGGATTAAAATCAGAGATGCTGTAAAGGATGTTTTGGATAATACAACTTTGGAAGACTTGGCATCCTATGAAGAAGAGGACGACTCCACTCAATCATATATGTTCTACATTTAATATAAAGTAATTTTGTTTAGGCAAAGGAGGTATAGGCCATGGAACGGGTTTATATGGATCATGCAGCGACAACGCCTATGCATCCAGAAGTTATTGATGTGATGACGGAGGTTATGAAGAAGACTTACGGAAATCCATCAAGCATTCACCAATTCGGCAGAGAATCGAGAAAGCTAATTGATGATGCAAGAAGAGTGCTGGCTGAAAGTATTGGTGCACAAATAGATGAAATTATATTCACGAGCGGTGGTACAGAAGCAGATAATGCCGCAATCTATAGCAGTGTACAAGCTATGAAGAATAAAGGCAAACATATTATTACGTCAGAAATTGAACATCATGCCGTATTGCATACATGCCAGGCTCTTGAAAAAGAGGGATACGAGGTTACGTATTTGCCTGTCAATGAAGAAGGACAGGTAACTGTGAGTGCTGTTCAGGAAGCATTACGAGATGATACAGTTTTAGTGACAATCATGTTCGGAAATAATGAAGTGGGCACTATTCAGCCTATTCAGGAAATTGGCAGGCTTTTGGCTGACCATCAGGCATTGTTCCACACAGATGCGGTACAGGCATACGGAATCATTCCTATATCGGTTCATGAGTTAGCTGTGGATTTCTTAAGTGTGTCTGCACATAAAATTAATGGTCCGAAAGGTATTGGCTTCTTATATGCGCGAAAAGGCGTACCATTTAAGCCATTGCTACTTGGCGGTGAGCAGGAAAGAAAACGCCGGGCAGGAACTGAAAACGTGCCTGGGGCAGCAGGCTTTGCAAAGGCGGCTGAGCTGATGTCTAACACACGTGAGGAGAAAGCGAAGCAGTATAGAGCCTTTAAAGAAATAATGCTCCATGTATTTGACGAAGCAGGTATTAATTATTCCATCAATGGAAAGCTGGATGATTCACTGCCGCATGTATTGAATATTAGTTTTCCAGGAACGAGTGTTGAGGCTTTCTTAGTCAATATGGATTTGGCAGGGGTGGCTGTTTCAAGCGGTTCTGCCTGTACAGCTGGATCGATTGAACCATCGCATGTTCTTGTCTCGATGTTTGGAAAAGATTCAGAGCGGACAAAGAATTCAATTCGCTTCAGCTTTGGGCAGGGCAATACGGAACAAGAAGTAGAAAAAGCAGCGAAGATTGCTGTAAATGTGATAAATCGATTAGTGAAGTAAATAGGTATGAGGTGAAGTGTATAATGAAATCCCCGGCGGAAACTAGAGTTGTTGTCGGAATGTCCGGTGGAGTGGATTCTTCTGTTGCAGCTTATCTTTTAAAAGAGCAGGGCTATGACGTTGTAGGAATTTTCATGAAAAACTGGGACGATACAGATGAAAATGGTGTTTGTACAGCTACGGAGGACTATGAAGATGTCATCCGTGTCTGCAATCATATTGGAATTCCCTACTATGCAGTCAATTTTGAAAAACAGTATTGGGATAAAGTGTTTTCTTATTTCCTTGAGGAATATAAAGCGGGACGTACACCAAATCCCGATGTGATGTGTAATAAAGAAATTAAATTTAAGGCATTTCTTGAGCATGCCATGGATCTAGGTGCAGATTATTTGGCCACAGGCCATTATGCGCGTGTGGCTTACCAAGACGGAGAATATAAAATGCTTAGAGGGTTGGATAATAATAAGGATCAAACTTATTTTCTAAACCAATTAACTCAGGAGCAATTAAGCAAGGTTATGTTCCCGATTGGTGAGTATGATAAGCCAAAAATTAGAGAAATTGCCTTGGAGGCTGGCCTGCCAACGGCTACTAAAAAAGATTCTACAGGCATTTGTTTTATCGGCGAGCGTAACTTTAAGGAATTTCTTGGGCAATATTTGCCGGCTAAACCTGGTGAGATGAGAACGATGAGTGGTGAACTGAAGGGTAAGCATGACGGCCTTATGTATTATACATTGGGACAGCGTCATGGACTTGGAATTGGCGGAAGCGGTGAACCGTGGTTTGCGGTTGGGAAAGATTTAGAAAATAATGTTCTATTAGTAGAGCAAGGTTTTCACCATGACAGCCTCTATTCTGATTCTATTATCGCTGACAAAATGAACTGGATTTCCGAAAGGAAACCAGGTGATACTTTTGAGTGTACAGCTAAATTCAGATATCGCCAGGCAGATAATAAGGTAACAGTGAAAGTATTGGATGACAATCAGGCAGAAGTAATTTTTGCTGAGCCAATCAGAGCGGTGACTCCTGGGCAAGCTGCAGTATTTTATGATGGTGAAGTCTGCTTGGGTGGAGGTACCATCGATAAAGTTTATAAAAAAGGTTTAAAACTTGATTATGTTGGGTAAATAAAATAGCCAATTGAATGTGGATAGTCTGTTTCGTAGAGAAACAGGCTATTTACGTTCTGTAAAATATACATATGCAGGTGATGAAGATGGATGTGAAGAAGTACGATTATTCACTTTCCAAGAAAGAGGTATTAGAAGTATTTGAAACTGATGCAGAAAGGGGGATAACGGAAAAAGAAGCCGAAGCGAGATTAAAAGACTATGGAAAAAATGAATTCGGAGTGGAGCAAAAAAATTCATTGTTAAAAATGATTGCTTTACAAATACATAACACACTTAATTACATATTGATGGTTGCCGCTTTATTCTCATTTATAGTGGGTGAAGTGAGTGACGGTTTAATTATTACATTTGTGATTATTATCAACACCATTATTGGTGTAGTCCAAGAGAAAAAGGCAGAAAATGCATTGGACGAACTAAAAAAGTTAGCAGCACCGAAAGCCTTGGTAAAAAGAGAAGGAAATGTCAGGGAAATAGATGCATCCTTGCTCGTACCTGGTGACTGCGTCTTACTTGAAGCCGGAAGGACAGTACCGGCTGATATTCGTATCATTCAATCCCATTCCTTGAAAATTGAAGAGTCTGCTTTAACGGGGGAGAGCCTTCCAGTAGATAAGGACGAGAATTGGAATTTGGAAAATCCTGATCAGCCACTTGGTGATTATCTTAATATGGCATTCATGTCTACTCAAGTTACAAATGGCCGAGGGATTGGAATTGTGGCTGCAACCGGGTTGAATACAGAGGTTGGGAAAATAGCTGAAATGCTTCACAGCACTGAATCCAGCAAAACTCCTTTGCAGAAAAATCTTGATCAGCTTGGGAAAAAATTAAGTTATTGTGCCATTATCGTTTGTGTCGTTATGTTCATTGTAGGATTAATGCAGGGACGGAATCCTGGAGAAATGTTTATGATTTCCACAAGTCTTGCTGTTTCGGCTATACCTGAGAGTTTATCGACAATGGTCATAATTGTTTTAACGCTAGGGGTAAGGCGCCTCATTAAGCAAAAGGCAATTATACGAAGAATTCCGGCAGTTGAAACTTTGGGTTCGGTTAGCATGATTTGTTCAGATAAAACAGGAACACTGACTTTGAACAAAATGAGTGTCGTTGAGCGTTATGTTAATTTAAAAGTTATAGAGGAAGATGTACCATATTCTGCGGATGACCAAAGGTTGATTAATCAATTGGCATTATGCTCGGATGCCACTTATGAACCGGAAGAAACCGGCGACCCGACAGAAGTGGCTTTTGTTAAAGCAGCACATGTGAATGGTTACACAAAGTCTGATTTAGATAAAGAATTTCCGCGTGTAGCCGAAATTCCGTTCGATTCAACGAGAAAAAGGATGACTACCATACATAAAGATGGCGATGGATACATTGTACTGACAAAAGGTGCAGTAGATATCCTGCTAGAGAGAATAACCACTATTCAACTAGATAGCGAAATAGTAAAAATGACGCCGGAATACATAACTGAAATTAATCAAGCTGTGATGCAGATGTCCAACCGCGCTCTTCGTGTAATGGCTTTGGCGGGAAAAAGAGTTTCGGCCGAAGCGATTTCTGAACTGAATGAAGAAGAAATAGAGAATGGTTTGACGTTTTTTGGAATGGTAGGCTTGATGGATCCGCCTCGACCGGAGGCAAAACTTCAAATTGAAAGAGCTCATCGTTCAGGAATTGAAGTAACGATGATTACAGGTGATCATCCGCAAACAGCGATTGCGATTGCGCACCGTTTAGGGATAACGGAATCCGATAAAGTTATCACGGGTGCCGAATTGAATCAAATGACACCTGAAGAATTGAAGGAAGCAGCAGTCGATACTCGTGTATTCGCCCGGGTATCACCGGAGCATAAAGTCCAAATCGTTCAGGCCTTCAAAGAAAATGGGCATATTGTTTCAATGACCGGTGATGGTGTTAATGATGCTCCTTCCTTAAAAACAGCTGATATTGGGGTTGCTATGGGACAAACTGGGACAGATGTTGCCAAGGGTGCCTCTGATATGGTTTTAATGGATGATAATTTCACCACGATTATAAAAGCGGTTGAAGAGGGTAGAAATATTTTTGCTAATATACGAAAATCTGTGCTTTTCCTTGTTACAAGTAACTTTGGTGAAGTTCTAGTGCTCTTTTTTGCCATCTTGCTTGGCTGGCCGACACCGTTACTGACCGTCCATATTTTATGGCTGAATTTAGTTGGTGATTCTATTCCAGCCTTTGCGCTTGGTGTAGATAAGAATAAGGATGTTATGCTGGATAAACCAAGGCCTAAAAAAGAAGGGATTTTCACGAGGGATTCAGTCATCTTCCTGATTTTAAATGGTTTGTTGATTGGTGTAGCTTCTCTCCTAGCCTTCCTAATTGGGTTGAAATGGGCTGCTGGAATTGATTCCATATTCGATTTACAATTTAATCAGCTTACAGACCATGAACTGAGAGTCGGACAAACGGTTGCCTTTATGGCACTAACCTTTATTAGCTACATGCAAGTATATAATGTCAGACATTTACGTAAACCAATCTGGAAAACAGATGTGTTTAGCAATAAATATTTAAATTGGTCTGTCATAGGTGTCATCTTGTTACAATTGGCAGTTGTTTATATCGAACCTTTTGCCAAATTACTCAAGATTGAACCGATAGGCTTAAGGGAATGGATCCTAATCTTCTTCTGTACAATTGGAACCATTGTCGTAAATGAAATTGTTAAGGGCTTCTTAAGATACTATGAAAAAAGAAAGGCTATGGATTAAGCTCCATAGCCTTCTATATTTCTTCGCTGATTCGATTAGCAATCAGGCGATATCCCTTGTCATTTAAATGGAGGCTATCACTGAAATAGTCTTTTTTTGTTTTATCCTGAAACAAATCATCTGTTGGTACGAAGGTGATAGATGAGTAGTTACTGACCGTTTCTTTTAGATCGTGATTCCAGTCATCTAGAATTTCGTCAAGGCGGTCGTCATTAGGAAATGGATTATATAATCCAACAACAATAAAGGGGACATCATGGTCAACCATGCGAATGCTTTTCAAAATGTCATCTACATTATCAAGATAATCTTTTTTTCCTTTCTTTATAGCGGCTTGATTGATGGTTTGAAAATCACCGCCCAAACTTGTACGCAAATCATTAGTGCCTATAAATAAGATAATATAGTCAGCTTCATTCACTTTCTCACTTATTGTAGGATTCGCTAATTGTTTGATAACTCCCTCTGACTCCTGACCCGGAATTCCATAATTATTGATTTTATAATTTTTATTTGAGGATTCGCTTTCTGAAATTTTTTCAAGCTGACCGACATAGCCTTCCTCATGGCGATCGCCCACCCCATAGGTTAAGGAATCACCTAAAGCCATAATGACATGTTCCTGATCGGCTTTTATCTTTTCATCTAAAAAGAAGGTATATCCGATATAAATCAGTCCGATTATTAGTAAAAGTCCAGCTGCATAGTGTAGTTTCTTCATATCTCTCACTCCCATAGATATACTTCTACCCTAAAATCAAAGAATTTTAACAAAAAGTGTAATATTTTAATCTATATGATTAAGAGAGTAACCTAGTCATAAATAGGAAGGTAAACTGGTGGGATTTACTATAACTTATAAATGATGGCGCGCTGCTTGCCCAGATGCTTGTCTCTGGGACAACGGACTATCACTTTGTGGTATACTATTTCCATTCAGTTAGGAATGTAGGAGTGAATAGTATGGATAAAAATAAATTAGGTATTCAATATATGGAACAAGGAAAATGGGAGGATGCTGCAAAAGTATTCACCGAAATGATTGAAGAAAATCCAAATGACCCAGTAGGGTTTATCAATTTCGGCAATGTATTGGCATCGATGAACGACAATCAACGTGCGATTAAATTTTTTGAAAGAGCTATTGAACTGGATCCGGAAGCTGCGACTGCCTATTATGGATTGGGCAGCATTTATTATGAGCTCGATGATTTAGTGAAGGCGAAGGACCAGTTTGAGCTGGCTATCAAAAAAGGAATTGAAACAGCAGATGTGATGTTTATGCTGGGATTATGTCTGCTTCATTTAGACCAGCCGAAGCTGGCATTACCTTATTTCCAAAGAAGTGTTGAATTAAATCCGTCGGATGCAGAAGCTCAGTTCCATTATGGACTGGCTTTGGCAGGTGCTGAAATGTATGATATGGCGATTGATGCATGGAATAAGACGCTTGAAATTGATGAGTCACATGCAGATGCGTATTTTAACCTGGGTGTGGCCTACGGTGGGATTAAGGGAGATGCAGATAAAGCAATCGCTTATTTTGAAAAAGCGGTTGAAATCCAGCCTGATCACATCCTTGCTTTGAATGGGTTAAAACAAATGAAAGAACTGTTATAAACGGGAGGTGCTTCTTGTGGAACAAGAGTCGTTCGTCTTCTCCGACAATGACAAACCTTTCATCAAAGGAACACATTTGGTTACCATTTTTCATAATGAACAAAATTTATACTCGGTTGTACGAATCAGAGTGAAAGAAACGAATTTGAATTACGATGAAAAAGAAGCTGTTATTACCGGGTATTTCCCCCCTATTCATGAGGAAGAAATATACACGTTTTATGGGAAAATGAAAGAACATCCCCGTTTTGGGATTCAATTTCATGTAGATACCTTCCAGCGTGAAGTTCCTGAATCAAAGGAGGGTGTGATTGCTTATTTATCCGGATCTCTTTTTAAAGGGATTGGTAAAAAGATTGCAGAATCGATTGTCGAAAAACTTGGCGAAAAGGCAATCTCCAAAATTTTAGCGAATCCATCATTGCTCGATCAAATTCCTAAGCTAAGCGGTGAAAAGGCAAAGCAATTGTATGATACTCTGGCAGCCAATCAGGGCCTGGAGCAAATCATGATTAATTTATCCAGCCTGGGGTTTGGACCTCAGCTATCGATGAAAATTTATCAGGCTTATAAAGAGGACACGATTTCCATCATTGAGCAAAATCCATACCAGCTAGTCGAAACGATTGAGGGAATTGGATTTACTCGCGCAGATGAAATCGGACTGCAGCTCGGCATTGGAGGAAGCCATCCATCCAGGATTAAGGCAGCGATTCTCTATACACTTGACAGATCTTGTGTACAGGACGGGCATTCGTATACCGAGGCTGAGGAACTGTTGATCAGCGTAAAAACTCTCTTGGAACAAAATCAAAATGTGACCATCACTTTTGAGCAAATTACGGAATCACTTATCCAACTCGGTGAAGAGGGAAAAATCATTGGAGAAGAGAAAAGGTTTTATATGCCGTCCCTCTACTTTTCTGAAAAAGGGATTGTAACGAATATTAAACGGATTATGTCTCAGGACTCATATGCCGATCAATTTCCTGAATCTGAATTTTTATTGGAGCTAGGCAAACTAGAAGAGCGAATTGGGATGGAGTACGCTGAGGAGCAAAAGGATGCAATCTTTAAAGCCTTACATTCTCCGATGCTGATCCTGACAGGAGGTCCTGGTACCGGTAAAACAACCGTTATTAAAGGAATCGTTGAATTATATTCAGAATTACATGGTTTGTCCCTTAATCCAAAAGATTATAATAATGAAAATCCATTTCCATTTGTTTTAGCAGCTCCAACAGGACGCGCGGCAAAAAGGATGAAGGAATCCACAGGGCTTCCCGCCGTAACTATCCACCGTTTATTGGGCTGGAATGGGTCGGATGTTCAGCGTGATGAAGATAATCCAATCAGCGGAAGGCTTTTAATTGTAGATGAGATGTCTATGGTAGACATTTGGCTGGCCAATCAGCTTTTTAAAGCATTGCCGAATGATATGCAAGTCATCCTCGTTGGTGATGAGGATCAGTTGCCTTCAGTTGGACCAGGTCAGGTATTGAAGGATTTACTTGCCTCTTCCGTTATTCCTGTAACCCGTCTGGAATCGATATTCAGACAGGAAGATGGTTCTTCCATTATTCAGCTCGCGCATGCGATAAAAAACGGACAGCTGCCGCCAGATATTCGGAAACCGCAGGGCGATCGTTCATTTTTCTCTTGTTCCACTAATCAAGTAGCAGATGTGATTAGGCAGGTTGTAACCAATGCCCGCCAAAAAGGGTTCCCAGCCCGTGATATTCAGGTTTTGGCTCCAATGTACAGAGGGAGTGCCGGAATTGATTCCCTCAATGTCCTCCTGCAGGGCATTCTTAATGATAATCGCGATAAGAAGAAAAGGGAATTGACTTTTGGGGATGTGGTTTATCGGGTTGGAGATAAGGTTCTCCAATTAGTGAATCAGCCTGAAAATGGGATTTACAATGGTGATATGGGTGAAATTATTGCGATTATCTATGCAAAGGAAAATGAAGATAAGCAGGATCAGATTTTTGTTTCATTTGATGGCATTGAAGCGAAGTATACACGCCAGGAGCTCAATCAAATAACTCATGCTTATTGTTGTTCCATTCATAAATCCCAGGGAAGTGAATTCCCAATCGTCATATTGCCAGTTGTTAAGAGCTATCACCGCATGCTAAGGAGGAACTTAATTTACACGGCTATAACAAGGAGCAAACAGTTCCTGATTGTATGCGGTGAAGAGGAAGCCTTACGATACGGCGTCGGTCGCAGTGGTGAGGAGGAACGGCGAACAACTCTACTTGAAAAACTGCAGGAAGGGTTCCGTGATAAGGAACTTATCTCCAAACCTGAAAATCCAGTTACTGAAAATGAAAGTTCCAATGAAGACGGCTTGACGTATGAGCAAAAAATATTCCAAACAGATCCAATGATTGGGATGGAAAACATTACGCCTTATGATTTTATGATACGCGGTTAAAATACAAATGTCGGTCTTTAAGCTGAATGAATTCTGCATACAATGGACAAACTGGCAATTACAGAGATATTTTTTTATGAGGTGATTGCTATGAAATGTCCGAATTGCTCCAGCAAAGATATCGGCAAGATTGGCGTGAATCAATATTATTGCTGGAATTGTTTTGTGGAATTATCTATCCAAAAAGGAATTATGCATGTCCATCAGGTGGAGGAGGATGGAGTGTTAAGTTCTTTAGATGATTTGTTTAGCGAAGAAGACCGACAGATGAGTCTTTGATTCGTACTTCCTAAATTATGAGGTGAGTTGCTATGAATAAAATGGTTTCGTCGTTAATAACCTTAGGAGCGGGAATGGCGATCTATCGGAGTATGTCCAATAATGGAATGCTATCCGGCCGTAATATGAGAAAGATTAAACGAACAATCATGAAGTCATTTTGATTGGAAGTTAAGGGTTTAAAAGGTAGATTCTCTGCCTTTTAAACCTTTTTTAGTGTATGCCTGCAGAATCCCCATACATATTTTCTTTTAACATAAAGAAAATAGTACAGAGGTGGGATTTTTGAACATACAGATAAAGTGGTTTTATCGACTTGGATTTCTATTATTATTATTTATCGTATTATTTGTGTTTTACTTGCTCAGACCAATATGGTTTCCTGTTATACAGGTTTTTCTAACTGCATTATCACCATTTATTGGAGCCGCTCTTATTAGTTACCTCCTTCATCCCCTGGTGGAAAAAGTTCATCAGAAAGGTTTGCATAGAGGTTTGGCAATCGGTTTGATTTATCTGGTGTTTTTTGGGGCAGTCGGCTATGGATTGTATAAAGGAATTCCAGTATTCATTAACCAAATGATTGATGTTGCAGAAAGAGCACCAGAAATGGCAGAGTTATATCGAGGTTACATAGCTCGTTTTCATTCACAAACCTCAAGCTGGCCGTTTGGTCTGCATGATCGTTTGGAGCAAATCATCAGCTCTATAGAAATGAAACTGAGTTCTTCTATAACTGTATTAATAGAAGCGCTAAGTGGGCTGTCGGATTTTTTCATCTTTGTGTTACTCATCCCTCTCATATCCTTTTATTTACTGAAGGATGCTGAAAAGATTATTGATTTTGGTTTAAGATTATTTCCTAAAAAAAGCAGAGACACAACGAAAAAGTTCTTGAAGGATATCGACCATTCTTTGGGCGGATATCTTCGCGGACAGCTCTTGGTCTGTACGATTGTGGGATCCTTTGCCGCTATACTTTTCTGGTTATTTGGTATGAAGTATCCTTTATTGCTGAGCCTTTTTATTGGGGTAACGAATATTATTCCCTATTTCGGACCTCTGATTGGAGCGGTTCCGGCATTGCTCGTAGCGATCACTATGTCAACGGGCATGGTCATCAAGGTGGCCATTATCATTATTGTGATTCAATTTCTGGAGGGGAATGTCCTTTCACCAATTATCATGGGGAAAACGTTAAAGCTGCACCCGCTTATTATCATTTTTGCTTTGCTTGTCGGTGGTGAGATTAGCGGAATACTAGGCCTGATTCTTGCTGTCCCTATTTTAGCCTTTTTGAAGGTTGCTATTACTCATAGTAAAATATTAAGGAATAACCCTTAAACAATTCCTGAAACATTGACAAAGAAAACACTTATGACTATAATCCAACTTATAACGGAATATATTGAAATATGTTGATGGACCGAGTATGTTTAAGCCCTTCCGAATGTAAATCCTATTTACATGAAAGAGAGAAGTCTCCATGGCTGAAAGAGACTTTGGAAGAAGAGAGACAGAAAGCTAGTCCGGAGTGCGGGCAAAAACCCGCCGTTTAAACCGCGTTAAGGTTTCTGAGGTGACGAAACTTTTTAGATGTTTCGTAATCAGGGTGGTACCGCGAGTCAAGCTCTCGTCCCTGTTTTTAGGGATGAGGGCTTTTTTGTGTATAAAAAAGGAGGATTCAATCTTATGAAGTACATGACTGGGGCAGAAATTCGCCAAATGTTTTTAGATTTCTTTCAGGAAAAAGGTCACAGAATTGAACCGAGTGCATCGTTAGTACCGGTGGAAGATCCGACACTGTTATGGATTAATTCCGGAGTTGCAACATTAAAAAAATATTTTGATGGACGAGTTATTCCTGAAAATCCAAGGATTACGAATGCCCAAAAATCGATTAGAACAAACGATATTGAAAATGTTGGAAAAACAGCTCGACACCATACTTTCTTTGAAATGCTGGGTAACTTCTCTATTGGAGAATATTTCAGAGAGGAAGCAATCAAATGGGGATGGGAGCTATTAACAGATGAACGCTGGTTTGCTATGCCAAAAGACAAGCTTTATATCACATACTATCCAGCAGATACTGATACCCTTAAGGTATGGAAAAGCTTAGGCGTACCGGATAGTCACTTAATTCCGCTTGAGGACAATTTCTGGGAAATTGGTGAAGGCCCATCCGGACCTGATACTGAAATTTTCTTTGACCGCGGTACAAAATTTGATCCTGAAGATATCGGCATTCGTTTAATTGAAGAAGATATCGAAAATGATCGTTATATTGAGATCTGGAATATCGTATTGTCTCAATTTAATGCAAATCCAGAAATACCGCGCAGTGAGTATCCTGAATTACCGAAGAAAAATATTGATACAGGGATGGGATTAGAGCGGATGGCATCCATTTTCCAAAATGGTGACACGAACTTTGATACGGATTTATTCCTGCCGATTATCCATAAAACTGAAGAAATTTCAGGTCAACAATATAGAACAAGTGCGGATAAAGATGTAGCATTTCGTGTTATTGCTGACCATATCCGTACGGTTGCGTTTGCAATAGGTGATGGAGCACTTCCTTCCAATGAAGGACGCGGATATGTTTTACGCAGATTGCTGCGCAGAGCTGTTCGTTTTGCTAAGAAAATTGGTATCAATAAGCCATTTATGTATGAATTGGTTCCAGTTGTGGCGGATATCATGGTAGATTATTATCCAGAAGTTAAACAGAAACAGGACTTCATAGCGAAGGTTGTTCGTAATGAAGAGGAGCGTTTTCATGAAACTCTTCATGACGGGTTAGCTATACTTGCGGAAGTTATTGAGGCTGAGAAGAAAAGGGGCAGCGATATAGTAAACGGATTTGATGTATTCCGTCTCTATGATACCTATGGATTCCCAGTTGAATTAACAGAAGAGTATGCTGAAGATGAAGGCATGAAAATCGACCGTAAAGGTTTCGAAAGAGAGATGGAAGCTCAGCGGACACGTGCACGTGCTGCTCGCCAGGATGTAGACTCCATGCAAGTACAAAGCGGTATTTTAGGTGACATAAAAGTACAAAGTAAATTTGTTGGATATGAAACCCTTGAATGCCCGGCAACAGTGGAAGTAATCATTAAAAATGGTGAAAAAGCGGACGATGCCATGGCGGGAGAAGAAGTTCAAATCATTTTTGACCAAACACCTTTCTATGCTGAAAGCGGCGGACAAATTGCGGACAAAGGATTCTTTGAATCTGAAGACCTACGAGTATTCGTGAAGGATGTTCAAAAAGCTCCAAATGGCCAAAACCTGCATACAGTTATCGTAGAATATGGATTACTGAAGGAAGGTGCGTATGGGAAAGCGGTTGTAGATGAAGCAAATCGCCGTAAAATCATTAAAAACCATACGGCAACTCATTTACTGCATCAAGCATTAAAGGATGTACTGGGCACGCATGTCAACCAAGCGGGTTCTTTAGTAAGACCGGACCGACTTCGTTTTGACTTTTCTCATTTTGGACAAGTTACAGAAGAAGAGCTAGAACAGGTTGAGCAAATCGTGAATGATAAAATTTGGAAGAGTATTGATGTAACGATTGAAAATAAACAGATTGAAGAAGCAAAAGCAATGGGGGCAATGGCTCTATTCGGTGAAAAATATGGCGATATCGTACGTGTTGTCCAAGTGGGAGATTATAGCCTTGAGCTCTGCGGTGGCTGCCACGTTCCTAATACTTCTGCTATCGGGCTGTTCAAAATTGTCTCTGAAGGTGGAATAGGGGCTGGTACCAGAAGGATTGAAGCAGTAACGGGCGAATCTGCGTATCTTCAATTAAAAGAACAAATTGGTGTTCTTCGCCAAGCAGCAGCTAAAGTTAAAGCTAATCCAAAAGATTTGCCTGTTAAAATTGATTCCCTATTAGGCGAATTAAAAGACGCACAAAAAGAAAATGAATCATTAGCAGCCAAGCTTTCCAATATCGAGGCAGGAAATATTCAATCCAAAGCTGAAACAATTAATGGTGTAACGGTTTTATCAGCGAAGGTAGAGGCTCAGGATATGAATAATTTAAGAAATATGGCTGATGACTTAAAGCAAAAGCTAGGGTCCTCCATCATTGTCCTTGGAAGTGCGCAAGGAGAAAAAGTAAACTTAATTGCTGCAGTTACAAAAGATTTAATAGACCAAGGATACCATGCCGGTAAAATCATTAAAGAGGTAGCGGCACGCTGCGGTGGTGGCGGAGGTGGACGTCCTGATATGGCTCAGGCCGGCGGTAAGAACCCTGCTGATTTAGAAGCAGCACTTGAACTGGTAAAAGATTTGGTTAACAAATAAAAACGGGGCAAAGGATTTGCCCCCCTTCTTTTTGAATCTAATCATTTTGGCATGGATAGTATTGACTAGCCAAAACTATCATTCGAATTTTATTATTAGGTTTAAGTAGTGTACAATAAGAGGAACAATGGAAATATAGCTTTTTGAATGAAAGCGGGGTGCGTTGGAATGAGTTCATTTGATAAAACAATGAAATTTAATTTCCCGGAGGATTCTTTTGAGCATGACGTTAGCCATGTTTTAATGGAAGTCTATAATGCTCTAAATGAAAAAGGTTACAATCCTATTAACCAGATTGTAGGTTATCTTTTGTCAGGAGACCCTGCTTATATTCCGCGTCATAATGATGCACGAAATCTTATTAGAAAGCTTGAAAGAGATGAGATTATAGAAGTTCTGGTCAAATCTTATTTAGAGCAGCAACGAGAGGGATAATATGCGAATTGTAGGTCTTGATGTGGGTAGTAAAACTGTGGGAGTCGCCATCAGTGATGAAATGGGCTGGACTGCTCAAGGTTTGGAAACCATAGCAATTGACGAAGAAAAAAATCAGCTTGGCCTGAAACGTTTAGATGAAATCCTTAAACCTTATAAAGTCGATAAATTTGTCGTAGGTTTGCCGAAAAATATGAATGGAACTGTAGGTCCGCGAGGCGAGGCAAGTCAGTATTATGCTTCAAAGCTTGAAAAACGATATAAGGTTCCGGTCGTTTTGTGGGATGAACGTTTAACCACAATGGCCGCAGAACGGGTTTTATTAGATGCAGATGTAAGCCGTAAAAAACGCAAAAAAGTTATAGATAAAATGGCCGCTGTCTTAATTCTGCAAGGATATTTAGATAGTGGCGGCAAATAATTTAGAGGTGATCAGACATGGAAGAAAATATGATAACAATTGTTGATGAAGATGGTAACGAGCAGTTACACGAAATATTACTTACGTTCGAATTGGATGATTATGATAAGCAATACGTTGTATTTGCACCAGTAGGAAACGAAGGCGAAGAAGATGAAGACCTCATCCATGTAGCTTCTTATATTCCTGATGAAACAGGTGAAGTCGGAACATTAAATGATATAGAAGATGATGAAGAATGGGCTCTAGTTGAAGAAGTCATTAATACATTCTTCGACGAAGAAGAATAAACTGAAAATATAGCTCTCCCGGTTTTATCGGGGGAGTTTTTTTATGTGTAGATTTAAGTATTGTGGAATAATGATGAAATGGTTTTACAAGGAATGGTGAAAGGATGATTATTCAAGAGATTTTAGGTAAATTCTCCGAAAAATAGAGCATGTTATAAAAAAGTAATGGTCAATTCATGAAATTTATTATATAATCAAGCGGTTTAAGAAAAAGTTTTATGATAATCATTGACAGATTCCGCTAATGTTTGCAATAAATAAAGAGGGCTTGTAATAAAATGCCTTAGGGGGGCATCACTTTTGGATAATGATAAAAATTGGAAGAAAGAGCAAATGAAAATAAAGCTACTTGAAAGACAGAGTGAAGCTAGAGTGGTACGGAAAATTGTTACTGTTTCGTTAGTTGCTGTCATCCTTGTCATGACGCTTGTTGGACTTGGTGGGTATTTGTATATCTCCTCCGCATTAAAACCTGTTGACCCAGATAATAAAGATGCAATCAAGGTGGAAATCCCTCGTGGTTCAGGAATTAGTTTGATTTCTCAAACATTAGAGGATAATGGAGTCGTTAAAAACGCGAAAGTATTTAAATACTATGTCAAGTTTAAAAATGAATCTGGTTTCCAGGCTGGAACCTATAATTTATCACCATCTATGACAATTCAGGAAATCATCGATCAAATCAAAAATGGAATTGTAGCTGAGACCTATCGAATTACTATTCCGGAAGGAAGAGATCTGGAACAAATTTCAGAAATTATTGCCAAGAAAACAGGCAAAAAGTCAAAAGATGTCTTAGCCGTTATAAATAAAAATGGATTTATTAAAGAAATGATGAATAAGTATCCTGATTTATTAACTGATGATATTCTTGCCGAGAATGTCAGATATCCATTGGAAGGATATTTATATCCAGCAACGTATTCATTTTATGAGGAAGATCCAACAATAGAGTCAATTGTTAGCGATATGGTAAAAAAAACCAACGAAATCTTAGCGAAGTATAAGGATGAAATGTCCAAGGATAAATGGACACCGCATACACTATTAACAATGGCATCCTTAATTGAAGAAGAAGCAACTGAGAAGGTGGATAGGGATAAAATATCTGCTGTGTTTAAAAACAGGATGGAGAAGGATATGCGATTGCAAACTGATCCAACTGTTCTGTACGCATTGGGAGAGCATAAAGATCGGGTGACATACAAAGACTTAGAAGTCGACTCACCATATAATCTTTATCGACATAAGGGGTTAACCCCTGGACCAATTGCCAATGCAGGTGAAACCTCTATTCAGGCGGCATTAAACCCTGCAGATATTGATGACCTATATTTCCTTGCTACTAAATCGGGAGAAGTCATCTTTAATAAAACATTAGAAGAACATAATAAAGATAAGGCAAAACATATAACGAATAATTAAGCATTTGGAGGGGAACTATGGAAGAGAAGAAACGTTTCGCTTCTTTCCCCTAAATATGCTAAAATATTCGAAGTGCATAAAAATAGTGTATGTATTTAAAGAAAGCCACCTGGCTTTCTCATTTTTTTGAATTAAGCAAAGTACAGGGTTTGGAGGAATAAGGATGAATAAGAATCTTGATCACTATTTACAGACTCTTGTACCTTCCCGAAATGATTTATTAAGTGAAATGGAAGAGTATGCAAGGGAAAATGGTGTTCCGATTATGGAATTAACCGGTATGGAGTCTATGTTACAGATTCTAAAAATCCAAAAGCCGCGAAAAATTTTAGAAATTGGAACAGCAATTGGTTATTCTGCTTTACGAATGGCGTATACGCTGCCAGAAGCTTCAATACTGACAATTGAAAGAGATGAGGAACGTATTGAAAAAGCTCATCATTTTATTGAAAGAGCGGACATGAAGAGTAGAATAAAGATTATAAAAGGTGACGCCCTTGAGACAGAATCAGCTGTCTCTCCAGAAGGACCTTTTGATTGTATATTTATCGACGCAGCTAAAGGACAATATAAACGTTTCTTTGAAATATATGAAAAGTCTTTGGCAGAGGGAGGAATTATCCTTTCCGATAATGTTCTCTTTAAAGGCTTGGTGGCTCTTGAACAGGAAGAGATTGAATCTAAACGAACAAAAAATTTAGTTAATAAAATAAAAGGCTATAATGAATGGCTCATGAATAAGGAAAACTTTGATACTGTCATTATCCCTGTCGGGGATGGTTTGGCTATCAGTATTAAACGAGGTGAAAAGGCATGAAAACCCCTGAGCTATTACTAACACCTACTAAGGTTGAAGATATCATCCCATTAATTGATGCAGGTGCAGATGCATTTGTTATAGGGGAACAACGTTATGGACTGAGACTGGCTGGAGAATTTAACAGAGAGGCTGTTAAAGAAGCAATCCAGCTAGCCCATTCAAAAGGAAAGAAAGTATATGTGGCTATGAATGCCATCTTCCATAATGAGAAAGTGGACGAGCTGTCCGATTATTTGCGTTTCTTAGATGCCAATCAAGCTGATGCTGTCATCTTTGGAGATCCAGCTGTTTTGATGGCTGCTCGTGAAGCAGCTCCGAACCTGCCACTGCATTGGAATACAGAAACAACAGCGACCAACTGGTTCACGTGTAATTACTGGGGAACAAAAGGAGCTAAGCGTGCAGTCCTTGCCCGGGAAATTAATATGGACGCTATCATTGAAATTAAAGAACATGCCAAAGTCGAGATTGAAGTACAGGTGCATGGAATGACAGCCATGTTTCAGTCAAAACGGACGCTTATCGGGAATTACTTTAATTACCAAGGCCGCAATATGAAAGTGGATAGCCTGGAGGATCAAAAAAGCTTATTCCTGCACGATCCTGAGCGTAACGCTAAATACCCAATCTTTGAAGATGAAAACGGCACTCATATTATGAGTCCGAATGATATTTGCATTATTGATGAATTGGCAGAAATGCTCGATGCTGGGGTAGACTCCTTTAAAATTGATGGAATCTTAAAGGATTCTGACTATCTTATTGAAGTAACCAAATTGTATCGCGAGGCAATTGATTTATATGCAGAGAATCCGGATCTATACGAAGATAAGAAGGAAGAACTGCTGCAGAAAGCTGAAGAAATTCAACCGGCAAACAGATCGCTGGATACAGGCTTCTTTTTCAAGGAGACTGTTTATTAACAGGGAATGGAGGATGACCGAATGTCCGTGTCAGAAAATAAAATTTCCGAGATTATTGACGGAAAACGCGTTATTGTAAAAAAACCGGAATTACTGGCTCCTGCCGGTAACCTGGAAAAATTAAAAATCGCTGTCCGTTATGGTGCCGACGCCGTATTTATTGGCGGTCAGGAATATGGATTGCGCTCCAATGCCGGAAATTTTTCATTGGCAGAAATGAAAGAAGGCGTGGAGTTTGCTAAACAATACGGCGCTAAAATATATGTGACCACTAATATTTTTGCTCATAATGAGAACATCGATGGACTTCCGGAGTATTTAAAAGGGATTGAAGAAGCTGGAGTAACAGGTATTATAGTAGCTGACCCGTTAATAATTGAGACCTGTAAAAAGGCTGCTCCAAAGCTGGAAATCCACTTAAGTACACAGCAATCCTTATCAAACTGGAAAGCTGTACAGTTTTGGAAAGAAGAAGGGCTGGATCGTGTTGTTTTGGCACGTGAGACGAGTGGAGAAGAAATCAAGCTAATGAAAGAAAAGGTTGATATTGAAATTGAAACCTTTATTCATGGGGCGATGTGTATTGCTTATTCAGGGCGCTGCACGCTATCTAACCATATGACAGCCCGTGATTCTAATCGAGGCGGCTGCTGCCAATCATGCAGATGGGATTATCATTTATTCGCTAATACGGAAGATGGTGAAAAACCATTATTTGAAGATGAAGACCAACCGTTTGCGATGAGTCCTAAAGATTTGAAACTGGTTGAATCCATCCCAACTATGATAGAGATGGGAATCGACAGCTTAAAAATCGAAGGCCGTATGAAATCCATTCATTATATTGCAACAGTTGTCAGTGTTTATCGCAAGGTTATAGATACTTATTGTGCGGATCCGGACAATTTTGTTTTCAAAGAGGAATGGATTACAGAGCTCAATAAGTGTGCGAATCGGGAAACAGCTCCCGCATTCTTTGAAGGTGTACCAAGCCATAAGGAGCAAATGTTTGGCAATCATAATAACAAAACAACGCATGACTTTGCCGGGCTTGTCTTATCGTATGATGAAAATACATCTATAGTCACGTTACAGCAAAGAAATTACTTTAAACCGGGAGACGAAATTGAATTTTTCGGACCTAATATCGAAAACTTTACGCAAACAGTCGGAACAATCTGGGATGAGGACGGCAATGAATTAGATGCTGCAAGACATCCGCTTATGACTGTCCGCTTAAAAGTCGATCAACCGGTTCATCCATATGATATGATGAGGAAGGAGAACAACTAAAAATGACTAAGCCAATTGTAATTGGGGTTGCAGGTGGCTCGGGTTCAGGGAAAACGAGTGTAACAAAAGCAATCTATGAAAAATTCAAGGGTCATTCCATCATGATTCTAGAACAAGATTATTATTATAAGGATCAAAGCCATCTTCCTTTTGAGGAACGACTAAAGACAAACTATGATCATCCATTGGCTTTTGATAATGATCTATTGCTGGAGCATATCAACAAATTGCTTCGTTATGAAGCAATTGAAAAGCCGGTTTATGATTATGCTATGCATACACGCTCTGAGGATGTAATTCCTGTTGAACCTAAGGACGTTATTATTCTCGAGGGAATCTTGGTACTTGAAGATGAGAGATTACGCGATATAATGGATATTAAACTATTTGTTGATACCGATGCAGATCTTCGTATAATACGTCGTTTAATGCGTGATATAAAAGAACGGGGCCGTTCAATTGATTCAGTCATTGAACAATACACATCTGTGGTACGTCCTATGCATAACCAATTTATTGAGCCTACTAAGCGCTATGCGGATATTATTATTCCTGAAGGCGGACACAATTACGTGGCTATTGATGTAATTGGTACTAAAATCCAAACGATTTTGGAGCAAAAATCCCTTTTATAGGAATATTTTGTTTTTACACCAATTTCCATAAAAATAACAAAAAAGTTACTCATTTTTGAAAAAATTTTGATAAAATTAATAGACAAATCGATAAAAAGAAATTAAGCTAACAATGAGTGTAAATTGCGCGTTCGATTGAGAACGCGCAATTCCTATACCAATAAAGGTATATACATAGTTATTAAGTGCATATATATACACATGATCACATGGAGCGGTTGGTGCTGCATGGTGAAAGTACAGAAGGAGTGAAATTTTTTGGCTACTGAAAAAGTATTCCCAATGACTAAAGAGGGAAAAGAAAAATTAGAGAAAGAATTAGAACTTTTAAAAACGGTTAAACGTAAAGAAGTTGTAGAACGAATTAAAATTGCACGCAGTTTCGGTGACTTATCCGAAAACTCTGAGTATGACTCTGCTAAAGAAGAACAAGCATTTGTTGAAGGAAGAATCACTACACTTGAAAATATGATTAGAAATGCACAAATTATTGAGTCAGGTGCATCTCAGGATGGAACGGTTACATTAGGAAAATCCGTAACATTTAAAGAATTACCTGATGGTGAAGAAGAAACTTATATAATTGTCGGTTCTGCAGAAGCTGACCCATTTGAGTATAAAATTTCAAATGATTCTCCTATTGCCCGCAGTTTAATGGGAAAAAAACCAGGTGATGAAGTAACGGTTTCTACTCCAGGTGGAGATATGGAAGTCGTAATCGTATCCGTTCAATAATTTGAAATTTAAGAAAGAACCAGCAAGGCGCCTATTTTAGGTGCCTTTTTTATTTGTTCAATTATAGTTTGAAATAGGCAAGCCCCGTCGAAACTGGTAACAGTAAGGGGTGTGTTAAATGAAAAAAAGAATATTGGGGACAGGAATTATTTTTCTATTGCTGTTTACTTTATTAATAGCCAAGCTGGTACATATACAGATAGTGAAGCCAAAGGAATATTCCAAACACCGGGTAAATTTATTAGAGAATAGTGTGAGACAAAGAATTGACGAAATCACTTTGGATGATGGGAGAGGTGGATTTCTTGATAGAGAAGGTAAGTCGATATCCTATCAGGACAAATCGGTGTTAGTACTCTTTCCATTTGTTAAACATTTAGATTGGCCTGCAGATAAAGTGGCAGACATTCTTGAGATAGAGAAAGAAATACTACTACAAAGGCTAAAGAGTGAAGAGGAACCATTTATTTATGAAAATAAAGGTATAACAGAATTAACAGATAGCCAAATTGCGCAAATTAACAATCTTCATATTCCAGGTATTATAGGTGTAAAGAAGAGAGAGGTTATAGCAAATCCTTCAGCAAGCCATCTTCTAGGGTCCCTGACATTAAATAAGAATGAAATAGATGAAGCTAATAAAATAGGCTATACACCGGTTGATTATCAAACAAAAGTAGGGAAAACAGGATTGCAAAAAGCCTTTCAGATCTTCCTGCAGGGTAATGGCAGTAAAAAACTAGTTTATCACAAAGCAGCCAATGGACTGCCAATGTTTGGAGTGGATATCCGTTATTTGGACGAAGGTCAATCTGGTGAAAGAATTAATATACAGACTACTTTGGATCAGGACTATCAAAAACTTGCAGAACAAGTTGCTGATGATAGTGGGCTGAAAAAAGGCGGAATCATCATTTTAGATGTTGAGACTAATGATATTCTGACTATGTTTTCCACACCGCTTGTAAATAAAGATGTAAACAATGAGGGTAACCATAATCAAATGATTACTCCACAGACTCCTGGTTCCGTATTTAAAACGGTTATAGCAGCTGCTGCCATAGAAGAAGGCCTAAACCTGAATGGAAGAGAATTTAACGGTAATTTGGATCATTTAGGGCGACCTGTTGATAAAAATACAGGAAGATTGCTAGGAATGGTTGATTTTAAGCGAGGGTTTGCATTAAGCAGCAACCAAGTTTTTGGAGTTCTGGGAAAGGAATTGGCAGATAAAAATCCGAATCTTATTGAAGAGTATGCTGAGCGGCTTGGCTTAATTCAACCAATTGGGTGGAATGGAAGTGTATTCCATACATCTCTCATTAAACAACTGCCGGAAGAAAAATCTGGGGTCATATGGACAGAATCCTCCATGAAGAAGGATGAGAATTTTGTGGCGAATACATCGATTGGTCAACTAAATGTAAAAGTAACTCCGCTTGCCATCGCCAATATGATGGCCACGATTGCCAGAGGCGGTGAAAGAATGATGGCTAGAGCTGCCACTAAAGCGGTCGATGATGACGGATTAACCATTGCCACCTTCAAAGAGCAGCCTATAGAAGGTAAAGCCATTTCAAAAATAACAGCCAGCAAGCTACAGCAATTATTAAGAGGAGTAGTAACAACAACAGGGAAATATGCCACTGCGGGTAATCTACATACAGCCAAGTACGATGTTGCTGGTAAGTCAGGAACAGCAGAAATTGGGGCCAAGGAAGATAAAACAAAACAGATGTACAATAAATGGTTTGCAGGTTATTTTCCTTTTCAAAAACCTAAATATGCGATGGTGATTGTAAATCTGGATACAGCGAGCAAGTCGGGTGCGGTAACTCCTTTATACTTACAAATGGTCAATGGGATACATGCAATTAATCAAAAAAGAGGCCTGGAATAAAAAATATGACGAAAAATTGAATAACTTTTAGTGATTACCTATCCATGTTAAAATAATCTTTATTATAAATTTGAGGAGGAAGTGTATATGGATAGGCAAGATAAATATCCTTCGCGTATGGATAAACGTCAGGATAAAAAGGTAAACAAAGTCTACAATATACTGATTACAGTTGTCGTTCTCCTTATTGTCGTTGTGGGAGCTACTATATTTTTAGGTAATAATGATGAACCGGCAAGTCAGAAGGCTGATACCAATCCTGAAAGTAATCAATCGGCAACCAATAAAGAAGACGAAGCTGACAAAGAGGAAGCTGACAAAGAAGAAACTGCAATGAATGAAGATGAGCAAGCATCTGAGAATGAGGACGAAGAGGGCCAAGATCAAGACCAAAACGCTGATCAAGATTCCTCTGAATCTGAAGATGCAGTAGAGTCTGAGAAAGTTGAAGAAACAGCTTCTGATGGAAATGTGGAAGAAGCGTATTCTGATCCTTCATGGAAGCCAGTAGGTACGGAACAAAGTGGAGAGCATGTTACACAATACGAGAAAGGTTCCACTGATTGGAATGAAATGGAGCAAGCCATTGCCTATGGAGCTGGCATAGAACAAAGTAATATGACCTTATGGTATTTACAAAATGGCGGTGAACCGAATAAGGCAATTGGTACTGTATCACCTAAAGATGGATCAAGCACGTATCGTGTATATATCGAATGGGTTGATGGTGAAGGATGGAAACCGACAAAGGTAGAAAAACTTATAAAGAATGACAAAGCTAGTTAACCAAATAAAAATACTTTTAAAGCTGCCGTGTTTGGCAGCTTTTTTGATTGTTACTTTTAAGGGAAATCCAGATAATTTGAAGAGTGGAAATACAAAGAGGTAATCGTAGCCATTTCAAAAAGGATGTATCATGTCAGTCAATATCTCTTAAATGTGTTCGAATCTCGGATGCGGTTTTTGTGGGATTTTCACATTGGAAAATAATATATCTATACTTTTTATGTCCTTGCAATTCTATGATGACCAACGGTATCCTACCGCTGTATGAAAGAAAATACCATTCATTCTGATATTTATAACTTCCTTCATAAATATTTAAGAATGAAATAGAAGAACCAGGCATCCGTATCATCCGTGTAGGAGCGTCGAAATAATCTACTAAAACATTTTTTATTAGAGGGTAGGGCATTTGAATCTTTCGTTTTAAAGCAAAAAAAGTTGTTAAACCTGTAAGAGTTAAAATCAGTTCATGCTTATCGTCATCAAACTTTATTTCTCTCCCCATATATAGCACCTCCTATTATTCATTTCTGCAGGTCATAAAGGCGTTGCCGCACGAAGTAGTGTACTTAAGCCTTTAATCCCTAATAAGCTCCCTACGGTGCCTCCTCTTATGCTTCGGAGGCCTAAAAGATGTAGGTCATGAAGATGTTGCCACAGGACGTGACGATTTTAGTCTTTGTTCCTTAATATACCCGTTTTTGGATTTTTAGTTAATCCAGCTTCGACTCCTAGTCCCTCAAGTCATAAGCAAATACTCTGCGGGAGGGAAGAACGTCTCCCTCTGAGTATTCGTCTTATGCTTTTCGGGCCTGAACAGTCGTCTCAGCTTTTTAGTTAATCTAGCTTCAGGGCCTAACCGCTCGAGTCATAAGTGTAGCTGCTGCGGGAGAAAAAAGCGTTCTCCCTACGCAACTCCTCTTATGCTTGTCGCGGCTGAGCAAGGCCCTTCAGCTTTTTATCTAATCCAGCTTCAGGGCCTAGGAGTTCGGGACATAAGCATAGCCTCTATGGGGGAGAAACATCCCCTTCGAGCCTATGTCTTATGCGGGCCAACAGGATGTTGGTCATGAAGACGTTGCCACAGGACGTGGCGCCTTTAGTCTTCGTTCCTTAACATGAGCCGTTTCAGCTTTTTAGTTAATCCAGCTTTGACTCCTAGTCCCTCGAGTCATAAGCAAATACTCTGCGGGAGGGAAAAACGTCTCCCTCCGAGTATTCGTCTTATGCTTTTCGGGCCTGAACAGTCGTCTCAGCTTTTTAGTTAATCCAGCTTCGACTCCTAGTCCCTCGAGTCATAAGCAAATACTCTGCGGGAGGGAAAAACGTCTCCCTCCGAGTATTCGTCTTATGCTTTTCGGGTCTGAACAGTCGTCTCAGCTTTTTAGTTAATCCAGCTTCAGGGCCTAGGAGTTCGGGACATAAGCATAGCCTCTACGGGGGAGAAACATCCCCTTCGAGCCTATGTCTTATGCTTCTCACTCCTGAACAAGGCCCTTCAGCTTTTTAGTTTATAGTGTACTACGGCTGTGTATATGGGTTTGCCTTCGGGGGTGGTGTGGATTTGGTGGGATATGTGGTGTACGGATAGCATGATTGCTTTGTTTTGATCTATTTTTTGTTGGATTTGTTTTTCAAGGTTTTGAATTGAGGATGCCTCGAAAAATTCAACTTTGTCTTCAATTAGTTCTAATTTAAATTCCACTTTTTTTGCCTCCTTCATTTTCAAACTAAGTCTACCAAAAATGCCTGGAATACTCTAGTTCCAATAAAGGATTAGTGGTCTGTTTATGCAGATGATTTATGGTAAAATGGTACATGTCATTTTAATTTTTGTAATAAAGGAGTTATACTGATGAAAATTGCTATTATTGGCGCAATGGAAGAAGAAGTTGCTTATTTGCGTGAGAATATAGAAAGTGCCGAGTCTGTTGTCATTGCTAATACAGAATATACAACTGGACAGATGTTTGGTGTGGATGTTATTTTGTTAAAATCCGGTATTGGCAAAGTGAATGCTGCCATGGGAACAACTGTCCTTCTTGAAAAGTTCAAGCCTGATTTTATCATCAACACTGGCTCAGCAGGTGGCTATAACCCAGAATTAAATGTAGGAGATATGGTCATTTCAACTGAGGTACGTCACCATGATGTGGATGTTACGGCGTTTGATTATGAATACGGACAGGTTCCACAATTACCTGCAGCATTTATTGCTGATGAAAAGCTTGTATCACTTGCAGAGAAAGTGGCCGCAGGCATAGACGGGGTTGGAGTTGGAAAAGGGTTAATCGCAACCGGTGACGTATTTATGTCTGATCCTGAACGTGTTCGATTTGTAAGAGAAAAGTTTCCACAGCTGCAGGCAGTTGAAATGGAAGCAGCCGCTATTGCGCAGGTGGCTTATCAGTTTAATGTTCCATTTGTAGTAACGCGCGCATTAAGTGATATTGCTGGCAAAGAGTCAGATTTATCATTTGATCAATTCCTGGAAAAGGCTGCATTGCATTCAGCTCAACTGGCAATGGGAATTGTAAAAGAATTAAAATAAAATTTTTAAGTTCTGTCGAAATACTAAGACAGAACTTTTTTGTTTTCTTAAAAAAATAATGTGATTGTTCATAACTATTGATACCATTCTGTCCATATATTTTAGTGGTTCGCCTGCCACTATTTACATTAGCATAGGGAGGAATATCGTGTTACTGTATTACTAGTTTATTTGAAAGGTGGTAGTTTCCTTGAAAGAGAAAATGATAGATTATAAACGTTTTGGTACAACTCTCCTAATGTTTGCTGTATTTCTTTTTTTAGGATCCATATTGCCAAAGGAAGGTATGAGTGAAGTAGTAAAGGAATACTTAACTTTTGCTACTGCTGGAGTATTGGCGTTATCCGCATTATTTTTTGCTTTATCCAAGAAATATGGGAAGTTAATACAAGACGAAGAATAAATTCTATAAAATACAGGTCAACTCATTTAATGAGTTGGCTTTTTTTTATAATCTTTTAATCAAGAATCTTTACAGGTACTTGATAAATTTATCATTGACATTGATAATCATTATCAATAATATTAATATATCAAAATAATAATGTACGGGTGGTTTCTAATGATATTGTTGACATTACATAAACTTTCTTTTTTTATTTGCTTATTCTTTGGGGTTTTACACCTGTTTAAAAAGAATAGACCGATAAAACTTACTCATAGATGGAGTGGTTGTATAGCCTTGATAAGTATATTTATATATTTATTTCAAATGAGTTCTAATTTATTTGGTTATATCATTTATATGCTTATCATTGCTCTGACAGCAATAATTCCTTTTTTAAAGAAACAAAAAAATTGTACGGCCGTTCATATAGTTGGAGGGTTAGGCTCTATAGTATGGCTTGTATTGATACATATTTAGTGGGGGAAGACAGATGAAAAAACTAATTTTACTGGGATTGGGATGGATATCTCTATTGTTTGGTTTAATTGGAATCGCAGTTCCTATTTTACCAACGACACCTTTACTATTACTGACAGCAATTTTATTCGCTGGTAATTCAGTTAAATGTGAAAACTGGCTGAAGAAACAGTCATTTTACGAAAAATATGTAGTGAGCTACCAAAGGGATGGTGGTCTTACTTTAAGAAGAAAATTAACGATTTTACTAACCGTGTATTTATTACTTCTAATCAGCGGTTTAATGGTCAATCATTTGCACGTTCGCATTGTTCTATGCGTGTTGGCAGTTGTTAAATTGATTGTTTTTATAAAAATTCCTACGATTAATAATCAAGAGGAAGTGCAACAAATATGATTCAAAAAGAAATGATGATTTATGCAAAAAAGTATGGAATCATCCCTGTTTTGGTTCAAGTTACATTATTGCAATTATTGAATGTTGTTATAAATATAGTGATTGTATTTGAGATTGCGGAATTATTTTCTGCCTTGTTCTATGTTCATAATATCGTTATGGATATGTACTACATTTTATATATTGGATTGATTATAGCTATAAAGTTCGGCTGTCATTATTACTCGACAAAGCTCACACATTATACATCATTTGAGCTAAAGCATAAGGTGCGGAGAGAACTGTTTGAAAAGCTTCTTTCACTGACCCCTCAAGAGATTACCAAACTGGAAATCAGTAAAATTAGCCAGCTCGCGGTAGAAGGTATCGAGAATATCGATGTTTATTACAGTCGTTATCTGCCGCAATTTTTTTATAGCCTGTTGACTCCTGTCCTGCTATTTGTGGTAATGGCAAAATTGAATTGGAAAATTGCGCTTATGTTGTTGATCAGTGGTTTTTTAATTCCGGTTGCCATTGTGGCCGGCGTAAAAATTGGAAAGAGAATTTTTAAAACATATTGGAATAAATACTTGGATGTTGGTAAAAAGTTCGTTGAAGGTGTAGAGGGACTGCGCACCTTAAAAATTTATAACGGAGAAAAGGCATACGGAGAGATTATGAATAAGGAAGCAGAGGAATTCCGCTATATGACGATGAAGGTGCTTAGGATGCAATTGCAATCTATCACCATTATGGATTTAATCGCCTATTTAGGAGCAGCTTTGGGAATCGTCTGCTCAGTGATTGCCTATAAAAATGGAAACTTAAGTTTAACTGGCTTTATCTGTTTTTCTCTGCTGGCGATTGAATTTTTTGTACCATTTCGACTGTTGGGATCCTATTTTCATGTAGGTATGAATGGTACGAGTGCCTTGAATTTATTATCCTCCATTTTAAAAATTGACTCGCAAAAAGAAGAACCAGCTGTTCATAAGGATATCACAGGAGATTTATGCATTAAAAATATAACCTATACTTATCCATATGCTGAAAAACCGGCTTTGCAGGATTGCAATCTTGTCATCAAGCAAAGCGAGGTGACGGGAATTGCAGGTGCTTCTGGTGCAGGAAAAACGACTATTACACATATTCTGCAACGTTTCATTGAACCGGAAAATGGAACAATTGAAATCGGTGGGACATCTTTAGCGGAACTGCCTATTGATCAGGTGCATCGATTGATTGGCTGTGTCAGTAACCGTTCCTATATTTTTGAAGGTACGATTTTTTCTAATTTAATGATGGCTAAACCAACTTTGGAGGTAGAAGAGGCAGAAGAGATTATTAGGTTTGTGAAGCTAGATCAATTTGCTGCTAACCTTCATTATAAAATTCAAAGCGGAGGGACGAATCTTTCAAGCGGACAGCGCCAAAAATTAGCAATTGCCCGAATGCTGTTAAAGAATCCTAAAGTGTTTATTTTTGATGAAGCTACTGCCAATATCGACCGTAGTAGTGAAGATGATATTCTTGATATTATTCAAAGAATCAGCCGTCAGGGAAAAATGGTTATCATGATTACCCATCACTTGCAGCGTTTAGTAGATGCAAATCAAATCTATGTATTCTCCAATGGAAAAATAGCTGAACAAGGCAATCATCAAACACTTATGAACAATGGGAACATTTATGCAGAGCTATTTGAAGAACAACAATCAATCGGAAGGTGTGCAGTATGATTAGCAGCGGAAAGAATTTGATTCAATTAATGAAAATATTAAAGCCGCTTATTCCACATATGATGCTGACAATCCTTCTTGGTACATTAGGTTATTTGGCGGTTTCAGCCATAAGTCTTATAGGAGGGATGGCTTTCTTGGATGTAATGGGCCTTAAGGACTTTGGAAATGGAAGACTGTTGCTGATTATGATTATTACAGCAGGTATAATGCGTGCTGTTTTTCGTCTGTGCGAGCAATATATGACCCATTACATTGCATTTAGTCTTCTGGCTACTATCCGGTCTCATATCTTTAGATCCCTTGGAAAGCTTGGGAATGGGCAATTAATGAGCTTTCAAAAAGGGGAGCTTATGAATGTTATTACTAAGGATGTAGAAATGCTTGAAGTGTTTTATGCGCACACAGTAGCTCCTGTTTGTATTAGCTTTATCACAGGAATTGTTTATCTGGCGATTTTTTGGTCTTTTCATCCATTTTATGCTGTTGCAGCGTTGTTCTCATATTTGTTAATAAGCTATGTTGTTCCGAAAAGTGTGTACAGAAGCGGACAAGAAGCAGGAGAAGCTTATCGTGTTCAATTTGGCATGCAAAGTCAATATATCCTTGATCGATTAAAAGGGTTGAAGGAACTGTACATTTTTGGACAGGAGCAACAGACAATTAATCAAATTGACGAATATAGTGAGGAATTAAATAATTCTACTTTGTCCCTTAAGAAACATGAAGGTCTACTCAAGGCATTGACGGATGGGGCATTATACCTTTCAGTGTTTATACAAATTGGTATATCCATTTATTTATACGGAATTGGTAAAGTGGATGCAGGTACAGGGCTTTTAGCTGTGCTGCTGCTTTATTCTTCCTTTGGTCCTGCACTAGCTTTATCGCAGCTTAGCTCGAGCCTTGTTCATACATTTGCCAGTGCTAAACGTGTCTTAGGAATCATGAATATTACTCCTGAGGTAAATGAGGGAGGCAGTCGTGAACTCGTCCATATTGGTAATATTAAATATAAAGATGTTCAATTTGAGTATGAAAAAGGCAAACATTTATATAAAAACGTTAATTTTGAATGGAGAATAGGAGAAATTATTGGCATCAGGGGAGATAATGGTACGGGAAAATCAACATTGATTTCATTACTGCTGCGGGATATTCCAGTTACGAAAGGTACCATACTATTAAATGGAGTGCCAGCCGAGGAGTATGATGCCGATTCTTACCGGAATCATTTCAGTATGGTTGATGCTCATACAATTGTATTTTCGGATACATTGCGCCGGAATCTGACGATGTATAAAAAATATAAGGATGAAGAAATTTGGGATGCTTGTGAGAAAGCAGGATTGTATCAATTTATAAAAAGTCTTCCAGAAGGATTGGATACACATCTTCAGGAATTTGGTGAAAATCTTTCAAGTGGACAGCTCCAACGATTAGCGTTGGCCAGATTATTCCTGGATGATGCCTCGGTTTTCATCCTGGATGAACCTACGACCAATCTTGATGCGTTGAATGAATCCTCCATTCTTCAGGCCATTAAAGCCCATGCGGGAGATAAACTTGTTATTCTCATCAGCCATCATCCGGAGGTACTGGCTATGGCAGACCGTATTTTTGAAGTGAGCAATGGACAAATAAACGAAATGGAATGCCAGCATTGTAAGAATGTGTAATATAGGCAGTGGGATGATATCAAGACACACTTAAACACTTGTCGGTTCATGAACAACTTGGACAAAACATTATATAAGCCTGGCATTAGAGCTGCAGAATAATTTTCTGCGGCTTTTTGCTTTGTTTAAAATTTATGATATGTAGATACTTACCCATTCTGGTTTTCTAAAGGTCTGTAATGGTCTATATTTTGGTGAAAAATAGTAAATTAAACTATAGGATTTTTATACAATTTTAGTTCTATATTGGTGGTGTGATGAATATATTGATAAAGTGTGCTAAAAACACCGATGATTTGAAGCTTAAGGAGGTAATTGCATGACCTTTAATATGATTCTGTTCACGGTTACAATCAAGTCAAATAAATTGGGCAGGTCTGAATACGTTTCAATACGTCAGGCGGAAAATGAAATACTTGATCGAAAAACAACTATAATTAATAAATTCTATTAATTATATTCCATACTCGAGTATGCGAAGGTTGACCGGTCCAAAAAAATTTGCTCAATCGGAAGGAAGGCGATAGATATGACTAGCAATATGATAGTAAAGACATCAAAATTTTTCTGGATTAATAAGGATAGTGCATAACGAACTGTTCACATTCCTGTAAAGAATTAGTCAATTATTCTTCACATCACGTCGCTTGGGACACTCCTTTATTATGTTAAATTTAGGTAAATGGGAAGAATAAGGGGTTGGTTACCATGTTATTATTCGTAATGGGGGTTGCTACTGCCGTTACAATCACATTTGTCATTGTAGCTGATATCACAACTATAGAATTATAAAAAGAAGAAAAAAACTTATGCAGAGCATAAGTTTTTTTCTTTATTTAGGACCAAAGTATCCCCCGCTCCAGAAACCCCAAAAGCCAAAGAGGAATAATAAAATGAATAGAATAATTAAGATCGCAAATCCGGCGCCATACCCATTTCGGCATGGTGGAGGAGGATAGCCCCAACCGCAACTGGGTCCTCCAAAATGATAAGGATACATAGGTGCACCTCCTTATATACCGTAGATTATTATTATAATATGGGATGATTGCTTATATGGTTGGGCATAAATCAAATATCTTATTTTCAGAAGGACAGGCAAGGGATAGAGGCTGCTGTCATACATATCTAATAGTCTAACTGGTTGGAAACAGTGAGGAGCTGATTTAATTGGCAGGAGTTTTAGCAACGTTTGGCTATTTTATTAAAGAATTGGTTTTTCTCGTCTCCTATGTTAAAAACAATGCATTTCCTCAACCATTATCAGCAAAGGAAGAAAGGGAATGTATTGAAAGAATGGCGGAAGGAGATGCGGAAGCAAGGAATTTATTAATTGAACATAACCTAAGGCTTGTAGCTCACATTGTAAAGAAGTTTGAAAATACTGGGGAAGATACTGAGGATCTCATTTCAATCGGAACGATTGGCTTAATCAAGGGAATCGAATCTTATTCCTCAGGTAAAGGCACGAAACTTGCTACATACGCGGCCCGCTGTATAGAAAATGAAATTTTGATGCATCTAAGAGTGATAAAAAAAACAAAAAAAGATGTTTCGTTGCATGACCCGATTGGCCAAGATAAAGAGGGAAATGAAATTTCATTGCTTGATATATTGAAGTCTGAGTCTGAGGATGTAATTGACACAATTCAGCTTAATATGGAACTTGAAAAAGTGAAGAAGTATATTGATGTGCTTGAGGACCGTGAAAAGGAGGTTATTGTTGGCAGGTTTGGCCTAGATCTAAAAAAGGAAAAGACACAAAGAGAGATAGCGAAAGAACTGGGTATATCTCGCAGCTATGTTTCAAGAATTGAAAAGAGAGCATTAATGAAAATGTTCCATGAATTTTATCGAGCAGAGAAAGAAAAAAGGAAGAAAAAATAGTCAAAACGGGCAAAAGATACTTGTCCGTTTTTTTCGTTAAAAGGAAATAATATTGTCACGCTCAAAAAATTGAGGTGTCAATATGCACGAATCTAAACCCCAACATAATTCTTCTTATTTTTACCGTTTTGGCTGTAAGGTCATTCAATATTATAAAGTTATCCTGCTAGTTTGGGGATTACTGTTTCTTGGCGGAATAATGCTAATACCATCTTTTTTTAACCATCTTTCACCACCGCAATTAAATGTAAAAGGTTCACAATCAGAACTAACTCAAAAATTAATGGAGCATAACTTTGCAGATGATATGGGTGAACAAAATTTTCTTGTTTTTCATTCGAATCAATGGAAAGTAAATGAACAAAAATTTTACGAACCGGTAGATAATGTTCTGGCTGAAATCCAAAAGATAGAAGGGGTAACTGTAGTTGCAAATCCGATGGAGAACCCTCTGCTGGAGGGGGAGAATCAAGTTTCAAAGGATTTGCACACTTGTTACGCGTTACTTTTTATTGAAGGGAATAAAGGTCGGGTTTTAGAAACGATTGATGTACTTAGTGAATATTTGGATGCGCAGAAGGGTGGGCTTGAACTATATTTGACAGGGGCCACTCCGACAATAAAGGATTTGACCCATATGGAAAAGCGGGATCTTACCTTTGCGGAAAAATTGGGCATGCCTTTTGTTCTTGTGGTTCTTTTATTTGCATTTGGTTCTCTTACAGCGGCTTTAATCCCGATTATGTTAGGAGGAATGGCGGTAGTTCTTACCTTTGCATGTTTAAGTCTTTCGGGATATCAGGATTTTGACATTATTGTACCAAGTGTAGTGACGATGATTGGACTGGGAATAGGAATTGATTATTCTTTATTTTTGATTATTAGATATAGGGAGGAACTTCAACAAAATGATTCTCATCAGGCAATCGCCATAGCCATTGCCACAAGCGGAAAGTCTATATTTTTATCTGGGTTGACGGTTATGATTTCATTAATCGGACTCCCTCTTGTTCATGCAAAATTATTTCTTAATTTAACAGTGGGCACATTTGCTGTTTTATTTATATTATTGTTGCTGACACTTACCTTTTTACCTTCATTATTATGTTTGCTTGGACATCGTCTGAACAGTTTCTCCATACCATATAAAAAGAAGACTAATCAGAGAAAATATCTGTATCGATGGACAAAGCATATCATGAAGTACTCACTTCCTTATTTAATTGGGAGTTTGCTTATTCTAGCAGCATTGACCGCTCCATTATTGCAGATGCATTTGGGAATAGGGCTTAATCAAGATGCCTTAAAGGATTATCCATCTGGAAGAGGAAATACGCTTTTAGAGGATAAGTTTGTGTCCGGTCTATACTCACCGGTTCTCCTGGTAAAGAAGGCTTCAGGTAGTCGGTTCAGTATGGAAGAGCTTAAGGAAATTTCGACTGTTGGAGATATCCTCAAAACCTTTGATGAGGTCCAAATGGTTTCATCCATTACAGAATTGACTGACAATCTTTTAGGTGATGATGATACATACAATGAGGTAGCAGAATTAATAAAACTACCTGAACTTAAGGAATATACCAGTTTTTTGATTAATGACGATTTTAATGTAGCCCCTTTAATGATTACGTTGAAATATGCCCCAGATTCTACTGAAGCAAAAACTTTTGTCTCTAAGCTAAATGAACGGTTTGAGAAACAGGTGAATGAAGGGAGCCTTTATATTGGAGGGCTTACAGCTCAAGTGAATGATTTGCATGAAGAAACAGCAAAAAAAACACCCATCGTCATTGTGGTTGTTTTAATGATTTCCTATTGTTTCTTGGTAATTGCTTTTAAGAGCATTTTTATTCCAATAAAAGCAATTCTATTAAATATTATTTGTGTAACAGCAGCATGCGGAATGACAGTCTTAGTCTTTCAATTTGGATGGGGAGAAGAGTATCTTCAATTTACTTCTCCAGGATTTATACAGTCTTATTTGCCTGTATTAACCTTCGCAATTTTGTTCGGACTTTCTATGGACTATGAGGTATTTTTAGTCGGAAGGATTAAAGAAGAATGGGAATCATCCCACGATAATGAAGAATCAATAGCAAGGGGAATCGAATCTACAGGTCCTTTTATTACCCAGGCTGCCTTAATTATGATCATTGTTTTTATTTCATTTATCCTGACACGCGTATTAGAAATTAAACAGCTGGGCTTTACTTTAGCGATTGCTGTTTTATTGGATGCGACGATTATTAGGTTAATCCTTGTTCCAATCCTCTTGAAAATGATGGGAAAATGGAATTGGTGGTTTCCGAGTATGAAGAGACGATTTAAATTGAAATGATGATATACTTGACTGTATCAGTAAGAAAAATCTTTCCCTTCCTTTAAAGGAATAGTAAACTAAGTAGAGACAAACACCCTCAATCGTCATGGGTGTTTTTGTTAATTTTATATCCAATCGAAAGATAGCTAAATGTGAGTAGCTATATAACAAGAAAATAGGTGAAGAAAGTGAAGGAAAAGGTATATCAATTATTAATCGAATTAACCAATGGCAGATGGACTTCTTCCCTTTTAAGAAAATTTGCAAACTCTAAAGCAAGCAGGCGGATAATCCCATCTTTTGCAAAGCAATACAAAATTAATTTGACTGAGATGGATCGTCCCATTCAGGAATACACATCCCTGCATGACTTTTTTACAAGGGCTTTAATAAATGGAGCGCGCGAAATTAATCATGAGGAGGGGACTGTTGTCAGTCCTGTAGATGCCGTATTGGAGGATAGTGGGCCCATCCATGAAGATTCTTCTTTCCAGGTGAAAGGGAAGGTATATTCAGTTGAGGAAATGCTTGGGAACACAAAAGATACAGAAAAATATCTAGGCGGCAGATATATGGTACTATATTTAAGTCCAAGCCATTATCATCGTATTCACTCTCCAGTTGAGGGATTGGTTACACGGAAAAGTACTCTTGGACGAAAGTCATATCCAGTCAACAAGTGGGGGATGACATTAGGTAAATACCCTCTATCAAAAAATTACCGTGAAATCACAGAAATCCAGCATGCCGGAGGATTTCTATCTGTTGTAAAGGTTGGTGCCATGTTTGTTAATTCAATAGAGAGAACACATTCGGGGGATACTCTACATAAAGGGGAAGAAATCGGGTATTTTTCTTTCGGTTCAACCGTGGTTCTATTATTTGAGAAGGAAACCTTTACTCCATACATAACAGGTGCTTTGCCGCAACCAGTACATGTCGGTGAGACAATAGGGTATATAAAATAATAATACAAAAAAATTGCCCTGGATCTTAACCAGGGCGCATGATACAAATGAGTTTGGCTCTGCTTAAAATATTTTATAAGATAAGGATCTCCTGTCAATTTCTCTTTCAATTAGACGGATAAATTCTTGGCTTAAGTTTAAATGCCTGGCTTTGTAATATGATTCAATTAAAAGATCATCTGGTAGTTTTTGCATTATTTTGCCTTGCGGCTTCACCTCCAATTTACTGTTCTAAATGGGTGGCAACGACAATATATTAGTAGTTTGCCTTGGTGTACCCTTAATTTAACAGAATCAAGAGGATGGAACAACCGTTCTGTTATCCACAGGGATAGGTGTATAACTTGTGGGTAAATTGTGTGTATCTATAATTTTTATCGGGAAAACGTATCGTATAAAAAGGTAAATGATCTGTTAGTGATGTGCATAAACTTATCCACAGATTTAAATAATGGCGCAATGTGTCGAAAGGTTTTATATTTCGACTGCACTTTTCATCAAATTTAGCTATTTGGCTATGACATAAATTAAAATATCCGTTATGATGGATAGCGGTGAAAAAGAATTAATAGAGGTGTATAGAGTGATAAAAGCATTTTTACCTTCCAAGCATGTTAAAAGTATTTATGAAATCAAACCTCAGGAATTAAAAGATAATGGTATAAAGGGGATTATTACAGACCTTGATAATACCCTTGTGGAATGGGATCGTCCTCTTGCCACGCCAGAACTGATTGCTTGGTTTGAAATGATGAAGCAACATGGTATTAAAGTGACAATTGTGTCCAATAACAGTGAACTACGTGTAAAGTCCTTTGCTGATCCACTTCAAATCCCCTTTATTTTTAGAGCGAAAAAACCTATGGGAGCTGCATTCAGAAGAGCTGTAGAGATTATGGGTATTAAAAGAGAAGAAGCAGTCGTGATCGGTGACCAGCTTTTAACCGATGTGTTGGGCGGCAATCGTAACGGGTTTCAAACAATCCTTGTCGTTCCTGTTGCTCAAACAGATGGCTGGACAACTAAAATAAATCGTAAAATTGAACGCAGAATATTAACATGGTTCCGTAAAAAAGGACAGATAACATGGGAGGACTAGACTTGGAAAAAGAACAAATTAGCTGTGTGGGATGCGGTGTGACTATTCAAACGGAGCATCCTGAAAAAATAGGATATGCACCATCTTCCTCACTTCAAAAAGAACAAATCATTTGCCAAAGATGTTTCCGACTTAAACACTATAATGAGGTACAAGATGTATCCCTAACTGATGACGACTTTTTAAAAATTCTGAATGGAATTGGAAGTAAGGATGCTTTAATCGTCAAATTAGTGGATATCTTTGATTTTAATGGAAGCTGGCTGCCAGGAATTCAACGATTTGTCGGCCATAATCCAGTTGTTTTAATCGGTAATAAGAGTGATTTATTACCGAAATCAGTCAAGCCTAATAAGCTAATTACCTGGATGAAGCACATGTCGGTTGAACTTGGCTTACATCCTGTTGATATTATGCTTGTCAGCGGTGCTAAAGGACATGGAATTGAAGAAGCAATGGAGCGTATAGAGGAATTGCGTGAGGGACGTGATGTATATGTCGTGGGCTGTACAAACGTCGGTAAATCCACTTTTATCAACCGTATTATTAAACAGGGCAGTGGTGAAGAAAATGTGATTACGACTTCATACTTCCCAGGAACAACTCTGGATATTATCGAAATTCCACTGGATGATGAAAGAGCGTTAATAGACACGCCTGGAATCATTAATCACCATCAAATGGCTCACTTTGTGGGTAAAGAAGATTTAAAAGTGATTACTCCAAAGAAAGAGATTAAACCAAGAGTTTTTCAATTGAATGCTGGCCAAACTCTCTTTTTCGGTGGCTTGGCTCGATTTGACTTTATTCAGGGTGAACGGAATTCATTTACTTGTTATTTGTCCAATGAGTTAAATATCCACCGGACGAAATTAGAAAAAGCAGACGAGCTGTACAAAACACATTTAGGCGAATTATTGGTACCGCCGCATCCTTCTGAATTAGATGATTTTCCACCGCTAGTAGCTCACCAATTCTCTATAAAAGAAGGGAAGACAGACATCGTATTTTCTGGCCTGGGCTGGGTAACGATTAACAAGCCGGGAGCAGTGATTTCCGCACATGTTCCTAAAGGAGTGCAAGTGACGATCCGTAAATCATTGATTTAAAGGAGAGTAAAATGAAGAAGCTGTTCGGGGTATTAGGGAATCCAATTGAGCATTCAATGTCTCCGCTTATTCATAATGACGCATTTGATAAATATTCTGTAGATGGAGTATATTTGCCGTTTTATGTTGAGGATAATGAGCTACAACAGGCAGTCGAGGGAATGAAAGCTTTGGGGGCCGGCGGATTTAATGTAACGGTACCTTTTAAAAGTCGCATTATTCCTTATATCGATGTCTTAGACGAATTTGCAAATGAAGTTGGTGCTGTTAACACTGTTGTCATAAAGGATGGACTGTTATATGGGTACAATACGGATGGTCCTGGGTTTATTAAAGGACTGCTGACTATAACCGATCGTATAGATGGTCAAAATGTCTTGATTATTGGTGCAGGCGGTGCGGCAAGAGGAATTTATTTTGCACTGGCTAAAACAGGTGTAGCAAAAATCGATCTCGCCAATCGGACTCATATTTCAGCAGAACAGTTGCTGGCAGATTATCATGGGAATATAAATTCGAGAGCAATTAGCCTGAAAGAAGCAGAGAGCTCTCTCGGCCAATATGATATTATTATTCAGACAACCTCGGTTGGGTTAGCAGACGTACATGCATCACCACTTTCTCTGACAGAACTAAATCAAAATGCGGTTGTGTGTGATATTATTTATAACCCTCTTGAAACCAAAATTTTAAAAGAGGCAAAAGACCGTGGTAATAAGGTTCAAAACGGTGTGGATATGTTTGTAAACCAGGGAGCACTGGCTTTCGAGTTATGGACAGGTGTTATGCCGGATACAGAAAGAATGAAACAATTAGTTTTACAACAATTAGGAGGATCATAAATGTTAAAAGGTAAACAAAAAAGATTTTTGCGTTCGAAGGCACATTCCCTTCAACCGATATTCCAGGTTGGAAAAGGCGGAGTGAATGAAAATATGATTAAACAAATTGGTGAGGCTCTTGAAGTTCGTGAGCTTATCAAGGTCAGCATCTTGCAAAACTGCGAAGAGGACCGTGATACGGTGGCTGAACAGCTTTCAAAAGGTGCACGTGCGGAATTGGTTCAAGTCATTGGTAATACGATTGTTTTATATAAAGAATCAAGAGAAAACAAACAAATTATTCTTCCATCATAATTAAATTCCTATTTAGGGAAGGGGGCACACTATATGAAAAAAATTGGTATTTTAGGCGGAACATTCGATCCCCCTCATATCGGTCATTTAATTATTGCAAATGAGGTTAGGGAGCAATTAGATTTGGATGAGGTACGTTTTATGCCTAATAATGTGCCCCCGCATAAAACCAAAACTTCAACGTCTAATCAAGAGCGCTTGGATATGCTTACATTAGCAATCGGTAGTAATCCATGTTTTATGATTGATACAATAGAATGGGAAAGAAATGGGCCATCATATACTATAGATACCATTAAACTCCTGAAAGAACGGGATACAAACTCAGAAATTTATTTCATTATCGGTGCTGATATGATTGAATATTTACCGAAGTGGAAACAAATAGATGAATTGAGTAAATTAGTCCGCTTTACAGGTGTTAAACGCCCTGGTTACAGTACTGAGACATCCTATCCTGTCACATTGGTGGATATTCCGGAAATCGCTGTTTCCTCTTCGTGGATTCGTGAAAAAATAAGCAATGGAAAGACAATCAAATATTTGGTTCCTGATGCGGTAAAGATATATATTGAGGAGAATCAGTTATATGGATCAACAAAAAGCATTGGAAATCGTTAGGCAGCAATTACCTGATAAACGATATATTCATACATTGGGTGTATTGGAAAGTGCTCAGGAATTGGCAGAACGGTACGGTGCAGATATAGAAAAAGCTAAATTGGCAGCAATCTTTCATGATTATGCCAAATATCGTCCTCTGGATGAGATGGAACAAATCATTAAGAATGAGCAATTACCCCAGGATTTATTGGAATATAATACTGAATTATGGCATGCACCGGTTGGAGCGGTTTTAGTTAAGAAAGAAGCAAATCTTCATGATGAAGAAATCCTTTCAGCAATCAAAAACCATACTTCGGGCTGTGTCGGAATGAGTATGCTTGATAAGATCATTTATTTGGCTGATTATATAGAGCCTGGGAGAAGTTTCCCTGGAGTAGATGAAGTGAGAGCGTTGTCCTTACTAAGCCTGGATAAAGCTGTGCTTCAGGCAATGGGAAATACAATCACATTTTTGATTAAAAAAAATCAAACAATCTATCCGGATACCTTCCATGCCTATAACGATCTTGCAAAGCAGATAGGGAGGAACAATTAAATGAATGGTAAAGAATTATTAGAGGTAGCTGCAAAAGCAGCTGATGACAAAAGAGCAGAAGAGATACTCGTTTTGGATATGAAGGGAATTTCGTTGATTTCTGATTACTTCATTATTTGCCACGGTAACTCAGACAAACAAGTACAAGCAATTGCACGCGAAATGAAGGAAAAAGTCGAAGAAAACGGAGCGACAGTCCGCCGAATGGAAGGCTTTGATGAAGCGCGTTGGGTTCTAGTTGATATGGGCGATGTTGTAGCGCATATTTTCCATAAAGATGATCGTTCATACTATAAATTGGAAAGATTATGGGGAGATGCCCCAGAAGTATCATTGCAGGAACTTAATATATGAATGTAAGTTATCAAAACTTTGCTTATGTTTATGATTACTTAATGAAAGATGCTCCCTATCAGGAATGGGTTGAGTTTTTAAAAAAAATTGCCCGAAAATATCAATTAGATGAAAAATCAATTCTTGATATTGGATGTGGGACTGGTGAGCTTGCTATTCGTTTGAAAGAAGCAGGCTTCCAGCCAACCGGCGTTGATTTATCAGAAGAAATGCTGGCTGTGGCAATTCAAAAAGCAAGCGAGAATCAGCATGACATCCCGTTTTATCACCAGGACATGCGAGCTTTAGAAGGATTGAATCTATATGATATAGTTGTCATCTTTTGTGACTCATTAAATTATCTTGGTGATGAGGATGATGTAAAGGATACTTTTAAAGGTGTTTTGAACCATATGAAAGAGGATGGTTTATTTATCTTTGATGTTCATTCTGTGAAAAAAATGTCCACTTTTTTTAGTGATCAAACCTATGCAGATAATGGAGATGATATTTCCTATATCTGGAATGCGTGGAAAGGGACAGATATTCCTCACAGTGTCGTACATGAGTTGACTTTCTATGTTTATGATCATGAGCTTGATGCGTATAACCGGTTTGATGAAGATCATTTTCAACGTACATACCCGATCGATATGTATAAAACTTGGCTTGATGAGATTGGATTTGAGCTTGTGGAACTGATGGGTGACTTCGGAGGAAATTCCCTTGATGAGGCCGATCGAATCTTCTTTGTTTGTAAAAGGAAATAATGTAAAAAAACCAGGAAACGTGATGTTCCTGGTTTTTTAGTTATATTGACACAATGTTTTCATAAATACCTTTGTTTTCGTAAAGGACTTTTATAATATGATTAGAATTAATGATATGAAACCCCAAACTGATTTTCAATTCCCTTTAAATCCTCTTCAAATTTCCGATGCGTAGCCTGAAAAACATGACTAAAAACCTCACCTAATTCACTTTCCAGCACTTTGATACCTTCACCTGTAATACCGCCTTTCACACACACCTTTTCTTGCAAAGCAGGCAATGAAAAATGCTGCTGACGTAATAATTCACCGAGCCCAATCAGCATTGATTCGGTTAGCTGGGTGGCTTCTTCAGTGCTTATTCCCGTATGATCAACCGCAGCTTCGATAAAGTTTCTTGCAATAAAACTAAAAAAAGCCGGACCGCAGCTAACAATATCTGAGGATACTCTGGTATATTTGTTGTCGATTTCGAGCGGCTTTGAAATTGCTGCTGCCATCTGCTGAAGTTGGTTCCGCCAATATGGACTGCAGGATTCACCAAATGTCAGCAGTGTTGCGCCTGCCAAGGCGCGATTGGTAATAGATGGAATAAATCTAGCGCATGAGCAGGGGACGACAGCTTCCAATTGTTTGATGGAGATTGGACTTGTGATGGAAACAATGCAATTATCCGAACTTAGATGAGGTTCAAGAATTTCAATTAATGGATACATTTCATGCGGCTTTACACATAAAAAGATTAAATCCGCTTGTTTTGCAAGTTCAATACTTGTGTGTGCTGTATGGATTCCTGGTAATTCAACAGCCAGGGATTGGGCTTTGTGTTTAGTCCTGTTCATGATGATTACATCCTTTGCTGCAACGGCCGAAGACCCAATTAAACTTTGAATTAAGATGGTTCCCATATTACCTGTGCCAATTATGCCGGTAATCATTATAAATCCTCCTTATTGGATAAATATCACGATATCCACTATTCCTTATAACAAATTTATGCAAGTAAATATCAAATATGAAGAGGAGCGTAAATTAAATGAATGAGAAAATCGTACAGTTTATCAGGCGAAATGGAATCCTACTAGCAGGTGCAGGAGTAGCCTGTGCTGCACTCTTCTTTTGGAATATGCAATCTGAAGATGGGCAAATCGAACAAAGTGAAATAAATTGGACGGAGGAGAGTGCAATAGAAAAAAAGAATGAAGATACGGAAAAACTGGTGGCAGAACCTGAGGTGAGTGCTACTTATAAGGTTGATGTGAAGGGTGCCGTTCAAAAACCTGGTGTATATGAATTTTTGAAGGGGGATCGAGTAACGGATGTCATTCAAAAAGCAGGTGGATTGAAAAATGGGGCTGATAGTAAGCAAGTGAATATGGCGCAATTAGTAGAGGATGAAATGGTCATCTATATCCCAATCAAGGGTGAGACAGCAGAGGCTTCTAATCATACAGCTGGGGAAAGTTCAGGGAATACAGTCTCAGCGGCCAAGGGGGATGGTACAATTAATTTGAATAAAGCAACATCTGAAGAACTGCAGGAACTTCCGGGAATCGGTCCGAGTAAAGCGACAGCGATTTTACAAAAACGGGAAGAACTTGGATCATTCAAAACGATTGAAGATTTGAAGGAAGTTACAGGCATAGGTGATAAAACATTTGAAAAGCTCAGGGAATTAATAACTGTTAAGTAAGAAAAGAATAGTTGTAGGAAGGATACAATTCTTGTTAAAGTGAAGGAAAGTTCATTGAAAGAGGAGAGAGAAATGGAACGTATTTCATGGGATCAGTATTTTATGGCGCAAAGCCACTTACTTGCATTAAGAAGCACATGTACAAGGTTAATGGTTGGAGCGACAGTCGTAAGGGATAATCGCATTATTGCCGGCGGGTATAACGGATCAATTGCTGGAGGTGTGCATTGTGTGGACGAAGGATGCTATGTTATTGATAACCATTGCGTTCGAACCATCCATGCTGAAATGAATGCCTTGTTGCAATGTGCTAAATTTGGTGTACCAACTGAGGGGGCTGAGATTTATGTTACTCATTTCCCTTGCTTGCAATGCTGTAAAGCCTTAATTCAAGCAGGAATTAAAACAATCTATTATGCCGAATCCTATAAGAATCATCCATATGCTGAAGAATTATTTGAACAGGCAGGTGTGCGTGTTAAACAGGTGATTGTTGATGAAAAGTGGGTTGATTTCCATGATGAAAAGAAAATGAATTTTGTCATGGAGCTTATTAATGAGCTAAAAGAAAGAGGAGCTTCTGAATCTGATCTTGCACGCTATCTGAAAGATGCAGCAAGTTTATTTCCGCAATTTGACTGATATGAGCAACCGATTTTTATTTTATAGTGCTGTAATTGCTATTTCAGGGATTACAGCACCCATTTACTTAAGTAAAACTTTTCTTCTGCTAATAGTCCTCGTATTTTGTTACATTCTAAACAAATTTCCAATTAAGCAATCGATTCTCCTGTATATTATCTTTTCAATATTTTGTGTCCATAGCTTTTTTTGGGATCGTTCAAATACCAGCCAGTTGACCGGGGCTGAAACTCAGCTTTTAATCCATTTTACATCCTATCCCCAGATTAAAGGGGACCGGGTTAGTGGTCTTGCTGAACTCTCAGATAACGAGAAAATATGGATTACTTACCGGATTAACAATGAAGAGGAGGCAAATGTCTTAAAAAATACGATTCTAACGGGAAAGTCCTTTCGCGTAAACGGAAATCTGACAAAACCAACTCGTGCAACGGTCGAGAATGGATTTGATTTTCGAACCTATCTAAGGTTTAATAGAGCGCATTGGATTTTGGAAATCGAAAATAAAGAAGATATATCCAAAGATAGCCGCAATTTGTTTGTAAAACTGGCACAAATGAGAGAGCGGGAAATTAAGCGGATTGATCATTTATACTTAGGAACCGCTGGCAGCTTTACTAAAGCACTCATATTTGGTGAACAAAGTGGTATATCAGAGGATATGTATAACCAATTTAAGAAACTGGGGATTGTCCATATCTTGGCTTTGTCAGGGATGCAAGTTGCATTAGTGGCTGCTATTTTATTTTATGGATTCTTAAGAATCGGCTTTACTCGGAGGCAAACCTTTTTGCTGCTAGCTTGTTTACTTCCTTTTTATGCGGTCATCACCGGATTGTCTGCTTCGATTGTCAGAGCATGCATGATGGCTTCCATATTTATGTTTGGTCAGTTTATCGGACTGCGGTTGACAGCTTTTAAAACAATAACGATTTGTCTAATGGGATATCTACTTATTAATCCGTATCAAATTTTCCATATCGGTTTTCAGTTATCCTTTTTGCTGACTTATGGGTTAATACTTTCAACAAAAATCCTTCAAAAATCGCCGCATTCACCTGTTTTCAGTCTTTTTATTATGACGGCAATATGCCAAATCATCTCCACGCCAATCATCATCTATCATTTTTATGAAATTTCCCTCATTAGTTTTATTTCTAACTTACTTTATGTACCGTTGTTTACTTATTTATTATTTCCTTTAACCATTGGTGTTTATTTGCTGATAATCCTTGAAATTCTTGTTGAGCCGGGATTGCTGATGCTCAATTTTATTTATTCTTTATTGGAGAAATCTACAGAGCTTATGTCTGCCTTGCCCTCCTCCACTCTTATATTTGGTAAGCCATCCAAACTGGTAATGGTATGTATTGTGGTTTGTTTTATCTCTATTCTTATTGGAATAGAAATCCGCTCGAAACACCTGTTTAATACGTGTCTAATCACGATTTTAATGCTCTTTTATCAATATAACAGTCAGTTTTTTTCAGGAAATGGAGAGATAACCTTTATAGATGTAGGGCAGGGGGATTCAACGTTCATTCAATTACCTGGTGATAATGGAACATATCTTATTGATACAGGTGGAGCCACTCTGTTTGGAAAGGAGGAGTGGGCAGTACATAATAGCCAGTTCGATCCTGGAAAAGATACTATATTACCATTTTTAAAAAGTAAAGGAATTAAAGTCATTGATAAACTAATCCTTACGCATGCTGATCAGGACCATGTCGGAGGAGCAAGAGCCATTGTTGAGGAATTGAAGATTGGTGAGATATTGATACCATTTGAACAGCGTAAGGAGTTTAGAGAGACGGAAGTAATAAAGGAAGCGATTGATCAGAAAATCCCCGTTAAAGAGGTTCAAGCAGGAATGGGGTGGACTGCGGGAGATGCTAAATTTACCATTTTATCGCCAGTAGAGAAAGTGGAGGAAAAGAATGAGTCTTCAATTGTTATAAAAGCAAGTATTAATCAGGTAGATTGGTTATTTGTTGGAGATTTAGGTGAACTCGGAGAAGACAAGCTTTTGCAAAATAAAATGAACCTAAGGGCTGATATTTTAAAAGTGGGACACCATGGCAGCAGAAACTCTTCCCAAATAGATTTTATAAGAGAGGTAGATCCTAAAATAGCTGTCATTTCATCGGGAAGAGATAATCGTTTTGGCCACCCGCATGAGGAAGTCATTCATTTGCTTGATAAAGAAAATATTATTATTTACAGAACAGATTTACAGGGCAGTATTCAATATACGTATACGAACAAAAAAGATGGAACGATTTCTATTCAAAGTCCATAGTATGTGTAAGAAATGAAAAACGGCCATGAGGCCGCTTGAAAAAATGAACTATGCACCGATTAATTGGATGACCATGGCAATAATAAACATGGTAGCGAAAAAACCAAATGATACAACAAATCCCATGATGGAATCTGATACGTCATTTGTTTTTGATTGTACATTCTTTTCAAACTCGTTCATTAATCCACCCCCCGACCTCTTTTATCATAGAACATTTAGTAAAAAAAATCCACAATCTCCAAATTTATATAATTATTATCCTGCTATTTTCCAAATAAACATTTCAGTACATGAAAGAGTCATTTAAATGGTAACTGATCTATAGCGCTTTTTCGCTTTTTTGTTAGGTATCCCGGGTCCGGCAAGAAGGCGTTGATATAGATTCTGGGAACCGGTTATTTTTTCCGGTTCCTCTTGAAAGACTTGTCAAAATTGATGGTGGGGATTAGGATGAAAGAAGGAATTTATAAACAGAGGCGATTATATTGGTAATGGATTTATGGAATACAATTAAAAGTAAACGGTTTAGTCCTGTCTACCTTTTATTTGGCGAAGAAGAGTATTTTATAAAAAAAACAAAGGCTTTAATCTGCGAGCATGCTTTATCAGAGGATGAAGCAGAGTTTAATTTGGCTACTATTGATCTGGAGGAAACACCTGTAGAGTTGGCAATCGAGGAATTGGAAACCTTACCGTTTATCGGGGAGCGCAGGGTTGTTATATTACATAATCCCATATTTTTGACAGCCGAAAGAAAGAAGGAAAAGGTTGAGCATGATCTAAAAAGATTGGAAAGCTATCTGGCTAATCCTTCACCGACATCAATTGCCATCTTTATAGCTCCATATCCAAAGCTGGACGAGCGTAAGAAAATAACGAAGGAATTAAAGAGAAATTCTGCAGTCTTGGAAGCGAAACCGCTATACGAAAAGGAATTATCTAAATGGATCACTGCCAACGCTAAATCCTTAGGAGTGAAAATTACACCTGAGGCGGTAGAAACTTTATTATCTCTGACGGGGAATCACTTAATGATGGCTGCAAGTGAGTTAGAAAAGCTCGCTTTGTATGCGACGGTCGAACAGGAAATTGACAAGGCAATGGTAAATAAACTTGTTCCCAAGACCTTTGACCAAAATGTATTTGATTTGGTCGATTATATTATGAATGGCCAAAAAAAAGAAGCTATCCAGTTATATAAAGAGCTTCTGATTTTAAAGGAAGAGCCAATTCGTATATTAGCAGCCATTGCACGGCAATACAGGATTATACTTCAGGTTAAAAAACTATCAGGACAGGGCTACAATGCCCAGCAAATAGCATCTAAATTAAAAATGAGCCCTTATCCGGTAAAACTTGCACTGAAGCGTGTGAATGATTTTACAGAAATGAAATTGATGCGTGCTCTCTCTGAATTGGCAGAGCTGGACTATAAAATGAAGAGCGGTGCCGGAGACAAAGAAATCCTTTTAGAGCTATTTATATTAAAATCATAACAGTACCTGGTAAAACGAAAGGTATCATGGCGAGTGCATGATACCTTTTTGTAATCCTATCTTTTAATGGTTGTGAAGTTGTTTTCTATTAGGAGCCAGTTCTGCGGAAACGATAATCCTAATTTCCAATAACTCATCCCCCGAAGATTTAATTCCTTTAGTAGATTAAATTTTGCCTGTATGGAGCGAGCATCCTCAAACCATACCTCGTGTTCTCTTCCTTCGGCATCCCTGTATCTAAAATAGGGTGCCTGAGCATTATTGTCATAAAGAATTGGTACGTTATTACGTCGTGCCAGATCAATGGCCTGCTGAGGGGAGAGCGCTCTGGCTGTAGTACCCTGTACGAAGGGGAGTGTCCAATCATAGCCATACAGATTTTGCCCCATCATAATTTTACGTGATGGAATCTCTGAAATCGCATAGGTAAGCACCTGGCGAACAGGTCCTATAGGAGATACAGCCTGAGCTGGCCCACCGCTGTAACCCCACTCATAGGTCATAATGAGGACCCAATCTACAACTGCACCCTGTGCTTTGTAATCATGTGCTTCATACCACTTGCCCGTTTGGGTGGCGCTTGTTTTTGGAGCCAGCGCAATTGAAACCTGCCAGCCTTGCGGTGAAAATCTTTCCTTTGCTTTTTGTAAGAAATTTGTATAAGCCTCCCGATCTTCCCCTCTAAGACTTTCAAAATCAAAATGAATATCTCTAAATCCTTGAGCTTTGGCAGTATCTTCAATGTTGGAAAGCAAATTATTTTGGATATCCGTATTGTTTAAAATAACCTCCCCGAGTTCACTGCTGAACGCATCATTCTCTAAATTTGTCACAACCATGACCAGTACATTGTTCGCGCTCCTGGCTATGGCCGGAAATTCACCTAATAGAGGCGGTTTTAGCGTACCGTCGCGTTGAACTTGATAGCTGAACGGTGATAAGTATGTAAGGTGAGGTACTGCAATTCTTGCTTCTCGTTCCAGATTGGGAGAAACAGTATTTCCTCTTGGTTCCACATAGGCATTAAATTCAGCTTCACGTCTAGGGATTGGAGGGATATACAGCCTTAATCCTACAGTTAATGGTGTGTTTAATGAAATATTATTTACTTCTGCAATTTCTTGAGCAGTTCTTCCAAACCTCCGGGCAATTGTATATAGGCTATCTCCTGGTTGCACAAAGTAATAGCTCCCTGTAATCGGAATAACAAGTGCCTGACCTATAACCAAATCATTTGGATTTTCTAATTGATTTGAAGAGATAATTTGTTCAGGAGTAGTATTAAAGGTCTGCGCAATGGAATAGATACTCTCTCCTTGTCTGACAACATGTATTTGCATTTCTTTTCTCCTTTCGGTGGCTAATTATATTAAATGTATGTAGAGGAAGGAATAAGAATAACCAAAATGGATATTGGTCTATGCAAGAGGATAAAATAGAAAGTTCTTTATTTGTTCATATTTAGAACATGGAAGTTTGCTATTCGAATTAATTTGGTATAAAAAATAGACTATAATTTAAATGTGAAGTTTGTTGCATCATAGAGGAGTGAAATTGTGTTAAATAAGAAGTATAAGGGATTGCATCCCATTACCATACTACGGATTACGGGAATACTGGATGGTATCTCACTGCTTTTATTATTGGGCATAGCCATGCCGCTTAAATACTGGGCAGATTTACCCTTTGCCGTTACTCTTGCGGGTTCAATCCACGGTGGGATATTTATTGGATATATAGCTTCCATTATTTATACTCAAATTCGAATACAGTGGAAAATAGGCTGGTCTCTGTTAGCCTTCCTTGTTGCTTTCATCCCATTCGGTAATTTTTGTTTTGATGTGTGGCTGAAAAAGCATCAATCATTGTACGATGTAAAACCCTTACCGAAGCTGTGGATTGTATATGCCATTATCATGTTTACGTTTATCGATTTATTTACACAGCTACCAGTTATGAGTACATATGCTACTTCGCTTGGCGCAAGTGTAATGATTGCAGGGGTTGTTGTGGGAATGTATTCATTGACGAATACTTTTGGGAATATATTGTCTGGGATTTTTACGGATAAATATGGATCTTTTATTGTACTTTGTACAGGCTTGCTTATGACGAGCATTTCTTTACTGCTTTATAATTTTGTAAATGATGTACCTGAACTGATCATCGTACGTTTCCTCCATGGCTTCCTTGGTGGATTAATTGTACCTGCTGCTTTTACGTACTTAGCTAACCAAATGGATAGTAAGAAGCAAGGCAGCCAAAGTGCTGTGACAGGTTCATTTATTGGAATCGCAGCTATTTGCGGTCCTGCATATGGCGGTATTATGGCTAGCAGGACATCTGTGCCATTTGTTTTTACGACCATTGCTGCGTGTGGAATTATTCTTTTGCTTGCAACATTGTTGTTTTTGAGAACTCATTCTGAATCGAAACAGCATAAGACGGAGAAGAGGGGAAAACTTATCTTTAATAAAGGGATACTCCAAGCCTACACCGGAGCATTCTTTTTAATGTTTTCACAAGGGGCACTTGCGTATTTGCTGCCCTTGCACATTGATGTATTAGGTTATAGTTCAAGATTAAGCGGTACTTTAATGAGTATATTTGGATTGGTTGCTGTTGCTATATTTATTCTGCCGACGAATAAATATTTTGATCGAATTCCGCCCTTGGTTAGCTTTTCGATTGGATTAGCATGTATGGGGATCAGCCAAGTTTTACTGGGGCAATCAAGTGAGCTAATGGTTCTTTATTCTATAATGGTTTTATACGGGATTGGGTTTGCTTTCTTATTTCCTGCCGTAAATTCATTATTGGTTCAATCGACTACTAAAAGGATGCGCGGGAAGGCATATGGATATTTTTATGCGTTATTTTCATTAGGGGTTGTTGCCGGATCATCAGGTCTCGGATTAATACCAGCTTCTATATCCACGCAATTTAGCTTAATTGGAATCTTATTACTAGTTTGTGCAACAGTAATATATATGCAGGCAAAGCAACCGGAAACAGATACTGTAGAAGACAGTGTTGAAGGCTAAATAGAGTTTTTATCGGAAGGAGCTATCAGGCTCCTTTTTTTTAGGCCTGAAAAAGTGAGGGTGTTATACAGGGTTCGTCTTTATAAAAGTTAAAATGGAAGCTGCAATGCTGCTCCTGCAGCTTTCTGTTGTGTACTAATTTCGTTCAAGCTCCCAAAATTCAACTGGTAATCATCTCTAAAGTGATTTCCCATCAATGAAATAATCCATATTCTCATAATAAATCACACAAAAAAAAACGACCCTCTAGAGGGTACGTTTCATTAAGCGTTCAACTTGTTTACTTTTTTCATAAGACGAGATTTTTTACGAGCAGCAGCATTTTTGCTGATTAAGCCTTTAGTTGCAGCTTTATCTAGTCCTTTAACAGCAGCAACGATAGATTCGTTAGCAGCAGTAGCATCGTTAAGAGCAATTGCAGATTCTACTTTTTTAACGTTTGTACGTACAGCAGATTTTTGAGCAATATTGTTAGCTCTAGCAGTTTCGTTAGTTTTAACGCGTTTAATAGCTGATTTGATATTAGCCATTCTTTTCACCTCCAGAAGAACCGAGATTATGTCAACTCGATATTCTAATCAAATAACATTCACAACATATGATATTCTATCAAAATGTATGTCTTTATGCAATACTCAGATGCATCAAATCAAAAAAAACCATAGTGATAAGTAGTTTTTTCTGTTTAAACAAAGCTCTTTACATATTAAAAGAATGAGAAGAAAGAAATACGGGGAAAATAGCTCCTAAAGATCATTTCATGGGGGTAATCATTTGAATAAAGATTTAGATATGAGTCAGTATCAAATAAGGACTGATTTGGCTATTGAGGCTAGGGAACTGGCTATTCCGCTATCTGACGCACCGGACACATCGAATATCGAAGGTGTAATTTTTAAAGAGCGAGAGATGGATGGGATTAAATTATCGCATGTTGAAATAACGAAAGAAGGCGAAAAACAGGTAGGAAAAAAGCCTGGCTTTTACATAACACTGGAAGTTCAAGGAATTCGTGAGCAGGATTCTGAGCTGCAAAAAAAAGTCGAGGTTGTGTTTGCTAAACAACTGGCCTATCTAATAGACCGAGTTGGATTAAAAAAAGATGCACATTGTCTTGTTGTAGGATTGGGAAATTGGCATGTAACACCGGATGCTCTTGGTCCTACGGTAACGGATAATTTAATCGTAACTAGGCATCTGTTTAAATTTCAGCCTGAATCTGTTTCTGAAGGATTTCGTCCGGTCAGTGCCATCTCACCAGGGGTTATGGGTGTGACGGGAATTGAAACCAGCGATATTATTAAAGGAATCGTAGACAATATTCATCCTGATTTCATCATTGCTATTGATGCACTGGCAGCTCGTTCTATTGAACGTGTAAATACTACCATTCAAATTACAGATACCGGAATTCATCCTGGATCTGGTGTGGGCAATAAACGGAAAGAACTTAGTAAGGAAACATTGGGAGTGCCAGTTATCTCGATTGGTGTACCAACAGTGGTGGATGCTGTATCGATTACCTCTGATACAATTGATTATATATTGAAGCATTTTGGACGTGAATTAAAAGAGGGAGACCGTCCTCGCCGAGCTCTTGCTCCGGCCGGGATGACATTTGGAAAGAAACGTAAATTAACAGAAGAAGACTTACCGGAAGAAGAGCACAAAAAGACATTTCTTGGTATTGTAGGCACACTATCCGATGAGGAAAAGAGAATGCTGATTCGTGAAGTGCTCGCTCCTTTGGGACATAATTTAATGGTTACGCCTAAGGAAGTGGATGTATTCATAGAGGAAATGGCAAACTTGATAGCCAATGGTATGAATGCAGCTCTGCATGAGGCCATAAATCAAGATAATACAGGCTATTACACACATTAATCTCCGAGTATGGTTCTAGTTACTCTATCAAAGCATACATTTTACTAGAATGCTTCTGAAAGGGTGGAACCATGAAAGCAAAAAAACCTAGTTTTGTTGTAGTTGCACTTCAAGCAGCCACCATCATTCGTTTCATACTGATTATACTTGTTACGATGGTTTTTATATTTTTGATAACCGGATTATTGACATCGCTTAAACCAGAATTTCGACCAAGTTCAGATTCGGTGAATGAAGCGACTGGACAAGTTCCCGGTAAAATTTTATATAAGTATTTAGGGCAAGGGAATAAGTACTTTTTGCAATCATTCCCCGAAGAGGAGACAGAGTCTGTTTCGAGGCAGATTTTCCAATCACTGACAAATATCTCATTAAATGATCCACGGAGTTTATTGGGACATGAGCTACCGGGATATTCCTTGTTTGATGGGGAGATTTTAGTGGCAGGTGAGGGTACTAATTACACAAATATGCCAATTGAGTCTCCTCCATCAGAGGAAGCTATGGAAAAAGATACAGAGACTGAGGAAATCGTGGATGAAGAAGAACCTGTTAAACCAGAACAGGCTGGTACTCAGAAAACGAAAGAAGAAGTGATGTACATCTATTTCTCACATACAAGGGAATCGTATCTTCCTTTATTAAAAGGTGTGACAAATCCTAATTCTGCCTTTCATTCAAAAGCAAATGTCACGCTTGTCGGTGAGAAGCTCAAGAAGTCGCTTGAAGCGAAAGGCATTGGGACAAAGGTAGATAAAACAGATGTTAATGCCATATTGAACAAGAAAGGGCTGCAATATGGCAGTTCATACAGCCAATCGCGAAGTCTTGTCCAAGAGGTTATGGCTAACGACAAAAACTTGAAATATTTTATTGATGTTCACCGTGATTCGCAGCGAAAAAAAGTGACGACTATTTCAATTAACGGAAAAGCTTATGCTAGATTATGCTTCATTATTGGTGGTGAAAATCCAAATTATGAACAGAACTTAAAGTTGGCAGAGGAGATGCACAAGAAAATTTCAGAAAAATATCCTGGTTTAAGTCGCGGTGTCTTTGAAAAAAGAGGTGCGGGGACGAATGGGAAGTTTAATCAAGATTTATCCGGAAATGCCATGTTAGTTGAAGCTGGCGGTGTGGATAATACATTGGACGAATTAAATGCTTCAATGGAAGTGTTAGCTGATGTATTAGCTGAGCATTATTGGGATGCCGAGCCAGTACAGGGAAATGCTGCAGAGTGAGAAATAAATAAAGGAGAATGCCAAGATGGGTAAATTTATTTTAAAAATAAGTATGCTTCTTTTCCTCCTTCTCTTTGGGGTCATCCTGGGAATGCAGCTGGCCAATCAAAATATGAAAAAAATGCAGGGATATGATGATCCAAAAATGTATGAAGCCTTTACAATTGATAAACAGGATGACGGAGACATTAACGCTACGGTTCTCGGAAATCAGGTTTCGACAACTGACCTGGAGGAAAAGAAAAAGGAAATGGAAGAATGGAAGGCATTTAATGTTTTATCCAGTGCAGGGAAAGGCATATCTGATACCTTAACAAGTTTATTTAAAGGGATGGCAGGAATGATTTCAGATGAATAATATAATCCAAGCGAGCTCGTACGGAGCTGATTAAAACTCCGCGAGCTTTCTTTATTTATCTATTTAATTCCCTCATTTCTCCTAAACCGTTTACGGTTTGAATTTATTTCTGCTATAATCAGTAATATCTGTGTTTTGAAAGTAACAGGAGTGAACAGAATGAATAATCAGGAACGGCTAAAACGACAAAGTAAAATCCGTAACTTTTCGATTATTGCTCATATTGACCATGGGAAATCGACATTAGCGGACAGAATATTAGAAAAAACGAATGCTCTTACTTCCAGAGAGATGAAAGACCAGCTTCTTGATTCCATGGATTTGGAAAGAGAGCGCGGAATAACAATCAAATTGAATGCTGTTCAATTGAAATATAAGGCGAAAGACGGCGAGGAATATATTTTCCATTTAATTGATACTCCGGGACACGTGGATTTCACGTATGAAGTATCCAGAAGTTTGGCAGCTTGTGAAGGTGCTGTGCTAGTGGTCGATGCTGCACAGGGAATCGAAGCGCAAACTTTGGCCAATGTTTATTTGGCATTAGACAATGATTTGGAGATCTTGCCAATCATTAATAAAATAGATTTGCCTAGTGCTGACCCGGAACGCGTTCGTGGTGAGATTGAAGATGTAATTGGGCTGGATGCATCTGAAGCTGTTCTTGCCTCTGCTAAAGCTGGTATCGGGATTGAAGAAATCCTCGAACAAATTGCGGAAAAAGTACCTGCTCCAACTGGAGATCCCGAAGCTCCTCTGAAAGCATTGATTTTTGATTCAATCTATGATGCATATCGTGGAGTCATCGTATCCATTCGAGTGATGGAGGGTACGGTAAAACCGGGTGATAAGATCAGAATGATGGCGACAGGTAAGGAATTTGAAGTTCTCGAGGTGGGTGTCCATACTCCAAAAGCAACTCTATGCGATGAACTAACAGTAGGAGATGTTGGATTCCTGACAGCTGCCATTAAAAATGTCGGCGATACACAAGTCGGGGACACAATCACCAATGCTAAAAATGGAGCAACAGAACCATTACCGGGGTATCGCCGTATGAATCCGATGGTTTATTGCGGTCTATATCCAATTGATACAGCAAAATTTAACGATTTACGTGAAGCACTTGAAAAACTGGAGCTAAACGATTCTTCCTTGCAATATGAACCAGAAACCTCTCAGGCGCTTGGATTTGGTTTCCGTTGCGGATTCCTTGGATTATTGCATATGGAAATTATCCAGGAAAGAATTGAACGTGAATTTAATATTGATTTGATTACAACGGCACCAAGCGTAATTTATAAGGTTAAGATGACAGATGGCAGTGAGATTAATATCGATAATCCATCTAACATGCCTGACCCGCAAAAGATTGAAAGTATTGAGGAGCCATATGTAAAAGCTACCTTGATGGCACCAAATGATTTTGTCGGTGCAATTATGGAGCTTTGTCAAATGAAGCGTGGGAATTTCATCGATATGCAATATGCTGATGAGAACCGCGTAACTATCATTTATGAACTGCCATTATCCGAAATTGTTTATGATTTCTTTGACCAATTAAAATCAAATACAAAAGGATATGCATCTTTTGACTATGAGTTAATTGGCTACCAAGAATCTAAACTGGTTAAAATGGACATCTTATTAAACGGTGAAACCGTTGATGCATTGAGCTTTATCGTTCATAGAGACTTTGCATATGAGCGTGGAAAAATTATTGTAGAAAAGTTGAAGGAGCTTATTCCTCGACAACAATTTGAGGTGCCTATACAGGCAGCAATCGGCAATAAAATCATTGCACGTTCTTCGATTAAAGCAATGAGGAAGAATGTACTTGCAAAATGTTACGGTGGAGATATTTCACGTAAACGTAAACTATTAGAGAAACAAAAAGAAGGTAAAAAACGCATGAAACAAGTTGGTTCTGTAGAAGTTCCGCAAGAAGCGTTTATGGCAGTTCTGAAGATGGATGACTCCAATTCAAAAAAATAAAATAGTAAGAAAAGCAGGCCAGACATTTTTGTTCTGGCCTCTATTTTATTATGATAGATATAACGTTTTTTTTCGATCTTAGAAAGGGGTGTTGGAATTGGTTAAAAGTTTATATATCCACATTCCATTTTGTACACAAATATGTCACTACTGTGATTTTAATAAATTTTTTATTCAGAACCAGCCGGTGGATGAATATATCCAAACATTATTGACTGAGATGGATTTATATAATCTGTCTCAAAATGAACCCTTATCCACTGTTTTTATTGGGGGAGGTACTCCATCTGCTTTAGAACCTCTGCAGCTGGAACAATTGTTATTTTCCATGAAAGAAAAAGTTACGCTTGCGCCAGGGTATGAATACACAGTTGAGGCCAATCCAGGTGATTTGTCAAAGGATAAATTGAGAATTATGAAGGAAGCAGGCGTCAACCGATTAAGTCTGGGTGTTCAATCATTCAACGAAGAACTATTGAAAAAGATTGGCCGTGCGCACAATGTCAAAGATGTGTATGAGACCATTGATATGGCAAGAGAAGAAGGTTTTGACAACATTAGCATTGACTTGATTTATTCCTTGCCCGGTCAAACACTCAGTGATTTAGAGGATACAGTAGATCGCGCTTTACAATTAAATCTTCCGCATTTTTCAGCTTACTCTTTAATTATTGAACCGAAGACTGTGTTTTATATCATGCTCAATAAAGGTAAATTATCCTTACCGGGTGAGGATGCTGAGGCTACTATGTATGAATATGTCATGGAACGTTTAGTAGAAGTGGGCTACAATCAATATGAGATTTCAAATTTTGCAAAAAAAGGATTTGAAAGCAGGCATAACCTCGTATATTGGAACAATGAAGAATACTATGGTCTTGGTGCTGGTGCTCATGGATACCTCGATGCTGTCCGTTATCATAATCATGGACCCTTGAAGAAATATATGAATGCTATTCAGGATGGCAGGAAGCCGATCGTTGAGCAAGCAACCGTTACGCGAAAGGAACAAATGGAAGAAGAGATGTTTTTGGGGCTTAGAAAAATGGAGGGAGTTTCTCTGGAACATTTCCAAAAGAGATTTTCTGTAAACATAAATGACGTATTTGGGGAAACAATAAAAAGAATGGTTTCAGAGGGGTTATTGGAGTTGGTAAACGGAAGAGTCCGACTGACACATCCGGGTAAATTAATGGGGAACGAAGTGTTCCAGGCATTTTTATTATAGTTTAAAAATGAGAGAGAAAACATAATCATAACCGTTGACACATAACGACGGTTTTGTTACTTTATTTATAGACTTAGCACTCAGTAGTAAAGAGTGCTAACAGGGGTGATTATCGATGTTAACAAATAGACAACTGGCAATTTTACAGGTGATCATCGATGATTTTATTTCTACCGCCCAACCTGTGGGGTCCAGAAATATTTCCAAAAAAGAAGGCATTTCGCTAAGTTCTGCCACAATCAGAAATGAAATGGCTGATTTAGAGGAAATGGGGTATCTCGAAAAAACACATACCTCTTCAGGGCGTATTCCCTCTGAAAAAGGGTATCGGTACTATGTGGATCATCTTGTTTCACCTCAGCAGCTGCAAAAGGATGATGTTCTTAAGCTTAAATCTGTTTTTAAAGAGAGATTATTTGAGTTAGAGAAGATAGTGCAACGTTCTGCCGGCATACTATCCGAAATTACGAATTATACGGCGATTATGCTTGGACCTGCTGTTTTAGAAAATCACTTACGTCGAATCCAAATTGTACCGCTTGATACAAATAAGGCAATTGCTATCATCGTGACGGATACTGGTCATGTTGAAAATAAAATGATTTATCTTCCTCCAGGATTTGATATGAATGAAATGGAGAGAGTGGTAAATATCCTGAATGATCGCTTGAGCGGTGTACCATTGGTGCAGCTTAAAGATAAGATTTTCAGGGAAGTAGCTGTATTATTAAAACAGCATATTACAAATTATGATATGGTTCTGCAAATGCTAGCAACATCTCTGCAATTGCCGGAGAACGAGAAACTTTTCTTTGGCGGTAAGGCGAATATGCTAAGCCAGCCTGAATTTCATGATATTGAAAAAGTAAAGGCAATTTTTAAAATCATGGAACAGGGAAGAGACTTGTATGAGTTGGTCAGTAAAACACATGAAGGAATCAATGTGAAAATAGGCACCGAAAATAATAATATGGCGCTTGAAAACTGCAGTATTATCAGCACTACCTACTCCATTGGAGACGAGAATCTTGGAACTATAGCTATTCTTGGACCTACTCGGATGGATTATTCCAGAGTGATGAGTTTATTGTCATTTTTTGCGAATGACTTAACTGAGATGCTGACAAAACAGTATCAAAATAAAAAGTAACGGTAATAGTAGTAATACTGCTTTAACGTATATAGAACAACACTTTCAGGGAGGTGAGAAGCAGTGTCTGAAAAAAATCAAGATAATATTGAAGAAATATTTGATGAAGCAGAAGAAAATAAAATGAATGATACAGCCTCTGAGGAAACCACTGAAACAAGTGAACCTGTTGAGGAAGCTTCCGAAAATGATGGGGATAGCAAAGTAGCTGAACTAGAAAAGAAATTGCAGGAAGCTGAAGCAAAATATGTTCGTCTTTATGCAGATTTTGATAACTATCGCCGCCGTGTTAAATTGGATGCTGAAGCAGCGCAAAAATATAGAGCTCAATCTCTTGTAACAAATCTTTTGCCTGCTTTAGATAATTTTGATAGGGCGATAAATAGTACAACTGAAACAGATGAAACAAAACCGCTTCTTCAAGGAATGAATATGGTTTTAACAAGTATTTTATCTGCCTTGAAAGAAGAAGGTGTAGAGGTAATCGAATCAGTAGGTCAAGAATTCGACCCTCATGTTCATCAAGCGATTATGCAGGACAATAACGAAGAATACGGTTCAAATATCATTGTGGAAGAATTCCAAAAGGGTTATAAATTAAAAGACCGGGTTATTCGACCATCAATGGTTAAAGTGAATCAGTAATCAAACACATAGGCTACATAATTAATGGGAGGTAAAAAGTAAATGAGTAAAATTATTGGTATTGACTTAGGAACTACCAACTCTTGTGTATCCGTATTAGAAGGCGGAGAACCAAAAGTTATTCCAAATCCAGAAGGTAATAGAACCACTCCATCTGTTGTTGCATTTAAAAACGGAGAACGTCAAGTTGGGGAAGTAGCGAAACGCCAAGCTATCACAAACCTGAATACGATCAGCTCCATCAAACGCCATATGGGTACAGATTACTCAGTAAATATCGAAGGAAAAGATTACTCTCCACAAGAAGTATCTGCGATTATTCTTCAATATTTAAAATCCTATGCTGAAGAATACCTGGGAGAAAAAGTAACAAAAGCTGTTATTACAGTACCTGCTTACTTTAACGATGCTGAACGTCAAGCAACAAAAGATGCTGGCCGTATCGCTGGTTTAGAAGTAGAACGTATTATCAACGAACCAACTGCTGCTGCATTAGCGTATGGTTTGGATAAAACTGAAGAAGATCAAAAAATCCTTGTATTCGACCTTGGCGGCGGTACATTTGACGTATCCATCCTTGAGCTAGGTGACGGTGTATTCGAAGTACGCTCAACAGCTGGTGACGCACGTTTGGGTGGAGATGACTTCGATAACGCAGTAATGGAATATTTAATCGAAGAATTCCGCAAAGAAAATGGAATCGATCTATCTAAAGATAAAATGGCTCTTCAACGTTTGAAAGACGCTGCTGAAAAAGCGAAAAAAGATTTGTCAGGTGTAACATCTACACAAATTTCCTTGCCGTTCATCACTGCGGGTGAAGCAGGTCCATTGCACATGGATTTAACATTAACACGCGCGAAATTCGATGAAATCACTGCTTCTTTAGTAGAAAGAACAATGGGACCTACTCGCCAAGCTCTTCGTGATGCAGGCTTGTCTCCGGCTGAGATTGATAAAGTTATCTTAGTTGGTGGTTCTACTCGTATTCCTGCTGTTCAGGAAGCAATTAAAAAAGAAACTGGTAAAGAGCCTCATAAAGGGGTAAACCCTGATGAAGTTGTTGCTATGGGTGCAGCAATCCAAGGTGGAGTTATCTCCGGTGACGTTAAAGATGTTGTATTACTTGATGTAACTTCTTTATCTCTTGGTATTGAAACAATGGGTGGAGTATTTACTCGTTTAATCGACCGTAATACAACAATCCCAACTAGCAAATCTCAAATTTTCTCTACAGCAGCTGATAACCAAACAGCAGTAGATATCCATGTTCTTCAAGGGGAACGTCAAATGGCAGCAGATAACAAAACGCTTGGTCGCTTCCAATTGACTGATATTCCACCGGCACCACGCGGAATCCCGCAAATTGAAGTAACGTTCGATATTGATAATAACGGTATCGTTAATGTACGTGCAAAAGATCTTGGTACAAATAAAGAGCAGGCGATTACGATTCAATCAGCTACAAGCTTAAGCGATGAAGAAATCGATCGCATGGTTAAAGAAGCGGAAGAAAATGCAGAAGCAGATAAAAAACGTAAGGAAGAAGCTGAATTACGTAACGAATCTGATGCTTTAGTATTCCAAACAGAAAAAACATTAAAAGATCTTGAAGGTAAAGTAGAAGAAGCTGAAGTTCAAAAAGCAACAGAAGCTAAAGATGCTTTAAAAGCAGCAATTGAGAAGAATGATCTTGCTGAAATGAAAGAGAAAAAAGAAGCATTGCAGGAAATTGTGCAAGCTCTTAGCGTGAAACTTTATGAGCAAGCTGCTCAAGCTGCGCAACAACAACCAGGTCAAGATGGTGCGGGCAAGGCTGATGATGTCGTAGATGCAGAATTTACTGAAGTTGACGACGACAAAAAATAATGATTGAACGTAAAAAAGTCAAAGTCAGGATCTCCTTGACTTTGACTTTTTTTAACAAATTGGACATTTTCTGTTTATATTGCGCCGCAGCTTAGTCAAGTGGTACAATGATTTTTATGTGAAACGACGGATTATATAGAATCAGGAGTGTGAGGAATGAGCAAACGGGATTATTATGAGGTGTTGGGGGTTGGCAAAAATGCCTCGAAGGATGAGATAAAAAAAGCATATCGCCGCCTTTCCAAGCAATATCATCCTGACCTCAATAAAGCAGCAGATGCTACGGAAAAATTTAAAGAGATCCAGGAAGCTTATGAAGTGTTAAGCGATGATCAAAAGAAAGCGAGATATGATCAATTTGGCCACGAAGATCCAACACAGGGATTTGGTGGAGGCGGAGCTGGTTTCGAAGGCTTCGGTGGTTTTGAAGATATATTCAATTCTTTCTTTGGCGGAGGGGGAAGAAGAGATCCAAATGCTCCCCGTCAAGGTGCAGACCTGCAATATACAATGACATTATCATTTGATGAAGCTGTATTTGGTACAGAAACGACCATTGAAATACCGAAAGAGGAAGAGTGTGATACATGTAAAGGGTCAGGAGCAAAACCTGGCACAAAACCGGAAACATGTTCTCACTGTAATGGTACAGGCCAATTAAATGTAGAACAAAATACTCCATTCGGACGAATTGTGAACCGCAGAGTATGTCAACATTGCAGTGGTACAGGAAAAATTATTAAGCAGAAATGTGCTACCTGTCACGGTAAAGGTTCTGTGAAAAAACGGAATAAAATTCAAATCAAAGTACCTGCAGGTGTTGATGATGGTCAACAATTACGTGTTCCTGGTAAAGGTGAACCTGGTATTAATGGCGGCCCTCCGGGAGACTTGTTTGTTGTGTTCCAAATCAGACCGCATGAATTCTTTGAGCGTGATGGTGACGATATTTACTGTGAAATGCCTATTACCTTTGCACAGGCTGCATTGGGTGATGAAATTGAAGTTCCAACCATGCATGGTAAAGTGAAACTGAAAGTGCCGGCTGGAACACAAACAGGTACTCGCTTCCGCTTAAAAGGAAAAGGTGTTCCTAATGTTAGAGGATATGGTCAAGGTGATCAGCACATCCGTATTTTAGTTGTAACGCCAACCAAATTATCCGATAAACAAAAAGAATTAATTCGCGAATTTGCTGAAATCAGTGGTCAAGGACAATTAGATGAACATGATGAAGGTTTTTTTTCGAAAGTTAAAAGAGCAATAAAAGGTGAATAAACAGGTAGGAGTTGGTAGAAAATGAAATGGTCCGAATTATGTATTCATACAACGAATGAAGCGATCGAACCAATATCGAATATATTACATGAGGCTGGTGCAAGCGGGGTAGTGATTGAAGATCCGCTTGAATTGGTTCGTGAAAGGGAGAATGTATTCGGAGAAATCTATCAACTTAATCCTGCTGATTTTCCTGAAGAAGGCGTACTTATTAAAGCTTATCTCCCTGTCACAAGTTTCCTTGGTGACACAGTAGATGGCATTAAGGACCTTATCAATAATCTAATAAAATATGATATCGATCTAGGTCATAATAAAGTAACCATCAGTGAGGTTAATGAGGAAGAATGGTCTACTGCATGGAAAAAGTATTACCATCCAGTAAAGATTTCGGAACAAGTCACAATCGTTCCGACGTGGGAGGAATACACTCCGGTTCATACAGATGAAAAAATTATTGAATTGGATCCAGGCATGGCATTCGGTACAGGTACACATCCTACAACTGTACTTTGTATTCAAGCACTTGAGAAAACAGTCAAACCTGGGATGAAGGTCATTGATGTAGGGACTGGTTCAGGGGTACTTACAATCACTGCTGCTAAATTTGGCGCCGAGTCTATTTTGGCGCTTGATCTGGATGAGGTAGCTGTGAACAGTGCCAGGGTGAATTGTAAATTAAATAAGGTACATGATAAAGTTACAATTAAACAAAATGACCTTTTAAAAGGAATTGAATTTGAAGCAGATATAGTTGTAGCCAATATTTTGGCTGAAATTATTGTACGTTGTACAGAAGATGTAGCCAGAGTGCTTAAACCAGGCGGAACCTTTATATCTTCCGGCATCATCCAGCAAAAACGCCGGGAAGTGGAAGAAGCTATTCAGAAAGCCGGACTTGTAATTGAGGATGTCATGACAATGGAAGACTGGGTCTCCATTACAGCTCGTAAATTATAAGTTTTACTTGTTTTAAGTGAAATCACCACATCAAGGTGGATGTTAGAGTATAGTGGGAGTTCAAACTCCCACTTACTTAAGTTAAGGACTCTAGCGGAAGACCGGAATTTCGTAAGGGATTATTAGGCAGGAGCCTAAACGTTTTTCCGCCGCAATAATGCTTTAGGCGTTATTGATTTTAAGGATAGAAAGGTGCAGGCCATGCAGAGATATTTTATTGAGAAATTAGAAAATCAATTTGAAGTAACGATAACCGGAGATGATTTTCACCATATGACCCGGGTCATGCGAATGAATCCAGGTGATACATTTTATGGAGTTATTGATAAAAAAACGGCGATCGTCAAAATTGAATCCATTCAAGATAAAGCTCTGACTGGCCGCATTATTGATTGGATAGAAGGAACAAAAGAACTGCCCATTCAAGTTACCATTGTGAACGGTTTGCCTAAAGGGGATAAACTAGAATTGATTATCCAAAAAGGGACAGAATTGGGTGCAAATACCTTTATCCCTTTTAATGCAACTCGTTCTATTGTAAAATGGGATTCTAAAAAAGCTGCAAAGAAAACAGAACGGCTTCGGAAAATAGCGAAGGAAGCTGCAGAACAATCCCATCGTACTGAAATACCCAGTGTTTACGATCCTGTAGATATTCGCAGATTGTTAGATCTTGCTGAAAGCTATGATTATAAGCTAGTTGCTTATGAAGAAGACGCTAAGCAAGGGGAATCTTCGCAATTGGCGAAAACAATTAGAGGGATGGTACCAGGGCAGTCTCTTTTAATGGTATTTGGCCCTGAAGGCGGCTTGGATACCGCGGAAGTGAATCAACTTTTAGAAAATGGCTTTCAAACATGCAGTCTTGGACCGCGTATTTTACGTACAGAGACTGCTCCTTTATACGCATTGTCAGCCATATCTTATCAATTAGAATTAGCGAGGTGAAGGGAATGGCAACTGTAGCGTTCCATACATTAGGATGTAAAGTGAATCATTATGAGACAGAAGCGATATGGCAGCTGTTTCAAGCTTCAGGATATGAAAGAGTCGATTTTGAACAACGCTCGGATGTTTATGTTATTAATACATGTACTGTTACGAATACAGGAGATAAAAAAAGCCGGCAGATTATTCGCAGGGCAGTGCGTAAGAATCCTGATGCTGTTATTTGTGTAACGGGTTGTTATGCACAAACCTCACCGGCAGAAATTATGGCGATTCCAGGAGTGGACATAGTTGTTGGAACGCAGGACCGTGATAAATTAATAGGTTATATCGATACGTATTTAACTGAAAGACAGCCTATTAATGGCGTAAGAAATATCATGAAAACGAGAGTTTATGAAGAAATGGATGTACCTGCTTTTACAGATCGTACGCGTGCCTCCCTGAAAATTCAGGAAGGATGTAATAACTTCTGTACATTCTGTATTATTCCTTGGGCGCGCGGATTGCTACGCTCCCGTGATCCGCAGGAAGTTATTCGTCAAGCTCAGCAGCTTGTCGCAGCGGGCTATAAAGAAATTGTCCTGACAGGTATTCATACAGGTGGTTATGGTGAAGACTTGAAGGATTATAATCTCGCTATGCTATTGAGAGAACTCGATCAAAAAGTGGCAGGTTTGAAACGAATTCGTATTTCATCCATTGAAGCCTCTCAAATAACAGATGAAGTGATTGAAGTATTGCGTGAGTCTGATAAAGTAGTGCCTCACTTGCATATTCCGATACAATCAGCTTCTAATACGGTCCTTAAACGTATGCGTCGTAAGTATTCTACTGAATTCTTTGCAGAAAGACTGGAAAGATTGCGTGAAGTACTTCCTGACTTAGCGGTTACATCAGATGTGATTGTTGGGTTCCCTGGTGAAACAGAGGAAGAGTTTATGGAAACATATAATTTCATAAAAGATCATCGTTTCTCTGAACTGCATGTATTCCCTTATTCCAAACGTACTGGTACACCAGCTGCCCGCATGGAAGATCAAGTGGATGAGGATGTTAAAAACGATCGAGTGCATCGCTTGATTTCACTATCTGAGCAAATTGCGAAAGAATATGCTTCCAGCTATGAAAATGAAGTTCTAGAAGTGATTCCAGAGGAACTATATGAAGATGGAGAGACAAAAGGACTCTATCAAGGATATTCAGATAACTATTTGAAAGTCGTGTTCCCTGCAACGGAAGATATGGTTGGAAAGATTGTGAAAGTAAAAATTACAAAAGCCGGATATCCATACAATGAAGGACAATTTGTCCGTGTGATGGATGATATAGTCGAACAAGCTGTAGTTAATTCATAATATTAGGCAGTGGGGCTGGTGCAGATTGCATCAGCCCGTTTTTATTTTTTTAAAATGAGGTATATATAGATAGGAAGATTGGAGAGTTTAAATCTGTATTATAAATATCATTTAATTAACCTACACGATTATAGGAATAACAGTTGACCTTGAACGACACATATATTATAATTTGAAGGTACATGGTTTCCTTCTATGTGTAGGAAATTAGAGTTGTTGTGCTCGGAGGGAGGGAAAGAGATGTCTAAAACAGTCGTTAAGAAAAACGAATCGCTTGAAGATGCTCTTCGACGCTTCAAACGCACAGTTTCCAAGCAAGGTACTATGCAGGAAGTAAGAAAGCGCGAATTCTATGAAAAACCTAGTGTAAAACGTAAGAAAAAGTCTGAAGCTGCGAGAAAACGCAAGTTCTAAAAGAGGTGCCCTTAAATGAGTCTTGTTGAGCGTTTAAACAGCGATATGAAACAAGCTATGAAGAACAGAGAAAAAGACAAGCTCTCCGTCATCCGAATGGTGAAGGCTTCTCTTCAAAATGAAGGAATAAAGCTTGGTAAACAAGAATTATCCGAAGATGAAGAGTTAACCGTACTTTCTCGCGAATTAAAGCAACGCAAAGACTCCCTCCAGGAATTTGATAAAGCAGGACGCCAAGATTTGGTCGAAAAGCTTCAATCAGAAATCGAGATTGTCGAGGCATATTTGCCACAGCAATTATCCGAGGATGAGTTAAATGCGATTGTTACTCAAGCGATTGCCGAGACGAATGCCACTTCCAAGGCTGACATGGGCAAAGTAATGTCCGCAGTCATGCCAAAAGTGAAGGGTAAAGCTGATGGATCTTTAGTCAATAAACTTGTACTGCAAAATCTTACAAAATAAGACGTTTAAAACCCGCAATTTTAATTGCGGGTTTTTTATATCCCGTAAATTAATTATATGATGAATATCAAAGTATTGTGAAACTTATGCATGTAAATAACGTATAATGAATTAAGACGTCAAAAATGGAGAAGAAAGGAGGGGTGAACAGGTATGAGGAAAAGATGGTGGTCAATTATGATCATCTTTGCATTTTTTTTAATTGGAATTGCAGGTCCGCCGTCAGGAAATGCGAATACTGATAAAGTATACATAGTCCCTCTGCAAAATGAGGTGGAAAAAGGTCTATCTAACTTCCTGAAAAGAGCAATAGCAACCGCTGAGAAGGATGGGGCAGAAGCGATTATATTCGATATTAATACACCTGGCGGGGCGGTAGATGCAGCAGATGAGATCGGTGAAACATTTGCAAATACTAAATTAAAAACAATAGCCTTTGTTAATAACCGAGCCCTATCTGCCGGTGCATTTATTTCTTTAAATGCTGATGAGATCTATATGGTACCCGGTGCAACAATGGGTGCAGCTGCTGTCATAACATCTGATGGTAATGCAGCTGATAAAAAAGCGCAATCCTATTGGCTTGCAAATATGCAAAAGGCTGCTGAATCAAGTGGAAGAGATCCGTTATATGCTAAAGCAATGGCTGATGAGGATATTGATTTGCCAGAGTATGGAGCGGAAAAAGGAGAGCTGCTTACGCTGACAGCAAACCAGGCTGTAAAGGTTGGTTATAGTGAAGGTACAGTTGGAAATCAAAAGGAATTATTAAAAACGCTGGGATATGAAAAAGCTGAATTAATTCAATTTGGTGAAAGCTTTGCTGATAAAGTAGCCCGTTTCCTTACGAATCCTATTGTGATTCCTATTTTATTGTCGATTGGCACAATAGGTCTTGTCGTTGAGCTTTATTCACCTGGTTTTGGCTTACCTGGTTTTGCCGGTATTACGTCTCTGTTATTGTTTTTTTATGGACATATGGTATCAGGTCTGGCCGGATATGAACCGTTAATCTTATTTATAGTTGGAATAGCATTCCTATTACTGGAATTATTCCTTCCTGGCGGTATTGTAGGAATTATTGGTTTTATGGCAATTATAGCAAGCTTCTTTCTTGCTGCGGGGGATGTGGAGCATATGGCAATCGCAATATTAATTGCATTGATTGCAGGATTTATAGCAAGTGTGATATTAATTAAAGTATTTGGAAAGAAAATGACAGCCTTTAATAGGATTATACTCACAGATTCTACGAATACGGAGAGTGGATATGTTTCCAATATTAATCGTCATGATTTAGTTGGAAAAGTAGGTGTTCTTGTCACTGACCTGCGTCCTTCTGGAACACTCTCGCTTGAAGGGGAAAGAATTGACGTGGTAAGTGAAGGTAGTTTTGTAACGAAGGGAACGCATGTCAAAGTAATTAAAACAGAAGGTTCCCGTATAGTAGTACGACCATTAGATTCATAATAATTAGAAGTATGAAGGGAGTTATAAACAAATGGTATTAACATCAGCATCTATTTTTGCTCTTGTGGGCATTGCTTTAGTTATCATTTTATTGGCAGTACTATTCACTTTTGTACCAGTTATGCTTTGGATTTCAGCAATCGCTTCAGGAGTGAGAGTAAGCATCTTTACATTGATTGGGATGAGATTGCGTCGAGTATCTCCAAGCCGTGTTATCAATCCTTTAATTAAAGCGTCAAAAGCAGGTCTAAATGTAACAACGAATCAACTGGAAAGTCATTATCTAGCCGGTGGTAATGTAGATCGGGTTGTTAATGCGCTAATTGCGGCTCATCGTGCCAATATTGATTTGACATTTGAACGTTGTGCAGCTATTGACCTTGCAGGACGTGATGTGCTGGAAGCTGTACAAATGAGTGTTAACCCTAAAGTCATAGAAACGCCGTTTATTGCGGGTGTTGCTATTAATGGGATTGAGGTTAAAGCAAAGGCTAGAATCACTGTACGTGCCAATATTGAGCGTTTGGTTGGGGGTGCAGGTGAAGAGACTGTTATCGCGAGGGTTGGTGAGGGTGTAATCTCCACCATTGGTTCCAGTGAAAGTCATACAACTGTGTTGGAAAATCCGGAACGTATCTCTCAAACTGTCTTAAGTAAAGGTCTGGATGCCGGAACAGCATTTGAGATTTTATCTATTGATATAGCTGATGTGGATATCGGCAAAAATATTGGTGCAGAGCTGCAAACAGAACAAGCAGAAGCAGATAAAAAAATTGCGCAAGCAAAAGCTGAAGAGCGCCGTGCTATGGCGATTGCACAAGAACAAGAGATGAAAGCAAGAGTAGAAGAAATGCGTGCAAAAGTTGTTGAGTCTGAAGCCGAAGTACCGCTTGCAATGGCTCAAGCTTTCAAAGCGGGGAATATGGGCGTTATGGATTATATGAACTATCAAAACCTTGCATCTGATACACATATGAGAGAATCCATAAGCAAAGCCAACAAGGATGATCGAAATACAGATGATGAATAATTTCCCTATCTGATTGCTGGGAAAGGAGGTCCTGCCCATGAGTATGGGAGCTATATGGGATAATCCCATTATCCTGTTTTTGATTATAACTTTAATAAGCTGGTTCTTTCAAAGGGATAAAGGTACAGAGAAGCCTGATGAAACGCAAAATAGAAAATATACATCTCCTCCAAAAAACAAAAGTGAACCTGTTAAGGGACAATCACAACCTATTGGGGGGAAACAGGATGATGATATCCGGAAAAAAATCCAGGAACGCGAAAGAGAAATTAAAAAGAAATTAAGCGGGCATCCTGATTTGCAAAGAGAAGCAACCTCTCTTGCTCAAACAATAAAGGAGCAGTACGAAGCTCAGAAGAAGAAAGTACAGCAAGCTGAGAAGCCGGTTGTTATAAAGGAAACCCCGGTTGATGTAATTGTCCCGAGGGAATTCAAGCCAATAGTTCAAAAAGCAGTAAAACAAGCAACAGAAAGACATGTCAAGCCTTCTAAACAGGGATTTGATGTACGGAATATCAACCTGCAGGAAGCGTTTGTTATGTCAGAAATATTGGGTCCTCCCCGTTCAAAAAGGAAACAGATTAGATAAAAGTTACTTATAGTGCCTGCAGACAGAAACTTTTTGAAGTTTTCGTCTGCAGTTTTTTTATTGTTAAAAATGAAACTTTTCCAGAATTACATAGATCAACGCAGAGAGTTTGGCGTCTATCAAGAATAAGGGAAATCGAGAATTTGGCTATCTAATCTTACTTTGTTTAATTATGCCTAATATGATGGGGATAGAAACACCCACTATTAATACTGGTAAGAACCATGCTCCAAGTCCGTCGCCCCATTCTAACGCGATTGAAACGGATTCAATAATAATTAATGTAAAAATAATGAGACAAATAGCTTTTAATTGATTTGTTATTTTTCTGCTATTTAAATAAAATTCTTTAGCGTTCTCTTTGTTTAATCGTTGAGGATAATTATGTGATTCTGGAAATTTCTCGACAAAATGCATTGATACAGCAAGAAATGCACCTATAATAGGCAAAATAAGAAGTTCTAGTTTTGAACCCCAACGATCAACTTCGCCCTTAGCATTAAAATGAGCTGGTACTTTATCTGGAAGTTCACCCCAAATATAGATTAAAAAAAGTAAAGATCCAATATAACATGAATAACCAATAGTATCCCATATCCTCTCACTTTTTGTTTTCGGTATGTGTATTTTAGGTCTTGCATTAGATTTTGGCATTCCGGTCAGCTCCTTTATTTACCCTCAATTATATAGTTGAAAGTCCACTTTTACATGATTTAGGTTATTTAATTGAATAGTCTGAATTAACTTTTACAAAATATTTTAACATTTAATCCCAATTCTTTCTATGGTAATTGGTCATAGCTTTTACTTGATTGATTTAAACAGATGAAATCTGACCAATCAAACTCTACAACACTATTTGCTAATCAAGTAAACGTTAGAATGTACATCGGATTATAAATGATAACAACGTCTTCTCTCCGTCAGATTATTGATAACGGAACGTTTTAATTAAGCATTTAATGACCTCTTAACGAATAAGTATGATTATGAGGTGATTTTACAGAACAGCCTGTAACGATTACGAAGATATTAACCGGCGGAAAGGGAGGTTTCCTTATGGCTCGTGCATGGGGGTATCGTTTGAAGAGGTGGGTCACGGCCGCAATGGACCTGCCCCAGGATATCATGATGGATTTGCCAAGGATTACGATGGTGGGTCAAATTCATATTTACATAGAGAATCATAAAGGCTTACTTACATTTTCAGACCAGGAATTAAGATTGCTGCTTAAGAACGGACAACTCCTTGTCAAAGGTCAGGCTTTTGTATTAAAAACTATTCTTCCGGAAGAAATCTTACTTGAAGGGAAAATTGATCAAGTTATATTCCTCGAAGAATAACCTAATAGGAGGTTCTTATGAAAAACCAATGGACGAATACTATTACTGGCTATATTAAAGTGAAAATAAAGGGACAAGGTACAGAACGATTTATAAACAGAATGCTTAAAGAGGGTATTCAAGTTTGGGATGCGAAAAATATGGGCACAGAAACAGTTGTTTTTTATATGAAGCTATCTGACGTTCCTCAATTGAGGAAGGCAGTAAGAAACAGCGGCTGTAAGGTCTCTTTTTTAGAAAGAAGAGGAGGGCCTTTTTTTGCCTTAAAGCTGAAAAGGTACAGTGGTCTCGTGGTCGGTGTGATGATGTTTTTTATGATCATTTTTATTCTATCCAATATGATTTGGGGGATAAAAATAGAAGGAGCCAGTCCGGCAATTGAACATCAAATCAGTAAAGAATTGGATGATATGAATATAAAAGTTGGGAAGCTCCAGTTTGCTGTTGGGGATATGGAAGATATACAAAAGGAGCTCAGTGAACGGGTACCGTCCATTACCTGGATTGGCGTACAGCTGGAAGGGACGACCTTTCATTTTCAGGTTGTTGAAAAAAAGCAGCCTAAAAAGAATTCTGCTGATTTATATGTGAATCTCATTTCCGCAAAAAAAGCGACCATTGTCCAAACGATGGTTGAAAGAGGACAAGGCTTAGTAGAAAAGCATCAGGTTGTCAGCAAGGGGCAAATCCTGGTTAGCGGTTTTATTGGTAAAGAGGATAATCAAAAATTTGTAGGAGCTAAAGGAAAGGTCATGGGTGAAGCCTGGTATAAAACAAGCGTGGAGGTTCCGCTCGAAACGAATTTATATGTGTTTAATGGTGATGCTAAAAATAAATACAGTCTAAGTTTTGGAAATGCCCATGTGCCGATATGGGGATTTGGTGAACATAACTTCAAAGAATATGAAGTGGAAGAGGATGAAAAAACATTTAAATTTTTGAAGTGGGAGGTTCCTATTGCCTTTCATAAAAAGATCTATCGCAGTAAAGAAAAGGTGACACGGATCTATACAAAAATCGAGGCGGAGAAGCAGGCGATGAATATGGGGAAAAAGGATGTTCTAAAGAATGCCCCTGATGATGCAACTATTTTGAATGAAAAAATTTTGAAAAACCAGCTTGACAATGGTAAAGTTAAAATGACTATACATTATAAAGTTTTAGAAAATATTGCAATCGGACAACCGATGATTCAAGGAGACTAAGGAATGTCAGAGAAGTCTAAATTGATTAATTTACAATTGGAATCACCAAATGAGGCAGTTGAACTATTTGGTGTACATGATAGTAATCTGAAGATATTGGAAAGCGAGCTTGGAGTCAGTATTGTTTCCAGGGGCGAAACAATAAGTGTGTCCGGTAATCCTGAGAACTTAGAAAAAGCGGATGAGATTCTGCAAACGCTTTTAGTCATTATACGAAAAGGAATTAAAATCGGACCTCGTGAGGTTGTTTATGCCATAAATTTATCCAATAGCGGTACATTGGAGTATTTTTCTGATTTATATGATGAGGAAATTGCCAGAAGCGCTAAAGGTAAATCAATTCGTGTAAAAACATTGGGCCAGAAAGAATACATCTCTGCTATTAGAGCAAAAGATCTAGTATTTGGAATTGGACCTGCCGGAACAGGAAAAACGTATTTAGCTGTTGTTATGGCTGTGACTGCGTTGAAAAATGGACATGTTAAACGAATTATTTTAACAAGGCCAGCTGTCGAAGCAGGTGAAAGCTTGGGCTTTTTACCGGGAGATCTAAAAGAAAAAGTGGATCCATATTTACGACCTCTTTATGATGCTCTTCATGACATCTTAGGATTAGAACAAACAACCAGGCTGATTGAGCGTGGCACAATCGAAATAGCTCCCTTAGCCTATATGCGGGGAAGAACGCTTGATGATGCATTTGTAATCCTGGACGAAGCTCAAAATACAACACAGGCCCAAATGAAAATGTTTTTAACTCGACTGGGATTTGGCTCTAAAATAGTTGTTACGGGTGATACTTCACAAATAGATCTGCCACGTGGTGTCCAATCAGGGTTAAGGGCAGCTGAACGAATATTAAAAGATGTTTCAGGCATTAAGTTTATCCACCTAGATCAAACTGATGTGGTCAGGCATCCGCTTGTTGCAAAAATCATTCAGGCATATGAAAATTTTGGACCAACTCAACAGTGATAATAAAGTTAAGAAACATGCCACAGAATCAACTGTGGCTTTTTTTATTATAAATTTGTTATTCTTACAATTGTAAGTGAAAGGAACAATAAAACCTGTTATTATTACAGAAAGTGTTAGAAAATTATATATAAATAAAATCCTCCGCCGGAAAGGGAAACGTATGAAATTCAAAACCATAGGCAGCTCTTTTAAAAATTGGGTATCCAAACCAGTTTCGCAGATAGGTGTTCTTTTATTAATGGCGTTCATTTCCTTTATTTTTTTGTTTGACAGTGTTAAACCGGAAAAACTTAATGTTGAACTTTACAATGTTGCTGAAACGACAATTCGGTCTCCGAAGACAATAGAAGATCCAGTCGAAACAAAAGAAAAGCAGCAAAAAGCAGTTAATAGTGTTGAGGATGTTTATACAGTTAATAAAGAATATGTGAAAAAGAGAGTTAATTTAATAAATGAAATCTATACATCGGCAGAGAGTGTGGTTAGTGCCGGTTTGAAAAATCAAGAGGTGGAGAAAGATGAGAAAAATACGGCACAAACACTCTTGAAGCCATCAGATTATGTATCTGATTTAAGAGGGAAATTATCTGATAATGTTAATAAAGATCTAACTGATGAAACATTGATTAATCTACTGGGATCATCCTTATCTGACTTATCGATAGCTAAGGATATTACGATGACCAGCATTAATGAAACCATGAAGGATGGCATAAGGGCAAATGAGGTGGAAAATGCCAAGATGAAGGTCGAAGAGGGGATAAAATACTCAAGTCTCCCTGTTCGATTAAAATCTGCTTCGATTGATTTAGGAAGGTATGCAATCATTCAAAACGTGTTTTTTGATCCTGAGTCAACAGAGAGAGCAAGGGAAAATGCAAGTGAATCCGTTGAACCTGTCAGGATTCTTCAGGGACAGATCATTGCCGAGGAAGGATATTTAATTGACGCAGATGTTTATCGCCAATTAAAGCTAGTTGGTCTTCTGAATAGTGAGGATTCCCTTCTTCCGTATGTTGGATTGGCTGCAGTCATTGTGTTAGTTTTTGCTGGTGTCTATGTAATGTTTGGTAATACAATCAGAAACGAAGAACATGAAGACTATCGGGATAATCTATTCATCTTCAGTATTGTTTATCTGCTGGCATTACTACTTATGAAGATAATTCATATATTTGTTGGGTTAAGCCAGGAATCAATCGCTTATTTCTTTCCCGCAGCGATGGCGGCAATGCTTGTAACAATCCTCATGAGAGAGCGCTATGCTGTGGGAATAACTATTGTCCTTTCCGTTATCGGCAGTATAATGTTTAAAGAGGAATTAGCGGGAACTGTACATGTGACGATGGGGATTTATATTCTTGTAAGCGGCATCTCGGGAATCCTTCTATTAAAACAAGGGATAGCGCGTACTAGCATATTAAGAGCAGGTATGATTAATGCAATTATTAATTTGATAGTGGTATTAGGCCTGATCTGGATCGGCGGAAACGGTATTAATCACATTATGATTCTTGTCGCGGCGATTGCCTCAGGGGTCATCTCTGCTGTCTTTACGATTGGAATTCTTCCTTTTATTGAAACAGGGTTTGGTATTTTCTCTTCTATGAGGATGATTGAATTATCAAATCCGAATCATCCGCTTTTGCGAAAAATATTAACGGAGGCTCCCGGTACCTATCATCATAGTGTGATGGTTGCTAATCTTGCTGAAGCAGCTTGTGAAGCGATTGGAGCCAATGGATTGCTTGCGAGGGTTGGATGTTACTATCATGATATAGGGAAAACGAAGAGACCGTATTATTTTATCGAGAATCAGGTCAATATTGAAAATCCGCATGATCATCTATCACCGGAGAAAAGTACAAAAATTATTGTTTCCCATGTGACTGATGGTGCTGAGTTGGTGAAAAAATATAAAATGCCGAAAGAGATTGTCGATATTGTTGAGCAGCATCACGGGACAACCCTGCTAAAGTTCTTTTACCACAAAGCATGTGAAGCAGGGGGCGAGGTTAAGGAAGAAAACTTCCGATATCCAGGGCCGAAAGCACAAACGAAGGAAGCAGCAATTATTGGGATAGCGGATAGTGTAGAAGCAGCTGTGCGATCCTTAAAGTCTCCTACGCAGGCTACAATCGAAAAGCTTGTAAAGTCCATAATTGCTGATAGACTAAATGATGGACAGTTGAATGAGTGCGATTTAACGTTTAAGGAATTGAATAAAGTAAGTCAGTCTTTGTGTGAAACGTTAGCTGGTATATTTCATAATCGCATTGAATATCCAGAATTAGAAAAAGAATAGAGTAGGTGAAAGAAATGAGTTTAACCATTGATATCTTAGATGAAACGGAGCAAGTAACTCCAGAACAACAGGAGCTCGTCACAAAATTGCTTGAATTTGCAGCTATTCAGGAAAAGGTGACAGAAGGCAGCGAAGTTTCTCTAACTTTTGTAAATAACGAACGTATTCATGAAATTAATAAAGAGTACCGTCAAAAAGATGCGCCAACCGATGTTATCTCATTTGCTATGGAAGAAATGGGAGAGGGAGAAATTGAAATTATCGGAGAGGACGTTCCGGCAGTCTTAGGGGATATTATTATTTCTATTGACCGTACGAAGGAACAGGCTGAAGAATATGGCCATTCTTATGAACGTGAACTTGGTTTTTTAGCAATCCACGGATTCCTTCACTTGCTGGGCTATGACCATATGAATGAAGAGGACGAAAAAGTAATGTTTTCACGACAAAGAGAATTGTTGGAACAGTATGGACTCACAAGATAAGAAACCATTGTACCGTTTTTTTAAAGGATTTTATTATGCTTGGCAGGGAATCCTCTATGGAGCAAAAAAAGAAGCAAATTTCAAGTTCCATTTGACTGCCGCTATAGTTGTTTGTATAGCGGCTTCTTACTTCTCTATTACAAAAATAGAATGGTTATTTGTCCTTATTGCGATTGGCGGTATGCTGACGTTAGAGCTTATTAATTCAGCGATAGAAAAAGTGGTGGATCTAGTAACAGGAGAATATCATCCGCTAGCAAAGGCAGCAAAAGATTTAGCTGCCGGAGCAGTATTGGTGTATGCTATTCTTTCGGCTATTATCGGTTTTATAATTTTTCTGCCTAAGATCTGGAGCATGCTTGTTTAATTGAAGAAGAGAAAGTAAGATATGGATAATCAAGGTTTAATTATTGAGTAAAAAGCGCGGTAAGATATATGCACTAACCCTATTGGAAGCAGATGCCGGAAAAGGTGACTGATTCATTGCTGTTACATAAAAGTGCAGCTTATTCTATGTATGGCTGTGCAAGAAGCATTTTTTCAGTCTTTTTCTCATGGATTAACCAAATATAAAAAAATTGGCGATAGCAGCTGATACTGATCATCCTGTTACTTCTTGTGGAGCTGCCGGTAGGTAATTTTAAGCTAATACAAGGTGTGACAAAAGAGGATTTGAAAGATCAGGAGCTGTTATCCGGAGCCTTACACCGGAGGAAATGCATGACTAATCAAACTAATAAACCATTTAAATCAGGATTTGTATCTATTATTGGAAGACCAAATGTGGGTAAATCGACTTTTATCAACCGAGTTATTGGGCAAAAAATTGCCATTATGAGCGATAAACCGCAAACCACACGTAATAAAGTTCAAGGTGTATTAACAACAAATGAAAGTCAAATCATTTTTATTGATACACCGGGAATTCATAAACCAAAGCACAAGCTTGGTGATTTTATGATGAAAGTGGCTTCAACTGCGTTGCAGGAAGTTGATGCTATTCTCTTTATGGTAAACGCCGAGGAGGGCTTTGGGCGCGGTGAGGAATTTATTGTTGAAAAGTTAAAAACATGTAAGACACCTGTTTTCCTTGTCATTAATAAAATTGACCAGATTCATCCCGATGAATTATTCAGCATCATAGATACGTATAAAGAGAAATACGATTTTGCTGAAATTGTTCCTATTTCTGCTCTTGAAGGAAATAACATAGAAACTTTATTAAAGCAAATTAATGCTTATTTGCCAGAGGGACCGCAATATTATCCAGCCGATCAAATAACAGATCACCCAGAACGTTTTATTATTTCAGAGATGATTCGTGAAAAAGCGCTGCATTTAACAAGAGAAGAAGTCCCACATTCCCTTGCAGTAGTGATTGATAAAATTGAGCGAAAAGAAAAATCAGAGACCGTCCACATTATGGCAACTGTCATTGTAGAACGTGACTCCCAAAAAGGAATCATTATTGGAAAAAAAGGCGCGATGCTAAAAGAAATAGGACAACGCGCCCGCACAGACATCGAAAACCTACTAGGCTCCAAAGTATTCCTAGAACTATGGGTAAAAGTCCAAAAAGACTGGAGAAACAAAGCCTCCCACTTAAGGGACATAGGATTTAGGGAAGATGATTATTAAGATGCTGAGACGGCTTGGTCAGGAGCGAGGAGCATAAGACAGAGGCACGAAGGGGAAGGTTCTCCCCCGCAGTGGCTATGCTTATGTCCTGAGCTCCTAGCCGTCGAAGCTCGATTTTAACCAAGATGCTGAAGGGCTCAATTAAGGAACGAAGACTAAAAACGCCACGTCCTGTGGCAACGTCTTCATGACCTACTTCCTATAGGCCCGCGACAAGCATAAGACGAATACTCGGAGGGAGGATTTTTCTCCCGTAGAGTATTTGCTTATGACTCGAGCTCCTAGGCCCTGAAGCTCGATTGCATAAAAAGCAGGACGTAGGAGCTGAATCAAGGATCAAAGACTAAGAACGCCACATCGTGTGGCAACGTCTTTGTGACCAACATCGTGTAGGCCTCCGCAGTGGCTACACTTATGACTCGAGGAGTTAGGAGTCGAAGCTCAATTGCGTAAAAAGCAGGACGTAGGGTCTGAATCAAGGATCAAAGACTAAAAACGCCACATCCTGTGGCCAAGTCTTCATAACCTGCTTCCTTCAGGCTTTTCCATTGAAAAATAATTTTATTCGGCAATATAGGGAAACGGAATTAGTAAATTTTTAATCACATGATTTTTTTCAGGTTGGTGAAGCTAATGTTAGGTAAGGGGAGACAATTAGCGTTTCTATGAACGAAAGGTGGAATAAGTATGATTAGCTTTACCTGGAATGTTTTTAGACAAACCGGCAGTGTGGATACTTATCTTCTTTTTAAGGAACTTGAAAGACAGAATGAAGGCCAACCTGATGTGATTAAAGAGGATCACGAAGAAATGGAAATCCCTATAATTTAATAATCTTGCCGTCATATTGGAGTGAGTGACGTGCTAACAAAGTGCGAAGGAATTGTCATTCGCAGTACTGACTATGGTGAAACAAATAAAATTATTACGTTATATACCAGAGAATTTGGAAAAATTGGAGTGATGGCTAGAGGAGCGAAAAAGCCAAACAGCCGCTTCTCAGCTGTCACTCAGTTGTTTCATTATGGTACATATTTATTTCAGGCGAGCCGTGGGCTGGGTCAATTACAGCAAGCGGAGACCAAAGAATCCTTCCGTTCCATTCGTGAGGATATTTTCTTAACTGCCTATGCTGCCTTTATCGCTGAATTACTGGATAAAGGAACAGAGGAGAGAAAACCTCACCCATCCTTATATGACCTAATTTATTTATCGCTCCATTATATCAATGAGGAATATGATCCGGAAGTCATTATGAATATAGTCGAATTGAAGATGTTAAACGTTTTTGGATTCGGACCTGAGTTAAGCCGATGCGTGAATTGTGGAGCACAGGACGGTACATTTTCCTTTTCTGTAAGAGAAGGCGGGTTATTATGTCATCGATGCGAGCATATTGATCCTTATAAAATTAAGATATCACCGGCTGTCGTTAGGATTTTGCGTATCTTGTATTACATGGACTTAAATCGCCTTGGTACCATATCTATTAAAGATGAGACCAAACAGGAAATCCGAAAAGTCCTGGATGCGTACTATGGCGAGTACTTAGGTGTAGAATTAAAGGCAAAGCGTTTTTTAAATCAAATGAATAAATTTAAAGGGAATTTTTAATCATTTCCTTTATATGATTGTATTGACAATGTAGGTCGTTATTGTATAGAATGTGAGATAAATTAATATGTAGTTACAGTGAAGGAAAGTAGTATTTGGATTACGATATGCCAAGCGAGTCCGGGGCTGGTGTAAGCCGGAACATATCAACCAAAGAAGGCAGTCTGGAGTAACGCATACAAAGTGGCCGGAAAACCGGCAAATAGGGTGGAACCGCGGGTTAACTCTCGTCCCTATGCTCTTAAAAAGCATAGAGACGAGAGTTTTTTTAATTTGTACAAAGGAGAGAACGAATATGACAGTATCAATGGATCAAATTGTGTCACACGCGAAACATAGAGGATTTATTTTTCCCGGCTCCGAAATCTACGGAGGACTTGCGAATACGTGGGATTATGGCCCTCTTGGCGTAGAGGTAAAAAACAATATTAAAAAAGCATGGTGGAAGAAGTTTATTCAAGAATCACCATACAATGTGGGCCTTGATTCTGCAATATTAATGAATCCACGTACGTGGGAGGCTTCCGGTCATATCGGAAACTTTAATGATCCAATGATTGATTGTAAGAAATGTAAAGCTCGTCATCGTGCGGATAAATTGATTGAGGATGCATTGCAAGCTAAAGGTACAGAAATGATCGTGGATGGCTTATCTTTTGATAAAATGCAAGAATTGATTCAAGAGAATGATATTGCATGTCCAGATTGTGGAGCAAAGGATTTTACGGAAATTAGACAATTTAACCTAATGTTTAAAACATTCCAGGGTGTTACTGAAACAAGTACAAATGAAATCTTCCTTCGTCCTGAAACAGCACAAGGTATTTTTGTTAATTTTAAAAACGTACAGCGTACAATGAGAAAGAAATTGCCTTTTGGTATTGCTCAGGTTGGTAAGAGCTTCCGTAACGAGATTACACCAGGTAACTTTACATTCCGTACACGTGAATTTGAACAAATGGAATTGGAATTCTTCTGCAAACCAGGTTCTGAACTGGAATGGTTCCAATATTGGAAAGATTATGCTGAAAACTGGCTGTTATCATTAGGTATGAAAAAGGAAAACTTCCGCCTTCGTGACCATGAGGAGGAAGAACTATCTCATTACAGTAATGCAACCACTGATTTTGAATATAAATTCCCATTTGGCTGGGGAGAGCTTTGGGGGATTGCTTCTCGTACAGACTTTGATTTAAAGAGACATATGGAGTATTCAGGAGAAGACTTCAACTACTTGGATCCTGAGACAAACGAAAAGTATATTCCTTATTGTATTGAGCCATCTCTGGGAGCAGACCGCGTTACATTGGCTTACTTAATTGATGCATATGAAGAAGAACAGCTTGAAGATGGTACTTCCCGTACGGTAATGCATCTTCATCCGGCACTGGCGCCATACAAAGCTGCAGTATTGCCGTTGTCCAAAAAGCTTTCTGAGGGGGCAAAAGAAGTATTTGCCAAACTGTCAGAGGACTTTATGGTAGACTATGATGAAGCTGGTTCTATCGGTAAACGATATCGTCGTCATGATGAAATTGGAACACCTTTCTGTATCACATATGATTTTGATTCAGTTGAGGATAAGCAAGTAACTGTACGTGACCGTGATACAATGGAGCAAACTCGTATCAGTATCGAAGAACTTCCAGCCTTTTTACAAGCAAAAATTAAATTTTAAGGTAAAGCTTGCTCAATAAGGAATGCGATGTCCCCTTATTGGGCAGGCTTATTTTAAATTAAGTGGATTTATTACACTTCATGGATAAATAGTTTATAATTAAATTATATAATTTAAGTATATGGGCACTTTAGGGTGGTGAGTAAGATCGAACTAAGCAAAAGACAAGAACAGATCCTTCAAATTGTTAAAGATAATGGGCCGATTACAGGCGAAAATATTGCCGAACAATTAAATTTAACACGTGCAACATTGCGCCCAGACTTAGCGATTCTGACAATGGCTGGTTATTTGGATGCAAGGCCGCGTGTAGGGTATTTCTACACAGGCAGGACGGAAACCCAATTGCTCACGGATAATCTTAAAAAGCTATTGGTCGGAGATTATCAGTCTATACCGATTGTTGTCAGTGAAGGTGTATCTGTTTATGATGCAATATGCACCATGTTTTTGGAAGATGTGGGTACTTTATTTGTTGTGGATAAAGAGTCGCTTCTTGTTGGTGTTCTTTCCAGGAAAGATCTGTTAAGAGCTAGTCTCGGTCAACAGGAATTAAGCAGTATTCCGGTACATATTATTATGACAAGGATGCCTAATATTACGATATGTACGAAAGAAGATTTGCTGATTGATGTGGCAGAGAAATTAATCGATAAGCAGATTGATGCCCTACCGGTTGTTAAAAAGAGTCCAAAAGGCTTTGAAGTCACAGGTCGGTTAACTAAAACAAACATTACAAAGGCGTTTGTTGGTTTGGCGAGAGACGACCATTAACCAATTCAGATAAAAGAGAAATTATTCATTACTGGAGGAGACAATGAATCAATCTATCATATATGTGGTTTCGGATTCAGTGGGTGAAACAGCTGACCTTGTGACAAAGGCAGCAGTGAGTCAATTTAGTAATCATAATATCACGCTTAAGCGAATACCATTCGTGGAAGATATATCGACCATTGATGAGGTATTGAGCTTAGCTGAAATGGATAATGCAATTATTGCTTATACATTGGTAAAGCCGGAAATACGCGAGTATATGGCTAAAAAAGCTGCAGAAAAAGAGATCGTATCCTTTGATATAATTGGACCTTTCATCGATACGCTTGAAAATAAGTTTGGAGAACAAGCTTTAAATGAACCTGGATTGGTTAGAAAGCTGGATGAAAATTATTTTAAGCGTGTTGAGGCAATTGAATTTGCAGTGAAATATGATGATGGAAGAGATCCAAAAGGAATTGTCAAGGCTGATATTGTACTATTGGGTGTATCACGTACCTCAAAAACTCCTTTATCTCAATTTTTGGCACATAAACGATTTAAGGTGGCGAATGTCCCGCTTGTTCCAGAAGTTGAACCTCCTGAAGAATTATTCAAGATAAATCCTAATAAGTGCATTGGATTGGCGATTAGCAGTGAAAAATTAAACAATATCAGAAAAGAACGTTTAAAGTCTCTTGGATTGAATGATAGTGCGGTTTATGCAAATATGGATCGCATAAAAGAAGAATTAGCTTACTTTGAAGCAATTGTTAATAAATTAAATTGCCCAGTTATTGATGTAACTAATAAGGCCGTAGAAGAAACTGCAAATATTATTGTTAATATCGTAAATAAACAACAATAAAAAAGGCATGCGGAAGCATGTTTTTTACATGTAAAATATAGGATTATGTTATACGAGTGAAAAGTGTGGCAATTTGACAAGATTTATTTTATAATAAAAAATCGTGATAAAATACCTTTCATCAGGTTTAGAGTTATTTATAAAGGAATAAACTAGAATAAGCTTTTAAAAAACAAAAAGTCAAGAAGTCCTAAAAAAAATAATTCGACAAATGGATAATCAGCCTGGAAAAAAGAAGGATTAAGATGAGAGATGTAGAAATACAAAGGAAGAGTCGTTTAACGGTTTTTGTAGATGCGGATGCCTGCCCGGTTAAAGAAGAGGTTTTGAGCGTATGCAAACCATATGAAGTAGATATTAACTTTGTGGCAGCCTATACCAATACTACCGACCGTTATCCTGATGTTACCTGGAAATGGGTAGAACCGGGAAGAGATGCGGCAGATTTATATATATTAAATCATTTAAAGCGGCATGATATTGTAATTACTGAAGATATAGGATTGGCTGCAGGATGTCTTGCTAAACATGCTTACGTCTTAACATCAAGAGGTAAAGAGATAACAGATAATGAAATTGATTCATTTCTTGAAACCAGGCATTTGAATGCAAAAGCAAGGAGATCCGGCAAGTATGAAAAAGGGCCAAGGAAAATAAAGGACCTTGATAAAAATAAATTTTCGGAAGCATTACAAAAAATATTGTCGAAAATTGAAGGATTTCAGGGACCGATATAGAATTAAGTTATTCATGCTTATTATGAAACAGGTGTTAAAATTTGAAAAACCAATTAATACCAGAAGAAACAGTGAGCGCAATTCGCAATAAAAATGATATCGCTGATGTCGTTGGTGAATATGTTCAGCTAAAAAAACAAGGTCGAAACTACTTTGGTCTATGTCCATTTCATAATGAAAACAGTCCATCATTTTCTGTAGCCCCTGATAAACAAATCTTCCATTGTTTTGGATGTGGTGCCGGAGGGAATGTATTTACATTTTTAATGGACATAGAAGGATATTCCTTCACAGAAGCTGCAAAAAGTTTGGCTGAGAGGGCCAATATACCATTAGATATTCATGAAAATGAATCTTCGGATGGGACAAAGCCCCGTCATGAACTCGATGATATGAAGGAAGCACATGAGCTGTTAAGGAAATTTTACCATCATTTGCTTGTAAATACAAAACAGGGTCAGGACGCCCTGGAATATCTGCTGAGTCGTGGATTTACAATGGAATCCATAGAAAAATTTCAGATAGGGTACTCATTGGATTCCTGGGATTATGTGCATAATTTCCTAAAGAAGCGAAACTTTTCAATCGAACGTATGGAAAAAGCAGGTTTGCTGGTTAAACGGGAAGACGGACAGAATTATTTCGATCGATTCCGAAATAGAATTATGTTTCCGATCTTTGACAGGCAAGGTAAAACAATTGCTTTTTCTGGAAGAGCGCTTGCAGCCGGTGATGAACCAAAGTATTTAAATAGTCCTGAGACACCTCTATTTAACAAGAGCAAAATAGTATATAACTATCATCTGGCTCGCCCGTTTATAAGAAAAAAAGGCGCAGCTATCTTGTTTGAAGGATTTGCTGATTGTATATCTGCAGATCGTGCAGAGGTACACAATGGTGTTGCAACGATGGGTACAGCATTAACGGAACAGCACCTTCAATTGCTTAAACGAAGTACAGATACCATTATCATCTGTTATGATTCGGATGCCCCGGGGATAGAGGCAGCAAATAAAACGGCTGATTTGATCCGGGAGAGCGGCTGTCAGGTGAAAATTGCAGTCATGCCTAATGGGTATGATCCCGATGACTATATCAAGGAATTTGGAGAAGAAAAATTCCAAAATGATATAATAGGGGCCGCTCATACGTATATCTCTTTTAAAATGATTTACCATAAAAGAGGGAAGAACTTTGCAAACGAAGGAGATAAGATGGACTACATCGATCAAGTCCTTCGTGAAACAGCAAAGCTTGATAGTGAAGTGGAAAGAGAATTTTATTTGAGGCAAATTGCTACAGAATTCACACTTTCTCTTGATTCTTTGCTTAATCAACAGAGCAAAGTGGGTAAACATAATAAGAAGGCAAAAAACTCTCCTAATCCGAATAACCAAATGCAAGCATTTGCTACTGTGCGTAGGGATAATCGGATGAAACCTGCTTATATAAAAGCAGAGGAGACTTTGCTGGCTTTAATGCTCCATGATCGTGAACTTGCATTTCGTATTCAAAAAATGCTTGGAGAAAATCAGATGATAGTGGATGATCACCAGGCCATTATTACGTATTTATTTGCTTTTTATGAAGAAGACCACGAAGCTGATACAAGTTTGTTTCTGCATTTTCTTCCGGATCCAAATTTACGTAAGATTGTAACAGAAATCGAAATGATGACCTATAATCACGATCCGAGTGAACAGGAATTAAATGATTATGTCCACCAAATCACTAAATATCAAAAATTATTAGTCATTAAGGAAAAAGAGGCAGAGCTACTTGAGGCCACAAGAAGACAGGACACAAGCCGTGCTGTCGAATTAGGAATCGAGCTCATCTCGTTAAGAAATTCTTTATGACTTTAAATAAGAAGTGGATTGAGAAGGAGGGGAACAAATGGCTGAAAAGTCAGCACGTTCCAAAGAAAAAGAAGTAGATAACAACACAGAAATGACATTAGATCAGGTAAAAGAATTTATTACAGAGCTAGGGAAAAAGCGAAACCGCCTTACCTATGAGGATGTAGCAGAGAGACTTTCCAGCTTCGTGCTTGATTCAGAACAAATGGATGAATTTTATGAATATCTTGGAGAACAGGGTATTGATATAGTGAATGAAAGTGATGCTGATGATAATCCAGGGACTCAGGAACTTGAAAAAGAAGAAGAGTTTGATTTAAATGATCTAAGTGTTCCTCCAGGTGTAAAAATTAATGACCCTGTACGCATGTACCTAAAGGAAATTGGTCGTGTTGATCTATTATCTGCTGAAGAAGAAATTGTTTTGGCAGAGCGTATAGAAGAAGGCGATGAAGAAGCGAAAAGACGTCTGGCGGAAGCTAACCTTCGTCTCGTTGTCAGCATTGCGAAAAGATACGTAGGACGCGGCATGTTGTTCCTTGATTTGATTCAGGAAGGTAATATGGGGTTAATTAAAGCAGTTGAGAAATTTGACTACCGTAAAGGTTTCAAATTCAGTACGTATGCAACATGGTGGATCAGACAAGCTATCACTCGTGCTATTGCTGACCAAGCCAGAACAATCCGTATTCCGGTGCATATGGTAGAAACCATTAATAAACTAATCCGGGTCCAAAGACAGCTCCTTCAAGATTTAGGACGCGAGCCTTCTCCAGAAGAGATAGCTGAAGAAATGGACTTAACACCGGAAAAAGTTCGCGAGATTTTAAAAATTGCTCAAGAACCTGTATCATTAGAAACACCAATTGGTGAAGAAGATGACTCTCACCTGGGAGATTTCATTGAAGACCAGGATGCCACATCTCCTTCTGATCATGCAGCATATGAATTATTGAAAGAACAGCTGGAAGATGTATTGGATACTTTAACAGACCGTGAAGAGAATGTTCTTCGTTTACGTTTTGGGTTAGATGATGGCAGAACCCGTACATTGGAAGAGGTTGGTAAAGTATTTGGTGTAACACGTGAGCGTATTCGACAAATCGAAGCGAAAGCTCTTCGTAAATTACGCCATCCGAGTCGCAGTAAACGTCTTAAGGATTTCTTAGAATAGAATATACCATAAATTGGTTTGAAAATAAAACAGCTCTACTGGATTTTCTAAGTAGAGCTGTTTTTTTATTGTAATAAAGTAGACCTTTTCATTTTGACCTCGAGTGGTTCGGTTTATCAGTACATATTAATGTTGTTTGAAATCAATAAACTGGCTTAGGGGAGTGTATGTAAAGAGTTTTCAGTGGGGTGGAATATAGAGAAATACCATGTCATTGACTGGGAATGTTATCCCGAAAATTGATTTGAATTGTAGAAACTATGGAAAACTTTGAAGAAAATGCAAGTTATAACTTTTCCAAAATTGGTTTTTACAGTAAAATAAAGAAGGGTAAATGTAAGTTGATGGTTAATTAGTATTTACATAGGGGAGGGGAACTACTATGAAAAACAATGCATTTATGCCATACATTTTAATTATGGTGATTGGTCTTACACTAGTCTTTTTCTTATCCATTAAGGGCCTTGGGGATGCTGATAAAATGGCCAAGGAGAAAGAAGAAGGTGGAAAAACAGAAGAAACAGCAAGTGCTGATAAACCTGAAGACATTTATAAAGCACAATGCTTATCTTGTCATGGCGGTAATTATGAAGGTGGAGCAGGTCCGAAGCTAACTGGGGTTACGGATAAAGAGCTTATTAAAGATCGTATCGTAAATGGTAAAGGCATGATGCCTGGCGGACTTGTCCCAGAAGACAAAGTTGACGATATGGTTGAGTTTATAGCTGGCTTAAAATAAGTATACGAGCGGGACTCTAAAAGAGGTTCCCTATTTTAAAAACAGGTTAAGGAAACGATTTCGTTTTCCTTAGCCTGTTTTTGTCTTTTTCTGTTATTTGAGAATAAGCTTGCTTAAGTGGAAAGTTCTTTACATTAGCTAAGCATATCCTGTCGGGTAAATACAATAAAGGAAACAAGCAGGGCGCCAAGTCCCCATATTGCTAAAATGGACAAGGAGAAAGGTAAAGTCATTCCATCAACCATGGGCATACTACCTGATAGATAGTCGATTAATTCCATATTCACACTGTAAATATATTTTGCCCCATCCCAGGCCGTTGCAAATCCTTTTAAAATAGCGCCTGCAATAAGGGAAGCAAACATAACCCCCATACCACCAGGCGTGTTACGAATCAGTATAGAGACCATAAGAGCGATTGTACCTACGATAACGCTGACATACCAAACGAGTCCTGCTGACATTAAAATATATTGCCACTGTGGAATGAGCCGGATGGAATCAGTAATCAAGTTGCCATTAGCATATTCGAACCCTGTCGCTATCGGTAATTTCCAGCCCGAAAAATTAAAGAATATTCCAGCTAACAAATAAGCCATAGCTATAACAATTAAAACAATTAATGAAATAAATAGGAGCAGTGTCACATATTTGCTTAAAAGAATCTTCCACCTTTTCACAGGTCGGGTTAGCAATAATTTTATTGTGCCGTCACTGCGCTCTCCGCTGATTATATCAATCGCCACTATCATCACGAGTAAAGGTATAAACATGCCGATTCCCTGCTTTAGGAACTCCCTTACAAATGTTGGAGCACCCGGAGAGCTTGGATTAATATCATGCTCCAAATAGTATTGTTGCTGTTTAACCTGAATGCTTAAATAATGTTTCCACTCTTCTGATATCCCGGTACTGCTAAGGCGGTTCTGACCTTCGACAATTCTCTGCTGAAGAACAACGCGCCAGTCATCTGTACCCATCCGTTTCTCAGTTTCTTTTGTCTGTTGGTTTTGAGCATAAAGGAAAATTGGAATCAGAACTAACAGGATTAGGATGATAACCGCAATACGCCGCTTTTTAATTATTTTTTCTGCTTCGTTAAATACGAGTTTACCGAACTCAATCATGATTGATTCCCCCTGTCAGCTCCATAAATAGATCCTCTAAGGTTAATGTCTTTTCATAAACAGAATGTACGTTAATCCCATTTTCAATCAATAATCGATTGTATGTACTGATTAAATCCGATTGTAAACTGCAAATCAGCAGATTATCTTTTATTTGTAGATCTTGTATGTTTTCTTTTGTTTTCAATAGGTCATATGCTTCTCTTATAGGAGTGACCTTCCACTCGACCCTGTCTCTGGAATGATCAAGTAAATCCTTAACCGTAGAAACGGTGATCATTTTTCCTTTATTGATAATGGCTACCCGGTCACACATTAATTGGATTTCACTTAATAAGTGACTGGATATAAATACGCTGATACCTTCTGTTTCAACTAAATAACGGACAAATTCACGTAATTCCCGTATTCCCGATGGATCAAGGCCATTAGTAGGTTCATCTAATATTAATAATTGCGGATTTCCTAGTAACGCTTGGGCAATTCCAAGGCGTTGCTTCATCCCAAGAGAATAAGTTTTAACTTTGTCGTGTATTCTGCTTTCAAGATTTACCTGCCTTATAATATCCTCGATTCTGTTATCCGGGACATCTCCGAGCATCCGGGCAAACTGTTTGAGATTTTCCCAGCCTGTCAGATACGTATAGAGCTCGGGGTTTTCTACAATCGAGCCTACCTGGCGCATGGCTTGCTTAAATGATGTTCGCAGGTTGTAACCAGCAATTGTAATGGTTCCTTTTGTTGGTTTAATTAAACCGACCAGCATTCGGATGGTAGTTGTCTTACCTGCACCGTTAGGCCCTAAAAAACCAAAAACTTCTCCATGCTTCACTTCAAAGCTGATATCTTCAACAAGGTGATTTCCCTTAATGACTTTGGTTAAATGATCTACTTTTAATACAGATTGACTCATTAATCAATCCCCTCCCAACTGTTGTTGGCTTGCGATGGACTGGATTAATCGTTCTGATATAGCCTCGTAGCCTTTTTTATTTGGATGAAAATGATCCGTGTACAAAAAGTTTTTTCCTTGACCCTGAAATAAGTCAAATACCGGAATGATATGTAATTCGGGGTATTGGGTAGCTAATGTTTGCAGCTGGTGATTCCAGTCAATAACAAACTTAGACGTGTCCCCTAATTCCTTGAATTCTTCAAAGGGATTGTACAGGCTGATCCAATAGATAGGTGCATCCGCATTATTTGACCGGATTATCTCGATAATTTTCTTGCTGTTATTAACAAAAGTATTTGTATCTGGTATATATTCAGCGAGGTTGGTTGTTAATGTTTCGACACCGGGAAAGAGATCATTTCCTCCAATTGTCATAACTATTAAATCAGCATTCTTAAGAGTATGCTTGGTGCCTGAAGTATCAAGAAGGGTTAGTAAATCGGTTGTTTTAGCTCCGCTGATTGAGAGGTTGGACAAGCTAATCTTCTGATTATAGTCCTCTGTTAATTTGGTGCTTAATCTTTTTACATATCCATCTCCGCTATCATCGCCAACACCTCGAGTTAAAGAATCGCCAAGAGCAACAATAGACAATTTTGTGGTGTCTTTTTTAGTAAGCGGCTCTTTCTCTTTTACCGTTTTATACTGATTAATCTCCTTAGGGTTTATAACTGCCCTGGTACCCTGAATAAAGCCAACGAGTAATAGAAACGTTGTCAGTAAACTAATGATAAGGATTGTACCGGTTACCCACCTTTTTCTCATTTACGCACCTGCTTTACTATAGTTTGGATGTTGATATAGTTTCAGTTTTCACGTTCCTATCTCTATTAAACCAAAATATTGAAACAAGGAGGAATATTTTGGCTGAAAAATATGTTCTGAAGAAAGTCCTTTGCAATAGGGGATGAGTTTTCTTATACTAAAGAAATAAATGAATTCCTATTAAGAGTGGAGTATGAAGTAATGAATGTAGATAAATTATCAAAAAGATTAACGCGAGTAACCTCCTATGTGCCAAAGGGCAGTGTTTTGGCTGATATTGGATCTGACCATGCTTATTTGCCTTGCTATGCAGTTAAAGAAGGCATCGTGCAAAAAGCTATTGCAGGAGAAGTAGTGGAAGGTCCGTTTCAATCTGCGTTAAGCCAGGTGAGGGAATCTAAGCTAGAAGACTCTATATCCGTTCGTAAAGGAAATGGGCTGGAAGTCATATCTCATGGAGAAGTAACATCCATTACAATATGCGGTATGGGTGGGTCTTTAATAACGAGTATTTTAGAAAACGGAAAATCTAAACTATCAGGACGGGAGACCTTAATTCTTCAACCCAATATTGGTGCTCAGTTTATCCGGAAATGGCTGATTGCCGAGGGTTGGGAATTGAAAGCGGAAGAAATCCTGGAAGAGGACGAAAAAATATATGAAATTTTAGTAGCGGAAAAAGGAGAGCCATTGAAGTCTTATCGAGAATTACCTTTTGAAGCAGCAGAATTAATGGGGCCATTTTTATTGAAAGAAAAGAATCCTATCTTTATGAAAAAGTGGACAATGGAGTTAAAGCATTGGAATAAGATTTTGAAACAAATAGAGTCCAGTGAAAACGAACGGACTCAGGAAAAGAAAGAAGAAATCCAAAAATCCATAGAGTTGGTAGAGGAGGCGCTTCAATAATGAAAACACCGAATGGTTATGAAGTCATCCAGCTTTTTGAAAGCTTTTCTCCCAAATATTTAGCTGAGGATGGAGATCCAATTGGATTGCAGGTAGGTAGTCTTGCTAAAAAAGTAAAGAAAGTTATTGTGGCATTGGATGTAACGGAAGAAGTGGTTGATGAAGCTGTAAATCAAGGTGTAGATTTAATAATTGCACATCACCCGTTAATTTTTCGGCCATTAAAAAAAATCATCCCTGATCTGCCTGCAGGGAGAACGATTGAAAAATTAATTAAAAATGATATTGCTCTGTATGCAGCGCATACGAATCTAGACATCGCGGAGGGCGGGGTCAATGATATGCTTGCTGATGCATTGGGACTAGAGAATACTTCTGTTTTGAAGGTTACCCATCGAGAAAAACTTTACAAATTAGCCGTATATACGCCTACTTCAGCTGAAACTGAAGTGCGTGAAGCATTAGGAAAAGCTGGTGCAGGCAATTTGGGCAATTACAGTCATTGCAGTTTTACCCTATCAGGCACGGGTAGATTTAAGCCAAATCAAGAGGCAGATCCGTATATTGGGTCTTCTGGCGAGTTTGAACACGTAGAAGAAGTAAAAATAGAAGTAATTGTTCCGGAATCTATTACAAACAAAGTCGTAAAAGCAATGCTCAAAGCTCATCCTTACGAAGAAGTCGCTTACGATTTGTATGTTCTTGAAAACGAGTCAGGTAAGGAATTTGGTTTAGGTCGAGTAGGTGCTATCTCAGAGGCTATGTCTTTAAGAGAATATGCAGAGCATGTCAAACAGGCACTGGATGTAACTTCTGTTCGTGTAATCGGGAATCTGGACGCGATAGTGAAGAAGGTAGCTGTTTTAGGCGGAGACGGTGATAAATTTGTAAGAACAGCTCAATTTGCTGGTGCTGACGTATTTATTACTGGAGATATTTATTACCATACAGCCGTTGATTTTAAACAAGAAGGCATGAATATCATTGACCCTGGCCATAATGTTGAAAAAATTATGAAACAGGGCGTCGCCAAAAAAATGACATCCCTATGCAAAAACTCCGGCTATGAAATAGAATTCATAGCATCTCAAATAGACACAAACCCATTCCAGGTAATCTAAAAAGCTGAGGCGGCTTGCCCAGAAGCGAGGAGCATAAGACAGGGGCTCGGAAGGAGGTGTTCTTTCCTCCTGTAGAGGTCATGCTTATGTCCTGAGCTTCTAGCCGTCGAAGCTGGATTGACTAAAAGGCTGAGACGACTGGTTGAGGAACAAAGACTAAGAACGCCAGACCTACATCCTGTAGGCCTCCGAAAAGCATAAGAGAGAGGCTCGGAGGGGATGTTCCTCCCCCGCAGAGGCTATCCTTATGACTCGAGGGACTAGGAGTCGAAGCTAGATTAAATAAAAAGCTGAAGGGCTGTAAAAGGAACGAAGACTAAAAGCGCCACGTCCTGTGGCAACGTCTTCATGACCTACATCCTGTAGGCCCGCGAGGAGCATAAGACAGGGGCTCGGAAGGAGGTGTTCTTTCCTCCTGTAGAGGTCATGCTTATGTCCTGAGCTTCTAGCCGTCGAAGCTGGATTGACTAAAAAGTTGAGACGATTGGTTGAGGAACAAAGACTAAGAACGCCACGTTGTGTGGCAACGTCTTTGTGACCAAAACGTCCTGTCTTATGATGACTCGAGCGGTTAAGGCCTGAAGATAGAGTAATAAAAAGAAAAAAGGACCCCTGGGTCCTTTTTTCTTTGTAGCTATTGCATTATTTCACTTTCACTTTAGGTAATATTTTGGAAAGAGGTACTTTCTTTTCCGTTTTCCATGTCGATGAATCAGCCGGGTCGAACTGTTCCAAGAATGTAATGACTTCTTTGGTAATAGGTGTTGGTGTGGATGCTCCAGCTGTTACACCAACTACTTGAGCATCTTTAATCCATTCTATTTCCAACTCGCTGACATCAGCAATTCGATAGGCTTTTGTATGGGCGATTTCTTCCGATACCTGTGCCAATCTGTTTGAGTTATTACTCTTAGGATCTCCAACTACAATAAGAACGTCAAGGTCTTTTGCTTGCTCAGCAACAGCTTCCTGACGGACTTGAGTAGCCATGCAAATTTCTTTATGAATTTCTGCTGCAGGATATTTTTTCTTAACTTCATCTATTAAGTCGGCAACATCCCACTGACTCATAGTTGTTTGGTTGGTCACAATGATTTTCTCGTTTTCAATTGTGAGGTCATCAATATCTTGTTTGGACTCAACGAGATGGACGATATCCGGGGCTACACCAACGGCGCCTTCAGGTTCCGGGTGGCCTTTCTTACCGATATAAATGATATCATATCCTTCTTTTTCTTTTGCTTCAATTAAATTATGAGTTGCTGTTACATCCGGACAGGTTGCGTCAATCGTTACAAGCCCCTTTTGTTTGGCAATTTCTCTTACTTCAGGTGAGATACCGTGAGCAGTAAAGATGACAGTGCCGGAATCAACCTTCTCGATTATTTCTTTACGGTCTTTGCCGTCGAGGGTGATAATCCCATCTTGTTCAAACGCTTCCGTTACATGCTGATTATGAACAATCATACCCAGAATATAAATAGGGCGTGGCAAAGTTTTATCTAAAGCGGCATTTCTGGCGATAACCATCGCATCAACAACGCCGTAACAATATCCTCTTGGGGAAATTTTAACTACTTTCATTAATTCAAAAAAACCTCCTTGCTCCATGTCTGTTTGACAGATGGAGTGTTTCTTATATTATAAGCGAGTGATTAAAAACTTACAAAAAGAAATCCTTCGGGAGATATTGCATATGTAGAAAAGCGCTCCTTTTAGGGGCGCTGTATAGTTAGATGAAAAGCTTTGGCAGGGATGGTTTCACATTTTGAGGTTTCGATTTTATTATTGTGCTTCCAGGAAGCTCGTGTGAATAGTCTATTTCGCTAGAATCATTCTTTTCCTTTTTAGAGCTTTTAAGAGAAGCTGAAGATTCTATATGGTTGGATGACTCCAAAATGTTTAAGTCGACCTGATCGATAGCTTCTTCTTGATCTTCTGCTGTAGTTGCATTTAATCCCCGATAAATTTTCCACATGGATGGTAAATTTTTAATTAAAGGTCCATATTGCTGAACTTGGCGAACCATTGGTACCACACGTTCCCCTGCTGCTAACACCTTTTGCGTACTGTTCATAAAATTTGTTAAAGTGGAACCTCCTCCGGCAGCTTTAGCAGCTGTACCGGCACCCTGTGCCAAGCCGGAACCTCCTCCTCTGCCAAACAAAGAAGCCAGAAATCCTCCTCCTTGCTTGGGAGCACTTGCTGCTCCAAAAGGAATTCCTCTCCTTGGCATAGGTGGACCGAATAATCCTCTTGTATTAAATTGTGGTGGGGCAGAACCTCTGATAAAGCCTGGTCCTCGTGGCGGGCCGAAAATGGGTGGTCTCATAGGCGGCATATTTAACCCTCCTTTCTATTCAATATTTTACTTAAGTTCCCATAATAGAATATGTCAGTTAGGGACGGTAAAGTGCGAATATATGAAAGAATAGGCTTTTAATCTACAAAAACTTGTTATTAGTCCTTCACATAAGGTAATATGAGAAGGATAGTTGCTAAAAAGCTTGTAAGCATGTCAGAAAGTTGGTAAAAAATGAGTTCATTTAAAATGTTTAAGTTACCCGAATATGTATTGGAAGCTGTTGAGAAGGTAGGATTTAAGGAGCCGACAATCATACAGGAAAGAGTCATTCCAGCTGTATTTAGCGGTAAGAGTATTATAGGGCAGTCACAAACTGGCACTGGAAAAACCCATTCTTTTCTATTGCCGATCATGGCTAAAATCAATCAGGAAAAGATGGAAGTACAGGCTGTAATTACGGCACCGACGAGAGAATTAGCGGCCCAAATTTATAAAGCTGCTGTTTCTTTGAATGAGAAATTTCCTGAAGATAAACAAATTCATATAAAAAGCTATGTAGGTGGAACAGATAAACAACGTTCAATTGACAAGCTCACCGTTCAACCACAGCTTGTGATCGGTACACCTGGTCGTATTAAAGATTTATCGGAAGAAAATGCGTTGAGTGTTTTTTCTGCCGATATTTTAGTAGTTGATGAAGCTGATTTAATGATTGATTTAGGATTTATGGAAGATGTGGATAAAATCGCTTCAAGGATGGCTCCTAAGCTGCAAATGCTAGTATTTTCTGCGACAATTCCAGAAAAGCTACAGCCATTCTTGAAAAAGTATATGAACAATCCGAAACATATCCATGTGGATCCGACAAAAGTGTCTGTAGAAAAATTGGAGCACATTCTCGTTCCTGTTAGACACCGAGACAAGGTTCAATTGGTTAAGTCAATTATTGAACTTCAAAATCCTTTCCTTGTGCTTATTTTTGCTAACACAAAGCAAAACGCAGATGAGCTGGCAGATGCCCTCCTTGAAAAGGGATTGCAGGTAGGAAGACTACACGGTAACTTACCGGCAAGAGAAAGAAAAAGGGTTATGAAAGAGATTAATGCTCTTAAATATCAATATGTTGTAGCGACAGACCTAGCAGCAAGAGGTATTGATATTGAAGGTGTAAGTCATGTGATTAACTATGAACTTCCTCAGGACTTGGATTTCTATATCCATCGCTGTGGCCGTACAGCGCGCGCAGGTATGTCCGGAGTCGCTGTTACCCTTTATGAAGAGAAGGATGATCAAGCTCTGAATAAACTCGAATCCATGGGTGTAACATTCAGCAACCGTGACGTAGTAAAAGGTGAATGGGTTGAAATTGATGACCGCAATAAGCGTAAAAAACGTAAAAATTCACCTAAAGCAGCCGGTGAGGTAAAGAATTATGGTAAATTCTCTAAGCATTTACGTAAAGTAAAGCCTGGCTATAAAAAGAAAGTTAAAGCAGAAGTAGAAAAAATCAAAAAGAGAGAAAGACGCTTAAAGAAAAGATAAAAGGGGGCAAATGGATGCTTAAAATTGGATCACATGTTTCCATGAGCGGAAAGAAAATGCTTTTAGGCGCAAGTGAAGAAGCAGCTTCTTATGGTGCCAATACATTTATGATTTATACAGGCGCTCCTCAAAACACAAGAAGAAAGAAAATCGAGGATTTAAATATTGCAGCAGGCCTATTGCATATGGAGGAAAATGGAATGAGCGATATCGTTGTCCATGCTCCTTATATTATCAATATCGGTAACGCAGTAAATCCCGCTACTTTCCAATTGGGTGTTGATTTTCTTCGTTCGGAAATCGAACGGACGGAAGCTCTGGGGGCCTACCAAATTGTATTGCATCCAGGTGCTCATGTCGGAGAAGGTTCAGAAGTAGGTATTAAAAAGATCATCGAGGGATTAAATGAAGTCATTACCCCTGATCAAAAAGTCCAAATCGCATTAGAAACGATGGCCGGCAAGGGCTCAGAGTGTGGAAGAAGTTTTGAAGAATTAGCGATGATTATCGATGGAGTTACACACAATGATAAGCTGAGTGTTTGCTTTGATACTTGTCATACGCATGATGCGGGTTATGATATTGTGAATGATTTTGATGGCGTTTTAAATCATTTTGATAAAACTGTCGGTGTAGATCGTATTAAAGTGCTGCATATTAATGACAGTAAAAATGAATGTGGAATGAGAAAAGACCGACATGAAAATATCGGGTATGGAAAGATTGGTTTTCAGCCACTTCATTACATTGTCCATCATCCACAATTAAGCTCTGTACCAAAAATATTGGAGACTCCATTTGTAGGTACGGATAAAACAAACAAAAAAGCACCGTATAAACATGAAATTGATATGCTAAGAGATGGAGCTTGGGTAGATTTTCAAGCTTCCATGCTTGGACAAACGGTATAAAGAGAAGGGGAGCAGTACAGATGTACTGCTTCCTTTTTAAATTCCGATCATGCTATAAAATATTTTCTCGATTTTCTGCGCTTTCTCAGCACCGGTAATTTTCTCGATATTTTTTAAAAGCTGTTTTCGTTCAGTCTGATCAAAAATATTAACGGATTTCCCCCGGATTAGTTTGGTTATTTCCTCAGCTTCCGTTTTTGTTAAAGTTAAACCATTCTGCCCGGCAAAATCAAGCAATTCACTGGCAGTGATACGATTGATTTTTAAGTTAACAATGCTTTCAAATAGCTTCAAATTACCACCCCATGTTTACCATATGAAAAGGACAGAAAAAAATGAACTAAATTATACAATATTAAGTAAATGTGTTTACTTTACTGAAATTGTCCTGTATACTACTTGAGGTAAATCGTAATCATTCTTATTAACAGGTGGCCGATTATGAATAATGACTTAATTAAAATTGAACATGTTACTTATAAATATGAGAGAGAAAACGTTCTGGAAGATATTAATTTATCCGTCAAGGATGGAGATTTTCTAGCTATTGTCGGACCGAACGGTTCTGGCAAATCAACATTGCTGAAGCTGATGCTTGGATTAAATAAAGTACAGCAAGGAGAAATTTTCTTATTCGGTGAGAAAATAAACAAATTTAAAAATTGGGAGAAAATTGGCTATGTATCACAAAAGGCCAATTCCTTTAACAGTGGTTTCCCAGCTACAGTGGAAGAAGTTGTAGCAAGCGGATTAACGAAGAAAATAGGACTTTTTCGTTTCTATAATAAAACTCATCGCCAAAAAGTGGTGAAAGCGCTCAAAGAAGTAGGAATGCAGGATTTCATCAAAAGACCAATTGGAGAATTATCGGGCGGTCAGCAACAACGGGTATTCATTGCAAGAGCACTGGTCAGCGATCCTGCTATGTTAATACTGGATGAACCTACAGTTGGTGTAGATGTAAAGAATGTTACTAATTTTTATGACCTGCTTTACGATTTAAACCGTAACCTTGGATTGACACTTATTTTGGTTACTCACGATACTGGTACCATTACAGAAAAGGTCACTCATATTGCATGTCTAAATAAACAATTGCATTTTCACGGGAATACATGTGAATATGAACATTTAGATGATAAGGATATGTCAGCTTTTTATGGCCATGATGTTTATACATTAACACATGATCATTAATTTGGAGGAAGTAGTATGTTATCAATGTTTCAGTATGAATTTCTACAAAATGCCTTTCTAGCGGGGATTGTGATTGGTATTATTGCTCCGCTGTTGGGTGTATTTATTGTAGTTCGAAAACTCTCCTTAATTGCAGATGCCCTTAGCCATGTAACCCTGACTGGAATTGCATTCAGTTTGTTACTAAGTAAGGAAGTGCCTGCACTGGGTCCTATCAACCCTTTATATATGGGGATGGCCTTCTCGGTAACGGGATCGCTTTTTATAGAGCGACTGCGTTCAGTCTATAAACATTATCAGGAACTTGCCATTCCAATCATTCTTTCCGGAGGAGTAGGGTTGGGAGCGATTTTTATCTCGCTCGCTAATGGCTTCACGACTGATTTATTTGGATATTTATTTGGGAGTGTCAGTGCGGTAAGTCGGACAGACTTATGGATTGTTTTGGCAATCAGTATTGCTGTTATCGCAATTGTTATATTCTTATATAAAGAATTATTCCTTTTATCCTTTGATGAGGAGCATGCTAAAACTTCCGGAATACCGGCTAAAGCGATTCACTTTATCTTTATCGTGCTCGTTGCTTTGGTCATTGCCATTTCTATGAGAATTGTGGGTGTCCTGCTTGTTTCTTCATTAATGACTTTACCGGTAGCGGCTGCCTTAAAAGTAGCGAAGGGGTTTAAACAAACCATTTTTATTTCCATTCTGTTTGGAGAATTGGCTGTAATAGGCGGATTATTCACATCCTATTACTTAAATCTTGCTCCGGGTGGTACAATCGTTGTATTGGCAATTATCATTCTTTTAATCACAATTTTTATCAAGAAATGGAGAATGACTGCGTAAGGAGGTATCTGAAGATGGATGTTAAAGAAGCAATACAACTCTTGAAAGATAAGGGCTACAAATACACTGAGAAGCGTGAAGACATGCTTGAACTTTTTTCGAAGAGCAATCGTTATTTAACAGCCAAAGAAGTCCTTGAAAAATTGAAAAGTTCGTACCCAGGTATGAGCTATGACACGATATACCGAAATTTATCCTTGTATGCTAACTTAGGGATTCTAGAAACCACTGAGTTATCTGGTGAAAAAAGATTCCGATTTGCTTGTGTTGGAAATCATCATCATCATCATTTCATTTGTATGGAATGCGGAAAAACTCGTAATGTAGAGTTATGTCCAATGGAAAAAATAACAGAGGATTTTAAAGGATATGATATTTCAGGACATAAATTTGAAATATACGGAAGATGTCCAGATTGTTTGCAGGAGAATATACAACAAAGTAACTAGAAAGGAGCCATTCTGCGATTGGAGAGTGGCTCCTTTTTATTACCGATTTTCCTTAGTCCAATGGTTTACCCACTGATAGGCTTCTGCCCAATTTTCCACCCTGATCACATTGTTTGGGATAGCCATTCGATTATAAGGTGCGTCAAATAAGATGACTGGAATTTCACATTCTTCAGCAATTGCAACAGCGTTATCGTGCTTATCCTCAAAGAAAAGATCGATTTCGTGTTTTTTTACCGTTGCAATTTTATTATGCGTACCGATTAATTCGATGTGGTGATACAGTAAATCGTTTTTACTGAACCACTCCTTTGTAACCGGCAATAAAGTTTGATTTCTGGCACTGATGAAAAACAGTTCATATATTTCTTTCCATTCCTGTAAAACTCGTTTGGCATCCTTTGCCATAGGTGATTCAGAATAGATGATGGGTTCGTGTTTTTGAAACCAAAGATCAAATTCATGCTCCGGAACATTTACAAACGGATAAAATTCATATTGGTTAATATCCTCTAATGTTAATTGTAAGCGAAAGGCTTTGTTGATATAAGGAAGCATGGAATCCTGTGTAGTGATGGTACCATCAATATCTATTCCAAAACGTTTAGGTTTTGACATGAAGCATTTCCTCCAAAATATGTTTGTATGTAGTTTACATCAAAATGCGACAAATTGCTTTTCTAAATTTTGTAGATTCATGCAACAATCTCTGCTTATGAGTAAGCCTTTTATGGAGCAAACTAGGAAGGCTTCAATAAAGGAAGGTAGGGAATGCTATTGTCAGCCTCAAAAAGACATTGGAATGCAAGAAATAAAAGAGATAAATTTAAAAATGAAGTCGTGTGTCAAAAGCTAAATTATCATGAGGAGACCGGAGCAGAATTTATGGATTCTGCTGAATACAGACGTCATAGTCAAACAGGAAATAATAATAAGACCACTTCTAAAGCTAGCAGCTTTGGTATAGTGGCGTTAGCCTTGTCAATTGCCTCTCTATTTTTTATGCCGGTGATTTTTGGAACAATTGGCATTGTCGCAGGGATTTTTGCGATGAAAACTGAATCGCGTATGATGGGGATAGCAGCAATAGTAATTGGTGTATTTTCTGTTGTTGCTGGTCTTTTGGTATATCCCTTTTTCTAATACAGTAGGCCTGCTATCGTTTATGGGCTTTCAAATCTCAAATAGTTTAGGGATTGGATTTTTATCCAATCCCTCCAATCATAAATAACAGATATAAAACAAAGAACTTCAAAATAATTATTATTTTGAAGTTCTTTGTTTACATATACTAGGCAAAAGAATAAATTCTCATACCTTTAATAAAGTTTAAAGTTTTTGGTTCGAACCTGAATTGCTTCTGCTTAATTTAAGACATGCTTGCTTTTTCTTTTTCAATTCTTTGTTTTTCGTAATACTCTTCAGCAAGGATATCGATTTCTTTTTTTAGTTCCTCAACCATTATTTCTTCTGGTACTTTACGAACGATTTTACCCTTGCGGAACAATAGACCTTCTCCGCGAGCACCAGCAATGCCGATATCTGCTTCTCTTGCTTCGCCAGGTCCGTTAACGGCACATCCTAATACCGCCACTTTAATTGGAGCTTTAATTTTTTGAATATATTCATCCACTTCGTTAGCAATGGAAATTAAATCAATCTCTATACGTCCGCACGTCGGACATGATATTAAGGTAGCGGAATTGGCTGATAAACCAAATACTTTTAACAGCTCTCTGGCTACTTTGACTTCTTCAACCGGATCAGCACTTAAAGAAATACGCAAAGTATTCCCAATACCTTTACTTAATAAGGCACCTATGCCGGCAGAACTCTTAATCGTTCCTGAAAATAACGTGCCGGATTCTGTGATTCCAAGGTGAAGTGGATAATCAAAGGCCTGTGCTGCCTTTTCATAGGCTTCAATTGCCAAGCGTACATCAGATGCTTTCATTGATACAATGATGTCATGGAAGTCTAAGTCTTCTAGAATTTTTATATGATGTAAAGCACTCTCAACCATACCGTCTGCAGTTGGGTAACCGTATTTTTCAAGGATTTTACGTTCTAAAGATCCTGCGTTGACCCCGATACGAATTGGAATCCCTTTCGCTTTAGCTGCTTTTACAACGGCTTCCACTTTTTCGCGTCTGCCAATATTGCCCGGGTTAATACGGATTTTATCAGCTCCGCCTTCAATCGCGATTAAAGCAAGACGATAGTCAAAGTGAATATCAACTACTAAAGGTATATTAATGCGTTTTTTTATTTCAGAAATTGCATGAGCAGCCCGTTCATCAGGACAAGCTACACGTACAATTTGGCAGCCCGCTTCTTCTAAACGATTTATTTCCGCGACTGTTGCTTCTACATCATGTGTCTTCGTTGTCGTCATACTTTGTATTATAACTTCATCGTTGCCACCGATAGTCAGTGGTCCCACTTTTACGGGGCGGGTTTTTGTACGATGTATTAGTTCACTCACTGGTCATTCTCTCCTTTTAGGCTGTTTGCCTCAATACCAATAAATATATTATCTTCTAAATTATTGTATCAGCGTTTTAGCTAAAATAACAATAAAGTTGATTATGAATTGGCTTTAGTAATTTTTAAATCGGTAAGTTTGTCCGATTTCTATTTCTTCCGGTTTCATTCCGTTATTTAATAAAGAAAAGTCTTCAATCATTTGATCAATCGGTACTGGGATAGTACCTTCATTTTTCTCTATTATAGAAAGAACGGTATCTCCCGGCTCTACTTTTATATTATAGTAGTTTTCATTCATTTTATCCATATTCTCGGAGGAGTAGGCAGGAAGGGTGCCTACACTTATATCAAAATATATCGAGTAAGCTACTATACAAAAGCCGATAAACAGGATTATTCTTTTCATCTCTTTTAGCACTCCCTCCATCTTTTACTAGAGTATATGAAGTTAGTAGAGATAATAGAATTGATTTTGAAGGATTTTTTTAGAGCTAACGTTTAGATAGAATAGAGGAAATGTTGACCTGGATGACCCGCATTTAATACTAGAGGCTAAAGATAAACCCTTCCGCAGAAATTCGGAAGGGCTACACTTTATGATTGTATGGTCTTTTGTTTACTTTTTGGAATAGGCATTTCTTTAATAGTCAGGTAGATCATCATTAGTGTAATAAACCATTTGACATAAACATCACCTATTACAGGAACCTGAATAAAATTCATAAACGTAAAGAACGTTACGGCTAATGTAAAGCTGTAAGTGGCTATCCTCCACTGCTGTCCAAAAGTAGCTTTTCTGTTCATGGAAGTTACAAATAAGCCGGTAAGGTAGGCTAGAAGTGTAATCTCCAAGAAGAATATTGCTGTTGTAAATAGATACATGACTAACATACATAGACCGATTATTATGTATAAAGATGTTTTTGCAGATTTAATATAATCGCTGGCCTTTTCATTGGTTAATTCAAGACCGGGTATCATAGAATAAGGAATTGTTTGTGATTCCCCGTCTGCAGCAATGACAAATTCATCCTTTAGAATTCCAAAGTCTACTCCGGTAGGGCTGGTGATATCATTTGCATTCAAACTACCGGTGCTGTCAAAATGGAACGTAGCTACATCATCATTAATAATGACAGGTAATGATTCATCTGAATGAAGTCTGCCATCTTTAATTTCAAATTCAGGAAAATCTGTTGTTAATGTTTTTGCCATATGATCTGCCCCATCTAGGATTGCATTTGTAAGATAGATCGATGATGGTAAAATAGTTATTAGAGATAATAAAAAAGCATAGAGGATGGCTTTCCCTATACCCTGAAAGCGAAAGGACGCAATATGCTTTGGCGAGTATAGACTTTTAATAAATTGTGAGAATATATTCATGGGCTACAACACCTTTTTTTAAATTCATTCTTTATTCTATCTGGCTTATGTCGATAAGACAAGAAAGTTCTGCTTATTATAGCGAAACAAATCGAAAAAGTGTTAAGTGTGTATTGAATTAGGGTATTTGAGAGGAGTGTCGAAGATGGATTGGATGAATTGGCTTATTATTTGGCTGGTATTTATTATTGGGTTTGTAGGATTGATATATCCTATTATTCCAAGCGTTCTATTTATAGTAGGTGGAATGCTTTTATATGGGGTATTCTTTTCATTTGAACCGTTTTCGTGGTTTTTTTGGATTGTACAGGGAATGTTTGTTTTACTTTTGTTTGGTGCAGATTATTTGGTTAATCTTTTTGGTGTTAAGAAATTTGGGGGTTCAAAAGCAGGTGTTTGGGGTAGTACGATAGGATTGCTGATTGGACCGTTTGTTATTCCTTTTCTTGGTATTATACTGGGGCCGTTTTTAGGTGCAGTCATAGCTGAATTGTTGGTACATAAACAGTCGCTAAAAAATGCAGTGAAAATTGGTATGGGTTCTGTCGTTGGATTTGTCGGCAGTGTGATAACCAAATTTATCATTCAGACCATTATGATTGTGTATTTCTTTATCCGAGTGCTTTGATAAGGCATAAAGGTTGAAATAAACGGTTTCAATTGCTAATCTAAAGATAAAGACTTTCGTAACACACGAACTTACAGAATTGCCCGAAAGTACTTATTCTTACAATTATTAGGAGGAGAGAATTATGACTTATTCTTTACCACAATTACCGTATGAGTATGATGCGTTGGAGCCTCATATCGACAAAGAAACAATGAATATTCATCACACAAAACATCATAACACGTATGTGACTAACTTAAACAATGCTTTAGAAGGACAGGAAACATTGTCAGCAAAAAGCTTGGAAGATCTTTTAGCTGACATCGACTCTGTACCTGAAAGCATTCGTACTGCTGTTAGAAACAATGGCGGTGGACATGCTAACCACACATTATTCTGGAATATTCTATCTCCTAATGGGGGCGGACAACCAGAAGGTGAATTAGCTGATGCACTAACAGCTAAATTTGGAAGCTTTGAAAACTTTAAAGAAGAGTTTGCGAAAGCTGCTACAACTCGTTTTGGTTCCGGTTGGGCTTGGCTTACTGTTAAAGATGGTGAGTTAGAACTTTCCAGCACTGCTAATCAGGATTCTCCATTAATGGAAGGTAAAACACCAATCCTAGGTCTTGATGTTTGGGAGCATGCATACTACTTAAACTACCAAAACCGTCGTCCTGAATACATTAATTCTTTCTGGAATGTTGTAAATTGGGATGAAGTTTCTAAGCGCTACGCAGCAGCAAAATAATCGTATAATAAGTGTGGGTACAGGAAATGAATCCGATTCGTTTCCTGTATCTTTTTTTTGTGCAAAAAATAAAGGATTGTGCTGTTAACAAATACCAAATGATTTAATTCTACATAAGAGGATTATCTACAGGAAAACTAACCGGAAGTGAAGGGGAGTTTTTATGAAAATGGATAATCAATTTGTCAATAAAATAAAAACAAATAAAGAACTTTATATCCTTTTGTTAATTGGAGCACTTTATTCATTGAGTACGGCTCTTTCCAATACTTTTGTCAATATCTATTTATGGAAACAGTCTGAGGCATTGATCAATCTGGGGATTTATAATCTGTCCGTTGTAATCCTACAGGGAGTTACCTTTATTTTAGCTGGGAAATTGGCTAAACGCATAGATCGTATTATTGTACTGAGGATTGGAATCTTGTTTTTAGCTGCATTTTATATAGCGGTCCTGACATTCAGTTCTACCTCTCACCTTTATCTTGTTCTGATTGGTGGTTTACTTGGAATAGGATATGGATTCTATTGGCTTGCATATAATCTCATGACATTCGAAATTACCGAACCTGAAACTAGAGATACATTTAATGGGCTCCAAGGGATAACTGGGTCTATCGGCGGAATGATTGGTCCTTTTTTTGCGGGATATATTATTACGGTTTTGACTGATAACAATGGTTATCTGTTCATTTTTGGAGTTTCCCTGTGTTTGTTTATCGTGGCAGTACTTGTCAGTTTCTTATTAAAAAGCAGAGCAGCTAATGGGAAGTATATGCTGAAGCGTATTCTTGATGAAAGAAAAAATAATAAAGATTGGAGAAGAATTACGTATGCTAATTTTTCGCAGGGGCTAAGGGAAGGGACGTTTCTCTTTGTTGTTTCCGTTTTTGTATTTGTCGAAACGGGTAGCGAAATGGCTTTAGGTACATATGGATTAATTAGTTCAGGGGTATCATTTATTGCTTATTTTTTAGTCAGCAGATATATAAAGGTTCGTTACCGAAAATGGTCGATGCTGGTGGGGGCCATTTTCCTTTATGGTTCAATCTTTTTTCTGATATATCAAGTGTCATTCACTAAACTGCTTACATATGCGTCTATTCTTGCAGTAGCTTATCCCTTATTGCTTGTCCCCTATATGTCTGTCACGTATGATGTAATAGGACGATCCTGGGAAGCGGGGGAACATCGTATCGAATATGTGGTAATCCGGGAATTATTTTTAAATATGGGAAGAGCCGCATCGATTCTTATGTTTATATTGTTCATTAAAATTTTGCCGGAGAGTACCGGCATCAAAATATTGCTATTATTATTAGGGTCCGGACATCTGTTTGTTTATTATTTTGTAAAAGACATCAAGATGTAAGAAACTAAAAGTTGCTGGAATCTTTTACTTCTGTTAATCTTTAAAAATTGATAATAAAATGATAAGAAATGTGTATTAGAAGGGATGGGGACAGTGAAAGTCAGAAAAAAGAAAAAGAAAAAACATGTACCTGTTCGCCTGAATCTACTGTTTTTTGCAGTATTTGTAATGTTTTCTGCATTAATACTCCGTTTAGGAATTGTTCAGATTGTATATGGAGATGACTATAAGCGTGAAATAGAGCGGACAGAGGATGTAACTGTGAGCAATTCTGTGCCGAGGGGAAAAATATATGATCGAAATGGAAAAATCATCGTTGATAATCAACCTTTATATGCGATAACTTACACACGTACACAAAAAACCTCAAGCAAAGAGATGCTTGAAACTGCTGAAAAACTTTCCAAGCTAATTGAGGTTGATACTGATAAAGTTCGTGAAAGGGATATGAAAGACTTTTGGATTTTAAATAACCCAGAAGCTGCTAAAAAGAAAGTAACAGAAAAAGAATATCAGCAATTAAGTGATGGAAAGCTGACAGATGATGATATATACAAATTACAGCTTGAGCGAATTACTGAAAAAGAAATAGATTACAGTCAAAGTGAGTTGGAAGTGCTGGCGATCTATAGCAAGTTTATTGCCGGTTACTATTTAACTCCGCAAATTGTGAAAAATAAAGGAACGACATATGAAGAGGTAGCGAGAGTTAATGAGCAGATTGAATCTCTTCCAGGCGTTGATACAACAACAGATTGGGAACGTAAATATGCGTATGGCGATACGCTTAAATCTGTTTTAGGTAAAGTATCAAGTGCCAGCGAAGGATTGCCCTCTGATAAAACAAGTTATTATTTAGCTCGGGGCTACAGTCGAAATGATAGAGTTGGAACCTCCTACTTAGAACAGCAATATGAAGATTTATTACGCGGTCAACAGGAGAAAATTAGAAATGTAACGAATACATCCGGCGATATTGTCAGCACGGAGGTTATTTCTGAAGGACAAAGAGGTAAGGATCTTGTATTAACAGTTGATATGGATCTTCAAATAGCCACAGAAGAAATTATTGAAAAGCAATTGAAGGAAAAGAAAGCAAGCGGGAATACAAAATATCTCGATCGTGCTTTTGTTGTTGTAACGAATCCTAATACTGGTGAACTCCTAACTCTGGCTGGTAAACAATATGCAGCCGATGATAATGGAAAAATGCAAATGAATGATATGGCATTGGGAACTTTTACTTCATCCTATGCCATGGGCTCTTCAGTTAAAGGAGCAACTATTTTAACGGGATACCAGACCGGTGCAATAAAACCTGGACAAGTCATTTATGATGGACCAATGAAGATTAAAGCCACGCCAATTAAAAAATCATGGAAGAATTTTGGGAATATTAGTGACATTGAAGCACTGAAAGTATCCTCCAATGTCTACATGTTTAAAACAGCGATTGCTCTTGGTAAAGGAAACTATGTTCCGGGAGGCTCTCTGAAAGTTAATAACTCAGCATTCAGCACAATGAGGAATTATTACAGTCAATTTGGCTTAGGTGTTAAAACAGGTATAGACTTACCTGGTGAACAAATCGGCTATAAAGGATCCTCGCAGGGTGCCGGATTATTAATGGACTTTTCCATTGGCCAATACGATACGTATACTCCATTGCAGTTGGCTCAATATGTTTCTACCATTGCAAATGGAGGTAACCGTATAAAACCGCATGTTTTAAAACAAGTCCGTGAGCCAGTGGATGATGATGAAGATAATACGCTTGGACCGGTTATTAAAGAGGTTAAAACAGAAGTGATGAATACTCTTCCAATGAAAACTGAATGGATTGAACGTGTCCAGGAAGGATTTAGACAAGTTACCCAATCCACCGGAGGAACCGCCTACTCTTATTTTGGAAATGCTGACTATAAACCAGCAGGTAAAACAGGGACAGCGGAAGCCTTTTATGATGGACCTAAATGGGAAAAGGGTACTGTACAGCCAGAAACCTATAATATAACCTTTGTTACCTATGCTCCTGCCGATAACCCGGAAATTGCCATGAGTGTAGTAGTACCATGGGCTTACCAAAATTCGTCAGGACATAAAATGAACCTCGAAATCGCAAAAGAAGTTTATGAAAAATATTATGAATTAAAAGAAGAACGAGCTAAACAAAAATAAAAGATTAATAGAAAATTGGGTCTGCCTTGATTTATGGGGCAGACCTTTTTTTATTTACTGCCAGCATAATTTAGGTAAGTATCATTCTTTTGGATTATTATTACAAATAAATAGTGCGGTTTCTAGGATTTTGCAGTCATCTTTACAATAAACTTTTGATTTTTTACACTACGTTTACAATTCTTTAACACAGTATTTAAACTTTATCTTTACTATAGAAAATGTAAAGGGTGAAAATTAAAAATTACAAATAAATAGCCAAAGTATATGGGAGGATTGGAAATGCGTAGAAGGAAAACAGCATTTATGATTACTTTGATACTTATAATCGGATTGCTGGCAGCTTGTACCAGTAATAATGGAGGAGGAGCAAAGGCGGGAAGCGGCTCTGAAGAAGAAGGATACACAGGAATCATAAATGCAGCTGGTTCTACAGCTTTACTACCATTGGCAGATGAAGCAGCAACTGAATTTATGGCGAAAAATCCAAATGTATCGGTTACTGTTCAAGGCGGTGGAAGCGGAACAGGTATAAATCAAGTGGCGAGTGGTGCAGTCAATATCGGAAACTCTGATCTACCTTCAGCAGATAAAATTGAAGATGAGAAATTAGCAGAAGAACTGGTCGATTATAAAGTAGCCGGTATTGCGTTTGGCATAGTGGTGAATGATGATGCCAATGTAGATAATTTAACAATTGAACAAATCCAAGGAATCTTCTCCGGAAAAATTAAAAACTGGAAAGAGGTTGGCGGAGCTGATTCAGAAATAAATGTCGTGAACAGACCAGAATCATCAGGTACCCGATATGCCTTTGAAAAAACAATCATGAAGGATGTCAGCATGAATACAGGGGTTGGAACAACTCAGGATTCTAACGGTGCTGTAGAAAACTCGATTAATTCCACACCTGGTTCTATTAGTTATCTGGCTATGAGCTACCTCGCTGAGGGGAAAGGCTCATCCTTAAAACCGGTAACTATTAATGGGGCTGAACCCACAATTGAGAATGTGGTAAATGACAGCTACCCTTTTTGGTCCTATGAATATATGGTAACGAAAGGCGAAATAGGCGGAGCTGTTAAAGGTTATATGGATTTCATTAGGAGTGATGAGTTTGCCGAAACCGTTACGAAAATGGGATACATTCCAATGTTAGAGCTAGAAAATAAAGAATAATTCCAAGGATGAAGTAAACAGGAAGTCAAACAGCCTGGTTATCATCTGTTTGCCGGAAGGAGCGAAAAGGCTTGAATGATCATAAACCAATCAACTATTGGAAAAGTGAATATATCGGACGGATTCTTGTTACATTATGTGGACTATTAATCGTTGTAACAACTTTGGCTATTATCGTTTTTATTACAGGAAAGGGTATTCAGTCATTTACAAACAGTAATATCTCTATAGTGGAGATGTTGACCTCAACAAACTGGAGTCCCAATGATGGGAAATATGGAGCTTTGATATTTATCATCGGTTCTATACTTGTATCAATTGGTGCCATTGTTATCAGTGCACCTATTGCAATAGCTCTAGCAATATTTACGAACTTTATTTCCCCGAAATTCGGAAAAAAGGTCTTGCAGCCGGTTTTGGAATTGCTGGTTGGTATTCCATCCGTTGTTTATGGTTTGCTAGGTGTGACTTTATTAGTTCCCCTACTTAGAAACACATTCGGCGGAGTAGGATTCAGTTTAACAGCCGGGATAATTGTACTTAGTATCATGATATTACCGACTATTGCAAGCTTGGCAACAGATGCGTTAAAAAATGTCCCGCCACAGCTTCTGGAAGCCTCCTATGGGCTCGGTTCCACGAGATGGCAGGCAATCAGCCGAGTAATCATTCCTGCCGCAAAGAATGGCATCTTTACAGGAATCGTTATGGGGCTTGCACGTGCTTTTGGTGAAGCACTTGCCGTTCAGATGGTTATCGGAAATACGGTTAAATTGCCGACTGGCTTAAATGATCCCACGGCAACGTTAACTGGAATTTTAACGATGGACATGTCTAATACAATGAATGGAACTGCATGGAATAATGCATTATGGAGCCTCGCGCTAATACTTTTAATCATGTCATTCTTATTCATCATGATTATTCGTTTTATCGGGAATAGGGGGGCACAGAAATGAGCGCTAGAACAGTAAATAAAATCTGGACGGGTATTTTCTATATCGTTGCTATTTTTGTCATTATTTTATTGAGTTATTTAGTATTTGAAATACTCAAAAAGGGCTGGGGTTTCTGGGACCCATCTTTTCTGACTGGTCGTTCTAGCAATATGGATGCTGGTGGGGGAATCGGATATCAGCTATTTAACTCTTTCTATATGTTAATTATTACTCTGATAATCTCTGTACCGCTTGGCTTAGGCGCAGGTATTTATTTGGCGGAGTATGCCAAACCCGGAAAGTTATTAACGTTTATCCGATTATGCATTGATACGATGGCCTCTCTCCCGTCCATTGTAGTTGGTTTATTTGGTTTATTGGTATTTGTCACAGCTACAGGTTGGGGGTACACCATTATCGGAGGGGCACTAGCAATTACGATTCTGAATTTACCGAGTTTAACACGTGTCAGTGAAGCGGCAATTACAGAGGTATCAGCCGGTGTTAAAGAAGCCAGTCTGGGACTTGGGGCTACCAAATGGCAGACAATTGTAAAAATTGCTCTTCCTACAGCAATGCCTCAAATTATAACGGGAGTTATCCTGGCAGCTGGTCGTATTTTTGGTGAAGCAGCAGCGTTAATTTTTACAGCAGGATTGACAACACCAATCTTGAATACAGCAGCCGATCTAACAAGTCCGGTTAATCCTTTTAATATATTCAGACCTGCAGAGACATTGGCTGTTCATATTTGGAAATTAAATTCTGAAGGAATTGTTCCGGATGCAACGGCAATCGCGACTAAATCAGCAGCAGTATTGATTATAATGGTATTAATCTTTAATCTCCTTGCACGTTTATTCTCAAAAATTATCCAAAAACATTTTGAAGGCGGCAAAAGTAAAACAAAACAAAAGGCATCTGTGTCTTAAGTGAAATCACCATTACCAAGGGGGAAATTGAGATGATAGAATTAAAAGAAGCCAACCCGGCTAATACGGAAAAGTCTGGTAAACTTGTTTACGATACACAGGGTTTGGATTTGTGGTATGGTGATCACCATGCTTTAAAGGATATTAATCTTGCCATTAATGAAAATGAGGTTACAGCCATTATTGGCCCATCTGGATGTGGGAAATCTACTTATATTAAAGTATTAAATAGAATGATTGAACTTATTCCAAGTGTTCGTACTTCTGGTGATATATTTTACCGGGGACAGAATATCTTTGATAAAGATTTTCAAGTGGAAGAATTACGGACAAAAGTTGGAATGGTATTTCAGAAGCCAAATCCTTTTCCAAAGTCTATTTATGAAAATGTAGCATACGGACCTAAAATACATGGTATTAAAAACAAAAAAGAATTGGATGAAATTGTAGAAAAAAGCTTGCGTGGTGCAGCAATCTGGGACGAAGTTAAGGATCGATTGCATACAAACGCCAACGGACTATCAGGCGGACAGCAGCAACGTATTTGTTTGGCACGATGCCTTGCCGTTTCTCCTGATGTGATATTAATGGATGAACCGACTTCCGCATTAGATCCAATTTCAACATTAAAGGTTGAAGAACTCGTACAAGAGTTGAAAGAGAAATTCAGTATTATTATCGTTACGCATAATATGCAGCAAGCAGCTCGTATATCTGACAAAACTGCCTTCTTCTTGAATGGTGAAGTCATTGAATATGACAAGACAGATAAGATTTTCTCAAACCCATATGATAAGAGAACAGAAGATTATATAACAGGACGTTTCGGATAAGCCAGATCATTTTGAAGGGAGAATAAAAAATGGTTTTAAGAGAAAAATTCGAGAGCGAGCTAAAGGAATTAAAGCTTAAAGTAATAGATATGGAACGTTTTGCTTCATCTGCCTTGAATAAATCGTACCAAGCATTGCTGAAAAATGATGTAGAGCTAGCACTTTCTGTTATAGAGGATGATAAAAAGCTTGATAAAATGGAAGAAGAGCTTGATGAACTGGCTATCTTGATGATTGCAAAGCAGCAGCCTGTTGCAACGGATTTAAGGCATATTGTTTCAGCTATTAAAATCGGTTCTGAAATTGAACGGGTTGGTGATTATGCAAAGAATGTTGCCAAAACTGCGATTAGATTATCAAAGGAAGAAAAGCCCTTTGTTAATGAGGCTGTAGGCGAAATGCACGCTACTTGTATGAAAATGCTTGATATGTTCAATAAATCCTTTATGGAGGAAAATATTGTCCTTTCTAAGGAACTTGCAGAGCTCGATGATACAGTGGATGATTTATATGGACAGGAAATCCGTAAAATACTTGAAATGAAGCATCCTGAGTCTGCTACGGTTAACGAAAATTCTCAGTTATTGTTTATTGTCCGCCACTATGAAAGAATAGGCGATCATATAACTAATATGGCGGAAGAAACCCTTTATATGATTAAAGGAAGACACTATCATTTAAATGAATAGAATTGTGATAATAAAAATGGAGATTCCCATATAGGGAACTCCATTTTTTCTTGTGCCTATTTTTAATGCTTAAAAAAATAATGTCTTTATGCCCTGAAAACCAAAATATACTCCAAAACCGACCAGAGAAATTCCAGAAAAGGCTGAAATAGCTTTCAAGCTAGTGTCATTCAGAAATCTTCTGAACCCAGTTGTTAGAAAGGCAACGGTAATGTCCCAAAAAGTTAGCCCGAGAAAAATCATCAAGCTGTACACGAGAAGAGAGCTTGTACCGTACGAAGTAACTGTTTTAGCGAGAACCGACCCATATATTCCTATCCAAAAGAGGATGGATAATGGACTTGTAATGGACATTATAAATCCAGTTAAAAAAGATTTCGATAACGAGTCTTTCGTACGATAATCTTCCAATGAAAGTGTATGGACCCTCAAAATGCTTTCAATTCCGGTATAAATAAGAACAAATCCTCCAAAGAGCCAAAGGAAAATCTGGACATATGGAATCGTAATAAATTGTACAAAACCCAAATAGACCAATAACATGAATATTCCATCCGCAATCATAGATCCTGCGCCTACTACCCAGGCGTGTAAAAAACCGTTTTTGATCCCCTTATCAATTCGGGCTGAGTTAACCGGACCAATGGGTGCCGCCAATGTTATTCCTAACAAAAAATAACTAAACATAATATGTCCGCTCACGCTTTCACTCCATCTTCTTATGTATTAGTAACTTGTACATATTATGAAGAAAAGTGGATAAGTATGTATAACAGTTTTATTGAGGTTGTAAAAAGCGTTTAATTAAAATTCTAGCTTTATCCGACTAACGGACAATCCTTAAAGAGGTTTATAAATTGGTGACTTGGATATAAGAAAATAACATTTATTAATAAAAGGGGGATTAGAGAATGAAGGAAAAAGAGACAGTAGAAGTGGACGGAGTACCTATAACCTATTTTCTGAGTGAAAAAGCTGTTCATATAGACAATAATAAAGAATTGGAATCCATCATCCCAAACCCTAAAACAGCCATTAAGCTGGCAAGGAAACTGAAAGCAAACTATCAAAAGAAATACGGAAGGGAATTATCGGTATCTGAGCTCTCTATGGCTATTGAAATCTATGGTCATATTTATCCAGAAAAAATGGCCAAAGCTATAAAAGAACTGCCTTTACCCGGCTTTGTTGATCATGCGATGAATAATTTAATTGAAAAGGCCGATATTATCGATTCAGGGGAAGAGAGTATTGATCAAAACAGAAAAATCTGGGATGTTATTGCAAAGGTCATCCCAGTTTAAAAGCTGCCACTTTGATGCACTATTTACCCTTCGTTAAAATGGCAGATAAGGCAGCATAGTCCATGTTTTTATAAACTGTATAGGTCCCAGTCTGAATCTTTTTTGTGAGATCCCGATTATTCAAGTAGGTAGAAAACTTATCGGTATCTTCAATCACGCGCTCCTCTTTTAATAGGCTGATAATCTCGTCGGAAGCCATTCCAGGCTTAATCGATAATCTAATGGCTACAGTTTCTTCTTTATTACTTTGTTGATTTTCTGTTTTTAGTTGATTAATAGATTGAAGGTTCTTTTGATAGTCATCCCACTCACTTTTTGATAAAACATGATAACCATCCTCCTGTAGAGTTTTTTGAGCGTCCTCGCTTGAAAGGGGCACCTTTTTAGCTGCTGATTCATCTGTGGCAAGATAATATGCCGTAAATACGCTTGTGGCTAAAAAAATACCTGCAGCTGCTCCAGATATGTATAGTCGGTTCAATGAAGATCGCCTCCCTGACTTTCAAGGCTCCTAATTACCTCATTGTTTGATAATGCAGATTGCCTGGAAATTTGTTCAATCGATAATCCTTGTTTGTACAAATGAATGACCTGATTTTGAATAACCTCGTGTATGGGCGAGGAATTAGTTAAAAAAGATACCTCCGAAAACGATTCCTCGTGCAGGATTTCCTCCTCAAGTGCACGAATTCGTTTTTTAATTATATACATTTCTTGTACATGCTCTAATGAAAGCTGTTCAATCTCTTTTTCTACTTTAGTTTCCTGTCCTTTATAAAATAACGATAGTAAGAACAGTAAGGCAGATAGAGAAAATAAACAAATCAAAATGATTATCATGAATACCCTCCCAAATTAAATTACAATCCCTATTGTACAACAATTTTCACTGGATTTTGGTAAAAATATATGAAAAAGGAAGTGTTGCTCATAATTTGGAAGTAGGTAGTGGTTCTTCGACAATATGCGTTCATTGTCATCTAGTTCAGGGAGTGTTAGGATTTAATGGAAGATATTAGTGGCTCGCTAAAGCAGGTAAGATAAATGAAAGGGGTGGTACCGCATGGACCAGTTAGACTCTTTAAATAAAAGTACTAAAAAAGCCAGCTGTAAAAGGCTTGTTGATGATAAATCCGGATTAATCGTACCCTATCTTTGGTGCAAAAACGATCAAGATCAAGAGGGGATATCTGCTGCAGTACAGTTAACAAATAATGATTATTTCGATAGAGTAGATGTAGTCTGCAAAAATGATGGGGATCGACCACTTGAAATTAAGATATTTTTTGTTCATGAGGCCTTTAGTGAAGTATCAGCAAGTTTTTATAGTCCTGCGGATTCTTTAATCTATTTATATGGTAAGAATACGATAAGCTTATTAAATGGAAATGATTGTGCATCTATATCGATAATGGAACGAAAACATAAAAAAGCGGTGTACGAATTAATGGAAAATGGCCAAATTATCCACTCTCCTTTAGCCAGAGGTCTAGTTGTCTGTACAACGATGTACAAGCTTCTAGTGGAGCCCGGAGTGAAAATGGGGGTTTCTAATTGGATAATTACAGGCAAGAATAAAGAGGAAGTCATGCTGTTTGATTACTTGGTCAAAAATCAGACTAGCATTTATTAGTGAAAGGTGATATTATAGAAAAGTCGTATAAAATGAAGTTTTGAATGAACTGGAGGGACTCACATGCGTGTAAACATTACTTTAGCTTGCACAGAGTGCGGTGAGCGTAATTATATCAGCACAAAAAATAAACGTAATAATCCTGATCGTCTTGAGCTTAAAAAATATTGCCCAAGAGAGAAGCGTACAACTGCACACCGCGAAACAAAATAAAACAACAGGAGGTTCTCTCCTGTTGTTTTTTTTTGGGATTATATAGAATTTAAGGGGATTTAACGCAATGTTAAAGGGAGAATTAAGATCGACTTATCGGAGTTTATTAGCGGAATTTCCGTCATACGAGCGGGATACATATACATCTAAAATTGTTGAATACTTATTTAGTCATGACATATGGAAGAATGCAAAGACAATCGGAATCACAATTTCTCGGCATCCTGAGATTGAAACGAAAGAGATTATCGAGAGAGCGTGGAAAGAGAAAAAGAATATCGTGATTCCAAAATGCTATCCACACACAAAGCATATGGAATTTTATGACTATCGTCCAAATACGATACTTGAGTCAGTTTATAGTGGTTTAAAAGAGCCCAGACCGGATAAAACACAAAAGATAGAATCCGACCAAATCGATATAATGGTAGTTCCGGGACTCCTATTCTCAACAACTGGATATCGGATTGGATTTGGCGGCGGCTATTATGATCGTTATTTGGCATCATTTTATGGAATCAAACTTTCGCTGGCGTTTATGATGCAAATAAGAGATGATATCCATACAGAAGAGTTCGACATCCCTGTCGACTATCTATTCACAGAACAAGGGGTAATAAATTGTGGGTAACTTAATTATTTACGGCGCTGTTGCTGTCGGCTCCTACGGGGCATATCGGCTTAAAGCTCTGAGTAAATCCGGTGCTCTCGCAGCATTTCTTTTGGGAGCTTTAATTGTTATAGGACTTGGATGGGAAGGTTTACTACTAATTGGTTTGTTTTTTTCCTCATCTAGTCTGTTTTCCAGTTATAAAAAAAGAATTAAGCAGAGTATTGATAAAAAATTAGCAAACGGAAGCAGACGAAATTGGGCCCAGGTAGCAGTAAATGGCGGTCCTGCTGGTATAAGTTCTTTACTTTATTTTATATCTGACGGTTCTGATATTTGGTTAATTTCCTTTATCGTATCAATTTCAGCAGCTACTTCTGATACATGGTCATCTGAACTTGGAGTATTGAGTAAATCTGACCCAATCCATATAATCAGTTTGAAAAGATGTGAACGGGGTACTTCAGGGGCAGTCTCAGTCCATGGAACTCTGGCCGGGCTGTTTGGCTCCATATTCATTGCAGTAATAGCAGGTATACTGTTTAATCTGTCATTTTCAACAATTCTCCTACTGAGTGCATTCGGATTTCTGGGCAGTATTCTGGATACCTTACTGGGGGCTTTCCTGCAAGTCGAATATATATGCCCAGTTTGTTCGGTTCATACGGAGAAAAAAGTGCACTGCAATACACGGACTGTTAAAAGGAAAGGAATTAACTGGATTAATAACGAAACTGTAAATCTAAGCTCAATTCTGATAAGCACTATTTTTTGTATAATAACTTGGTATAGTATCACATAATACTAGGGTATAAAGAGCTTGTATGCAGTGTGAAAAGGTGGTTTTTGTTAATGAAAAAGAATGTAAATCGTGTTGTCCTTGTTGGTACAGGTTTTGTTGGAAGCAGCTATGCATTCGCTATGTTAAATCAGGGAATTGCTGAAGAATTTGTTTTAATTGATTTAAATAAGGATAAAGCAGAAGGCGATGCAATGGACTTGAATCATGGAACTCCATTTGCACCGAATAGAACGAAAATTTGGTTCGGAGATTATTCAGACTGTAAAGATGCAGACATTATCGTTCTAACTGCAGGAGCGAATCAGAAGCCTGGTGAAACACGCTTAGATTTAGTTGAAAAAAATATGAAAATCTTTAAATCCATTGTTGGAGAAATTATGGCTAATGGATTTAATGGGATCTTTCTTGTGGCTGCGAACCCAGTTGATATCCTTACATATGCAACATGGAAATTTTCAGGTCTTCCTAAACATCGCGTACTTGGCTCTGGTACGATTCTTGATACGGCCAGATTTCGATTTATGTTAAGCGATTATTTTGAAGTGGATCCTCGAAATGTCCATGCCTATATCATTGGAGAACATGGGGATACAGAATTACCTGTATGGAGCCATGCCAATGTAGGCGGAAAGAATATGAACGAACTGATTAAAGATAAACCTAATCATTCCATGGAAGATTTGGATAAGATTTTTATTAATGTACGTGATGCAGCTTATGAAATCATTAATCGAAAAGGTGCAACATTCTATGGAATTGCCATGGGTCTGGTTCGTATTACAAAAGCCATCCTTCAGAATGAAAACAGCATTTTGACAGTGTCAACCTTCCTAGATGGGGAGTACGGACAAGAAGATGTGTATGTAGGTGTCCCTGCGATAGTAAACCGTGAAGGAATTTCTGATATCCTCGAACTGAAATTATCAGATGATGAGCAAGAGAAATTTTCACATTCTGTTAAAGTATTAAAAGAAACGATGAATCCAATTCTTGATCAGTTACTATAAGTAGAATAAAAATCCCTCCTGTTCACCAAACTATATGGTAATACAGGAGGGATTTTTACATGAATAAATTCTTAATTATTTTCGTATCTGGCATAATAGGGTATATAGTGTTTCAAAAGAGGTCTTCCATTATGAAGAATCAAGTACTGCGCAACATCCTTATAGCCGTTCTAATGGAATTGCCAATTTTTAAAACTGTGCAAGATCAAACATAATGACCAGAGGAATTATTTCTGTTCCTCTTACGTAATGATAAAATAGATATAGAAACTTTTTAGGGAGAGAAAGTAGGGGAATCCGTGAGTTTTAAAGAAGAATATATCTATTGGTCCTTTATCAATCAATTGATTACGAAAAAAGGGTATCGATTTATATCTGCATCCACTGATCAGCAAGAAATATGGCTTGAAAATCAGTCGAGTCGGATAGATCCCCTAATCCGTATAAAAAGAGAAGATTTGGATTGGTCCAATAATATGAAGCGTGACCGAAATCTTGTACTGCAGAATGCAGAGAAGATTCGTAGGTTTCTTTCCAGGAAGGAACTAACTGTTAAAACCATTTATGTTAGTCAATATGCTCCGGTTGATGATTATTCGGATGTCCTTGGAAGATACTCAAACGAAAGTCGTGCAAAAATTACGATTGATACCATGATTTTTCAAACAGAGGCTATGGAAGAATCTTTGACGGAATTGGAAAGCTTTCTGGGGTTTCCGTTGGAAGTGGTCAACAGGGATTATGAGTTTATAGAAGAAAATGAAATTAACCATCTTAAAGAAGATGCTTTGGCTGCTTCTTACCAAAAGCAGAAACAAGATGAACAAATCTTTAGCCATGGCAAACCAATCTTTACATACTTGTTAATGGCCATCCAAGTTCTTGTGTTTATTTTACTCGAGATGCGTGGCGGAAGTACAAACACTGAAACCCTCATCCAATTTGGTGCAAAGTATAACCCATTGATTATGGAAGGGGAATGGTGGAGATTCTTCACACCCATCTTTCTTCATATTGGATTTACACACTTGATTCTGAACACCTTAAGTTTGTATTTTGTCGGAGTTATTGTTGAGCGTATTTATGGAAGCTTAAGATTTCTGGTTATTTACTTTTTTGCAGGCTTTATTGGTTCGGTAGCAAGTTTTATTTTGATGCCCAATCTATCAGCCGGTGCCAGTGGTGCGATATTTGGCTTACTCGGTGCCTTGCTATTGTTTGGTATACTCCACCCCAATCTCTTTTTCAGAACAATGGGATGGAATGTGATTGTAATTTTGGCCATCAACCTGGTTATTACATTCTCTGCAGATGCTATAGATAGTGCCGGCCATATCGGCGGTTTAATAGGTGGATTCCTCGCAGCAACGATTGTCAGATTGCCGAAAAATCCTAAGCTTGCCGTGCAAATGGGTGCGCTGCTCCTGACCGTTTTGTTAACAATAGGAGCTTTAGTATATGGGTATTCATCAAATGAATCTGACCATAAATATCATAATGATGTCACTCTTGCTCATGAATATGTGAATTCTAAGGAATATGCCAAAGCCTATGAGCTTATCGAAGGCTATCTAAAGGAAGAAGACGCTCCAGAAGCATATTTTTTAGCAGGATATATAAAGTATCATCAATATGATCTGAAAGCGGCTGAGACGTATTTTCTAAAAGCCATTGAACAGCAAGAAGTGTTTCCAGAAGCATATTATGATATTGGACTGCTCTACTGGCAACTGGGACAAATCGATAAAGCTAAAGATTATATCCAAATAGCAGTTTATCAGGAACCGGATAATGAAGATTATAAAACAACGCTGAATGAGCTTGATTCCGAATAGTTATCTTACTTTAAGGCAGCTGCTGATAATATTCATGTATATTGCCTGATTTATCCTGAATAAGAATAATTAGTTTGTTTGAGTCTTGTTTACGCAAAATCAAGGGGATGGTACTGTCTATCGGATTTATGACTGTACCATCCTGTTTTTTTATTCCTGAAACATAAATGGAATAAAAAGCTTCCCATAGCTTTTCCGTAATCTCCAGACGCTTTTGCTCTGAATATCCGGCTAATAATCTTTTTTCTTCAGTCGAAAACTGTGTCAGGGGAACTACGTGATACCTTGTAATATCAATCTTTTTGTTATCTGTATAGCGATTGAGCACTTTAGTCAGCCTGGAATTACTTACAGAAGACAGGGTAAAGGCCCATTCCTTTTGTTCCTCGGTTTCAGGAGAATGAAATGATTTGGTTGGTCCATAACGTGAAGCAATGACAAACAGATTACTATCAGTTAATTTAAATGAGCTGGTAATCTTGTCGTTTTCCGTATGAATCTCAGCATAATGAATGGTAACCACTTGAAATAAAGAAGATTCATGAGCTTTTACGGTTGTCTTTTGGGATATTCGATCTGTATTCTGCTCCCATTTCTTTGTAAACTCTTTTAAACGACCGTTTTGAAAAAGAAGTGAGAAATCCTGTCTGAGATAACTTGTTTGATTTAAAATAGATTCAGTCGATAACGCAACATCGTACTGTTCTGTATCTTTTTCCTGCTTAGGCATGACAAGGGAAGAGGTTGTTTTAATAAACGCAGCCTTTTGATTAAGTGGAAAATATTTAATAACAGCTATATCCCTTTGTATATAAAGCTGTTTCCACCACATAAAGGTAAATATGAGTACTAAACCGACTATTAGGTAACCAATATATTTTTTCAAAAGGATTCTCTCCTCACTTTAGATTATTGCCTTACGTATATATTCTTAAATGGATGTCAAATGATAAATAGACGGATGCTTTGTCCTAAGCAATATATGTGTAACTCTAAATACATATGCTTTGTTTATAAATGTCACAATTGACGGAATACAGAAAGAAAGTATCTTGAGGAGAACAACTAAATTCAGATATACTAAAGAAGCAGGAAGGAATGTGACAAAAATGAAATCCGTATATGAAATTCAACAATATTTAAAGAGGTTTGGAACCATCATATACATGGGTGATCGATTAGCTGATCTAGAGATGATGGCAGGAGAATTAAGAGAGCTATTTCACTCTCAATTGATTGAAATCAGAGATTATCAAACGGCAATTTTAATCTTGAAACAAGAAATAGAGTATGAGAAGGAAAAGCAACAGCTAAAACAAAAACAATCGAAAAGGTGAATCAATATGCTGGGGAAACAAGATTGGTTACTGGGAATTGATATTGGCGGTACAACGATTAAGCTTGCTTTTATAGATAAAGAAGGGACCATTGTACATAAATGGGAAATCATAACGAGAACGGAAGAAAATGGTCTGCATATTGTTTCTGACATCGGCAAATCTGTCAGGGCAAAATTGGAAGAATGGCAGGATGGTAATTTAGTAGGTGTCGGAATGGGTGCTCCTGGTCCAGTTAATTTTGAGAACGGTTCAATCTATGTGGCCGTGAATATCGGTTGGAGAGATTTTCCTTTAAAGGAGTTGCTGGAAAAAGAATTAGGAATTCCTGCAGTGGTTGATAACGATGCGAATGTAGCATCCTTCGGTGAGTTTTGGAAGGGAGCAGGAAAAGGTACAAATGATTTAGTCTGTATCACTCTCGGAACTGGTGTGGGTGGCGGTGTAATCACTAATAAGCATTTGGTGCATGGAATTAGTGGGGCAGCTGGTGAGCTCGGTCACATAACGGTTCAGCCAGAGGGTGGAGCTCCTTGTAACTGTGGGAAAACAGGCTGTGTTGAAACGATTGCCTCAGCTACCGGTATCGTAAGGCTGGCGTTAGAGAAGATTAAAGAGAAACCAGATTCGGACCTCTCGATTGTTTTTAACGAAAATGGGTTGATCACTTCTAAAGACGTAGTTGATTGTGCTATAGGCGGAGACCAGGCAAGTCAGGATGTCCTTGATGAGGTAGCTAAATACCTTGGACTTGCAGCTGCCAATGTGGGCAATATGATTAACCCCGACATCATCGTAATCGGTGGTGGTGTTTCAAAAGCTGGGGACATTATTTTAAAACCAATTGAGAAATACTTTAAGCAATTTGCCTTTCCGCGGGTTGCGGAATCAACTGAAATCAAAGTTGCATCTCTTGGTAATGATGCGGGTGTTATAGGCGCAGCGGGCTTAATCATGCAGCAACTAGGACAAGAGATTTAAGAGTCCACGTGCTGAGGTAAACGTTAATTACTTAGTAGAATTTAATTAATTTTGGAAGCATTTCAATGTATTTTGTTGAAGTGCTTTTTTATTTGCAAAAGTTTTTATAAAGGAAAATAAAAACCATATGTCGAAATTAATTTGATGAGTATAACATGAAAATCCGATGATAGAGGGTTTGGGGGATGAGGGTGCCGAAGCATATTGTATCTGCAGCAACGGTTGTATTAAACGATGCTGGGGAAATTTTGTTGATTAGGGGTCCGGCCCTGAAAGTTTAGAGGTGGTTTAATTTTAGACAAAGAATCGAGTATTGTCTGGACGAAAGCATTCAGCCGTTTTATGTCGAATTTAATGGTAAGTATCGTGAGGGAGCTATACATGAGCTATTAGGTGAATGAAGCTTCAAGATCAAGTAGGGTGTCATTATTTAGTTTTAAAAGGGGGGTTCCAATTGTTTAATAGTGTTCTTTCTCAAACCTTTATAAATTTTGCTGAAAGAGAATGTATAGGCTCCAGCAGGCTATACGAGCACTTATCTATAAAAATTTCTGGAGATGAAGCGCTTTTAGAGATATGTATGAATGCGAGGGAGGGTCAGCCAGTACCAAATCTCTTATTCGGTGCTGTCCACTATCTTCTGTTAAAGGGTAAAGAACATTCACTGAAAGAGTATTATCCTAGTTTGGTTGAGTATCCGAAAGCATATATGGAATCTTATGGACCTTTTAGGGATTTTTGCTTTACTTATCGAGAAGAGATTGAATTTATTCTTAGATCGAGACGGGTTCAAACCAATGAAGTGCGAAGATGTGCATACCTGTACCCCGCCTTTTGTACTGTTCATGAGATAGCAAAGAAACCCTTGGCACTTATTGAAATTGGAACAAGTGCAGGATTACAGCTTCTTTGGGATCACTATTCATATACATATGGGCAAGAAAGTACCTATGGAAATTCAGAATCTAAACTTACAATTTCAGCAGAAATAAAAGGAGAAAATGTACCAAACCTTCCCTTCATGCCCCCGCCAGTTTCAATTAGGATTGGCTTGGATTTACATACGGTTGATTTAAATGTTGAGGACGAAAAATTGTGGCTTAAATCCTTAATATGGCCCGAGCATGCGGAGCGGCTGTCTATGTTTGAAAAAGCTGCAGCCTATGTGAAGGGGAGTTCCTTAAGATTGATAAATGGTGATGGCGCTGATCTATTACCTGACTGTATACAGGATATCCCAGAGAATCATGCTGTTTGTATTTTTCATACACATGTTGCTAACCAAATGCCAATGGATGTGAAAAAGCATCTGTTGGAAACAATCAAGGATATTGGGAAGATGAGAGAGGTATTTCATATTTATAATAATATTCAAGATAGATATTTGCATCTGGATTATTATTTGGATGGCATTCTGAACAAAAATACGATTGCAGAAACCGACGGGCACGGCAGATGGTTTAAATGGTTATGGGAGAGTGAGCGGACAATTAGTCAGTAGGAAATGAAATTCGCCCTTTTGAATTTGTTTTCTTTGACGGGATATTTTTAACTAAATCAATTAATTAGGTATTAATCCAATACGGGTTAATGCCTTTTTTTTTTCGTTGACCCAACTGTTTTTCATTCGGTTTGAATTGGATAGTTGAGTGAGGATGTAGGAGGTACTTGTCAAAGGACAGAGATAGCCGCACCAAACCATATGCCGGGGTAGTAAAGGTGCCTGAAAGGTGGGTGAAGTATGTAGGAAAGCAGCTATGCCCCACCTATGAAGTACCTATGCTCCAGCTATACCGGGGTAAAAGTGCCTGAAAGGTGGGTGAAGTGTGTAGGAAAGCAGCTATGCCCCACCTATGAAGTACCTATGCTCCAGCTATACCGGGGTAAAAGTGCCTGAAAGGTGGGTGAAGTGTGTAGGAAAGCAGCTATGCCCCACCTATGAAACACCTATGCCCCATCTACACCCTGCCTTTCCCCAGCCCATACCCCGCTAAATGGCATACTAAAAAGGCTTATACAGTTAAAGGCAACTATAATCAAGCTGTTTTTTACGAATCTATACATAATATCTGTTAGCTTCTGTATTTTTTGATCGGAGTATTCATAAAATGAGTAGAAAAGGATGTGATTCTATGGAAGTCATCATAAAGAAGCCTGACTTATTATCGAGATTGGCCGTTTTGTATTCTATACCGATCGCACTTTTACGGGAATGTAATTTACATATTAGTAATAATGAGCTATCTGTTGGCGATATGGTTCATATACCTGGATATTGGACAAGGGAGGAAAGGTTATCGTCCTTGGATATCACACACCCTGTAGAACGTGAAAGAATTCAGGTAGCTAATTCAATGGAGAGTATGGAAGAGAATCCGAAGCAATCTGTTAGATTGCCTGTGAAAATTCAACATAGTATTGTGGATCAGACTTGTCCATATTCATCAAGTAAATGCATGAATGACATGGAAATACTTACAACCATCTATCCTTTCCTGCAGATGAAATCTATCGGGAAATCTGAACTTGGCCAGGATATTTGGGAACTGCGAATTGGTATTGGTCCAAAAAAAGTCCATATGAATGCCTCGATGCATGCGAATGAATGGATTACTAGCTTGGTTTTAATGAAGTGGCTGAATGATTATTTACTGGCATTAACAACGGGGACAAATTTAGGAGAATGTTCAGCATTGGAGCTATTCCTGGAGTGTGATTTGTCACTTGTTATGATGGTGAATCCTGATGGTGTAGATTTAGTAGTAAATGGTCCATCTGAAAAAATGAAAAAAGATTTAATTAGGATGAATGATGGAAGAGAAGAATTTTTAGGCTGGAAAGCGAATATTAGAGGAATTGACTTAAATAATCAATTTCCGGCAAACTGGGAGATTGAGAAAAAGAGAAAACGGCCCAAAAAACCAGCAGCAAGAGATTTTCCTGGAATCGAGCCATTAACAGAAAGTGAAGTGAAATCACTGGTTGCACTTGTGCAGAAGGAAGGGTTCGATCGTGTAGTTTCTCTGCACACTCAGGGAGAAGAATTTTATTGGGGATATGAGAAAAAAGAGCCGGAAATCACCTCTGTTATGGCTATGGAATTTACTGCAAGATCAGGCTACAAGGCCGTTCGCTATATTGATAGCCATGCAGGCTTTAAGGATTGGTTTATTGATCAGTTCAAGAAGCCTGGATTTACATTAGAGCTGGGTAAAGGAATCAATCCTCTTCCTTTATCACAATTTGAACAAATTTATCGGGATACAAAACCAATTTTAAATGCTTGTCTTTATTTATAGAAGACAGGAACTGTTGAACGAAAAAGAGGAATCCTGTTTAAAGGATTCCTCTTTTTCAGATGTAAAGCGTATACAATAATTAATGTACAGCAGGATAGCCGTCTCTAATGAAGGTCATGATGGCGAACCAGCCAAATACAACGGCAGTACCCAAAGCGAATACTAGACCAAGGAAATTTTTGTTTTTAAAGGCGCTGATTAATGCGAAAATAGCCAAAATGGCAACTAAACCAAAAATAATTACCAATCCCATTTCATTTACCTCCCCTGGAATTATTAAGTAATAAAACCCAATAAATCATTAAATTGTAAAATAAATGCATTCAATAGTATTTTAATTCTTTTCAGATTATTTGTCGAGATATTATAGGCGATTTGGAAGGAATAGGAACAATAAAGTATAAGACTCTTTATACAAAACCATCACTTGTGTAAAATAAAAGAAACTAAACTGATACTTCAGGGGGAAAGACATGAAGAAAACATGGAAAAGAGTTCCTTTAGGGCCTTTGCAAACAAATTGTTATTTATATGCCAAGCAGGATGGTGAATGTTTAATCATCGACCCGGGCGAGGAAGCAGAAAAGCTGATTCAAATCATTCGTGAAAAGAAATGGAAACCAATTGCAGTTCTTTTAACTCACGCTCATTTTGACCATATAGGGGCAGTGGACAGGGTACGGGAAGTATTTAGTATTCCGGTTTATGTACACAAAAAAGAAACAGAATGGTTAACAAATCCAGCTTTGAACGGTTCGCGATTTTTCCAACTTGGTGAGATTAAGGCTGCTCCCGCAGAAAATGTGATTTCAGAGGAAGGTATTCTAAAAATCGGGGATTTCACATTTAATGTACTGTTTACACCTGGACATTCTCCAGGAAGTGTTTCTTATTATGATAAGGACGAGGCGATTGTATTTTCAGGGGATGCATTATTTCATATGAGTATAGGCCGGACCGATTTACCTGGTGGAAATCATCAACAGCTAATGGATAGTCTTCATAAAAAATTATTAACTCTTCCAAAAGATACGCTTTGTTTATCTGGACATGGGCCGGAAACCATCATTGAAGATGAGATGAATCATAATCCATTTTTAAGGTAATAGGTGTACTAATTGTAGACCCTCCTTAACAATTAGATAAGGAGGGTCAGGGGGGATTTCCTATAAAATGGGAGGGGCCATTTTAAGTTATACCATAAATTTACAATAGGGATAATGTGATGTCAATGCCCGTTGTGGAAATATTTACAAAATTGGGTGAATTTATGAAAGATATAATCATTCGGTCCATTGAGGAAACAGAAGATTTATTTTTACCGTATGACAAATATATAGAGTTGGCATTGTATCATCCTGAATATGGCTATTACCAACGGAGAAAAGATAAAATTGGAAGTAGCGGTGATTTCTATACTTCGGTGAGTATGTCCCCTGTCTTTGGTGAATTTATAGGTAAATGGGCAGGAAGGAAGCTAATTGAATCTGACCTGCCTCCCGCTATATGTGAGCTTGGCGGTGGCACCGGGAAGATGGCATGTGATTTTTTGAGAGGATTGGAACTGTACAACCCAGAGCTGGCATCTAATGCAATTTATTATATTGTTGAATCCAGTGCCTATCATCGAGAATTGATTTTAGATACGGCGGCAAAGGATCATAGAATTCGTTTGTTAGATTCTATCAAGGATATGCCACTAATAGAAGGTTTCATTTTTTCAAATGAATTTTTTGATGCTTTTCCGGTCCGTGTTTTGATTAAAGATAAAAATCAGTGGAAAGAAGCAGGCGTCACAGTAAAGAATGGAGAGCTATTTGAAACCGCCAGAAATCTCAATAATCAGAGGATTTTATCCGTTATAGAGAAGTTGGGTATTCCGGAGTTTATCAATCGAATAGAGGTGCCATGTCCAATGATGCTTGCCTATGAGCAAATTGTCGACAAAATAAAGAGCGGATACCTTATGACAATAGATTATGGAATGGATATGGAGGATTTCTATATACCTGCTCGAAAAAACGGTACCTTAAGAGGATTTAAGGACCATCAATTAATTGGCTCAATTCTCGAAAATCCAGGAGAAACAGATATAACGAGTACCGTCAATTTTTCATTGCTTAAATGTGAAGGGAAGAGAAGAGGGCTTGATCTAGAGTACTGGGGAGGACAACAGTCATTTTTATTAGAGGAAGGGATATTGGATGAGCTGGTTCCACATGCGGATGCAGATCCTTTTTCTCCTGTCGCCAGGCGCAACAGACAAATCAAACAGTTAGTTCTGGGAGACTGGATTAGTGATAGTTTCAGTGTTTTAGTTCAATCTAAGAATATAAAAAAACCTTGATTGCTCCAGCTCAATCAAGGTTTTACTGTAAATTAATGTCCCGCTCCAGGAGTCATCATGAACGTTGTCCAATAGGTGAACCCTGCAAAGAAAACTGTTAAATAAGCACCGAAAACATATAAGTACATTCTTTCAGACAATTTTAAATAGCTTAAAATAACAAAGAAACCAGTTTGACCGAAAAAGATGAGTGATGTAGTATGCATACCGCCAACAAAGAACATGACTGCCATAATTCCAGTCCAGAAACCACATACTCTGAACATTCTGTCCATTCCTTAACCTCCCTTATCCCCTTATAATTCCATCACTACTATTATAAGGATATTGTTAAAGAATGTAAACTATCTTAAAATAGGATGACTGAATTGTGTGATTAATTTCCGGCAAGCATCTTGTATGTGCAAGCTTGGCAACCTGCATGATCAAACATATTTTCCTCTTCTATTAATTCGATTGAATCAAAAAGGACGCTGAACATACCGCGTAAAAACTCATAATGCATTCCGCATACGGCTTCTTTTTGCTCAAAGGCAATTTCTTTAAAAGGACAGTTGTGTATTCTAAAGAAAATGGTTGAATGATCCTCAGCTGTTATGAATTCCGGATAGAATCCAGCAGTAGTCGATGCATCTTTTATGATAGAGAGTTTGTGGTCGAAAGACAGGCTGTCCTGACTTTCTCCAATTCCTTTCATATGCTGTTCAGCCAAATCTTTCCCAAATAATCTTCCGGTATTGAATAACGCTTCCTTACCTGCTTCTCCCAGTGAGAACATTGTCTGAAGGGCTATTTTTGCAAGCAGTTGGTAATCGCGGTAAGGGAAGTTTAATTGTATGACATCATCTGATAATCTATATAATCTGCTTGGTCTTCCACCTTTTCCTGTTTTCTTAGTTTCAGAAACAAGCATATTTACATCTTCGAGCTTTGTTAAATGTAAACGCGCAACATTGGGGTGAATCTCAAATATATCCGCAATTTCCTGTACCGTCACCTCGCTGTGCCTTTTAGCTATATGCTGATAAATATAGTATCTGGTCGGATCTGATAATACATTGGTAATTTTTAATGTTTGGTCCATTGTGGTCCACCTCGCGCTCCTTAATAGTTCCATTATAATACAGTCAATCAAGCATTGATATGCTGTTCTTGGCTATTCTGACTCTTTGGAAACATATGTTGTAATTTAGCCACATTTTGATAAATCAATATTTAACATGTATATATTACTATCTTAATTTTAAAATTAATCTGTAAATATGTTAACAGAATAAAAGGGATGAAATATTTCATGATTATGAAAAATTACCCAAATTAACGACGAATTGTGACAGATTTTGAAACTTTCGTTATGCCAGCAGGGATTGAAAAATTAATGTCTAATAACATAAGAGAGTAACATATAAGGAGGTGAAACGAGAATTGCTCACCATCGATAAGTTAGCTGAAAAAGTTGTAACAGAAGCAGTAAAATTCAAAGCCTCAGATATCCACATTGTTCCCCAACGCAAGAAAACCCATCTTTACTATCGGATTCACAATCGCTTATTTTCAGAAGGCAGTTACCAAAGAGACAGGGCCCAACGACTCATCTCTCATTTTAAATTTATGGCCGGCATGGATATAGGAGAAAAAAGACGTCCTCAGTCAGGGGCCTTAACGATGTTTGTTTCAAATAAATGGATTGGTCTCCGATTATCCACCTTGCCTACCCCATACTCTGAATCTCTCGTCATTCGTATTATTCCAAGTTTACAAACTCTCCCAATCGAAGAAATCTCCTTATTTCCAAAAATGTCAACTACGTTAATTTCCATGCTTAAACATTCCCATGGATTAATGATCATCTGTGGACCGACTGGAAGTGGTAAAACTACAACTTTATATTCCATGCTCCATCATGCCAAAAATACCGTTAACCGAAATATTATTACACTGGAAGATCCTGTTGAACATCAGTCCGATGATGCCATTCAAGTCCAGATTAATGAAAAAGCCGGTATCAGTTATTCAGTAGGCTTGAAAGCTGCCCTGCGCCACGATCCCGATATTATCATGATTGGAGAAATCAGGGATGCTGAAACGGCCAGAATAGCGGTGCGCGCCGCTTTAACAGGCCACTTAATCTTAACTACGATGCATGCCAGTGATGTATTGGGTGCAGTTAGAAGGCTTTTGGAATTTGGGATAGACAAGGAGGAGGCAAAGCAAACTCTTTTAGGTGTAACCTCCCAAAGATTATTGGAATTGCACTGTCCTTTTTGTAAGGGTGAATGCTCACCGTACTGCCTTATGGAAAAGAGCAGAGGGCGGGTAAGTGTGCATGAAATGATTTATGGCAATGAATTGGCGAAGGTTTGGGCAGAGATGGAGGGAGATGATGTGAACTTTCATTATCCGGAATTATCTTCTCTCATCAGCAAGGCTGTTGCCTATGGATTTGTGGATCAAAAAGAGTATGAGAGGTGGGTGCATGAGGAGTAATCTAAAGTCCCGATGGTCTTGCAGGGATCAGGCGAGATTTCTTCAGGAATTGGGCGATTTATTGGAGAATGGCTTTACTCTTTATGAGGGTATTGAATTTTCTCTTATTCATGGAAAAAAGAAGTATCGAGAAGAAATTAAGGATGCATTGGAACTATTGAAAGATGGCCATACTTTTAGGGACTTTTTAGAATGGCTCGATTTTGAACAAGAGCTCGTTGGTTTAGTATCCTACGGTGAAAAACACGGACAGCTATCCAAATCCTTGCAGAATGGAGGCGAAATATGGCTTAAGAAAAGTGAGGATCGCGCAAAACTAAAAAATTTATTGTATTACCCAGTCTTCCTACTTGTTTTTACATTTACCTTGCTGCAAGTATTTACAAATTATTTGTTGCCAAAATTCTCAAGTATGTATCAGGGCGCAGGGCAGGAATCAAATATATTCTTAAAGTTATCCGTTTTACTGGCAACCCTCGTTAACTATCTTCCATTTTTTATCATTGTGCTCCTAACCATGCATTTGTTTATATACCACTATTATTTAAAAAAACTATCCAAAATAAAACAGGAATTACTGATGAATAAAATTCCGTTCCTGCGTTCTTTTAGAAAGCTTTCCACAACGTATTATTTTTCTATGCAGCTGGGCTCATTATTAAAGGGTGGTATTTCGATTATTGATGCGTTAACGATTATGAGTCAGCAGGATCCAAAAAGTTTAGTTAAGGAAATAACCCATCACATGATTAAAAGTCTTCAGGAGGGAGATTCATTAGAAAGCATTAGTGGGAATCTCACAATTTTTATGAATGATTTTGAGCGAGTAATCAGCCATGGGCAAAAAAATAGTTTATTAGGAGAAGAACTTCTTTACTACAGCAGATATCTGTTAAATGAGATGGAGATGCAGACTGAAAAATATATAAAGGTGGTTCAACCATTAATGTTTGGCCTTGTTGCCATTTTAGTGATCCTTCTGTATTTGGCAATATTAATGCCAATGATTTCATTGATGAATACGATATAGGAAGGTGTTTTTGATGAAATACAAAAATGAACAAGGTTTTACCTTGATTGAGATGTTGATTGTCATGCTGGTTATATCAGTTCTATTGATTATTACAGTACCCAATGTAATGAAAAACCAGGAAGCAGTTAATAGTAAGGGATGCGAGGCATTCGTAAAGATGGTTGAGGGACAGGTACAAGCCTATAAATTAAAGGAAGATACGCTTCCGACGATGGAGAAGCTTATCTCTTCTGGTTTTTTAAAAGAGGATGTTAAATGTCCGGAAGGAAAAACCGCGGTGATTTCGGATGATGGGACTGTAACTCTTCAGGGACAATAAAAATGGAAAAGAACGAAGAAGGGTTTACGTTAGTAGAGGTGTTGATTGTACTTGGATGTCTGACGTTAATGCTGACTATAGCAAGTGCGGTTACAAGTAAAATGTTTGAAACATATGAACAGCAAGCATTTTTAAATCAACTGGAGAAGGATATTTACTATGCTCAGGTCTATGCAATGGAAAATAACACGTATGTCTTACTAAGATTTGTAACTGACCAAAATGAATATTCAGCTTACTCATACAAAACAAACAGTCATATTATTTCGACTCAGAAGGCCGAATCAATCAAGTTTAAAAAAGTTGGCAATGTGCCAATTACCTATATTCCAGCAGGAAATATCCAAAATCCAACAACAATCTATTTAACCGATAAAAATGGTAAAACGATATACAAGCTTGTCTTTCAATTAGGGAGGGGGAGATTTTATATATCAAAAGTATAAAGAGCATGGATATGCTATCTTGGACCTGCTGATTTCGTTTGGAATACTTATCTTATGCTGCTGTTTATTGCTTCCGGCATATATGGAAAGCATTACGCTAAAGAATGACTTAAGAATGGAGGAAGCCGCTCTTAATAGATTGTTTGAAAATTTAAATGAATATCAGATAAACGGCCGTCCACTGTTTACTGGACAAGCAGAGATTGAGGGGAAAGCCTATACTTTTTATCTTGAAGGGAACGTTTATTATGCAGAGTATAGCAACTCAAAGGATAAATTACAGAAAGTGTATGAAAAGCTGCCTGAAAGATGATGGCTTTACTTTGGTAGAGATATTATTTGCTCTTGGTTTATTTTCGTTATTAAGTGTCTTTATGACGAGTGCACTTGCCAGTATAACAGACTGGCATGTCAGGGATACGAACACAAATACAAGGATGGAATGGAATATCTTTATACGTCAATTGGAACGAGAATTTCAAAAGACAAAAGACTTTGGAGTACCTAAAAGCAATGTCCTTTTACTTGATAAAAGTGGAGAAGAAATAACATATGAAGTCTATAATAATATGGTAAGAAGGCGAGTGGATGGCGCTGGGCATGAAATGGTCCTTCAAGATATTAAGAGCTTTCATGTTAAAAAAGAAGGAGAGTCACTGATCATATCTGTGACTCTTATAAATGGTGATATGTATGAAAAACGGCTGTTCAAACGATACAAATTTGAACCTTCTTAAAAATGAACGTGGAATATTTATGCCTGTTGCTTTATTGTTTTTTTCGGTTATTTTTATCATTTGTATGTATTCGATAGGAAATATGGCTCAGGAAGTGAATTATCATAAGTATCAAACCGAATGGTTAATTACCACCTATCTGGGTGATACGGGTACACATGCTGCAATCTTAATGCTTGATGATGATAGTGTTCCTGAGACAAAAGGGGAATGGATTTATTATAATGGAAGAATAGGCTATCATATAAAACCGCTTGAGAGAGGGTTCTATGAGATCTCATTGGATATTCAGACTGATCATACGGTGAGACGGGAGACGATTACGTACTCAATTGAAGCAAAGAAAGTAGTGAAATGGATAGATAGTTAGGAGTTAGGGGGAGAGAGATGAAAGCCATTTATTTAATTGGATTTATGGGAGCTGGGAAAACGACTGTGGGTAGGGCTCTCGCTGAAAAAATGCGTTGTCCCTTTTATGATAGTGATCAGACGGTGGTTGAACGTACAGGAAGGTCGATTCCGCAGCTCTTTGATGAAGTAGGTGAAGATGGATTCAGGGACCTAGAACAGCAGGCGTTGCAATCATTACCTATCGAAAATTGTATCATTGCGACAGGCGGGGGTATCATTCTTAGGGAAGACAACCGGAAATATATGAAGGAAAAGGGAACCGTTATTTGGCTCCATGCCAATCCGACAGAAATCATAAAAAGGCTCGAGACTGACTCATCACGCCCTTTATTGTCCGGAAATAAAGAGGAACAAATAGTGCAGCTTTATCAAAAGAGGGTTAACCTATATAAGTTAGCTGCTGATTTACAGGTTCATACGGACAGAAAAACAAAAATGGAGATTACAGAAGAGATATTAATGAAAATCACCATAAACTAGCCATCTTTTTTAGAAATTAATGAATAACATCCATGATAAATGGAGATACTTCTGATGGGTGAATGTCGATGAAAACAAATGATTATATAAAATTTTTAACAATTCAGTGGTTAGTGTATATGAAGCAGCCAAAGGAAGTACGTAAAGAGCAACGCCGTCATCATAGAGATGATCGGCCGCCATTAATGAACCATTGGTTCGGAATCATTCCGTTATCAATTGAAATGCTCTTTAAACGTAAGGCGTAATAAAGTTTCTTTAAAAAAGCAGTGGATTTTTTTGCAACCCACTGCTTTTTTGTATTCATTTTTATATCTTCATCAAAGATTAAGCTTTATTCTAAACTATTGTTTAGTTGATGCGAGAATTCAGCCTTAACTTTAAATACCTCTTTTAGATAGCCTGACCGCTAAGATAAAAAAGGCCGCCATTTATGAAGCTGACACGGATTCTGGGTTCATATTGCATTCGTAATGCTTCTTTTTCAAGGTCATACATGTGAGTTTCCTCTTCTTTTTTATCCTCATAAAAATGGTTCAGTAAACTCAAATCTTTATTCCAGCGCACGAGAGCCTCATCAGCCCACCCATGGTCATCCTGATTAATTTTATTTTGGATATAAGTTTTGATACGATGCAATCCGCTTTGATACCGAATAATTGGTGTAAGGGTAAATGTATAATCAGATATTTTAGGTGTAAGCGACAGTTTATCAGCTGAATCAATGAAATTTTCAACGAAAAGACCGTTAATCAGGTTCAATCCTATTGAAAAGAATAAATCCTTTTTTCGGTCGCATTCATAGGAGATATTAACATTTACACCTAACCAAGGAAATAAAGGCATCTGACCACTAGTCACTTTAATCTCCTCAAATAAGCGGATATGCTTCGATAGTCTTTGGGCAGATGCGAATATTTGGTGCAGGCGAGGGGATCCGAAATGTATGAATTCCCCTTTTAAATCAGGAGGAGCTGCCTCTTTGTCGAGGATAAACGTTAAGCTCATCGGATTAGGCACTCCGCCAACTTTCTCGAGATAATGCCAATAAAAAGGTCGGTTCATCAGTTCTTTATCCATATCAATTGTCAACTGCACAGTTAGATGACCTGGCCCTTGATTGATGATTTCGCATTGATTGGCTGTGAAAAATTGAACGAGAAACTCAAGAATTTCCTGTTGCTGCATGTGAAGGCATCTCCTTTTTTAGATCTTGAGCAAGCTGTATTAAAGACGTGAGATTATCCATTTTAACCTTCATCTCACCCTCTGTTTTTGATTTATTGAGGATGTCAGTTAAATGCTCTTCAAGATTCTTAACCTCCAGCCTCGTTAGAATATCATCAAGTTCCCCAACGACACGTTCAAATAATTGAATTTTTTCGTAGAGAATTTTCATAATATGATCCTCAATGGTATTCCTGGTCGCAAAATTATAGATTCGGACATCTTCTGTTTGTCCAAGTCTGTGAATTCGGCCGATTCTTTGTTCCAGTCGCATCGGATTCCAAGGTAAATCAAAGTTTATAATATGATGGCAAAACTGCAGGTTAATTCCTTCTCCACCTGCTTCTGTAGCAATTAAGACTTGTGCTTGTTTTTCGAAAAGTTCTTTCATCCAGTCCTTCTTACTACGTTTAAATCCGCCGCGGAATGGAACAGAAGTGATTCCATTTTGCTTAAGAAACCACTGCAAATATAATTGCGTGGCTCGATACTCGGTAAAAATGATAACCTTATCTTTTATAGAATGAATCAATTCAAGTGCTTTTTTCGCTTTTGAATTGCAATCAACCAGTTCGACCAGGTTGATAAGGTTATGTATGGCTTCCTTAAAGCTTAGTCCGGCATCCGGGTTTCGATCGAGCATATTTTTTAGCGTAAAGTAGACGGCTTCCCTGCTGCTGCATGCTTCACGCTGAAGGATTAACGAAGAAAATGTACTCCCGATACCCTCCGGTAATTCTTTCCTAAATGAAGAAACCCCATCATATAGAGCCTGTTCCTTTTCGGTGAAATCTATAAAAATGGTTTCAACCTTTCTCTTAGTCCATTCAATGCCGGTATCCTGACGTTTATTTCGAATCATCACCATATTAACCAATTCTTTCAAATAAGCATCATCCTTTAATGAACGTTTCTTAGCAGAAAAGCGTTCATTAAATTTGGCATAACTTCCCAAATGCCCTGGCTTAAGCAATGATACAAGATAAAAAATTTCTTCTAGCTTGTTTTGAATAGGGGTTGCCGTTAACAGTAGACAGAACTTTCTCTGGACTTTTTGTACAAACTCATAGTTTTTGGTTTTATTGTTTTTTAACTTGTGAGCTTCATCTATGATGACAATGTCATAGGTTTGTTCGAGTATGGCAGAACGATGAGGCTCTCGTTTAGCAGTATCTATGGAAGTGATTATACATTCAGAATCCCACCCATACCCCTTTCTGTATATGACAGCTGGTATGTGAAACTTCTGATTAAGCTCCTGTGCCCATTGAGATACGAGAGAGGCTGGGACTAGTATTAGTATTTTGCTTGCCAGGCCCCGAATCATATATTCCTTTAAGATCAGACCGGCCTCTATTGTTTTACCAAGACCTACTTCATCAGCTAATATGGCTTTACCATTCATTCTTTCGATGACTTCGGTAGCAGCTTCGAGCTGATGGGTTAAAGGTGTAAATCCTGATAAATGCTTTGGTGCAAGGAGGCCGTTGAAATCTGGAATCAGATTATGCTTTTCGGCCTCCAATCCGAGTTTAAAAAGGGAGTAGCTGCACCAGGGGCCATCCTCCATAATCTTTTCCTCAAGCTCCTTTTCCCAATCTTCATCAAAATAGACCTTTGGTGTTAAACTCAATGTGAATCCCAACTTTCTTTATTTAAGCTAGTTAGATAAATGCTTGATTGTAATTTAACTAAATTCAATAGAATTCTCTTACCTTATATAGGTATAGGTGGTGTCATTAATTTCTAAACAATAGTAGGAGTTTAATCTACGGCTAAAATCTGATTAAATGCTTTATGCGGATGGCAGAAAATTATAAGGAATTTATTAAGTGACGCCTAAACAATTTTTTTGCCCCAATAAAGCTGAGGTGTTACTGATATTTTTTTAGTTTCCAATCATTCATCGAGATAACGTAAATGTTGCCACCTGATAATTGTTGATGGTAGGATATAAATGTAAGACTATTTAGAAAACGGCTTATCTCTTGCTTTTTGTTTAGTATGACCAATTTACATAATTATATGAGCGAATGAAGGCAAGGGGAGAGACCGTATTTGCGGCACCGAAGGAGCAAATGGTGAATCCATGAATCTCTCAGGTACAGAGACTCTTGCTGGACGCATCTCTGGAGAGCGCTTCCTTTATTGTGAAGCCACCCAAGAGGAAACGCCGAAGTACGTTACCCGGCGGTAAACTTTCAGGTATCAGGACAGAGCCCCCCTAATAAGGGAGGTTTCTGTCCTTTTTTTCGTGGATCGCTGAAGGATATATCGCTTCGGTCAAATGTGGAAAAGCGGCGTTTTACTTAATAAGTTAACAAGCAATCATTTAAATGGCATAACAAGCAAGAGAATCCGTATAAAACGAATATTTTAGGAGGGTAAGGATGGGAGAATTAAAGCAGACTCCGCTGATCAGTGTGTACAGGGAGTACGGAGGAAAAACAATTGATTTTGGCGGCTGGGAATTGCCTGTCCAATTTTCGGGCATTAAACAGGAGCATGAATCAGTGCGTACAAAAGCAGGCCTCTTTGATGTATCACATATGGGCGAATTCATGATTAAGGGTGCTGGGTCTTTACCATTTTTGCAGCTGATGATGACCAACGATGTCAGTAAGCTGAAAACGGGCCGGGCACAGTATACTGCTATGTGCTATGAGAATGGCGGAACGGTTGATGACCTGATTATTTATAAAAAAGGTGAAGATGATTATTTGTTAGTTGTGAACGCATCTAATATTGATAAAGATTTTGAGTGGTTAAAAAAGCATGCGAGCGAAGATGTAGAACTAAAAAATATATCGGAACAAATAGGGCAATTGGCATTACAGGGACCGCTTGCAGCTGATATATTACAGAACCTTGCAGAGGAAGTAGATCTCAATACCATTGGTTTCTTTGCTTTTCGTGAAGATGTCATGATAAATGGCATTAGTGTACTTGTTTCAAGAACTGGCTACACCGGTGAAGATGGATTTGAATTGTACTGTAAGAGCGAAGATACAGTGAAGCTTTGGAAAGATCTTTTAGAATTCGGTAAGGATAAGGGATTGGTTCCATGTGGACTTGGGGCAAGAGATACGCTTCGGTTTGAAGCAAAACTTCCTTTATATGGCCAAGAGTTATCTCCAGAGATTACACCTATCGAAGCGGGGATTGGGTTCGCTGTAAAAACCGATAAAGAACATTTTATTGGTAAGGAAGTTTTAAAGGAACAGAAGGAAAATAGCGCCCCTAGAAAGCTTGTCGGAATCGAAATGATTGACCGCGGTATTCCGAGACATGGATACCCGGTTTTCGTTAAGGATGAAAACATCGGGGAAGTGACCACTGGAACACAATCCCCAACCTTAAAGAAAAACGTAGGCCTTGTCCTGATTAATGTAGAATTCGCTAACCTTGATGAGGTAGTCGAGGTTGAGATACGGGGAAAAAGATTAAAGGCGAAAATTGTTAGTACTCCATTTTATAAACGCACTCAGGCAGGAGGAGTAAAAAAATGAAGCATCGTTATTTACCAATGACAGAGCAGGATACTGAACAGATGTTAACAGCGATTGGTGTAGAATCAATCGATGACTTATTTTCTGATATACCTGAAAAAGTAAGGTTTAAGGGTGAATACAAGCTAAAAAAAGCAAAGTCTGAATCAGCACTTCTGAAAGAATTAACTGAGCTGGCCGAGAAAAATGCCAATCTCAGGACCCATAGTTCTTTTCTTGGAGCGGGAGTATATGACCATTACATGCCAGTCATCGTTGATCACGTTATCTCAAGATCAGAGTTTTATACCGCTTATACACCGTATCAACCGGAGATTTCCCAGGGAGAATTGCAGGCTATTTTTGAATTTCAAACGATGATTTGTGAACTGACCGGAATGGATGTGGCGAACTCCTCCATGTATGATGGGGGAACTGCTCTGGCCGAGGCAGCCATGCTCTCAGCAGGACATACACGTCGTAAGAAACTGCTTGTTTCAGAGACAGTGCACCCGGAATCACGGGCTGTTTTATCCACTTATGCAAAAGGCCAATATCTTGAGCTTGAAGTTGTCCCCTGTAAAAATGGAGTGACCGATACAGAACAATTGGCGGGTATGATGACTGATGAGGTAGCTGGTTTTATTACTCAATATCCAAACTTCTTTGGCCGAATCGAAAACTTAGCTGAAATTGAACAAATTGTTCATGAACATAAAGGAATGTTAATTGTTTCAAGTAACCCACTTTCACTTGGTGTCTTGAAACCGCCGGGTGATTTTGGTGCAGATATTGTCATAGGGGATGCACAGCCGTTCGGAATCCCGGCTGCATTTGGCGGACCTCATTGCGGATATTTTGCAGTTACTTCTAAGCTGATAAGAAAAGTACCTGGACGTTTGGTTGGCCAAACGGTTGATGAGGATGGGAAGCGTGGGTTTGTATTAACCTTGCAGGCGAGGGAACAGCATATTCGTCGCGATAAAGCGACCTCGAATATTTGCTCTAACCAAGCATTAAATGCTCTCGCAGCCTCTGTGGCAATGACTGCGTTAGGTAAGAAAGGCGTGCAGGAGATGGCGCTTCAAAATCTCCAAAAAGCGCATTATGCAAAGGAGCAATTAAAAGCAAATGGACTTGAAATTGCCTTTGAAGGACCTTCTTTCAATGAGTTTGTTGTTAAGTTAAATGGTTCTGTAGCTGCAGCTAATAAAATGCTCCTACAAAAAGGCATAATTGGTGGTTATGATTTAGCTTGTGATTATCCTGCCTTAACCAATCATATGCTTGTGGCAGTGACGGAGCTGCGTACAAAAGAAGAGATTGATAGATTTGCACAGGAATTGGGGGATTTCCATGAATAAACAGGATCAGCCATTAATATTTGAACAAACCAAGCCGGGCCGTATCGGCTATTCGTTGCCGGAAATGGATGTTCCGGAGTCAGCATTAACTGAGCTTTTGCCTGAGGAGTTCATTCGCACAGAGGAACCAAAGCTGCCTGAAGTATCCGAGTTGGATATCATGCGTCATTACACGGCACTTTCGAGAAGAAATCATGGCGTCGATTCCGGTTTCTATCCGCTCGGTTCCTGTACCATGAAATATAATCCGAAAATTAATGAGAATGTTGCCCGTCTAAATGGATTTGCACATGTTCATCCTCTGCAGGATGCAGAAGCTGTACAGGGTTCTTTAGAGTTAATGTATGATTTGCAGCAAAGTCTAAAGGAAATCACAGGTATGGACGAAGTCACTTTGCAACCGGCTGCGGGAGCGCATGGAGAGTGGACGGGATTAATGATGATTCGTGCCTATCATGAGGCGAATGGTGATTTTGACCGCGTAAAAGTAATTGTTCCTGATTCTGCGCATGGTACGAATCCTGCCTCAGCCACAGTTGCGGGATTGCAAACTGTTACCGTGAAGTCAGGTCCGGATGGTTTAGTAGATCTGGAAGATTTGAAGAGTGTTGTAGGGAAAGATACAGCAGCCTTAATGCTTACAAATCCGAATACACTGGGGCTTTTTGAAGAACAGATCATCGAGATGGCCGAAATTATTCATGATGCCGGTGGAAAACTATACTATGACGGTGCCAATCTGAATGCTGTACTATCCAAGGCTCGCCCGGGTGATATGGGATTTGACGTTGTTCATCTTAACTTGCATAAGACATTTACTGGACCACATGGCGGCGGTGGGCCAGGTTCAGGGCCGGTTGGGGTTAAGAAGGAGTTAATTCCGTTCTTACCAAAACCGCTTATTGTAAAAGAAGAGAATGGCTATCAGCTTGATTACAATCGTCCGCAATCAATTGGCAGAGTAAAGCCGTACTATGGAAATTTTGGAATCAATGTCCGTGCCTATACGTATATTCGGTCTATGGGACCAGACGGATTGAAGGCAGTAACGGAGTATGCTGTCTTAAATGCAAACTATATGATGAGAAGATTGGCAGAGTACTATGATCTCCCATATGATAAGCACTGTAAGCATGAGTTTGTTATCAGCGGAAAACGTCAGAAGAAACTTGGTGTTCGGGCTCTTGATATTGCCAAGAGATTGTTAGACTTTGGCTATCATCCACCAACCATTTATTTCCCTTTGAATGTGGAAGAATGCATGATGATTGAGCCAACAGAAACAGAATCAAAAGAAACACTGGATGGCTTTATTGATGCTATGATTCAAATTGCCAGGGAAGCAGAGGAGAATCCGGAAATTGTACAGGAAGCACCACATACAACGGTAATCAGCCGTTTGGATGAGGCACTGGCTGCTCGTAAGCCTGTATTGAGATATCAAAATTAATAAGAATAAATTTTAAGCAGCTATCATGACCAGATAGCTGCTTTTTTAGAAGAATGAAGTGGTTCAGGATAGGGAGGGAAATACGATAGAAAATATATTCTGCCTTTCAAATGAAAGAATCATGCTGAGAGAAATGATTAGTAGTGATTGGGTTGATCTACATAAATACGCATCACAAGATATCGTTTGTCAGTACCAGCCCTGGGGACCGAATACGGAAGAAGAATCGAAAAAATTTGTGAGCCAAGTAATCGAAGATTCAACAAAAAAACCAAGAGCAAGGTTTGTCTTCGCAATTATTTATAATGGAAATATGATTGGGGCTGGAGAGCTTACTATACGAAGTTTCACTAATAAAGCTGGAGAAATTGGCTATATTGTTAATCCGGATTATTGGGGAAAAGGAGTGGCGACAGAAGTCGCGTCTTTGTTAATTGAATTTGGATTTAAGGAACTGAACCTGCATCGTATATTTGCAACCTGTGACCCAAGAAATATAGGTTCAGCAAAGGTGTTGGTGAAAGTTGGAATGGTTAGGGAAGGAATCATTCGCGACCATTTGATCATGAGAGAAGGCTGGCGTGATTCATTATTATACAGTGTTTTAGAACGGTAGCCTGAGATTAGAGTATCGTTCTAATTTCGATTATTCAGTGCCAATCAGGTATAATGGATAAAAGCATCTCTCAAGTGGAGAATCAGCTAAGTAACCGAAAAAGAGGAACATACATGACTGAACATAGCTTCAATGATTTTAACATAAGTCCCGAAATTATTCGGGCATTAAGTAAAATGAATTATTTTCAACCGACAGAGGTCCAGCAAAAGGTGATTCCAATTGCGATTGGTAATCAGGATCTTATCGTAAAAGCACAAACTGGCAGTGGGAAAACAGCTGCGTATGGAATCCCGATTTGCCATCATATAGAGTGGATTGAAAATAAGCCTCAGGCACTTATCCTAACCCCGACCAGAGAATTGGCTGCGCAGGTGAAGGAAGATTTAACGAATATTGGCCGATTTAAGCGGATTAAAGCAGCTGCTGTTTATGGAAAGCAATCATTTGCTAAGCAGCAGCTGGAGCTTAAGCAAAAAAATCATATTGTTGTTGGAACACCTGGAAGAGTGTTGGATCACATTCAAAAAGGTACATTAAATGTTGATGAACTTCGCTATTTGGTAATTGATGAAGCAGATGAAATGTTGAATATGGGCTTTATTGATCAGGTTGAAGCCATTATAAATGAATTACCTAAGGAACGAATCAGCATGCTGTTTTCAGCAACATTGCCGGATGATATTCAAAACCTATCCAATCAATATTTAAAAGAACCAATCTTTATTGAAATTAACAAAAAAGAGATGACGACTCAGTTGATCGAACACTCTTATTATAGGGTCAAGCATGAAAAGAAAGCGGAGCTGCTAAGGAAAGTTACGACGATAGAGAATGCGGATAGCTGCATCGTTTTTTGCCGCACACAGGAACAGGTAAACAATCTGTTTGATACATTGGTTAAATGGGAGTATTCATGCGGTAAAATTCATGGTGGAATGTATCAAGAGGACCGCTTCGATGTTATGAATCAATTTAAACGGGGTGAGTTTCGATATTTAATTGCCACGGATGTCGCTGCGCGCGGAATTGATATTGAAAATATTACACATGTCTTGAATTACGATTTTCCAGTGGAAAAGGAATCCTATGTACATAGGACGGGAAGAACGGGCCGTGCGGGACATACGGGAGTAGCCATTTCTTTTGTAACTCCTTTTGATGAAGAATTATTGAGAGAGACAGAAGAATATATAGGCTTTGCTATTCAGGTAAAAGAGGAGCCAACTGAAGCAGAAGTAGAAAAATGCAGGCCGAATTTCGAATCAAAAATGTTCGAAAATGAGATAAAGGAAGATAAAACGACCGAATTAAACAGTGAAATTATGAAGCTGTTTTTCAATGGCGGCAAGAAAAAGAAATTGAGAGCTGTCGATTTTGTGGGGACAATTGCAAAAATTGAAGGCATATCTGCTGAAGACATTGGAATTATCACAATTCAAGACCAGGCTACATTTGTTGAAATATTGAACAATAAAGGTCCAATCGTCTTACAGGCTATGAAGAATAAAACTGTTAAAGGAAAGAAATTAAAGGTATATGAGGCATTTGAATAATAATAGGATGCTCACCGATCTAAACAGCCCTTCCGAATCGTTCGGAAGGGCTGTTTTAATTAGATCCATCCTAAAGATCTAATCATCATTCTTGATAACCAAATCAGCTCGTTCTAGCGGGGTAACTTTCTTTATATAATACTCTTCTGCTTTCCAGTATCGATTTTGAAATTTATCGATATTCTCCTGTGTGGTCTTACTTTCCCGGCTGAATCTAGTTACTCTGGAACAATCTAGGTAAATCATAAAATCAAAGAATGCTCTCCATTCTTTTCTTTGCAGAAATATACCTTCAACGATAATGAGGGAAGTTGCTGGAATCTGGATTACTTGCCATTTTTGCTTATCAGTGGTGGGGTCATATGCAGGGAGGAGTAACTCAGTTGATTTCTTTAATTGATTGAAAAAATTAGCTCTTAGCCACTCCGCGTCCCATTGGAGTCGGTAATATTCAATCCATTCATCGTGACCAGTGTGATAACGTTTATCTTTATCTACAATAAAATCATCAATATGAACAAGGTGAAATGATAGACTCTGTTTCTCAAGTGACTGTTTCATTCTTTTGGTAAAAGTCGTCTTCCCAGAACGACTGAGGCCATCAATACCAAGAATAAATCTTTGTCCTACTTTAAGTTCGGGTAATTGATTAATTAGATTTTGTATATAATTCCCCAAGTATTTCCTTGCCTCCTGTACTTTGAGATTGTCCTCACTTAAATAAAAGAATTTGATTTTTCCGTTATTTAATCTCCTTTAGAAATATTTTCCTTTATAATTATAGAAAAGGCAAAACAAAGGAGGCGGTTACGTGGATATTGTTAGACATTATAAACAGATGCCACCCACTTTTCAAACGCGGATCGATTACAACACAGTAATGAATCCGATTAAAGAGAAAAGTTTTCCACATATCTGAATGGGTATATTAATAAGTAGCCTCCTTTTGTGGCAGAATATAAAAATTATTAATATCGAGTTAGAGGGAGAATAATGGATTTACTTTTATCAATTATATTGCTTTTAGTCATGCTTTTAATATCGAATATTATTAGCCACTATATTCCATCCATCCCCACCGCTTTAACTCAAATAGCTTTGGGGATTTTATTTGCTTTATTCATACAGGATCTATCATTTGAGTTAAAAGCGGAATGGTTTTTGCTTTTATTTATTGCACCACTATTATTTAATGATGGACGTCGATTTCCACGCGATGATTTATGGAAAATGCGCTGGCCAATATTGGCCAATGCATTTATTCTTGTTTTTTTAACGACTATAATTGGCGGATATTTTATTAACTGGCTGATTCCCAGTATTCCGTTGGCCGCTGCTTTTGCTTTAGCAGCTATCCTTTCTCCAACGGATCCAGTAGCGGTGAACGGAATTGCCGAAAGGATTTACTTACCGACGATTATTTTACGTCTTGTTCGAGGCGAATCGTTGATTAATGATGCGTCTGGTTTAATTGCCTTTAATTATGCAGTTGCTGCGGTTGTAACAGGTTATTTTTCATTACAGGAGGCAGCAGCCGATTTTGTTTATGTGGTAATTGTTGGTGCGATTGCTGGTATTATCCTCGGATTATTAGCTATCCTAATCCGTTATTCACTAAGAAGACAAGGGATACAGGATGTCACCTTTTATTCTTTGCTGCAATTTGTAACGCCATTTATTGTTTATATTGTTTCAGAAGAAGTCCTGCACGCCTCTGGTGTAATTGCTGTAGTAGCTGCAGGTATTGTTCATTCCAGTTTAAGTGAAAAGACTGGAATGAAAAGTGCTGAGGAACAGGTGGTCACTGAGAATATGTGGTCGATCATCTTGTTTGTACTCAATGGAGTGGTGTTTTTATTATTGGGCTTGAGTTTGCCTTCTTCTATGAGAGCAACGGTAGAGAATCCTCTAATCAGCAATTGGCTTGTGCTCGGTTATGTCCTGGCGATTGGTTTGGCTATCATGATTATCCGAATTGTTTGGTCCTACTGCTTCTTAAGCATGGGTTATTACATAACTAACCGAAAAGAACAATCGAAGCCCAGCTGGAAAGTGGCCCTTCTAACCGGCTTGACCGGCGTACGCGGTGCAATTACGATGGCAGGTGTATTGTCAATGCCATACTTTGTAGCAACTGGAGATTTATTTCCTGAACGTTCTCTAATTGTATTTATAGCAGGCGGTGTTATTTTATTTACTCTTTTAGCTGCGACTATTCTATTGCCTCTGATCAGTAAAAAAGCCATTGAACCAGAGAATGATGAAGAGAAAGAGTTTTTAGATGCTCAGATGAAATTAAAAATATTGAGGACTGCCATAAAGCGGATTGAAGAAGAACTAGAGCCGGAGAATCAATCCGCTGGTTACGAGTTAATTGGTGAATATAAAAAGATGATTGAGCAAATTCGCTATGAAAATAAGGATTTAGAATTTATTAAGGTATCGCAAAAAGAGAGAATTGAGGCTCGCTTAGTTGGTTTAAGAGCAGAAAGACATTATATCCAGGAGGCTGCTGCTGATGGTTCTGTAAGTGAAGAGATTGTGAAAAGACTCGAGAAGTCCTTGGATATAAGAGAAAATTTACTCACAGAGAATTTCATGTCCAAAATAACGACTCTTTTTGGCCAATTATATAGGAAGTATAAGCAATATAAGCGTGTGATAACCAAGGAAAACGAAAAGACGGCAGTCCTGTTAAATGATATGCGGGATATTCAGATTCAGGCGACAAAAGCTGCCATTGAAAGTCTAGAAAAATATGTAGAGGAAACGAACAATTCACATGTTTCATCCATCATTTATGAGTATCGAAGAATTATTGATAAACTGAAGCAACCAAATAAAGCCCGTTCAAATAATAGTATGAAGGATCAGCAAAAAGAAGAATTACGTTTCAAAGCTATTGAAGCTGAACGAGCTGACATTCAGCGAATGTATGAAGAAGGCCAAATAAATCGCGAACTGGCTCAGGATTTACGTCGATTTGTGAATTATGTGGAGAGTGTTATGCTTCAGGAAATTGAGGAATAGGCTTGCAGGTGTTCTACCTGTGAGCTTTTTTGTTTACCGTTTAAAGGTAAAGGGAAATGTGAGTATAAGATTTCACATAAAATACATTTTTGGTCAAATATACCACTATCTTAGATGATAAAATTTAGGAGAATGAAACGGAGGAGGCAACCAACATGAAAGTATTTATGATTGGCGGTACGGGCTTATTAGGTGCTGAAGGCGCAAGGGTATTAATTGAACAAGGGCATGAAGTGGCAACATTGTCACTGCCACCTATCCCTGAAGGCAGTAACCTTCCTGAAGAAATGGAGATAACTCTGGGAAATTATTTAACATTGACAGATGATGATATTCGTAAATATTTAACAGGCTGTGACGGATTTGTTTTTGCGGCAGGTGTAGATGAAAGAGTAGAGGCACCATCACCAATCTATTCATTTTTTGAAAAATATAATATTACACCATTAGAACGGCTATTAAGAATAGCAAAGGAATGCGGTGTCAAACATTCAGTTGTACTGGGGTCGTATTTTGCTTATTTTAATAGAGAACTACCCGAGTATGAACTGACGAAGCACCATCCATATATAAGGAGCCGTGTAGATCAGGCTAATATGGCTTTATCCTTCGGGGATGATGATATGAGTGTAGCCGTTTTGGAGGTTCCATATGTCTTTGGAAGCCAGCAGGGACGTAAGCCTGTTTGGGTATTCCTTGTTGAACAGATTCAAAATATGAAAGAAGCTGTCATGTATCCTGAAGGAGGAACAACCATGGTGACAGCGAAGCAGATCGGGAAGTGCATTGCTGGTGCCTTAATAAATGGGAAGACAGGTAATTACCCGGTTGGCTATTATAATATGGAGTGGAAAGAAATGCTGACCATCTTCCATAAATACATGGGAACACCGGACAAAGAAATCATAACAATTCCTGCCTCTAATTATATTGAAGCGATGAAGGCGAAAGCAGAAAAACAAAAGAGTGCTGGAATAGAACTGGGATTGGATACGGCTGAATTCGCAAAAATCTTTACTAAAAATCTTTTCATTGATAAAAAGACAATTGTTGACCACTTTGGTGTACAGCCAGATGATATAGAAAAAGCCATCGGAGAATCAGTTCAGTTAAGTCTGGATATATTGGAAGGAAAAAAAGCCGTAGTTGATATGAAAGCTGAATAAATCTACATGAGAGAAAAATATATATAAAGGAAGGGAAGCTTTGTTTCCTTCCTTTTTGTTATGAAAAAGGTAATGGGTCATTATAAAGAACCTTAACAAAAGGCTGTTTCGTAAAGATTGTGGCTTTCGTATGGAAGGGGAAGTTGGTATGGTTCGTATTATATAGTTCAGCCAGAACTTTCTGGTTGAACTTTTTATATGGATTTATTCTATCAGTAGCCAGGGTAGAATTTACGGGGATGTGGGACTGATATGGATTTCCTCCGCTAAACTGTTCACCCCCTACTTGTATAAATATATATAAGGCTAGGTGGACTGAGATCTTGTATAACAAACGAAGCTATAATACTACTTGGAGGAAATAGGGGGGACTGGTGAATCTATCAGAGGAGTATAAAGAACGAACCCAATTGTGGGCGTAGATAGCATTTTAATAAATTAATGGAGGATTAGTTAAAGAAGAAGTAATATTTACAATAAAGAAAACACGCCGTTTTTTGGGGCGTGTTTTCTTTATCTTTATGCCATTTATGATATCAAAAAGGTTATTACTTCAGAGTATTTTTAGAAAAGCATCTCAAAACGTAAACCTTTGGATTGATTCTGGAGGTCTCTTCATAATTTTCCCGTTCTATTACTATATGGAAATAATATCTAGATTGAGTTCGGATTGCCGAGTGGTAAATAAGAATATGAGCTATTATGAAAAGCCTATTTGTTATCCATATTAATTACAAAAATAGAAGGAGGAAGAAAGATGGCTTTGTTGGTTGGACTGCTTTTAATATCTTTTCTAGGTCTAATCGTAGGTTTGAATGATCCGAACGTTGTTCTTTCATGGCTTCCAGAAACTAAAAGAAATAAGCCATTTGTGTGGCGGGTTTTTGGGGGCGCAATAGCAGTATCTTTTATTTGGATACTGTCACCTTCAGTAATTGATAATTTGCTTCTTATCCTATTTCTAGTATCTATCGCAGCTTTATTTGTGGGCTTAATTAAACCGAGCTTTGTTTTGAAGAGAGCTCCTGAAGCCAAAAGGTTGCATGTAGTAATGATTTTTGGTGCTGCTGCGATATTATGTATTACTTTAAGTTCAATAATTCCTCCAGTAGAAGAGTCTGCTGATAGTAGCGCACAGGTAGAGCAACAGCAAGAAGTAGGTACGGTTAAAGCAGAGGAAGAAAAAACTAAAGCGAAGGAAGAAGCAGAGGCTAAGGCAAAGGCGGAAGCGGAGGCTGAGGCGAAGGAAGAAGCGGAGGCTAAGGCAAAGGCGGAAGCGGAGGCTAAGGCAAAGGCGGAAGCGGAGGCTAAGGCAAAGGCAGAAGCGGAGGCAAAGGCAGAAGCGGAGGCTAAGGCAAAGGCGGAAGCGGAGGCTAAGGCAAAGGCAGAAGCAGAAGCTAAGACAAAGGCGGAAGCTAAGAAAAAAGAGGAGACACAGTTCTCAGGATACAAACTTATCAAAGTGGATGGTGGCGATTTATCTGGTTATCGTGAACCCAATGTTGTCGTGGATATCGGCTATGGGGATCGCAAATATTGGGCGTTTACTAATGAATACGGGCAACTAGTACGTGTCATTGCGGACGAGATTATTCTACAAGATGACAGTAGCGAGCCTGTAACATCATCTGGTAGATATTACTCTGATGAGGCAAAAGTTCCGGGTGTTGAAAGTGATAATTTTGATGAAGGACATATCATAGCTGACTCTCTAGGAGGGGTATCGAATGCTTATAATATTACCCCACAAGAAAGTACATTGAACAGGTATGGCGACCAAGCATATATGGAAAAAGTGATTCGTGATGCAGGTGGTGCGACAAATTTTGAAGCAATTATCACCTATCCGAATACAAAAACACAGGTTCCTTCAAGCTATAAGTATACGTATACCATCAAGGGCAACAAAGTTGTAGATAAATTTGACAATGTTAACCCGGATGAAGTAAACCAATCACTTGGTTTAACAGAAAGCAAGTCTTCTAACTCAACCAGTTCAAGTAAAAACTCAACCAGTTCAAGTAAAAACTCAACCAGTTCAAGTAAAAACTCAACTAGTTCAAGTGAAAACTCAACCAGTTCAAATACAGGCGGTAATATTTCTAGTGTCGATACGAACGGTAATGGTGAGGTGACGATTAAAGAAGCAAAAGATGCAGGTTTCAGTATGCCTATAACGAGTGACCACTGGTTGTACCCTTATATGCGGGATAACGATGGTGATGGGATGGTAGGTGAGTAGGCATCTAGACTATAGAAATATTAAAACCCTCCTAGTCAATAGGAGGGTTCTGTTGTGATAAAAATTACTTAAACTGAAAGAGCGTTAGTCCAATAAGCTACTTCCTTTTTGGTGGGGCTATTTTCATATTAACAAACATAATAACTAGCTAGAATCCTTACCCTTTCCAATCAACGCATTAGTTTGCCAGGTAACCGTTTAATCCCTTCGGTACAAATAATACTTCCTAAAACACCAACTAAAACGCTGGATGAAATAATTTTAAATGCATAATAAATACCTGTACCTGTTATAAAATCTAGTACTAAAATTTTTTTAATGGTAGACCACCTAATCGTATAGAAAACAACTTGATTATGTGTTTTCATATTCTTTAATCACACCCAAATCATTTTTCCTAAGATATGAATATATAAGGTTGTTTGATTCCACTAACCTGCAATATAAGAAGGAGCAATATTATGAATTTTTGAGGGCTTTATAAAATAATGCTATCTAACAGGGAATTTTATGTTAATGGAAGTAATGGGTTTTAGTGGTACTAATAGGTGTTACTCTATTTATGGGATTAATTAATCGTAAGAAAGGCTGGCAAGTAAGCAAAAAGCCATGAGAAACATAACTCATGGCATTCGATTACAAGGTATTAATGCTGTTTATTTGGAAGTTTTTTGCTTGGACGTCCATATCCTTGTTTAGCTTGGTTCTTTTCAGCCTTTTGTTGCTTTTCATGCAAATTTTCTACAAATTCATGAGTGCTTTCTTCTTTCATATATTTCATCCTCCCTCTTATGGATTTATAGTTATTTTCTCAATTTTAATGGAATTCATGCATGACGAAAATAGATTATAATAGAGGAAACGAAAATAAAGGGTAGATGGAGGAAAATAGATGACCGGTAAAGTAGGGTTAGTAATTGGGGCAACCGGATTAGTTGGAAAGGAGTTGGTGACAACGCTTTTGGATTCACGTGAATTTGAGAAAGTGATTGTATGGGTAAGGACCAGCACGGGTATTCAACATTCAAAGCTTAGGGAAAGTTTTCCGGATTTTGAACAATTGGATCAGGAACCTCTACCAAGTGATGTTGATTGTATTTTTTGCTGTTTGGGTACAACCATTAAGAAAGCGAAGACAAAGGAAGCGTTTAGGAAAGTCGATTATACATACCCGTTGATGCTTGCAGAGAATGCTAAACAGCACCAGGTTCGTCAATTCTTAATTATTTCTGCAATGGGTGCTGATGAAAAATCCCATGTGTTTTACTGCAAAACAAAAGGGCAACTGGAGACTGCATTGAAACAGCTTCAATTAAACAGTCTAACCATTTTTAGACCATCACTTTTATTGGGGAATAGGCAAGAATTTAGATTGGGAGAGGGATTGGCAGCTTTAGTCAGTAAATCTTGCCCGTTTGTATTTAAAGGTCCTCTTAAGAAATATAAGCCGGTACAAGGAAAAATGGTGGCAGAGGCTATGTATATATGTGCGCTGCAGGATAAAAAGGGTATAAATGAAGTTGCTTCCTATGAGATAGAGCAAATTGCCAAGTATTCCGATAAATTATAAAATGCTAAAAGTTCACCATCCTTACAGAATCTGAATGGTTAATGTATAATAGAAATTACTATTAGTAAACAGAGGTTACAAAATGAAAAACAATGAAGAACTTATCAATCAACTGGGATTGCAAGATAAAATCACATTAGAGGATATACCAGATATTGATTTATATATGGATCAAGTCATTCAATTATTCGAGAGTAAATTCAAAATGTCTAAGCGGAATGATGATGAAAAAGTTTTAACTAAAACGATGATTAACAATTATGCCAAGGGTAAAGTATTTTTTCCTATTAAAAATAAAAAATATTCTAAGCGGCATTTAATAGTAATCAGCCTGATTTATCAGTTGAAAGGGACACTCTCTATAAGTGACATTAAAACGATTCTGGGACCCTTGAACACTAAGATAGTAGAGGAAGACTTACAGCTTGATGAGCTGTATTCCAGCTTTCTGCGCTTGACTGATCACAATGCTCATAAATTTAAAGAAGACATACTAGAGAGTATCTCTGAGGCAAAAGAAGAAGGGGTACATTTAGGCGGCACTCTGGATGAGTTCAATGGCGATGTTGAATATTTTGAGAAATTATTAATGATCGCTTCTCTTTCTCATATGAGCCAGCTGTATAAAAAAGCAGCAGAGAATCTGGTAGATGAATTTAACAGTGGTAATAAAACGAAATCATAAAAAATATCCGTTTAATTATAAAGAGCCAAGTGCATACCCTGCATTGGCTCTTTGATTTTATTTAGTTTTAATTTTACCCTTCCATTGTTTGAAGCCGCCCTCGAGTTGATAAAGTTCACGATAGCCTTTTTTATATAGCATCTGAGCAGCTCGTGTGCTTCTCATTCCGCTTTGACAATAAAGATAAACAGGTTTATCTTTGCGGAGTTCCTTCATACGCATTTTCAATTGTGTTGAAGGTATGTTGCGGGCTCCTAAAATATGTCCGCCATCAAACTCTTTTTGCTCACGAACATCTATTAACTGAGCTTTTCGATAGCCAGCTTTAAAGTCCTCTTGGGACAATGTCGTAACCATTTTTTTGCTGGAGAACCAACTGTAGATGGAATATCCAATGATCAATACAGCCAGAACAATTAATACGATTAATGATGTTGGCAATTCAATCCCCACTTTCTCTTTCTGTTCACTTTACTATTATACAGTTCGTATATTTGTCTGGCAAAAAAATTTTCTGGTAATAGTTTACGAATTTGTGATAAAAAATTATTGCATTTAGGAAGGTAGACATATTGTCTTTGGATTCAAAATAATGGTTATATCGATATAGCGTTATTAGAAAGGACAATAAGTTTACAAATCACTATAAATCAAGTATCGTGCATTATGGACAAAAATTTATTTTTTAGAAAAAAATTTTTGGGTCGAAAATGCAAAAATGCTGTTATATGAAGCATAGTTAAGCTTCATAATATGCAAGCTGAGATTTTGTTTATTTTGGTTCGAAAATAGTTAAAAAGAAGATTATATCTTTGATTTTCTTTACTTTTTGTAAAATTTTAATAATTGACAATTTTAGCAGAAGATGCTCCAGACACTATATGTGGTATGAATTATAAAAATACAAATACTATATGTTGAATTAAAATGTAGCCTATGATAACGTAGAGATATTCATTTAAGAACTTAACAAAGATAAATAAAAAAGAGATAATATTATTGGTTGAAGGAGAGATCAAATTGCCTACTGTAACAAATCGCAAGTTGTCTATAAATGTCGAAAGGTTAAATAAAGATATAGCCCTATTTCCGCAAGTTTTTCCGATTACTCCAGACATGAATAAGACGTATAAGGGTGTTTCAAGGCTTGTGATGATAGATCGCTATTCCTTCAAAGATACGGAAAAAATGACTCTTAGTAATGGAGATTTTGTTGTACTTACCATTAAAGAAGACCCAAAATTTCCTGCCCGTGGACTTGGGTACATCCAACATATTGATTGGGAAGCCAAGAAAGCACATGTATTGGTTGAAGAAGAATTCCGCTCATCCTTGGACAAGCATGATGAAATTAAAACCGGTCTGATTTGTAAATCACTCGACGTCATTGAAAAACCACTTGAAATTTATTATGAACAGATTGCGAAACGGAATGCACGCGGTTTGGCTGAAGTTGAAAAAACGGAAGAGAAACGCAAGGAATGGTTTGATAAATTTTATAATGAATTAGTTCAAACGAATTTTATCCCGGCAGGACGTGTGCTCTATGGAGCCGGTTCTGAAACAGAAGTAACCTACTTTAACTGCTATGTAATGCCATTTATTAATGACAGCCGTGAAGGGATTTCTGAACATCGCAAACATGTGATGGAAATTATGAGTCGCGGAGGCGGTGTCGGTACGAATGGTTCCACTTTACGTCCAAGAAACACGCTTGCTCGCGGTGTAAACGGAAAATCCTCAGGTGCAGTATCCTGGTTGGATGATATTGCAAAATTAACTCACTTAGTTGAACAGGGTGGTTCCCGTCGCGGAGCTCAAATGATTATGCTCTCTGACTGGCATCCGGATATCGTAGAATTTATCATCTCAAAAATGCAAAATCCTAAAATTTTGCGCTTCTTAATGGAAGTCAGCAAGGATGAAGTAATTCGTAGACATGCATCTGAAAAATTGAAATTCACTCCGCTCACAATGCAAGAGGAAGCCATGTATCAAGGCATAGTCAATTATAAAAACATCTCGGGGTTTGGCGGATTTAATGAGGCAATCATTAAGGAAGCAGAAGAAAAACTTTCCGCTGGTGGAAATGATACTGTTCATAATCCAGACTTTTTAACAGGTGCCAATATTTCAGTGTGCTTAACAAAAGAATTTATGGAAGCTGTAGAAAATGACGGAGAATATGAACTTCGATTCCCGGATGTTGAGTCCTATAATGAAGAAGATATGAAAGCCTATAATGAAAAATGGGCTGATTGCGGTGATGTACGCGAATGGGAGAAACTAGGTTATGCTGTGCGTGTATATCGTAAAATTAAAGCTCGCGAATTATGGAATTTAATCAATATCTGTGCGACTTATTCTGCGGAGCCGGGCATTTTCTTTATCGATAATGCAAACGATATGACAAACGCTAAAGCGTACGGTCAAAAAGTAGTTGCGACGAATCCTTGTGGGGAACAGCCATTGGCTCCTTATTCTGTATGTAACTTGGCTGCTGTCAATCTGGCTGAAATGACAGATAAAGATCGCAAACAAGTGGACTTGGAGAAACTGAAACAAACGGTAAAAGTGGGCGTGCGCATGCAGGATAATGTTATTAACGCGACTCCATACTTCCTTGAAGCCAATAAAAAACAGGCTCTAGGGGAAAGACGCGTTGGCCTAGGTGTAATGGGTCTGCATGATATGCTTATTTATTGTGAAAAAGAATATGGTTCCGAAGAAGGAAATAAGCTGGTTGATATTGTATTTGAAACAATTGCAACTGCAGCATATGAGGAATCTATTGAAATCGCGAAAGAAAAAGGCAGCTTCCCATTCTTAGTTGGTGAATCAGAGGAAGAAACGAAAGAATTGCGCACACGTTTTATTAATACAGGGTATATGAAAAAAATGCCTGAACATATTCGTGAAGGAATCATGAAATATGGTATTCGTAACTCACATTTGTTAACAGTTGCTCCTACTGGAAGCACTGGTACAATGGTAGGTGTTTCTACAGGTCTTGAACCATACTTCTCATTCACATATTTCAGAAGCGGACGTTTGGGTAAATTTATTGAAGTGAAAGCTGATATAGTAGAAGAGTATTTACGTCGCAATCCTAATGCAGACAGCAATAATCTACCTTCATGGTTTATTTCTGCAATGGATTTAACTCCTGAGAAACACGCTGATGTACAATGCATTATCCAACGTTGGATTGATAGCTCGATCAGTAAAACGGTAAATGCACCGAAAGGATATTCCGTTGAACAAGTAGAACGAGTGTATGAGCGTCTATATAAAGGCGGAGCTAAGGGTGGAACTGTATACGTAGATGGAAGCCGTGATACACAGGTATTAACGTTAAAGGCTGAAAACGATACGGATCAATCCACTCAGCCACAACATACGAAGCAGCATGTTGTTCTTATCGACACAATTGATGCACTTGAATCAACAAGCGTAACAATCGGAAGCGAAGTTGGAAATACTTGTCCGGTCTGCCGCCAAGGAAAAGTGGAGGAACTTGGTGGGTGCAATACATGTACGAACTGCGGTGCTCAGCTTAAATGTGGATTGTAAATAAAAAATTGATATAAGTGATAAAAAGGATGGTAAAGATTAACGCCATCCTTTTTTTTATTTCTGAACACACTATCTGTTAAGTAGGTGAAAAACATGAAACCATTTATTCCTCAATTAGTTTATTTTGAACCTAAAGCATTGGAATATCCGTTAGGAAAGGCTTTATATGAAAAATTTCAGAGCCTGCCAGTGGAAATTAGGCAAACCACATCCCATAATCAGATTCGCGATTTGCCCGGTGATAATGAACTGCAAAAATATCGAATCGCCAAATCCACGATGGTGATTGGAATACGGAAGACATTAAAATTTGATACATCAAAGCCTTCAGCAGAGTATGCGATCCCGCTGGCTACAGGATGTATGGGGCATTGTCATTATTGTTATTTACAAACAACGCTTGGCAGTAAGCCCTATATTAGAGTGTACGTGAATCTAGAAGAGATTTTTGAACAGGCAAGTAAATATATGGAACAGAGAGCGCCGGAAATCACAAGATTTGAGGCGGCTTGTACCTCCGATATAGTAGGTATTGATCACCTCACGCATTCCTTAAAGGAAACGATTAATTTTATCGGCAGTACTGAATATGGAAGATTACGATTTGTAACTAAATTTCATCATGTCGATCATTTGCTTGATGCTAGACATAATGGAAAAACCAGTTTCCGCTTCTCCATAAACTCCCGTTATGTTATAAAAAATTTTGAGCCAGGAACCTCTTCGTTTGATGAGCGGTTGGAGGCTGCTCGAAAAGTGGCAGCAGCGGGATATCATCTTGGGTTTATAGTCGCTCCGATATATATGCATGAAGGCTGGGAAGAAGGATATTACGAATTATTTGATCGTTTGAGGCATGCGTTAGGTGAAGAGCTGTCCATGATGAAAATTAGCTTTGAACTCATCCAGCATCGCTTTACAAAGCCGGCAAAAAAAGTTATTCAAGCACGATATCCTAAGACAAAGCTTGAGATGGATGAAACGAAGCGTAAGTATAAATGGGGGAAATACGGTATAGGGAAATATGTCTATCCTGATGAAGAAGCGAATGCTTTGAAAACTCATATAGAAAACTCCATCAAAGAGTTCTTTCCGAATGCAGAAATACAATACTTTACCTAATGTGTTCTAAACCTCTCTCTCCCAGATTAAAAATGAGTAAGTAAGGGGGGAGGGGTTTTATTTGTTTATTGACGGAGTGTTTTCCGGAGGAGGTATAAAAGGGTTTGCTCTTATTGGGGCAGTAATTGAATTAGAGAAGCAGGGATATCGGTTTAAAAGAGTAGCCGGAACAAGTGCAGGCGCAATCATTGCCGGGTTTATAGCAGCGGGGTACTCAGGGAGCGAAATTAATGAAATTATGAAAAGCGTTAAATTAACGAAGCTATTGGAAACAAAAAAAAATAAACATTTTCCACTAGCCAAATGGCTCAAATTATATTGGAGTATGGGACTTTACAAAGGGGATGCCTTGGAGCTATGGATTAAAGAGGTATTGGCCAGGAAAAATATTAGGACATTTGCAGATTTAGCTGATAAACAATTGAGAGTTATTGCATCTGATCTAACAAATGGAAGATTGATGGTTTTGCCGGATGATCTGCCAAAATATAATATAAACCCCAATCAGTTCTTAGTGGCGAGAGCGATTCGTATGAGCTGCTCTGTCCCCTTTTTCTTTCAGCCGATTACGCTTCGAACGGTAGGGGAGAAAAGGGTTATCGTAGATGGCGGGGTTTTAAGTAATTTTCCTATGTGGCTGTTTGATCAAGATAATGTTATCGCTGAGAGACCGGTGCTGGGATTAAGGCTGGTACCAGAAAAACAACAAGCAGTGGTCCATGAGCGTGATATCAATAATGCAATCGAACTTTTTACATCTTTATTTGAAACGATGAGGAATGCTCATGATGCCAGATATATTTCAAGAAAATTCGTTAAAAACATTGTGTTTATACCAATTAAAGAGGCGGGATTTATAGAGTTTTCTATTTCTGACAATCAGCGGCTAGTATTAATTGATCAAGGTAAAGAAGCGGCGAAGCATTTTCTTAAGGATTGGGTTTACCGAATCAGATGATATAAAACAATAAACAAGTACACTTTGTAGCATCTACTAATAGTAGGGTGCTTTTTTTGTCTCAAAAAGAGTGGCTCTTAATAGTTATAAACGTTAAGAATATGTTGATATAATAAATTGAATGAGAAAATAAAAACATTTTCTTTATATATTAGTAATATTTTCCATTATATAGTGTATTTTGTATAGGACGTTTTTCTCATTTATTAAACGATTATAATTTTTTAAAATAATGATATTGATAATCATTATCAACTGTTATATGATAAGAACCATCATATGTTGAAAGGGAGTTGTATGGATGAAAAGGATTTCATTTTTACTACTATCATTATTCATCCTGCTCGCAGGATGTTCAGGTGGTGGCACTTCACCAAATACAAATACAGATTCAAAGGCATCTGAAAAAAATAAGACCGTGAAGATTGCATGGGCAGATAGTGGGTTCCCATCTCCATTTACATTTACCTCAAATGGTCCCGGAGGATATTTACGCAGCAGTTTCATTTTTGACTCGCTTACTTGGAAAGATGAGACTGGGGTAATTCCTTGGCTGGCATCTTCCTGGGAAGTATCTGAGGACAAGCTAACATACACGTTTAATTTAGAAAAAGATGTGCAGTTTCATGATGGAGAATCATTAACCGCCGATGATGTTGTCTTTTCATATAACTATTTTAAGAAACATGCGTTCCAGTGGAATGCAGATATGTCTAAAATAGCTTCACTAAAGAAAATATCAAATCACAAAGTTGCAATTACGTTGACCGAGGAATATTCCCCATTTATCACTGAAATTGCCGGAATTCTTCCAATTCTACCAGAGCATATCTGGTCAGAAATCGAAAATCCAATGGAATATACGGAAGAAAATGCATTAATAGGTACAGGTCCATATGTTCTTGATAGCTATAACAGCTCGACTGGTAATTATCGTTACCTAGCAAATGAGGCTTATTTCAAAGGTGATGTTACGGTTAAGGAAGTTCAATATTTGAATGTAGAGAATAAAATGCTCTCCCTGCAAAAAGGGGAAATAACCGGCGGCATGACGTATAACTATACAGAAGTGAAGCAAATGGAAGAACAAGGGTTTAAAGCGCTTCAAAGTAATCCAACAGGAAGCGCAGTTCGTATTGTTTTTAATTTGGAAAATGAACAGTTAAGTGATAAAAGGCTACGTCAAGCAATTGCCTATGCACTTAATCGAGGTGAAATAGCAGAAAAAGTATTGGGGAATTCCAAAACCATTGTTGGTAGCGGAGGGGTAATTCCACCTGATTCGGATTGGTTTAATGAAGATGTAAAAAAATATGATTATGATGTGGATCAAGCAAATGAAATGTTAGATTCACTCGGATATGAAAAAAATAAAAATGGTGTTCGAGAAGAGCTTAGCTTAAAACTTCTGGTTTCTTCTACTCCTCAGGAAGCCGAATTAATGAGATCAATGCTTGCTGATGTAGGGGTGAAATTGCAAATTCAAACAGTAGATACAGCTACTTTTACAACTGCTATGAGTGAAGGGAAATATGATATGGCTTTAACAGGGCACATTGGATTAAGTGGGGATCCTGATTTCCTCCGCTTATGGTTCTCTGGTCAGGCAAGCAATGCATATGCTGGGAATGCTGTATTCAATCATCAAGAATTTAACGAGTTGGCTAGTAAACAACTGTCTCAAGAAGGGGAAGAGCGTAACGAAACAGTTGATTCTATGCAGGATATTTTAGCTGAAGAGCTGCCTACATTAGTGATTTACCATCGCCCGTTCTACTTTGTTTATGATGCTAATGTATTTGATGGATGGTTTAACACATATGGTGGTATTTCAGACGGAATTCCATTAACAGATAACAAGGCAGCGTTTATTGAATATGATTAAAATTTTTAAGCTGTACGGTTCTCTTCTTCTTATCTTGATTCTCTTAAATTTTTTTCTTCCTCGACTAATGCCGGGGGGACCTCTTGAATATTTAGAGGGGCAGGAAAGCGGTGCAACTTTAACAGAGCAACAAAAGAATTCAATGATTGAATATTATGGGCTGAATGATTCAATGGCTGAACAATTTATTGATTATATAGTTGGCATCGTACAGTTTGATTTTGGATTTTCATATACTTATAAATTGCCTGTTAATGATATCATAATGGACCATATTTCTTACACGCTATGGATTGTCGGAATTTCTTCTGTTCTATCTATTGTAATTGGTATTTTTTTAGGACTGTTATCGGGTTGGGTTCATCATAAAAAAGGTGATAAAACATTCATGTCAACAATGCTGGCAATTGGCGCTTTACCCGAATTTTTATTCGGTATGCTATTGCTTATTGTGTTTGGAGTTATGCTGGATATGCTTCCAATGAGCGGAGCCCATACACCGTTTATGGATAGCGAATCAATATGGGTAAAAGTTAATGATGCGGCTAAGTATGCTATTTTACCAATAGTGACATTAACCATGGTAAACCTGACAAGGATCTATTTACTCGTGCGTAATGAAACGATTCAGGTAGCTTCCTCACCTTACATTGAATTTGCGAAGATGAAGGGCGTCAGGGAAATCCGGTTAGTTTTCAGACATGCGTTTAAAAATGTTTTAATACCTATATTTACTCTGATTATGATAAGAATTGGCTACACCTTTACAGGAGCAATCTTTGTAGAGACGTTATTTTCTTACCCGGGAATTGGGCAGTTATTAAAAGAGTCCATTCTTTCACGGGATTACCCATTGATGCATGGTCTGTTTTTATTATTTGCTGTTATGATTTTGATTTGCAATGCACTGGCAGATTTTATTTATCCTAAACTAGATCCACGTGTTAGAGGGGGCAAACATGTTGAAAAAGTTCTATAAGTTCCCTTTACTTTGTTTAGCCGTGGTCATGCTGTTGGCATTCTTTGGTCCATTACTTTCTCCTTATTCAGTAATGGATTATAGCGGAGGATTGTTTGAACCTCCTTCATCTGAGCATTGGCTGGGTACAAATCGTTTAGGTCAGGATATATTTAGCCAATTATTATATGGAACCCGTACAAGTGTCTTAATTGGACTTTGTATTGCTCTGTGTTCGACAGTTTTAAGTGTATTGCTGGGACTGGCAGCGGGATATTTGCCGAAATTCGATAAATTCATTAACGGGCTGGCCAATATTTTATTAGTGCTTCCAAATTTGCTTTTGATATTATTGGTTGTTGCTTTTACGGGTTCCGGTGTAATTCAGCTTGTAATCATTTTAAGTCTTTTATCGTGGCCGGGTTATATGAGAATTATTCGATCCTCTGTTTTAACATTAAAAGAAAGAGAATTTGTAAAAGCATCGGCGCTGTTTGGTGGCAGTTCTTTTTATGTATTGAAATCTCATATTCTTCCGCAATTGCAGCCCATCATAAAGACTAAATTCGTGATGACATTTCAATCTGCTGTTTTGACAGAAGCAGGTTTAGCATTCCTAGGTTTGGGTGACCCGAATGTGATATCTTGGGGAAGCATGTTAAATATGGCTTTCACACAAACATCTATTTTCTTAACTGGCCAATGGACATGGATTGTATTGCCGCCAGTGATTATGCTGCTCATCACATCGGTTTCGCTTGCTTTCTTATTGGAAGATAAACAGAAGAAGTCTTCAAAAACAAAGAAACAAAAGGGTACAACACCAGTGACCGGCAAGTCTCGCGATTTATATTGTCACTTGGAGCAGGTTACATATGACGAGACTACTATTGTTGAAAATATCGAGTTTACGATCAAAAGAGGAGAGATTGTGAGTTTGATTGGGCCTTCAGGCAGTGGAAAAACAACGATAGCCAGAGCTTTGTACGGATTATTGCCGGCTGAGAACTGGGTTGGCGATGTTACATATGACGGTGAGTCTGTTCGCGAGAAATCCTTTAGAGAAAAGCACTACTGGAAAACATGCTCATTTATCTATCAGGATGCACGGGCGGCATTTAATCCAGTATTAAAAATAAAAGAACAGTTTTTAGAAACCGGTATAAGTCTTGTGGAAGCTGAGAAGAGTGTTGTGGAAGTCGCGTTAAATAAAAACATTTTGGACAAGTATCCGCATGAGTGCTCCGGCGGCATGTTGAGCCGGGCTCTAATCGCACTCTCTCTGGTAAATAAACCAGCTTTTGTGATTGCAGATGAATGCACAAGTGCGCTGGATCCTATATTGAAAAAAGAAGTAGTGGAACTCTTGGAGGAAAAAGTCCGTTCACATGGGATCAGTCTATTATTTATCACGCATGATTTAGATGTAGCGTATGCAATCTCGGATCGGATTTTTAGTTTAAGTGATAAACAACTGATGAAGGAAGTGCAATGAATGTTAAGAGTTCAAGATGTAAATAAAAGCTACCAAAATCAGGATGTGCTTCGGGGAATCAATTTTGAGATTTTGTGCAATGAATTTATTTGTTTGATAGGAGAATCAGGGTCAGGTAAATCTACAACGGCTGAAATTATTATGGGAATTCAATCACCGACAAGCGGACTTGTTGAAAAAGAGCCATGTTGTACGATTCAATATATTTACCAAAATCCGGAGCGTTCCTTTAACCCGTTTTGGACAATGGAGAAAAGTTTAATGGAACCGCTTGTACTTAAAAAGGAAAAGCCGGAATCAATAAAAAAGAAAATAAAAGAATTAATGGCTAAGGCGGACTTACCGACGGAATTATTAGCAAAAAAACCAAGCCAATGTTCCGGAGGACAAAAACAGAGATTAGCTATTATTAGAGCTTTATTAATGAATCCTAAGCTTTTAATAGCCGATGAAATTACATCTGCTCTGGATCCGCAAACAGAAAAGTTAATCATCAACCTATTAAAGAAATTTCAGGTTGAATTTCATATGTCTGTTTTATACATTACGCACCGAATTCAGTCTGTCGGTAATGTAGCAGATCGAATGATGGTACTTGAGACAGGGACCATTGTCGAAAGCGGACCTCCTTCTCAAGTTCTAAACCACTCAACACATCCCTACACAAAAAAATTAGTAGAGGCATGCTACTACTTTGAAAATAAAAAGCTGAGACGACTGAACAGGAGCGAAGAGCATAAGACGAATACTCGAAGGGAAAGTTCTTCCCCGCAGAGTATTTGCTTATGACTCGAGCTCCTAGGAGTCGAAGCTAGATTGAATAAAAAGCTGAAACGGCTTGCCCAGAAGCGAAGAGCATAAGACAGAGGCTCGCAGGGGAAGGCTTTTAGGAACAAAGGCTAAGAGCGCCACATCGTGTGGCAACGCCTTCGTGACCTACGTCCTGTAGCCCTCCGCAGGAACTATGCTTATGTCCTGAGCTTCTAGCCGTTGAAGCTAGATTACATAAAAAGCTGAAACGGCTGATTTAAGGAACGAAGACTAAATGCGCCACGTCGTGTGGCAACGTCTTCATGACCTACATCCTGTAGGCCCGCGAAGAGCATAAGAGGAGGTGCGCAGGGAGAGTGTTTGATGGAACAAAGACTAAAGACACCACATCCTGTGGTAACGTCTTTGTGACCAACATCGTGTTGGCCTCCGTAGTGGCTATTCTTACGACCTCGAGCGGCTAGGCCCTGAAGGTGGATTAAATAAAAAGCTGAGACCTGTAGGCCCGCGAAGAGCATAAGACAGAGGCTCGTAGGGGAAGGCTTTAAGGAACAAAGGCTAAGAGCGCCACATCGTGTGGCAACGCCTTCGTGACCTACGTCCTGTAGCCCTCCGCAGAGACTATGCTTATGTCCTGAGCTTCTAGCCGTTGAAGCTAGATTGCGCAAAAAGCTGAAACGACTGCCCAGCTCCGACAAGCATAAGAGGAGGCACGTAGGGAGGTGATCTTTCCTCCTGTAGTGGCTACACTTATGACTCGAGGAGTTAGGAGTTGAAGCTAGATTACTCAACACAAGGAGGAGATACAATGGAACTTAAAATACTGGAACTATGTCCGAATCATGCATTTGGTTATAAAACAGAATTATCATCCGGTCAACATACTAAATTAATGGAATATGAGTTTGCAAACATTGAATTGGCTCCATACAATGTTTTGGTTATTACGGATTTTGCAGATCAGGAGTATTTGTATAAACATAAAGAAAAAATAGAGCAATTCTTAAACGAAGGAAAGATTGTTGTCTTTTGTGGCCACTTATTCAGAGAATGGCTGCCAGGCTGTACGCCAATGATGCCGAAGAAGATTCGCGGCCATCAGGATTACCTAGTAGAGGTTCCTGAGGATTCACCGATTTTTAAAGGTGTAAAAGTAGAGGATATGGTATATACGAAGGGTGTTGCAGGTTTCTTTGCAAGAGGTTTTTATTTGCCACCGAAACATGCGGAGATTTGCCTAACATTTACAGATGGTAAGGCCATTACGTACATTGATCGTGAAACAACGAATGGGACAGTTATTGTTCATGCTGGCAGGAGTTTATTAGGATATGGTCAGCGGAAAAACACAACAAATCAAATAACTCCTCAATTTATAGAGGTTCTTAAGAAGGAAATAGTACGCACCAAAGGAGTTGAGGCATAATGAGAAAAATAGCTGTGATTTATGGCGGGCATGCGCCGCATTATAGAACTTTTCATGAGCCAAAGTATGCGCAATTCATAGACTCTCTTATTTATCAGCTTGAATTGAAAGATTTTGATTTAACAGGATTTGATGTGTTGATTGTTCCTTCTCAATTAAATGGTCAAATACTGCTTGATAATAAAGAGAAGTTCTATGAGTTTGCTGATCAGGGCGGTATTATTGTGGCTATGGGTCCACAGCCATGGGAATGGCTCCCTAATCAAAAATGGGAAGAACGCGAGACGAATTTTTGGTGGTGGCTTGAAGAAAATGCAAATAGTGGGTTAGTAACTAAAAATGATGACCATGAATTTTTTAAGTATATTACGCTTGAGGATTCAACATGGCATCAACACGGAGTATTTTGGCCACCAGAGCATGCTACCACACTTATAGCTACGGATGATGGCGGATCTGTACTGTATATAGATGAACAATCAACTAAGGGCACTTGGATTATTACGACTCTTGATCCTGACTATCATTATGGTTCCTATTTTATGCCGGCAACTGAACGATTTTTAGATGGCCTTTTTCCATGGTTGTATCGTGGAGAATTTAAATAAGTCAATTTATCAGTTAAACTTTTAATCTATAACTTATGGATTATCCTTTATTATAATCACCCTAGCTTATTATTCTAATTTTACCCGTTAGGTGAAATAAGGATTAAAGTATCAATCATATATTGTTCTTTAACGAAAGCACGTAAAAAACCGAACTCTTTAAAAAAGGGCCCGGTTTTTTTTACGTGCTTTCTTTCCTTCTATGACAGTCAGTTTGACATCTGACTTTTTCTTAGGTCTGTTAATCAGCTGTTCTTTAGAAATGACAGTTAATCCATGTGTATTATGTTTGCTTCTTTTTGTTTTAATCATTTCATGTTTACGTTTCTTCTTGATTGTTTTTCGGGCTGCTTTCCTGTATGCCTGATACTCTCCACCCGAGTTACCATTCCTGAATCGTGTAATAACAAAATAAATCAACCCAACAACAGCGGCTCCAATGAGTACGTTTTTAATTAGTTCGAACGGGTTATTTATCAAAGTGGAAATTAACCCCAAAGCTGCGAAACCAAGAAGGATATAAATAATAATCATCGAATTCTTACGATTCACAGAAAGCACCTCCTTTAAGAGCATCATTGGCATATTTAGGAAAAAATAAACAATAAGCAAGGAAATTATTTTTCTTTTATTATTCTTTACACTATTTTTTCTTCGAGTAAACCTTGTTTGTAGTTATTTTCAGTTTCGAGCATTTTGTTAAATGATACGATGGCTACCTCAATTTGTTCATCGCTTGGTTCCTTTGTCGTTAAAAGCTGCAACCATAGTCCCGGATAACCTAAAAAGCGCAATACAGGAACGTTACGTACTTTATTGGTTAACTGCAGTACTTCGAATGATACACCTAGGACAATTGGTATTAAGGCAATTCGGTTTAAAATACGAATATAAAGGACATCAGAAGGAACGAACATATATAGAAAAACTCCAACAAATACGGTGAATAAAATAAAGCTGCTTCCGCATCGATAATGCAATCTAGATGCGTTACGAACATTTTCCACCGTTAATTCCTTATTGCTTTCAAATGCGTTGATAACCTTATGTTCTGCCCCATGGTATTGAAAGACTCTTTTTACGAGCGGTGTTAACGATACGATATAGATATATAGTAATAATAATGTGAGTTTGAAAAAACCTTCTAATAATACTTGTACTGTTTCTCCGGGTGCTATGCTCTTAAAAATAACAGCCAAAAATATTGGTACTACGGTAAAAAGTAATTTACTGAGTATAAAGGATAAAATCCCAATGCCTGCTACGCCCAAAATCATACCCAGTTTAGACGTTTCTTCTTCTTCAATCTTATGGTCATCTGCTGGGTCAACGTCATATCGATCTGTAGAGAAAGATAAATGCTTGGAGCCGATTGCACTGGATTCTAATAAAGCCACAATACCACGCAGAAACGGAATCTTTTTTAATTTTATCAGCAGGGGATGGCTTGTTTTTGGCAATGCATAGGAATCGAATGATCCATCTTTTCGTTTAATGGTTGTAACGGTACAATGTTTGCCTCCAAACATTACACCTTCTAATACAGCCTGTCCGCCGTAGATTGGCTTATTATCCAATTTATTCATCACTCCATAATGGTTAAGTTGTCTATATTATCTATTCTACAGAATTTTTCTCTATTTCACTAGTGATTGTTTCCATTTCTCTTATGAACTTTGTCTATTTCGCACATACTAGCAGTTGTGAGGTGATTGGATATGGAAACAGCAAAAGAAAAGCTGAAAAAGCCGATGGGCTATTATGGTGTAATTAATTCAGTTGGATTTTATGGAGGATTGCTTTGGGGTGCGATTTTTCAAATCTGTCACTATTTTCATTTTACGGAAATAGGTCCAACATTTCTTCTTCGCACATGGGTGAAAGCCGATTTTGTTAAAGGGTGGATGGGCGTGGTACTGTCAATTTTATGCCTGTGTCTTATTTCTATGCTCTTTGCTTATGTTTACTCCTTTATTTTTCGTAAGATGCAATCTTATTGGATTGGTATTGTTTATGGGATTGCTCTGTGGGGTCTTTCATTCCTTGTATTAAGGCCATTATTTCCAGGAATGAAAACGGTTGGGGAACTATCAGCGGATACCATTGTAACGACACTATGTATCTTTGTCTTGTACGGACTATTTGTCGGGTACTCCATTAGTTTTGAATATCATGAACGGAAACTAGAGGCAGAGGAAGGAAAGAAAGTAAAAGTGGATTCCGTCCAGTAATAGGTAGTCGAATTTTTCACTCTTGTGTTAAAATTGAAAGTATCACTTTAAAACACGGGAGCCTGGTTATGGATAAAAAAATTTATTTAATCAACGGACCAAATCTAAATTATCTGGGGTTTCGAGAGCCCGAGATTTATGGAAGAACGACTCTTGCAGATCTTGAAGAGTCGTTAGCGACTCAGTCTATAAAACTCGGGGCGCAATTGGTGTGTTTTCAATCCAATTACGAAGGAGCGATAATAGATAGGCTATATGAGGCGGAAACAAACTCGGCTTCAGGGATTATCTTAAACCCAGGGGCATTTACGCACTACAGCTATGCGATACGGGATGCGATCGCCTCTATTTCAGTTCCGGTAATAGAAGTACATATTTCAAATGTCCATGCCAGAGAACCTTTTCGTCATCAATCTGTCACTGCCCCTGTCACGAAGGGTCAAATTGTAGGGCTTGGGTTGAATGGCTATGAATTGGCGTTACGTGCTTTATTGACTAGTTAATCATGAGGGAGAGGTCTATTCAATGGAAAAAATTCAGAGATTGCGTGAAAGATTAAGTCAGGAACATATTGATGCTATCATTATTACAAACCCATATAACCGCAGATATATTTCTAACTTTACTGGAACAGCGGGAGTAGTCGTAATTTCCCAGAAGGATGCAAAATTTATTACAGATTTTAGATACGTGGAGCAAGCGGGTAAACAGGCAGTTGGATTTGAGATTGTCAAACATAGCGGACCAATTCAAGATGAGATAGCAGCTCAATTGAAGGAAATGAATGCAAAAAAAATCGGGTTTGAACAGGATGACCTTACTTATGCGACCTATAAGTTATATGAAAAAGTTGTGGAAGGTGAACTTGTTCCTGTTTCCAATGTTGTTGAAAAATTGCGCTTGATTAAGACACCGCAAGAGATTAAGATATTAAAGGAAGCAGCAGACATAGCAGATGCTGCATTTAAACATATTATTGAGTATATTCGTCCAGGTTTAACTGAAATAGAAGTATCAAATGAATTAGAATTCTTTATGCGTAAAGCAGGGGCTACTTCATCATCATTTGATATCATTGTCGCTTCTGGTGCACGTTCTGCATTGCCGCACGGTGTTGCAACAGAAAAAGTAATAGAAAAAGGCGATTTTGTCACAATGGATTACGGTGCCCTTTATAATGGGTATATATCTGATATTACACGTACAGTGGCGGTCGGTAACCCAACTGATGAATTAAAGAAAATCTATGATGTTACCCTGGAAGCTCAGTTGTATGCAATGGAGCATATTAAACCGGGTATGACAGGTCGCGAAGCAGATGCTCTTGCAAGAGATATCATAGCTGCCAAAGGATATGGGGAATACTTCGGTCATTCCCTTGGACATGGGATTGGGCTTGAAGTGCACGAAGGTCCTGGACTTTCTGCTAAATCTGATATTATTTTGGAAAAAGGCATGACTGTCACTTGTGAACCTGGTATTTATTTACCTGGAGTTGGAGGAGTAAGAATTGAAGATGATCTCCTTATTACGGAGGATTCTAACGAAACCTTTACTCATTCAACGAAAGATTTACTTATTTTATAAGGCTGTAGGAGGCTATATTGTATGATTTCTGTTAATGATTTTAAAACTGGTTTAACAATTGAAGTGGATGGCGGTATCTGGCAAGTAATTGAATTCCAACACGTAAAACCTGGTAAAGGAGCTGCGTTTGTACGTTCTAAATTACGTAATCTTCGTACAGGTGCTATCCAGGAGAAAACTTTCCGTGCTGGTGAAAAAGTTGCTAAAGCACATATCGAAAACCGTAAAATGCAATACTTATATGCAAGTGGAGATAATCATGTGTTTATGGATAACGAAACATATGATCAAATCGAATTGTCATCTAAGCAAATCGAATATGAATTGAAATTCTTGAAAGAAAACATGGAAGTGTCTATCATGATGTTCCAAACGGAAACACTTGGCGTTCAGCTTCCAACAACTGTTACATTGGTAGTAACTGAAACAGAACCAGGTATCAAAGGTGATACAGCATCAGGCGGTACGAAACCAGCTACTGTTGAAACTGGTCTTACTGTTCAAGTTCCTTTCTTTGTAAATGAAGGTGACAAACTGATCATCAATACTTCTGATGCATCTTATGTATCAAGAGGTTAATAAATAGGTGTAAAGACTCCCGGGAGTAAATTCCCGGGAGTTTTTTGTTTAAGCCAAAATATATAGTGAACAACCCCGTCATCCAATTCCACCTTTCCTTAGTTCCGCCATTCCAATTAATTTACTGGATTCTTCTATCTCTATACCTTTTTTCCGAATCTAAAGAGATTTTTATTTTACGGTTATAGTCATTTAACCGCGCGTTTGTTTCTAAAAAAGTCATAAACGGCCTGTCCATGAATACATTTTAAATAATGACAGACCAGGCGAGGGAGAGATATGGATTCAATCATTGAATTATTACCTCCGGCTATTGGCGCTGAGTTAAAAGAAATAGCCAAAAATCCAGGGGAAATTGAAGAAATAAGAATTAGAGTTGGAAGACCGCTTGAAGTCATGTTCGGAAATGGAATCACGTATGGGCATAAGCCTGTATTACGGGAGGATGCAGATTTATTTCTTAATAAAGTCAGCCAGTTTTCCTTTTATATGCTCGAGGAAGAGTTAAAACGCGGTTATATAACCGTTCAGGGAGGACATCGGATTGGTTTAGCAGGGAGAGTCATTCTAGAAAATGGAAGAGTGAAGGGACTTAGAGATATCACTTTTTTTAATATCCGGATTGCCAGACAAAAGAAGGGGTTGGTAAATGAATGGGTTCGTTATTTATATCATAATCGATGGCTATCGACTCTGATTATCGGACCGCCGCAAACGGGGAAAACGACATTTTTAAGAGATCTAGCCCGCTATGCTTCCAGTGGAGATCGCTCCTATCCGATCCGTGCGATGAAAGTGGGAATTGTAGATGAGCGATCTGAAATTGCCGGATGTGTTCAAGGAGTTCCACAAATGGATTTCGGTATCAGAGTAGATGTGCTTGATGGCTGCCCAAAGGCTGAAGGAATGATGATGATGATTAGATCTATGAGCCCGGAAATCATTGTGGCCGATGAAATCGGAAGAATAGAAGATGCTGAGGCGATGATGGAAGCCGTAAACGCTGGTATAACGCTCTTTATAACGGCGCATGGACATTCGCTTGATGATATATTAGCCAGACCCATCATGAAAAACATCGTACAGGAAGCTAATTTTGAGAGAATTGTGGAACTCAAGAGAATAGATCGGCCAGGATGTATATCAAAAATAAAAGATCGTACAGGCAAGGTGCTATTTGATGGGGAAAGAGTGAGAATATGATTAAAATTTTAGGTGCAGTTTTAATTGTTATAGCTACATCCCTTATCGGCTTTGAAGTTTCTAAAAAATTAATCACCAGACCTAAACATATCCGTGATTTACGAGCGGCACTTCAAATTTTGGAAGCTGAAATTATGTATGGGCATTCTCCCTTAAAAGAAGCGGTATTAACACTGGCGAAACAAATTCCTGCTCCAGTTTCAATTCTTTTTTCGGACTTTGCAGGCAGGCTCGGCTCAGCCAATCAATCTGTGTCGGCAGCATGGGGTGAAAGTCTTGAAGTGGTAAGAAAACAATCAGAACTACAGCAAAAAGAAATAGATATCCTTCTCCAATTCGGAGAAACATTAGGTAGACATGATCGGGAGAGCCAGCAAAAACAAATTCAGTTGGCATTGGTTCATCTCGAGAGGGAGGAAGCAGATGCCGTTGATAAGCAGGTGAAATACGACAAAATGGCCAGAAGTCTAGGGTTTTTTGCAGGTCTGCTCATTGCCATTTTAATGATGTAGCGAGAGGGAGGATAGTGGGTTATGGGGATTGATATCGATATTATTTTTAAAATTGCAGGGGTCGGGCTGATTGTTGCGTTCATTCATACGATTCTTGATCAGGTGGGCAAGAAGGAATATTCACAATGGGTCATATTGGTGAGTTTTATTTATATCTTATTTAATGTGGCACAGGTGGTAGGTCAGTTGATTGATCGAATTAAATCCGTGTTTTTATTTCAATAGGAATATTGGGGTGATGAGCCATTGAAATGTTGCAGATAACGGGTGTTGCACTGGTTGGGGCATTTCTGGCAATGATCATCAAGGAACAAAAGCCAAATTTAGCTTTCTTACTTGTTGTATTTGTCGGAAGCGCTATATTTCTTTTTCTGATAGATAAAATCTACGAAATCATTCAAATGATTCAGCAATTGGCCGTTAATGCAAATGTGAATATGGTTTACTTACAAACAGTTTTGAAAATCATTGGAATTGCCTATATTGCTGAATTTACATCACAAATAACAAAAGATGCCGGGCAGGGTGCAATTGCTTCAAAAATTGAATTGGCTGGAAAGATTATTATCCTCACGATGGCCATTCCAATTTTAACGGTCATTATTGAAAGTGTCATTCAGATGATTCCTAACTAATCATTGTGGTGAAAGGTTTAAAGGGGCTGAAGAATAAATGAAGCAATTAAAGTGGACAAGTATCATCATTCTATTTCTAATTCTTAGCTTAAGCAATGGCCAAACAACTCAAGCCTCTCCCACCTCTACTGATTTGCCAGAAGAAACGCAGGCTGTTGAAACATTTAATGTGGGCGATATTCCTCTTGATGATTTAAAACAATTTTGGGATTCGGTTTACGAGGAATATGGAGGTTTTTTGCCTGAGTCCCAAAAAGGAAGCTTTGTAGATTTTATAAGTGGAGAGAAAAAATTCTCTTTAAAAGAATGGCTCAGTGGTATTCTCAAATTCATCTTCCATGAAATTATTGCTAATGGAAAATTACTCGGAACGCTCATTCTGTTGACTGTATTCAGTGTCTTTCTGCAAACATTGCAAAGCACATTTGAAAAAACATCTGTCAGTAAAGTGGCAAATGCAATTGTCTTTATGGTTTTGATGATTATTGCACTGAATAGCTTCTATGTAGCAGTTGATTATGTGATAGATACGATTGCCGCCATCACGGATTTTCTGGTTGCCTTAATCCCTTTATTGCTTGCGCTAATCGCAAGCTCTGGAGGTGTTCTGTCATCAGCATTCTTTCATCCGATGCTCCTGTTTTTAATGAATACGAGCGGAGCGTTAATTGAATATATTGTTTTGCCGATGTTATTTCTATCGACTCTGCTAAGCATAGTCAGCATGCTTTCTGAGCACTACAAGGTCACTCAATTAGCTGGTTTATTACGAACCTGGAGTGTGGGATTGCTAGGTATCTTCATGACCGTATTTCTAGGAGTGATCTCCGTGCAAGGAGTATCAACTGCAGTGGCGGATGGAATTGGGATTAGAACAGCAAAATTTGTGACTGGGAATTTTATTCCGGTAGTTGGAAGGATGTTTACCGATGCAGCTGATACCGTAATTGGAGCATCTCTCCTCTTAAAAAATACAGTTGGGATAGCGGGTGTGGTCATTCTATTGATTATGACAGCTTTTCCAGCTTTAAAGATATTGTTAATCGCCATGGTATATAAGGTGGCTGCAGCGATTTTACAACCGCTTGGAGCTGGGCAGATGATTAAGTGTCTTGAGATTATCAGTAAAAATATCATTTTCGTTTTCGCTGCATTGGCCATTGTCAGCCTTATGTTCTTCCTGACCGTTACTGTAATCGTGGCTGCAGGAAATATCACGATGATGGTTCGATAGGAGGCTGAATGAATGAGTATTTTAACTGATTGGGTAACTAATATAATCGTTTTTATCTTATTTGCGATCATTTTGGACATGCTCCTCCCAAACTCAACCATGCAGAAATATACAAAGCTAGTTATCGGGTTACTTTTGATCGCTGTTTTCATCGCTCCCATTCTATCTATTTTTAATAAAAATTTTACAAGTAACATTCAGGAAAAAATCATGCAGAGCAGTACATGGAAAAATCCAAAATTAGAAAATTCAATGGAAAGTAAGAAAAGAGAAATAGAAGAGACACAGCAGGCATATATATTGGAACATATGGCTGTCCAATTAAAGAATGAAGCAGAAAAGGAGCTGATGGACCAAAGTAATTATGCCATTCAAGATATTACAATTACACTTTTGGATAAGAATGGAGAAATGAATGTAGAAAATATTGAAACCATACACGTATTTGTGGCAGAAAGCCAAGAGTCCAGCTCAGAGGTTGTGCAGCCCGTAGAAAAAATTGATATTAACATTGATCAGAAACAAACCAATATGAATGATATACCGTCATCCGAACTATCCACAATACTATCTAATATATGGGGGATCGATTCAAATAAAATTGTAATCGGATTAAATGAAGGGGGTGATGGGCTTTGAAGAATGATTGGATTCAAAAGATTAAGGACTTATTGTCCAAAGGAGATGAGGGAGGCAAACAAAAGAAAACATATCGGTATCTTGCCATTATTTTAATTGCCGGTATATTACTGATGGTGGCAAGCATGTTTACGAATAAACCCACCTCTGAAAATGGACAAACAAATAAAGTTTTTCAAGCGAGTTCTACGCAAAATCAGAAAGAAGAGGAAGCGGTCACGACCTGGAAATCAACTTCATCAAAAAAGTCTGGATCAATCGGAGATATTGAAAAAATGTATGAAAGTGAATTGAAGGGTACATTGGAAACGATGCAAGGGGTATCAAATGTATCCGTTATCGTCAATATTGACGCAACAGAAACAAAGGTTTACGAAAAGAATTCAGTCGCGCAGCGCCAAACAACAGAAGAAACAGACCGTGATGGCGGGCAGAGAAAGGTTGAGGATTTTTCAACAGATGAAAAGATTGTGATTATACGCGAAGGGGATAAAGAGGTTCCTCTGGTTAGAGAAACGAAGAAACCGGCTATTCGTGGAGTATTAATTGTGGCAAAGGGAGCAGATGATGTTCGTGTAAAAAAGGAAATCATTGATGCGGTAACCAGGGTGCTGGATGTACCAAGTCACCGTGTAGCCGTATCAGCTAAAAAATAAGGATTTTAAGGAGGAAAAATATGTTGTTAAGAAAGCAAACAGTTTGGTTATTGACGATGTTAAGTTTGGTGGCGGTGCTAAGTGTATATTATATAACAACACCACAGGATACAGCGGTAAATCAGGAACAGGATACTCAGACTACGAAAGAAAAAACAAATACAAATTCGTCTAAAGATTCAACTGAAAATGAAGAGTCTTCCACAGTTATAACAAATGAATCAAGTGATTCTATTTTTGAAGCGATGCGTATTGATCTGAATGATGAAAGAAGCAGGCAGAAAGAGGAACTGACAAATAAAGTTGCTTCAAGCGATTTATCGGAAGAAGAGAGAGTGGAAGCACACGCACAGATTGAGGCATTGGCCGAAATGTCCACAAAAGAGGATATGCTAGAGACGATGATTATTGCGCTTGGTTATAAAGACGCATTGGTAAGGGCTGATGGTGATCAAATTCAAATTACTGTAAAAGCTGATAAACAGGATGCAGGGGCTGCAAATGAAATTATCCAAATGGTCACAAAAGAAATTGGCAAAACAAATGCAGTTGCTGTTGAATTTCAACCGGAAAAATAATACCAATCTATGAAACGATATCGGTGAGCTGCCGATATCGTTTTTGGTGTAAGGAAAGAGTTAAAAGCCAATTCCCCTCCATAATTGCTAGTTTATATAATTCAAATCACAACTACCAGCAAATGATGGAGCGTAATCAGGTGAACAGTGTTCTCAAAATGTTAGTATTGGCAGGAAGCTATACTCTGTGTAGCCATCAGTAAATAAAAATGGAATCGGACAAGTTGGCGTATCTGAAAAAGGATTTTAGGTAATCTGTGATTATCTGGAATACGTCCAGAGAGATTAGGAAACTCTTTAAAAGCAGGCCGGCAAAATTCTGTTTATATAGTTTTACAGATATTTAACGTAGCTCATCTCAGGGTGGGATTATTAGTTTTAGTAAACAATCCAATAATTTTATATGTAAATAAAAAGGATTGTGAGGTGTTTTTATCGAACTTGTAAATAACCTGCCATAAGAGAAAGCAGAGGAGGGAGTTAAATTAGGAAAGCTTCTAAATTGATCTATAGAGATTTTACTAGTGAAATTTAAATGCTTTTTTTGAGGAAATAAACTACTCACTTCATTGCCGAATCAAGCAGCTAGAGTAAGTTTTGTATGCGCATACAGACTGAATAACTGGATTTTTTTAATAATCTTTTTAACAAAAATTAGAAAATTGCAAAAGGGGTATCTATTTATCAAAATTGAATTTCTACCAGCTATTATAGTATTATATTAGTATCTGGTCATAAATAGGAGGGGTGGTTCCTGATGAAAGTACAGGAAATAAGAGAAATTATAAAATTAATTAACCAAACAACTATTAATGAGTTTGAGTTTGAACAAGAGGGTACAAAAATAAAAATTATTAAAAGTACTGGATTAGAAAACAGTATACAACCAACAGATGCACCAGTGCCTGCACCGGCAGTACAATCTGTATCTAAACAAGAGGTTCAATCTGAGAGTATAGAAGAGAAACCGCCTGTTGTGGGAGAAAAAACAGAACAACCATCCAACCTTCACAAGATTACTTCGCCAATGGTTGGCACATTTTATGGAGCATCATCGCCTGATGAAGACCCATACATAAAAATTGGTGAAAAAGTTAAGAAGGATACAATTGTTTGCATTGTGGAAGCGATGAAATTGTTTAATGAAATTGAGGCTGAAGTTTCCGGTGAGATTGTGGAAGTATTGGTGGAAGATGGCCAATTGATTGAATACGGTCAACCTCTGTTTTTAGTAAAAGCCGAATAGGAGGAACCGACTCATGATAAAGAAAGTACTAATTGCAAACCGTGGTGAAATTGCCGTTCGAATTATCCGCGCCTGCAAGGAATTAGATATTGAAACGGTAGCTGTTTATTCTGAAGCTGATAAAACTGCCCTGCATGTACAAATTGCGGATGAAGCCTACTGTATTGGGCCCACTGCCTCTAAGGACAGTTATTTAAATAAGGTAAATATAATCAGTCTGGCAAAATTAACAGGATGTGATGCTATTCATCCTGGCTACGGCTTTTTAGCCGAAAATGCTGATTTCGCCGAAATGTGTAAAGAATGTCATCTGATTTTTATTGGCCCGTCAGCGGATGCCATTTCAAAAATGGGTACAAAGGATGTAGCTAGAGAGACCATGCGCGCGGCCGGTGTACCGGTAGTGCCAGGTTCGAGAGGAATTGTGGATGATGAAGATGCTGCCATTCAGGTTGCTTCTGACATCGGATATCCGGTCATTATTAAAGCGACTGCCGGGGGCGGCGGTAAAGGGATTCGAATAGCAAGAGATGAAGCCGATCTGCTAAAAGGTTTTCGCATTACCCGCCAAGAGGCATTAACTGCTTTTGGCAATCCCGGTGTTTATATTGAAAAATTTATTGAAGATTTCCGCCATGTTGAAATTCAGGTTTTAGGGGACACGTTTGGGAATGTCATCCATCTGGGTGAAAGAGATTGTTCAATTCAAAGAAGAATGCAAAAGCTCGTAGAAGAAACACCTTCGCCTGCAATTGATAGTGAAATGAGAGCCGAAATGGGCGAAGCGGCAGTGACTGCAGCAAAAGCTGTCGATTATACCGGAGCGGGAACAGTTGAGTTTATTTTCGATCATCACAAGCGAAAATTTTATTTCATGGAAATGAATACAAGGATTCAAGTTGAACATCCTGTTACAGAGATGGTGACTGGAATTGATTTAATTAAGGAGCAAATCAGAGTAGCCTCCGGTGAAAAATTATCGGTTGAGCAAAATGATGTTCAATTTAACGGTTGGGCAATTGAATGCAGAATCAATGCGGAAAATCCGAATAAAAATTTTATGCCGTCAGCGGGTCAAGTGGAAATGTATTTACCCCCAGGTGGATTTGGCGTAAGGGTTGATTCGGCAGCATATACAGGCTATTTTATTCCTCCATATTACGATTCTATGGTAGCAAAATTGATAGTCCATGCTCCAACGAGAGACGAAGCTGTTCAAAAAATGAAACGTGCATTATCAGAATTTGTAGTCGAAGGTATTGAAACAACCATACCCTTTCATTTAAGGTTAATGAACCATGATGTTTTTGTTTCTGGAGATTTTAACACAAAATTTCTTGAAACTTATGACGTTATGAATCCATAATAGAGGTAGAAGATTTGGAGGTGTATGACATGGAACAAAATCAAACAGTAGATTTAGAGAGCTATGATGATGGATTGGGCAAGGTTGAAATTGCCCCTGAAGTTATTGAGGTGATCACTGGTATAGCAGCAAGTGAAGTAGAAGGAATTGCCCAAATGCGAGGTAATTTTGCTTCAGGTGTTGTAGAAAAGCTTGGTAAAAAGAATCATGGCAAAGGTGTAAAAGTTGAACTTAATGAGGACAGCATTAAAATTGATGTTTATTGCCTTGTGAAATTCGGTGTATCTATCCCGAAAGTAGCTCAGGAAGCACAGGAGAATATCCGCCAAACATTATTAAATATGACTGCTCTTGAAGCAACTGAAGTGAATATTCATATTGTTGGCATTCAATTTGAAACAGCTAAAGCTGAATCAGATTACCAGGATACAATCTAAATAATTGTATAACTAATGGTGTATAGGCTGCCCTCATTGTGGCACTGACGCACCGACTAAAAAGCACTCAGAACTGAACTTCCCTATATTAAGTTAGGTATTCATCTAACTTTCTTGGGGTAGATCAGCCATACTGAGTGCTTTTATTTTTTGGAAACAAATTTTGTATATAGTTCACCATAAGGGAAATAATGGGAGATCTAAGATGTCGTTCGCATCTGCAGGTAAGTTAATAGTAAATCACTTAATGACAATCTTTAAATGATGTTACTATACTACCTTTACTTGTCATGATGTGGTATGATTTCATATATGATACGAGGTGCACAAAGTTTAGTGTACTTTTCGAAAGTAAAGGAGTAAGAATTATTCATGAAACGCAGAGAGGCAAGAGAAAAAGCTCTTCAAGCTCTTTTTCAAATAGACGTTGGGAAAGTAGAAAGAGAACTAGCTATAGAACATGTGGTGGAAGAATCAGAGGCAGATCCCTATTTGGTTCAATTGGTAAATGGAACGACAGATCAGTTGGAAAAGATAGATAGTCTTATTATATCCAATTTAGAGAATTGGAAATTGGACCGTCTTTCTAATATAGATCGTAATATTTTAAGAATAACTACATACGAACTGTTATTCAACGAAGAAGTTCCGCAGAACGCTGCCATTAACGAAGCAATCGAATTAGCTAAACTATTTGGGGATGATCAGTCTCCGAAGTTTATTAATGCAGTATTATCCAAGATAAAAGAATCTTTATAAATAGAAAAGATGATAAGATTTTAAGGGGGAGCTGCTGTCATGCCGGCACAGATACTTAACGGGAAATCGATATCAGCAACAATCCGCGAAGAGATTGCAAGTGAAGTTGAATTATTAAAAGAAAACGGCATTATACCAGGTCTTGCGGTTATCCTGGTCGGTGACGATCAGGCATCGCAAACATATGTGCGAAATAAAGAAAAAGCATGTGAACAATTGGCGATGAAATCCGAGTTGATCACCTACCCTGCATCTATTTCCGAAGACAGGCTTCTTGATAAGCTTGTAGAGCTGAATCATCGTCCGGATATCCATGGGATTTTAGTTCAGTTACCTTTACCGGGGCATATTGATGAAAAACGGGTAATTGAAACGATTGATCCTGCTAAGGATGTAGATGGTTTTCACCCAATTAATATTGGCCGAATGATGACCAAGCAGGAGGCATTGTTGCCTTGTACACCATTTGGGATATTAAAAATGGTACAAAAAACAGGAATTGAGATTGCCGGTAAACATGTTGTGGTTGTGGGTCGAAGTAATATTGTCGGCAAACCTGTCGGACAGCTATTTTTAAATGAGAATGCGACAGTAACCTATTGTCATTCAAAAACAGTCGATCTGAGACACTTCACTAAGCAGGCCGATATCCTGATTGCAGCGGTGGGAATTGCTAAAATGATTAAAGCGGATGATATAAAAGAAGGCGCTATAGTAATTGATGTGGGTATGAACAGGGATGAATCGAATAAATTATGCGGTGATGTCGATTTTGATGATGTCATACACAAAGCATCTTATATCACGCCTGTTCCCGGTGGTGTTGGTCCGATGACAATTACGATGCTCATGTATAATACGGTTCAAGTTGCTAAAAAATCTTTGTAAAATAATAAAGAGTATGATTATAAAAAGCTGCCGAAAATTGCTATAATAACATTTACGGCAGCTTTTTTATGTGTAAAATAATAATTCGAAGAAGGAGGCCATATATAAAATGGAGAAAAATCAATATTTAACTGTGGCCGCCTTAACCAAGTATATTAAACGAAAATTTGATGCAGATCCTCATCTTGCGGATATTTATGTAAAGGGAGAAATATCAAATTTCAAAAAGCATTCCAGCGGTCATATGTACTTGACATTAAAGGATGATAAATCAAGAATTAATGCGGTGATGTTTGCTAAATCTGCACAATCGCTCGCGTTTACTCCTGAAAACGGGATGAAGGTTCTGTTGCGAGGAGAAATACGTGTTTATGAACCTACCGGCGGATATCAAATGTACATAAAAGAAATGATGCCTGATGGGATTGGAGAGCTCTTTATTGCATTTGAGCAGTTGAAGAAAAAGCTCGAGCAAGAAGGACTCTTTCAAAGGATGTATAAAAAGCCAATCCCCCTGTTTCCGGCTAAAATTGGAGTGATTACGTCTCCAACTGGAGCTGCGATTCGCGATATTATTACGACCTTAAAAAGGCGTTATCCAATTGGGGAAATTTTGATCTTTCCGGCTTTAGTTCAAGGGAAACAGGCAGCACCCTCTATCGTAAAAGCGATTGAACAAGCAAATGAGTATCCGATTGATGTCTTAATTGTCGGTCGGGGCGGTGGATCTATTGAAGAATTATGGGCATTTAATGAAGAAATAGTCGCAAGAGCTATCTATGCTTCTAAAATACCGATTATTTCAGCTGTTGGCCATGAAACAGATACAACGATCAGTGATTTTGTAGCTGATTTAAGAGCTCCTACTCCTACTGGGGCAGCAGAAATGGCAGCGCCAAGGGTAAGTGATATTGCAGAACGGATTACTATAATGGAAACGAAGCTGATTCGTTACTCTAATCAGCGGATTGAAACAGAGAAAAATCGCTTGTCTGCTATTCATAAATCATATGCTTTCAAATATCCCCACCTGTTATATCAACAAAAATTAGAGCAGCTGGATAGAGTGGCGGAGCGTATTTCACGGAACAGCAAGCTTTATTTCGAACGTAAACAAGACCAATTGTTGGCACTCACGAAAGCGGTGGAGCGTAATATTCCATTGAATTCGATATCGAGAAAAATACGTGAAATTGAACAAATAGAGTCTCGCATGACCCGTGCGGCTGTCCATACAGTTAAAAGTAAACAGCGGGATTATTTGAATACGGTAACGCTTCTTGAGGCAGTCAGCCCTCTTAAGATTATGGAAAAGGGGTTTGGACTGGTTTATAAAGATGAAGATAACTTGATAAAATCAACTGAGTCTGTAAAAATAGGCGATCAAATAACAGTTGTTGTACAAGACGGTGAAATCGACTGTACGGTTAATGATATTAGGGAGAGTGATTGATATGAGTAAAAAGGAAGAGGTTGCTATCACATTTGAAGAGGCAATGTCTAAGCTTGAAGGAATCGTGGCGCGACTCGAGGATGGAGAAGTACCATTGGAAGAGTCGATTAATCTTTACAAAGAAGGAATGGAGTTATCCAAATGGTGTCATGATAAGCTTAAAACAGCTGAAGAGCAATTAACGTTAATTATGAAAGAAGATGCGTTTAAGCCATTTTCCATTGATGAGGAGGAGTAACATGGAAGAGTTTGCTTCCTTCTTAAATAGTAATAAACATCAAATTGAGTCAAGGATGGAAGAAATCGTCTCTAATTTAAATACCCCGTCAACTCTCCAAAAGGCAATGGGTTATTCTTTGGAAGCCGGCGGAAAAAGACTAAGGCCTTTATTAGTGCTGGCTGTTTTACATGCCTTTGGCAAAGAGGGAGAGATTGGCCTTGATACAGCATGTGCTATTGAAATGATACATACGTATTCATTGATTCACGACGATCTCCCGTGTATGGATAATGATGACCTAAGAAGAGGCAAGCCAACGAACCATAAGGTATTTGGAGAGGGAATGGCAGTCCTGGCGGGCGATGCACTCCTTACATTAGCATTTGAAGTCGTTGCTAATCAGTCTAAATATGAAATAAACCCGTCAGTCAAACTTGAGTTAGTTCTTGAATTGGCGAGAGCAGCCGGAGCTGAGGGCATGGTTGGGGGTCAAGTGGCCGATATAGAAGCAGAGGAAAATGGTGTTGATTTACAGGGTCTTGAGTATATCCATGAAAATAAGACTGGTAAACTACTTGGGTACAGCATTATGGCCGGAGCCATACTTGCGGGAGCAAGCTTGGAACAGAAGGAGAAGCTAAGGGAGTTTTCCCGCCATCTTGGCCTTGCTTTCCAAATCCGCGATGATATTCTTGATGTTGAGGGTTCCGAAAGTGTAATAGGTAAACCTGTAGGAAGCGATGTTACTAATCATAAAAGTACATATCCATCCCTTTTAACAATGGATAAAGCTAAAATAATGCTGGATCAGCATATTCATTCAGCAAGAATATTACTTTCCGAAATTGATTTTAATGAGACCTTATTACTGAAGTTTGTTGAATTGGTAGCAAACCGTGACCATTGATTTGGAAGGTTTTCCATCCAAATCCACTTACCTAGAATTATGATGTATGCTATACTTTTTGGTATCTAAGAGTGGTGCAGTATTCTAGTCGGTCTACCGTTCTGGAGAGTGAGCCTAAAAATTCACTAAAGGGCACATCGATGATGGTTCTTGGATTGGCTCGGGGCGCCCAGCTTTGGGTCGATTCAGGAAGTAAGGAATTAGGGCGATCCACAATGGCATGTGGGCGTTGACCCTGGTTTCGCGGAGGCTTTATTCTGATTTGAAAATAAATTGGAATATTGGAAAACCTGCATAAACAGGAAACTGTGTGCAGCGTAGCCTGCCTTGAGTGAAGTTTGAGGGGATTGCGAAAGGAGCGTATATACATCAGTTGGCCATTGATATATCTACTGCCATCGCATGAAATCGGCTTTGCAAAAGAGGCTAAAGAATTGGTTAAGGGCTGTCGGGGAAATCTCCTAGACTGTTCAATGACATATATGAAGGATTAAGGTACGGACTAAGTGGCAATCCAGTCCAATTGACGGAAACGCAGTTGAGTCAGATTTAAAGGGGAACCGCCGATATGGCGACATTCGGTAACTGACTGGGAAATCCTACTGGACCTAAGCCGTAAAATTAACTTCCTATATGACCACTCTCCTATAAAAATTACTTTAAAAGCTTGCTGATAGCAGGCTTTATTTTGCATATAGGATGGTTAGAGTATATATATTATGAAAAAAATATTGAAAGAATCAGCCAGATGGACAGTTACGATTACCGTTATTACGTTTCTTCTTGCAGCTATATTTACAGTCGTATCTACCGTAGCTTTAAATGGCGTTGGTTGGATAAGTGGTTTGGCGATTGTTCTTAGCATTGTACTTATTGGTATCTTCTTTGATATGATTGGTATTGCAGCTACTGCTGCTGATGAAATTCCTTTTCATGCAATGGCCTCCAATCGGGTACACGGAGCGAAGCATTCTATTCGGATCGTTCGAAATGCCGATAGGTTTGCAAGCTTCTGCAATGATGTAATCGGGGATATTTCGGGTATTGTTAGTGGAACAGCAACTGCAATTGTGATTGTGCAATTATCAATCAGCTTTGACTGGAATGAAGCGTCAGTAGCTGAAAGTGTTGGTTCGATTATTTTAACGAGTTTAATCGCAGCATTGACAGTGGGCGGTAAAGCAATGGGCAAAACCCTTGCTATTCGATATTCAAAGGATATTATATTTGCAGTGGGCAAAGTATTGTACATTCTCGAAGAACATTTCCAAATTGTTATTATAAAGGAAAATAAGGGAAAGAGACTCAAAAGAAAAAGAAATGAAAGTGAGTGATCCTGATGGATATGCTATCCATAAAAGACCCATCTTTTCTTAAAAAGATGTCCAATGCGGAATTGGAGTCTTTGGCACAGGATATTAGGGATTTTTTAATTAAACAACTATCTGTTACCGGCGGGCATATTGGACCAAACTTGGGTGTAGTAGAGTTAACGCTCGCCTTACATAAGGAGTTTAATAGCCCAAAGGATAAATTTTTGTGGGATGTCGGCCATCAGTCTTATGTTCATAAAATATTGACAGGGCGGGCATGTCAGTTTGAAACTCTCCGTCAATACAAAGGGCTGTGTGGATTTCCAAAGATGAATGAAAGTGAGCATGATGTTTGGGAGACAGGTCATAGCTCAACTTCTTTGTCAGCTGCAATGGGTATGGCGATTGCTCGTGACTTGAAAAAAGAAAAAAGCTTTATCATTCCTATTATTGGTGATGGTGCTTTAACAGGTGGTATGGCCCTTGAAGCATTAAACCATATAGGACATGAAAAAAAAGATATGATTGTTATCTTAAATGATAACGAGATGTCCATTGCTCCAAACGTAGGTGCCCTGCATTCTATTCTCGGAAGAATGCGGACAGGAGGCAAATATAACTATGTTAAAGATGAGCTGGAACAACTGCTTAAAAAAATACCGGCTGTGGGTGGCAAGCTTGCTAATACAGCTGAACGTATAAAAGACAGTTTGAAGTATCTGGTTGTTTCCGGAATGTTTTTTGAGGAACTGGGCTTTACTTATTTAGGTCCGGTTGATGGACACGATTTTGAAGATTTGTCTGAAAACCTTAAATATGCTAAAAAAACAAAAGGTCCTGTTCTTTTGCATGTGATTACGAAAAAAGGAAAAGGTTATAAACCTGCGGAAACAGATGCAATTGGTACGTGGCATGGTACGGGGCCATATAAAATCGAGACAGGCGATATAATCAAGGAATTGAATGCACCTCCTGCATGGAGTGCACTTGTCAGCGAAACAGTCAGAAGATTGGCGAGAGAAGATGAGCGAATTGTAGCGATTACTCCGGCAATGCCGGTAGGTTCGAAGCTGCTCGGATTTGCTTCTGAATTCCCTGATCGAATGTTTGATGTCGGAATAGCGGAACAGCATGCGACTACTGTTGCTGCAGGACTTGCCACGCAGGGAATGAAGCCATTCCTGGCGATTTATTCTACATTCCTGCAACGTGCTTATGACCAGGTTCTTCATGATATATGCCGACAAAAATTAAATGTCTTCATTGGAATTGATCGGGCAGGACTTGTTGGAGCAGATGGAGAAACCCATCAGGGTGTATTTGATATTTCCTTCCTGCGCCCTATGCCTAATATGGTCATTATGATGCCTAAAGATGAAAATGAAGGACAGCATATGGTGAATACAGCTATTCAATATAATGATGGTCCGATTGCCATGCGATTCCCGAGAGGAAATGGTATGGGTGTTCCGATGGATGAAGAGCTAAAAACAATCCCGATTGGTACTTGGGAGGTCCTGCGTGAAGGAAATGATGCTGTCATATTAACATTCGGCACAACCATTCCAATGGCGATGGAAGCAGCTGATAGACTCCAGAAGGATAATATTCATGTGAAGGTAGTAAACGCTCGTTTTATAAAACCATTGGATCATGAAATGCTTTCAGAATTAATGTCTGCCAATTTGCCAATCCTAACAATAGAAGAAGCTGTTCTTCAGGGAGGTTTCGGAAGCGCAGTACTTGAATTTGCAGAGGAAAATGGATTCCATAAAGCCTATATCGAAAGAATTGGAATACCGGATGAATTTGTAGAACATGGCAGCGTTGGTAAATTGCTTCATGATATCAACCTAACTGCTGAACAAGTGGTAGAAAAATTATCTAAGATGACCTATAAAGTGACGAAAAAGGCGTATTAAATATGAAAAAAGAACGTGTAGATGTATTATTGGTTGAACGAGGATTAGCGGAAACAAGAGAAAAGGCAAAAAGAGCAGTGATGGCTGGTATTGTTTATTCAAATGACCTGCGAATGGACAAGGCTGGTGAAAAAATAGCTACCGATGCACCGCTATCCATAAAAGGGCAAGTAATGCCTTATGTATCAAGAGGCGGCTACAAGCTGGAAAAAGCTATGGAGACATTTACTATTTCCGTTAAGGATAAGTTAATGATTGATATTGGGTCATCGACAGGAGGGTTCACAGACTGTGCCCTGCAGAACGGTGCAAAAAAATCATATGCAGTTGATGTCGGTTATAACCAACTGGCCTGGAAGCTGAGACAGGATCCGCGGGTAGTCGTAATGGAAAGAACGAACTTCCGTCATTCAGTACCTGAGGATTTCACTGAAGGGCTGCCAGAATTTGCTACAATTGATGTTTCTTTTATATCATTAAAGCTTATCTTACCGGCTTTAAAACGAATTCTAGTACCTGGAAGCGATGTTGTAAGTCTTGTAAAACCGCAATTTGAAGCTGGTCGTGAGCAGGTTGGAAAAAAAGGAATCATTCGTGATAAAAAAGTACATCTTCAAGTTGTGGAGCAAATTCGAGACTTTGCTATCCAGGAAGGCTATATACTAAAAGAAGCTACTTTTAGCCCCATTACAGGCGGGGATGGAAATATTGAATTTTTATTCCATTTATACTGGCCAGGGGAAGGTTCCGATTGTACACAAGATGTAGTCGTGAATCTTGAGCAGGTAGTTGAAGCGGCACACGAAGCGTTAAAAACGAATAAAGGTGAAGATAAGTGAAATGTTTAATCCCCCGGTGGCTTTGCCATGGGGGTTATTTCTTATGCAATCCTTGCATAAAAATACATAAAATACATGTACTTTTGTGACAAAATCCGCTAACATTAGGTATGAAAGGCATTATATTGAGAGGTGTCAAACTAGATGAATAAAGGTCAAAGACATATAAAAATACGTGAAATCATTACAAATAATAATATTGAAACACAAGATGATTTAGTGGATATTTTAAGAGCGGAAGGGGTAAATGTTACGCAAGCGACTGTATCAAGAGACATAAAAGAACTGCATCTTGCAAAAGTACCAATGCAGGATGGACGCTATAAATACAGCCTGCCAGCAGATCAGCGCTTTAACCCTTTTCAAAAACTTAAACGGGCATTGGTAGATGCGTTCGTGCGAATTGATTCAGCCAACAATCTATTGGTCATGAAAACATTACCAGGTAATGCTCAGGCAATTGGTGTGTTAATGGACAATTTGGATTGGGAAGAGATTCTCGGAACGATTTGCGGAGATGATACATGTTTAATTATTTGCAGAGATGAAAAAGATGCTGAAATCATATCAAAACGTTTTCTTGATATGCTTTAAGAAAGTTGGGATGAAAGATGTTATTGGAACTCTCCATTCGTAATTTCGCCATCATTGAATCACAAACGCTCTCCCTCGATAAAGGTTTGACTGTACTTACTGGTGAAACAGGTGCCGGTAAATCTATAATCATTGATGCAGTACAGCTATTGGCCGGTGGACGAGGATCGTCTGAATTCATAAGACATGGTGAAGAAAAAGCTGAACTGGAAGGTTTGTTTCAGTTGCCGGATTCATTACACCCAGCCATAGAGAAAGCAAAAGAATTTGGGATTGAATCTGAAGACAATATAATTATTATCAGAAGAGATATGTATACCTCAGGGAAAAGTGTGTGCCGAATCAATGGGAAGATGGTTACAATCTCAACCTTAAGAGAGGTAGGGAGAAAATTAATTGATATTCATGGACAGCATGAACACCAGGAGTTAATGGATCCCGATTTTCATCTCCCTTTATTGGATCAATTTGGCGAGCAGGATATTAAACAATCTCTGACTGAATATCGGAAGCTTTATAAGCAATATAATGAAACCCGTCAGCAAATGAAAAAATTAAGTGAAAATGAGCAGAAAATGGCACACAGGCTTGATTTGATACAATTTCAATTTGATGAGATCCAAAAGGCTGAATTGGAGATTGATGAAGAAGAGCAATTAATGGAGGAAAAGCATAAACTGAGTAACTTTGAAAAGGTTCACCAAAGTCTACATAATTCCTATATGTCCTTAAATAATGAGAATGGCGGACTTGATTGGGTCGGTAATGCGATGACAGACCTACAAGGAATTGAACACATTGATGAACAATATAAAGAGTTATCTGAATCAGTGAAAAATGCGTTTTATATTCTTGAGGATGTAACAAGCTCGATTCGTTCCCAATTGGATTTATTGGAGTTTGATCCTGAAAGACTTCATGATATTGATGCAAGACTTAATGAAATTAATCATTTGAAGCGGAAATATGGTAAGACGATCAAGGAAATTCTGGAGTATGCTGCAACCATTGAGGAAGAGATTGATACGATATTGAATCGCGAAACACATCTTGAAAAATTAAAAACCCAGCTATCAGCTTTAGAGAAAGAAGTAATCCTAGAGGGCACAAATCTGTCAGAGCTGAGACAAAAATATGCACATCTTCTAACGGACGCAATCCACCGTGAACTTAAAGAGCTGTACATGGATAAAGCCGTATTTGAAGTGTATTTTCATCATTCTGGACAAGATCAATCCAATCTTATTGGTGAGAACGGGATAGATCAGGTGGAATTTTATATTTCTGCTAACCCTGGCGAGCCTGTAAAGCCGCTATCCAAAACAGCCTCCGGTGGAGAACTTTCACGTATTATGCTGGCTATCAAAAATATCTTCTCTCAACACCAGGGAATCACATCGATTATCTTCGACGAAGTAGATACAGGAGTCAGCGGACGGGTTGCACAGGCAATAGCCGAAAAGATATACCGTGTGTCGGAAGGCTCGCAGGTATTATGTATCAGTCACTTGCCGCAGGTAGCAGCTATGGCAGACATTCATTTATTTATCTCTAAGGAAATTACAGAAGGCCGTACAAAAACGAATGTCAAACCGCTTGAAAAAGAGGAACGAGTAATAGAGATTGGCCGAATGATTTCCGGTAAAGAATTAACAGCTTTAACAGAAGAGCATGTAAAAGAAATGCTGAATCAGGCTGATCAAATTAAATACAATATAAAGACAAACTGAGGAGCGTTCTCCTCAGTTTTTTTCAATACTATTGTCTCCTCATTAAAATTATCTTATGTAAATATTTTACCATTGTTATTCCTATCCATAATGGGTAGCTTTTTATTTTGTACTTTTGTTATAAAGTCAATCCCTCTCGGCAAAATTATAAGGGTAGCCATAGAAACGAGGAGAGTGAATGGATGAAATCGATATCAATAAGAAAATGTTTCGGTGTATTTCTCCTTGTTTCGCTGTTAGCCGTTATTTTTAGCCACCCAATGCAAAAATATTTTGAAATTCCCACCAAACTTACTTTATTTGAAGGACAAAATAAATCATTTAAAAAAAGCCAGTTCCTTAACGCAGAAGTGGTCTCTGCAAACTCTGGAGTTTTAATTGATAATCGTTCCAAGGCTCTGAATATTAAGGGCTCTAAAAATGGGTATAACCAAGTCGTTTTTAATATTGCAGGTATTCCTGTTAAAACGGTTGACATAGAGGTTTTAAAGGATTTTAAGGTAATTCCGGGAGGGCAATCCATTGGAGTGAAATTGAATACATTGGGTGTCCTTGTGGTAGGCCATCATCAAATAGCAACCGAGAAAGGCAACCTTTCGCCAGGTGAGATTTCAGGAGTGCAAGTTGGAGATATTATTACTGCTATAAACGGGAAACCAATTACCAAAATGCAGGATGTCGCTCCTTTCGTTCAGGAATTTGAGAAGAATAATAAACCGCTGATTGTAGATATATTTCGGGATAATGTAAAATTGACCAAACAATTATCTCCTTTAAAGGATAAGAATGAGAAAGTATTTAAATTGGGGTTATATATTCGTGATTCAGCTGCGGGTATAGGTACAATGACCTTTTACCATCCACAGACGAGAAAATATGGGGCTTTAGGTCATGTTATTTCTGATATGGATACAAAAAAGCCAATTGTAGTGAAGGATGGTCAAATTGTTAAGTCAACCGTTACCTCGATAGAAAAAGGAAGCAATGGAAATCCTGGAGAAAAGCTGGCTCGTTTTGCAGCTGATCGGGAAGTAATCGGGAATATAAACCGTAATTCTCCATTCGGTATTTTTGGACGGTTGAATCGGCAAGTGGACAATGGAGTAAATGATACACCAATGCCAATTGCTTTATCAAATGAAGTCGAAGAAGGACCAGCTGAGATTTATACAGTTGTGAACGGAAATAAGGTAGAGAAATTCGATATTGAGATAATCAGTACTATTCCGCAAAAATTTCCGGCAACTAAAGGAATGGTTTTGAAGGTTACCGATAAAGATTTATTAAGCAAAACTGGCGGGATTGTGCAAGGAATGAGTGGGAGTCCAATTATACAAAAAGGGAAGGTTATTGGCGCAGTCACGCATGTTTTTGTCAACGACCCAACAAGCGGATACGGGGTTCATATTGAATGGATGCTCAATGAAGCAGGTATTAATATCTATCAAAAGGATCAAAAAGCAGGGTAATTCAGCCTGCTTTTTCCTTTTATTGGTAGTATAATGGGGAGTAGAGTGGAGATTTTTCGACAATTGAATAATATTATTTGCATGTTAAGACGAAAACAGTCGAAATAAAGAGGATTCAGGAGCAAAACTTGTATTAATATATAATTTTAAGTATTTTTCATTTTTTCAATGCTTTTTATATTGCAATGTCGAATTTCTCGGTTAGAATAAAGATTAGAAATGATAGAAAATAAAGGAAATGTCTGAGGAGGATATCTGGTTGAAAAAAATAAAAGTATGTGTCGTTGATGACAATCGTGAACTTGTTGCTTTATTGGAAGAGTATATATCAGAACAGCCGGATATGGAGATTACAGGGGTTGCCCATAATGGACAGGATTGTTTAAGCATGCTTGAACAGCAAACGCCGGATGTTTTAGTACTTGATATTATCATGCCGCATTTGGATGGTCTGGCCGTTTTGGAGCGAATTAAAGATTCTCAAAAAGGAACGAGTGTTCCGAATGTCATCATGTTAACTGCTTTTGGCCAGGAAGATGTTACGAAAAAAGCGGTTGAACTAGGAGCGTCATATTTTATACTTAAACCATTTGATATGGATAACCTTGTCAATCATATTAGACAGACAGGTGAAAAGGGTGCTGGCATAGCGAGAACGAGCACATATACACCGCGTCAGCCATCGGAATCTAAGCCTCTAAACCTTGATGCAAGTATCACTAGCATTATCCACGAGATTGGGGTACCTGCGCATATTAAAGGCTATATGTATTTACGTGAAGCAATTTCTATGGTTTATAACGACATTGAACTGCTTGGTTCGATTACTAAAGTCCTTTATCCGGATATTGCGAAAAAATTCAACACTACTGCGAGCCGTGTAGAACGTGCTATTCGACATGCAATTGAGGTCGCATGGAGCAGAGGAAACATTGAATCCATCTCCTCATTATTTGGATACACAGTCAGTATGACGAAAGCGAAACCGACAAACAGTGAGTTTATTGCAATGGTCGCTGATAAGCTTCGACTCGAACATAAAGCATCTTAATCATATGTAATTGACGTACTTGTGATCTAACCCTTAGTGGTGCGACGCGATTAATTAATAAACCTTATGTACCAACTGTCTGGTTTATTATCATAAAGAGGTATCTGTGAAATGAAATTTGCATGGATACTTCTTTTCTTTCTAATCATCTGACCTTTAATCTGGATTAAATACCACATATTAGCTACAAAAGTTTACCCGTTTTGTTTTAACCCCTTCTTCATGTACTCCCCTAGCTTTATGCCTTGCAGATTTTCCTAATCTTGTGAGACTCGAAAATGAAAGAACAGCTACCTTTACGGGAATACTGTTTAATAATTACCTCCAGAGAAAATATCCTACTTCCTCCGGTTTTGTTAGTTTGTATTCTAAATCCTGTCCTATAAAATAGATGCATGAAATAAACTGATATAGGGAATAGGAATTTATATGTTTTGAACGGAGGTATGAATATTGACATTAATATTTGGACATAGAGGATATGCTGCTGTGTATCCGGAAAACACGATGATTTCTTTTATCGAAGCCTTTAATGCAGGTGCAGATGGGATTGAATTGGATGTACAATTAACGGAAGATGGTGAGCTTGTTGTCATCCATGATCTAACGGTTGACCGTACGACAGACTCAGAAGGTAATGTTCGTGATTTTACTCTTGCAGAGATTAAAAAGCTCAATGCTGCCAATAACTCCAAAACTGTAGAATTTGCTAGTATACCTACTCTTCGGGAAGTTATGGAGTGGTTGGCTACAAATGATTTACTATTGAACATTGAATTAAAAAATGGGGTATTTCCCTATCCAGGCATGGAAGAAAAAGTGATTGAAATGATTCGTGAGTATGACATGGAAGAGAGGACGGTTTTGTCCTCGTTTAATCACTATAGTATGGTCTATTGTCATCGATTGGCTCCTGAGATTGAAACAGCGCCATTATACTCAGATGGGCTATATATGCCCTGGATTTATGCAAGCTCGATAAAAGCGAAAGGGATTCATCCAAAATACAAAGCAGCACCTAATGAAATCATTGAGGAATCTATGAAAGCTGGGATTGCAGTCAGGCCTTATACGGTGAACCGCAAAGCAGATATGAAGCGATTATTTAATGTGGGATGCACTGCATTTATTACGGATGACCCAGATAAAGCGATTCAGCTCAGGAATCAATATCAATAATTTCATCTGAACTTATCCATTTTCGTGGTATATTTATCCATATAGATAAATAGGGGATGATGAATTGTTAGTGTTACTCTGTATCGTCGGCTGCATAGTTATAGGGTATTTTACCTTTGCGATATTTGGCTACTTATATGGCGGTATAATTGTTTTGGGAATAGTATTAGGATGTCTTGTCAGAAGCTTATACCTTATAACTAAGGTACATAATTATCTTTTAAAAGATGAGCCAAGAAAAGATAAAGTAAAAGAGGCCTACCAAAAGTATTTGCAAGAAGGCAGATCATATAAGTAGACTAAAATGGGCAGCCTTTGGTTTAAAATTAGATATATGCGTACATAAATAGATCAACTAAAGTAGGATATAGCAATAGGATATCTTTTGGTTGGAGCCTTTCTAATCGTGATATAGTCGAAGCGTGGAATCGTGTTTCGTGAATAGCATTATAACAGACGAACGTATTGTATACGTTCGTTTTTTAGTATGAAAAAAGGTATTTCGGAAATGGAAAACGAATATATACTTTTTCAGCTAACGGTTAGAAGAGTGGAATGAGGTTACCAATTTTAAACTAATTTGTAAAACAAACTTTACTTTTGGTAAAATTAGTTTTACAATTAACTTAACAAATATTTACAAAGGAGGGCTTGTGTGGGAGGAGAGGGATATTTATTATCAAATAGAATTCGTATTCTAAGAGCCGAACGAAAAATGACTCAACAGGATTTAGCTAAAAGCGCAGGGGTTAGCAGACAGACAATTATTTCGATAGAAAAAGGTAACTATACCCCGTCATTAGTGCTAGCCTTTGATATTGCAGAAGCTTTTAATGTTGGGATTAATGAAGTATTCCAGTATAGAAAAAAAGGGGAGGGGTTATAATGGCAGTGTTTCTGCTTATCGCTATAATCGCGTATATATTGATCTTTTTTGGTTCTGTGTTCTTTAGTGTGAAATTCCAATTTGGAGACGAGAGTAAGGATGAGAGAGGGAAGGGTATATTAAACACATCTTACTCAATTGCTTTCCCGATATTCATATTAGGATGGTTCTTTATTTTTTTAATTGATGAATTTATAACACCATTTTCTTTTGATGGTTACAAAATGGCTATATGGTTCTTATTAACTGGAACCTATATTATTCACGCTGTTAGTTTATATAATTTGAAAAGGATTTCATAAAGTTTACTGGAAGTTCAGCCATTAAATAAAATAGTTTTACATCTTTTAGAACTAATTGCGAAATTAGGTCAATTAAGGAGACAGCCAATAAAAGCTGTCTCCTTCTTTAGTCATAAGTACCAAGGTTACGAACAAATCCTTTTATAATTCCCTCACCTCCTGCCTTATCCTCATATAGCGATTAATTTAAATAACATTTCAATTACCAACTCTTTTAAATATGTGTCATAAAAAAAGACCAAATCATGTAGGATCTGGTCTTCAAAATTGGTACTTCTATTGGCACCCTTGCAAAACTTAATGGTTGTATGCCTGTAAGGATCACCTGAAATTCATTTACGGACAGGTTTCTCACTAAATCGATTTTGAACTTTATTACGTTTTCGATCGCGATAAAACACGAATCCGGCAATAAAAGAAAGTCCGCCAATAAATAATAGTAAACCTAATAAAAATTGTACCCAAAGGGCAGGTAGCATTGGGCTGAGTCTGCCAAAAATCATGTCTCTCATCCATTTAATTCCGAGTGCGGTTAGAAGGCCCGGAATCAATAAAAGCGCAAAGGCGATTATCCGTTGCAATTCATCACGTCCTGATTAAGTGTATTTCTATCTTCAACTTTATAAAATATAGAAAATTTGTCAAGTTTATTCAAATAACTTATGATAGAGGAAACAATGAAAAAATTTGCACTATTATGTACCCTCACTTCAAAAGGAGGAGATTGCCTTGCAAACAGTTTTGATTATTGGGGCGGGCACTGGAGGGCTATCCATTTTAAAAATCTTACTTGAGGCAAAGGATTATCAGGTTATAGGAGTGGTGGATCGTCATTCGAGTGCAGTGGGACTTCAATTAGCTGAACAAAATCATATAAAAACAGGTAGTGATTGGGTAGATTTTATCACTGATGGCTCGGATATCATTTTTGAAGTGACAGGGGATGAGCAAGTTTACCAGGATATAGCCCGCCATAAAAGTAATCACACTCTTTTAGTTCACGGGCAGATTGCCTTTCTGTTAGCCAATCTGATTCAAGAGAAAGAAAGTTTAATCAGGAAGTCGAAAGAAGAGGCTTATTTACATGAATTAGTTTTGAATGCGACCGATAACGGGATGGTACTTATAAATACAGAAGAGAAAATAATCTTTTTTAATCAGGCTGCAGCAACGATTACGGGTGTCCCCAGAAAACAAGCAATCGGTCAGCACATACATAGAGTTATTCCTGCGTCCCGTCTTCCTGAAATCCTCAAAACAAGAAAAACGGAGAGCAATCAACGGGCTCATTTGGATAAAAATTTAGATGTGGTAACAACCAGAATGCCTATCAAGAATGAAGAAGGCGGTTTACTGGGAGCTTTGGCCGTTTTCAAAGGAATCACGGAATTTACAAGCTTAGCAGAGGAAATTACAAATTTAAAGCATATTCAAAACATGCTCGAAGCTATTATTCATTCGAGTGAAGATGCCATAACTGTAGTGGATGAGGATGGGAATGGAATCTTAATTAATCCTGCGTATACCAGAATTACCGGGTTGACCGAAGAGGATGTCCTGGGCAAACCTGCTACGGCAGATATTACAGAAGGTAAAAGTATGCATATGCAGGTTTTGAAAACAAAAAAACCTGTCCGAGGCGTACGAATGAAGGTGGGGGCATCGAACCGGGATGTGGTGGTTAATGTAGCACCGATTATGGTGAATGGTTATTTGAAGGGAAGCGTTGGCGTCATTCATGACCTTTCTGAAATACAAAGCCTGACACAGGAATTGAAAAGGGCGAGACAAATCATTCGTAATCTAGAAGCTAAATATACATTTGACGATATTATTGGCCAATCTAAAGAGATGAAATTGGCATTGGAGCAGGCCCGTTTATGCGCCCGTACGCCAGTTACCGTATTATTGAGGGGTGAATCGGGTACAGGCAAGGAACTATTCGCCCATGCAATCCATAATGCCAGTGATCGAAAATATAATAAATTCATCCGCGTGAATTGCGCAGCGATATCGGAGTCGCTTTTAGAGAGTGAGTTATTTGGCTACGAAGATGGAGCTTTTTCAGGTGCAAAGCGTGGCGGTAAACGAGGACTGTTTGAAGAAGCCAATAATGGCAGCATATTTCTTGATGAAATTGGTGAGCTTTCTCAAAATATGCAGGCGAAGCTTCTTCGCGTTTTGCAGGAGAATGAAATAGTTCGTGTAGGAGGAACCAAGCCTATTTCCATTGATGTGCGTGTGATAACAGCGACCAATGTCAATCTTGAGAAAGCGATTGCAAAAGGAAACTTCAGAGAAGATTTATATTACCGAATTAACAGAATGCCTATATATATTGAGCCTTTAAGGGAACGTAAGGAAGATATTCCCCCATTATGCGTCCACTTAATCAAAAAGTTGAATTTGGAGTATGGCCGAAGTATTGAGGATATAAGCGGTGAGGCACTCATCATGCTTCAGGAATATGATTGGACTGGAAATGTAAGGGAAATAGAGAATATATTAGGGAGAGCCATAATTTTTATGGATCAGCATGAAAAAATTATACAAAAGAGGCATTTACCTGAAAAATTATTGAAGGCTGCAGAAGGTTCTCCTAACCATACAATCGAAAAAAGATCAACAATAAATGATAAACAAAGTTTAGCGGATCAATTGGATGAAGTGGAGAAAAGCATTATTATGCGTTCTTTAGAAAAGCATAATGGGAATAAAACTGCTGCCAGCCGTGATCTAGGTTTGTCTATTCGTAATTTTTATTATAAATTGCAAAAGTTTAGTCTTGAATAAATTTGCATGCAGAATTTTTCGTATGTGCAAATTTTTGCAGGTTCTATGAAAAAAGATTCTTCTAAAAAGGTAGATTACTCAACAAAATTCATGTTGGCACGATTCTTGCATCTAAAGACTGTGGGTGGACCAAAACAAGGGGCCAAGATGGTGGCTTGAGTTTTACAGCAGCTGTGCTGTTCATAACAAGTCTGCAGAGGAGGCAAGTTCAAGTACGGTCAACACCCTAAAAGGACCTAAAATGCCAAATAACTTCATTTTAAATCTTAAAGTGTGAAAAGGTCAGTAAAAAGTAAAGGTTAGACCGAAGATAGAGAGGGGAAATGAAAAATGGAAATTTTTAAATATATGGAGCAATATGATTATGAACAATTGCTGTTTGTACAGGATAAACAATCTGGTTTAAAAGCTATTATTGCCATACATGATACAACCCTCGGACCTGCGCTTGGCGGCACAAGAATGTGGACATATGATACAGAGGATGCTGCAATAGAGGACGCTCTTCGATTAGCGAAGGGAATGACGTATAAAAATGCAGCTGCCGGCCTGAATCTCGGCGGAGGTAAAACCGTTATTATCGGTGATCCGCGTAAAGATAAAAATGAAGAAATGTTCCGTGCCTTTGGTCGTTATATTCAAGGGTTGAATGGAAGATATATTACGGCTGAGGATGTAGGAACAACAGTGGCTGATATGGATATTATCCATGAGGAAACGGACTATGTAACGGGTATTTCACCTGCTTTTGGTTCATCAGGAAATCCATCCCCTGTCACTGCTTATGGCGTGTACAGAGGAATGAAAGCAGCAGCAAAAGAAGCATTTGGCACAGATTCGCTGGAAGGAAAAGTAATCGCTATCCAGGGAGTAGGAAACGTAGCCTATAATCTTTGTAAGCATCTACATGAAGAGGGTGCACAATTAATAGTTACAGATATTAATAAAGAATCAGTGAATCGTGCTGTGGAGGATTTTGGAGCAAAAGCAGTGGATCCTGAAGATATATATAGTGTCGATTGTGATATCTATGCACCTTGTGCGCTTGGTGCAACTATAAATGATGAAACTATTACGCGAATCAAAGCAAGAGTAATTGCGGGTGCAGCTAATAATCAATTAAAGGAAACTCGTCATGGAGATGCCATTCATGAAATGGGTATCGTTTACGCACCTGATTATGTAATTAATGCCGGTGGGGTAATTAATGTCGCGGATGAATTATATGGCTATAACAAGGATCGGGCGTTGAAAAAAGTAGAGGGTATATATAGCAATATTGAAAGAGTCATAGAGATTGCTAAAAGAGACGGAATTCCGACCTATGTTGCAGCGGACCGAATGGCTGAGGAGAGAATTGAAAAATTAAAACAATCCAGAAGCCAGTTTTTATTAAACGGCCGCCATATACTAAATCGTCGCCGTTAGAGTCACCTGAGAATCAAGAGTCCGTATACGTGTAAACTTGCGGATTCTTGTTCTCTAATAAGGCTCATTTTTGGTTTGTGAATGAGGGTTAACTTAATAACCTCTGACCATGTGGTAAGACCAGTAGAATTAGGATGGAGTTATATGAGAAAGTGTGTATCCCTTAAATATTAAGTACTGAATATAGATGTTAGGATGTGGATTTTAAATGGCAACTGATTATGATTTGGTCATTTTGGGCGGTGGCACAGGCGGCTATGTAGCAGCCATAAGAGGCTCCCAGTTAGGTTTGAGAACAGCTATTGTTGAAAAGGGCAAGCTAGGCGGAACCTGTCTCCATGCTGGATGCATACCGTCAAAAGCACTTTTACGCAGTGCTGAGGTCTACCAAACTATCAAACATGCAGAAGAGTTTGGTGTGGAAGTATCCGAACCTCGTCTAAATTTTCTAAAGGCACAGGAAAGAAAAGAAAGAATCGTTGAACAGCTCCATAAAGGTGTGCAACATCTAATCAAACAAGGAAAAATCGATTTATATGAAGGGTATGGACGCATTCTTGGACCATCCATATTTTCGCCAATGCCAGGGACCATTTCAGTTGAGATGAATAATGGAATGGAAAATGAAATGTTAATTCCGAAAAATGTCATTATTGCAACAGGTTCAAGACCAAAATCCTTGCCGGGTTTAAAAATTGACGGTGAATTCGTAATGACATCAGATGAAGCTTTACAGCTATCCGAATTACCATCTTCTTTGCTTGTTATCGGAGGAGGAGTTATTGGAGTAGAATGGGCATCCATGATGGCTGATTTTGGAGTAGAGGTAACTATACTGGAATACGCAGATCGTCTTATACCAACAGAAGACCGAGATATTTCGAAAGAGATGCAAAGGATCTTAAAGAAAAAAGGTATTAGGATCGTTACTAGAGCAAAAGTAATGCCAGAAACGCTGCAAACTGGACAGGGCGTATCCATATCCGCAGAATTAAACGGAGAAAAGAAGGAATATAAGGCTGAAAAAATTCTTGTATCGGTTGGTCGCCAGGCTAATGTTGAAGGGATTGGTCTTCAAAACACCGATATACAAATTGATAACGGCGTAATAGCTGTTAATGAGTTTTATCAAACAAAGGAATCGCATATCTATGCCATTGGTGATGTGATTGGAGGCATGCAACTGGCTCATGTCGCAAGCCATGAAGGAATCACTGCAGTGGAGCATATAGCTAACCAAAGTCCACATCCTATCCAATACGATTTTATTTCCAGATGCATATATAGTAGTCCTGAGGCAGCAAGTGTAGGAATCACAGAAGATGAAGCTATTCAGCGCGGTCATAAGGTCAAGGTCGGAAAATTCCCGTTCAAAGCAATTGGAAAGGCATTGGTCTTCGGAGAGTCAGACGGTTTTGTGAAAATGATTTCTGATGAAGAAACGGATGATTTATTAGGTGTACATATGATTGGCCCGCATGTAACAGATATGATTTCTGAGGCAGGCTTGGCCCTTGTATTAAATGCTTCAGCTTGGGAGGTTGCTCATACTATTCATCCGCATCCTTCATTGTCTGAAGTGATTGGAGAAGCAGCTCTGGCTGTTGATGGAAAAGCGATTCATTCGTAAAAATTTGAGCAAGGCTTTAGAGGAGGTTTACTAAATGACAAAAAACAGGCATGAAGTCCTGGGATTAACGGACGAAATGGTATTGGAAATGTATGAAACAATGCTGATGGCAAGGCGTATAGATGAAAGAATGTGGCTGTTAAATCGCTCTGGGAAAATTCCGTTTGTGATTTCCTGTCAGGGTCAGGAGGCAGCTCAGGTTGGAGCAGCTTTTGCCCTTGATAGGGAAAAGGATTATGTACTGCCTTACTATCGCGATATGGGGGTAGTTCTAACATTTGGTATGACACCAACTGAGTTGATGCTCTCAGGATTTGCCAAGCAGGAAGATCCAAACTCCGGCGGCAGGCAGATGCCAGGTCATTTTGGTCAGAAGAAAAATCGAATTGTAACAGGATCATCGCCGGTTACCACTCAAGTTCCCCATGCAGTCGGAATCGCATTGGCTGGAAAAATGGAAATGAAAGATTTGGTTACATTTGTAACTTTTGGTGAAGGTTCATCAAATCAGGGAGATTTTCATGAAGGTGCCAATTTTGCTGGTGTACATAAACTCCCTGTTATTTTTATGGTTGAAAATAATAAATATGCGATTTCGGTACCAATTGAAAAACAATTAGCCTGTGAAAAAGTGTCAGACCGAGCTATTGGATATGGGATGCCTGGTGTCACAGTAGATGGCAATGATCCGCTCGAAGTGTATAAAGCTGTTAAAGAGGCTGCTGACCGTGCCCGACGCGGGGAAGGCCCTTCTTTGGTTGAAACTGTATCCTACCGGCTTACTCCGCACTCAAGTGATGATGATGATCGAAGCTACCGTGCTCGAGATGAAGTGGAAAAGGCAAAAACGGAGGATCCGATTCTCACATTTGGGGCGTATTTAAAGGAAATTGACCTTCTGGATGAAGAGAAAGAAACAGAAATCAATAAAAGGGTCATGAAAATCGTAAATGAAGCAACAGATTACGCTGAAAATGCTCCGTATGCAAAAGCAGAAGATGCTTTGAAGTTTGTATATGCTGAGACGGAAGGAGAGTAAACCATGCCTGTCATTTCATATATCGATGCAATAACCATGGCGATGAAAGAAGAAATGGAACGAGATGAAAAAGTTTTTATCCTTGGTGAAGATGTTGGCAGAAAAGGAGGAGTGTTTAAGGCTACAAACGGGCTGTACGAGCAATTTGGTGAAGATCGAGTAATTGATACGCCTTTGGCTGAATCTGCTATTGCGGGGGTAGGAATCGGAGCTGCAATGTATGGAATGCGACCGATTGCAGAAATACAATTTGCGGATTTTATTATGCCGGCAATAAACCAAATCATTTCTGAGGCTGCCAAAATCCGCTATCGGTCCAATAATGATTGGCATTGTCCGATGGTCATACGTGCTCCTTACGGTGGTGGGGTACACGGTGCCTTATATCATTCACAATCAGTAGAGGCCATTTTTGCCAATCAGCCTGGTTTAAAAATTGTTATGCCATCTACACCATACGACGCAAAAGGGCTTTTAAAAGCAGCAATACGTGATGAAGACCCTGTACTTTTCTTTGAGCATAAACGTGCGTACCGTCTGATCAAAGGGGAAGTCTCCAATGATGATTATGTATTGCCGATAGGCAAAGCGGATGTAAAAAGGGATGGAGATGATATTACGGTTATCACTTATGGACTTTGTGTTCACTTTGCGCTTCAGGCTGCTGAAAAATTAGCTCAGGATGGAATCTCAGTGCATGTTTTAGATTTAAGGACAGTGTATCCCCTCGATAAGGAAGCAATTATCGAGGCTTCCTCCAAAACTGGTAAAGTGCTATTGATAACGGAAGATACGAAGGAAGGCAGCATAATAAGCGAGGTGGCGGCGATCATTGCCGAGAACTGCTTGTTTGAGCTGGATGCACCAATTAAACGTTTAGCAGGTCCTGATCTTCCGGCGATGCCATATGCTCCAACTATGGAAAAATATTTTATGGTCAACCCGGAAAAAGTGGAAAAAGCCATGAGAGAATTAGCAGAATTTTAAACTGATTGCGAAAGGAGATAAATAGCGAATGCCAATAGAACAGATGAAAATGCCGCAGCTTGGGGAGAGTGTAACAGAAGGGACGATCTCGAGCTGGCTTGTAAAGCCCGGTGACCGAGTGAATAAATATGACCCGATAGCTGAAGTAATGACGGATAAAGTGAATGCCGAAGTTCCATCTTCCTTTACTGGAGTAATTAAAGATTTGATTGCAGCAGAGGGAGAGACACTTCCTGTCGGGGAAGTCATGTGCAGTATCCAACTAGCAGGAGAGCCTGATAGTTCTGAAGAGGCACCAAAGGAAGAAAAGAATCATTCTGAGGAAAAAAGTGAATCGCTAATTCAGACCGACCAATCTAATAAGGCACGTTATTCTCCGGCCGTATTAAAATTATCCCAGGAACATGGGATTAACCTCGAAAACGTGGCTGGAAGCGGAGCCGGCGGTCGAATTACTCGTAAAGACATTTTGAAAGCTGTGGAGAGCGGCACTGCTGCTAAGGCCCAAGTTAACATTGAAAATGCTGAACCGAAAGCGGATACTCAGATGTATGAGCCTAATTTGGGTGTAAAGCAAAAATCATCAGGCAGTGATATGAAGATAGAAAGTGGAGATCGAGAAATACCTGTAACTGGTATAAGGAAAGCTATTGCACAAAATATGGTGCGTTCTAAACATGAGATTCCGCATGCATGGACAATGGTGGAAGCGGATGTAACCAATCTCGTTCAATACCGTGATTCACTTAAGAAGGAATTTAGGCAAAAGGAAGGCTATAATCTAACTTATTTTGCCTTTTTTGTTAAAGCGGTTGCTCAAGCATTAAAAGAGTTTCCAGAAATGAATTCAATGTGGGCTGGAGATAAAATTGTCAGGAAAAAAGATATTAACATCTCGATTGCTGTGTCGACGGATGAAGCGTTGTATGTTCCGGTTATTAAATTTGCAGATGAAAAAACAATTAAAGGGATTGCACGTGAAATTAATGAATTGGCTGAAAAGGTCCGTTCCGGTAAATTAAAGTCCGAGGATATGCAGGGCGGTACCTTTACGGTAAATAATACTGGTTCATTTGGATCCATCCAATCGATGGGAATTATAAACCATCCACAGGCAGCTATCTTGCAAGTGGAGTCAATTGTCAAGAAACCAGTTGTCATGCACGGCAATATGATTGCTATCCGGGATCGGGTCAATTTATGTCTATCACTAGATCACCGTATTCTTGATGGATTGGTATGCGGAAGGTTTTTGGCTCGAGTGAAAGATATCCTGGAACATATCACAAGCGAAAATACACCGCTATATTAATAGAAAACATGAGGGCACACAGTATGTGTGTCTTCTTTTATCTACTTGAATCATTTCCCAAGAAATAATTTACTGGATTAAATGAAAACAATGAAGTTCCTCTGAAGAATGGACATTGTATACACCTGTGAATTCATCGACGTTTTTCTTTTCATTTTATTTTAAAGGAATTTTTCTCGGAGTTGAAGAAATGATAGAGTGACTGCCGTCTGATTAAGGGGATGGATGTAGCTATGCACTATTTGATAGAACCAATAGCATTTGTGAAGAATAGCAGGAAAGAAATAATGGATGATGATTGGGGTGCTATTGTATCGTCCATTGAACTGGCTGAGAATATAAGTCAATCGTCTTTAAAAGGTATACACGAATTCTCTCATTTAGAAATTATTTTTTATTTTGACAAAGTAGATGATAGAAATATTCAGTATGAAGCAAGACATCCCAGAAATAAAGAATTTCCCGAGGTAGGCATCTTTGCACAAAGAGGGAAGAATCGGCCGAATAAGCTTGGGGTTACAATCGTTGAATTGGTGGGAGTTGAACAGAGAGTATTAACTGTTAAAGGGCTAGATGCTCTGGATGGTACCCCTATCATAGATATTAAGCCTGTAATGAAAGAATTTTTGCCAAAAGAAAGAGTTCTTCAACCCACCTGGTCAAATACTTTAATGGAGAAGTATTGGTGAATTGATTGAATAATGATTTAAGAAGATTTGGACTATTTTTCCTTTTATTGGAGAAAAAGGTCGTTTGCATGATAAGATTAATTAACATACTATTTCGTTAATTGGCGAGGGGAGGGAGCTTTCTTTTAGTAGAAAGCAAGCTATGAAGATAAAGGATGCGAAGAATGATAGGTTTCAACAGACAACAGTGGAGGAGTGGGAAAAAGCAGTTCTAAAATCTTTAAAGGGAAAAGAACTGGACACATTACACACTCAAACGTTTGAAAAAATCATTTTGAAACCGCTTTACAATTTGGATTCAGAAAAAGATGAAGTACCCGTACCCGGTAAACCTCCTTATACAAGAGGAATCTATGAAAATGGCTATCAGCATCACCCGCTAAAAATTTGCCAAGTGGCAACAGGAAGCAATATTAAGGGAACTATACTCGAGGCATTGGAGAATGGGCAAAATACGATTTCCTTTGATGTAAACAAAATGGGCAGTGAAGAACTTATCAAACTATTGAATGATTTGCCGATTGAGGACTATCCTTTATTTCTACAGGCTGGTTCTGGTAACCGGCAGGAAATCATTATGGAAAAGTTAGCTGAGGTTAACGGGCTATCTGATCAACAAGGAGCAGTGGTACGAGATTTAATTACTGAATGGGCTGAAAGAGGGTCTATACCTACTAAAGAAAACAATGCCTTATCTGATTGGTTTCACTATATAAAGAACTGGAATCTATCTTCCCCAACAATAAAAACAATTCTGGTCAATAGTAGGCCTTATCATGAAGCAGGTGCAGATGCCGTCAAAGAGATTGCGTATTCATTATCACTTGGTGCACATTATGTATTTGAAGGCATGCAGGCAGGGTTATCAGCACAAGAAACGGCAGAAAAAATAATTTTTTCATTCTCGATTGATTCCTCCTTTTTCATGCAAATTGCCAAACTTCGAGCTGCGCGAAAGCTTTGGTTTGCGGTTGGTAAATCATATGGTCAGGAAAACAACTTTAAAATGGACATCCATGCACAGACCTCATTAAGAAATAAAACGGGGTTTGATCATTATGTAAATCTCCTCCGTTCAACAAATGAAGCATTGGCAGCAGTAATTGGGAACTGTCAGTATCTCACGGTCATCCCATTCGATCAATTGCAAAGAGAAAAGAGTTCTCTTGGAAAACGCCTGGCAAGAAACATTCCACATATTCTTAGGGAAGAGAGCATGTTAATGAAAACAGCTGATCCAGGCGGGGGTTCTTACTATTTGGAGGCTTTAACAGATGAACTGTGTCAACAGGCATGGGATCAGTTTATTAAACTGGAGAAAAAAGGCGGTATTCTTTCAGAGTTAAAGAAGGGGCAAATACAAGGAGAGTTAACGGAGCTAGCTAAAAACAGATTATCAGCGGTAGCTATTAGGAAGGAAAAGATGGTGGGTACAAATGTGTATGCAAATCCAAAGGAAGAACGACCGGATCTGGCACAGAATTTAATAGAAACGCAAAGCATTCAAAAGAGTGAAAAAGAAATATTCCCGCTTAAACCAATCCGTTTAGCATCAGAATTTGAAGCTATTAGATCGATGAATTTGACCTGGGGCAATGAGATGGAGCAACGGCAAAGAATCATAGTGATTGGACTGGGCAGCGTCTCTCAATCTAAGCCATATATTGATCTTTCAAAAGAAGTATTGGCGGCAGGGGGTCTGAGTTATACAGAGCGAACCGGAATAGTAAATCAAGAAATGCTGGAAGAGATAATAAGAGGTTGCCAGGGAAGCTATTTCCTGATATGCGGTGATGAGAATCACCTGAATACGCCATTATCCAATTTAAAAGTAGACAGCAATATGCATATTTATGCAGTGGGGAATTTTGATTTGGCTATCAAGGAATTTAATTGGAAGAAAATTGACCGACATACAAATATGATTGACCTATTAACCATATTGTCATCAAGGCAGGGGGTAAAGGCATGAAAAAACCGGATTTTTCACAAATAGATTGGCAGTCTGTCCATGAGGATTTCGTTTCAGATTCAGCAGATATACGTTCGGATATTCCTGACTTTGAAACAAATGAGCAAATACCGTTAAAGCCTCTATATAATCGGGATGATTTAGAACTGGTGGAGCATGTACCGTCCTTCCCGGGGATTGCTCCCTTTACGCGGGGGCCATATGCAGCGATGTATGTAAACCGCCCATGGACAGTTCGCCAATATGCAGGCTTTTCTACTGCTGAAGAATCGAATGCTTTTTACAGACGGAATTTGGAGATGGGACAAAAAGGGTTATCGGTTGCATTTGATTTAGCGACTCATCGAGGCTATGATTCTGATCATCCGCGTGTGGTTGGGGATGTTGGGAAAGCGGGAGTTGCGATTGATTCGATAGAAGACATGAAAATACTATTTTCCGGTATACCACTAGAGAAAATGTCTGTGTCGATGACAATGAATGGTGCCGTATTGCCGATAATGGCATTTTATATTGCTACAGCAAAAGAACAGGGCGTAGATTCATCACGGCTTACCGGTACGATACAGAATGATATTTTAAAAGAATATATGGTACGTAATACATATATTTACCCACCAGCTATGTCTATGAAAATTATTGCCGATATCTTTGAGTATACCTCCGCTCATATGCCGAAATTTAATAGTATATCAATCTCTGGCTATCATATGCAGGAGGCAGGAGCACCTGCGGATTTGGAGCTTGCCTATACACTGGCTGATGGAATTGAGTATGTGAGAACAGGATTGAAAGCGGGCATAGCTATTGATACATTTGCCCCACGTTTATCGTTTTTTTGGGGTATCGGTATGAACTATTTTATGGAAGTTGCTAAGCTAAGAGCGGCTCGCTTTTTATGGTCAAAACTTATGAAGCAATTTGATCCGAAAAATGAAAAATCGCTGGCACTTAGAACACATTCGCAAACATCCGGTTGGAGCCTTGCTGAACAAGATCCCTTCAATAATATCGCCAGAACTTTAATAGAGGCACACGCAGCGGCACTTGGGCATACTCAATCCTTACATACAAATGCTTTTGATGAAGCGATTGCGCTGCCGACAGAGTTTTCAGCTAGTATCGCCAGGAATACGCAGTTATTCCTGCAGGAGGAAACCGGAATTACAAATGTTATTGATCCATGGGGTGGTTCCTATTATGTCGAGTCCTTAACGAATCGTTTAATTGAGAAAGCATGGGCACATTTGGAGGAAATTGAACAGCTTGGAGGGATGGCCAAGGCAATTGAATCCGGTATTCCAAAGATGAGGATTGAGGAAGCTGCTGCACGCCGGCAAGCCAAAATTGATTCCGGTGAAGAAATCATGATTGGAATCAATCAATACCGGACAGAAGAAAAAGAAGAATTTGATATCCTTGAAATTGATAATTCAAAGGTCCGCGAACAGCAGATTAAACGACTCGAAACGATTAAGGGTACGCGTAATCAGGAACAAGTTACAAAAACACTGAATGCATTGACCAAAGCTGCACAGTCTGGAGAAGGCAATTTGTTGGAATTGGCTGTTGAGGCAGCCATTGCGAGAGCAACTCTTGGTGAAATCTCGGATGCGATAGAAGCGGTATCGGGTCGCCACCGCGCTGTTATCCGAACAATCAGCGGAGTCTATGGTTCCCATTATCGGGAGTTAGATAAAATCAATGAAGTTAGAGAATTAACAGAGGAATTTTTGCTTAATGAGGGTCGCCGTCCTCGAATATTAATTGCTAAAATGGGTCAGGACGGTCATGACCGTGGGGCCAAAATTGTTGCATCAGCTTATGCAGATCTTGGATTTGATGTCGATATGGGTCCTTTATTTCAAACACCGGAGGAATCTGCTAAACAGGCAGTTGAAAATGATGTGCATGTCATTGGGATGAGTTCTTTAGCCGGAGGGCATAAAACATTGTTGCCTCAATTGGCCAGTGAACTAAAAAAACTTGGCCGGGAGGATATCGTCATTATTGCAGGAGGCGTCATACCGGAGCAGGACTATGATTATTTATACGAGCATGGAGCTTCAGCTATATTTGGTCCTGGAACCGTCATACCGGAAGCGGCTATCAAAATAGTAAATGAAATTTATAAAAGGCTAGGGTATGAGGAAGTGTCCAGTCATGACAGACCATAATCAGCAATACGAAAGAAAAAGATATAAGAGAGTCCATACGAAGCCCGTTGATACAGAGGAAATTGTCCGGAACTTAAAAGCCGGGCAATTACAAGCATTATCAAAAGCCATTACTTTCGTTGAAAGCAAAGGGGACGTTTATCGTCCGCAGGCTGAAGAGATTTTGCAATCTATCCTCCCCTTTACAGGGAATTCAATTCGCATCGGTATTAGTGGGGTTCCAGGGGCAGGAAAGAGTACATTTATTGAGAATATGGGGCTATTTTTATGTGAGCTTGGGTATAAAGTGGCCGTACTTGCCATTGACCCCAGCTCTTCCATCAGCGGAGGCAGTATACTTGGAGATAAGACTAGGATGGAAGAACTTTCGAAACATCCAAATGCCTTTATCCGCCCGACCCCATCAGGAGGTAAATTAGGCGGTGTGCACCGTAAAACAAGAGAAAGCATGATGATTTGTGAGGCTGCCGGATATTCAGTGATCTTAGTAGAAACGGTTGGAGTGGGACAAAGTGAAGCTGAAGTCAGGGATATGGTAGATTTTTTTCTGCTGCTGACTCTTACGGGTGCAGGAGACGAACTGCAAGGAATGAAAAAAGGCATCCTTGAGCTTGTCGATGGAATAGCTGTTAATAAAGCTGATGGGGAAAATGAAAAGCTAGCAATGCGAGCGAAAGAGGAATACCGTCAAATCCTCCGTGATCATATACCGGCTACAAAGGATTGGACTGTCAGGACGTTTGCTTGTTCAGCCTTGCATAAACAGGGTCTGAATGAAATTTGGGAGGCCATTATAGAATTTTCCGTTTTCACAAAGGAAACAGGTGAATTTTCGAATAGGCGAAAACGGCAGGTCACAAAATGGTTTGAGAGTGAAGTAGAACAGCAAATCATTGATCATTTTTATACCGATAAAGCTGTTAAGAAACTATTACCGATTATCGAAGCAAGTGTCAGAGATGGAGAGAAAATAGTTTCAAAAGCAGCTGCTGAATTATTTCATCTGTATTTTTTTTCGAAGGATAAGTAAAATGTAGAGTAGTACATAAAAAAGATGGATAGCCTTATGGCTATCCAAAAGTTTAGGAGTATAGGGGGTCATCTTAATTAAAGGTACTATTCCCATGTGTAAGTAAACTAAACCTGTCATCTGGAATATTTTATAAAAAACGGCTGCTCTGATACTATAAGGGTAGCTCCGATAGAAAGGAAGATGTTTAAGTGAGCATGAATTTTAATTTATTTATGAACGACGTGGTTCGCCAGGCTCGTCAGGAAATACAAAATGCAGGTTACAAAGAATTAACAACTGCAGAAGAAGTAGATGAGACTCTAAGCAAAAAGGGAACAACGCTTGTTATGGTTAACTCTGTTTGTGGATGTGCAGGTGGTATTGCTCGTCCTGCTGCTTATCATGCAGTGAATTATGATAAAAGACCAGACCAATTGGTAACGGTCTTTGCCGGTCAGGATAAAGAAGCTACTGCCAGAGCAAGAGAATACTTTACGGGCTATCCGCCTTCCTCTCCATCATTCGCTCTTTTAAAAGATGGAAAAATCATTAAAATGGTTGAGCGTCATGAGATTGAAGGGCATGAACCTTTAGAAGTAATTGAAAATCTGCAAAAAATGTTTGATGAATATTGTGAAGAAGTCTAATCGATCTTACCTCAGGTGAAAAGAGGAAAATAAGCTCAAAAAAGATAAGAATGAAAATGTCTAAATATAATAAAATTCTGTATATAATTTTATTATAATGTTATGGGAGAAGTATCATTTTTTGATACTTCTTTTTTAGTTTAACGCGTGAAAACTCAAGAAAAATTAATTATATATACATAATAATTAAATATTTTGCAAAACAGATTTTATGTGTTAAAATACATTTTGTTGCATATATATAATATTTATTAAATCTTAAAATATAGTTTGATAGTTTAATTGTGTAAGGAAATGAAAACTATCATCATGAAAAACACATTATAGTGGGGGTAAAGGACAATGAAAAAATGGTTGCTTAGTTTATTGACAGCAGTATTAGCAGTTTCGGTATTAACGGCTTGTGGAAGTTCTGACGAGTCAGGAAATGGTTCTGAAGATGAAAAAGTTTTAAAAATGGCTACATCGGCTGATTATAAACCATTCGAATACATTGATACAGCGAAAAGTGATGAAATTATCGGATTTGATGTAGATTTGGCAAAAGCGATTGCTGGGAAACTTGGTTATAAAGTAGAAGTTGTCGATATGGATTTTGGCGGTTTAGTAACGGCTGTGAAAAATGGACAAGCTGATTTTGTTATGGCTGGGATGACTCCAACTGAGGAGCGTGAAAAGAATGTGGATTTCTCTGATATTTATTACACAGCAAACCATATGATTGTCACTTCAAAAGATAACAAAATCGAATCAGTTAAAGATCTGGAAAATAAAACTGTCGGGGTACAAATGGGTTCTATTCAAGAAGAAAAAGCTCAGGAATTAGCTAAAACAACAAAAATGACAGTTGAAAACCGTGACAAAATTCCTGAATTGGTACAGGAAATAAAATCTGAACGTTTTGATGCGGCTATTATTGAAGATTTAGTGGCACAAGGGTATCTTGATAAGAATGAAGATTTAACAGGATTCCTTCTTGAAGGAGATGCAGAAGAAGTTGGATCTGCCATTGCTTTCAAAAAAGGCAGTGAATTGCGCGATCAATTTAATGAAGAGTTGAAAAAGATGAAAGAAAATGGTGAACTTGAAGAGTTAGTTCTAAAATGGTTTGGCGGAGACGCTGAATAATAATTTCAGAAAGGGAGAACCCCTTTCTGAAATTTTCTTTTTATTAACAGTGATAGGAGAAAGTACATGAATCTTGATTTTACAGATATTATCCCTTCCATGCCCTATATAATGGAAGGTGTATATACGACATTGCAAATAGCAGCATTGGCTGCATTGTTTGGTTTCTTTCTTGGAACCATTATAGCCTTATGCAAAATCACTACAATTAAGCCGCTCATTTGGTTATCAGATTTTTATACATCTATATTTAGGGGTACTCCATTAGTTCTTCAATTAATGATTATTTATTTTGCTTCACCGCAATTATTTGGTTTTCAGATTGAAGGGTATTGGGCAGCAGTTTTAGCATTTTCTTTAAACTCGGCTGCATATATTTCCGAAATTATCCGTGGGGGGGTTCTTGCGGTAGATAAGGGTCAAAGGGAAGCGGCCATGGCACTTGGTGTTCCATACAGCAGCATGATGGCCAATATCATCCTTCCGCAGGCATATAAAAATATTTTACCTGCCTTAATGAATGAATTCATCACGCTTACAAAGGAATCTGCGATCGTTACAACTATTGGCGTAATGGATATCATGAGACGCGCATACCAAGTTGGGGGACAAACCTTCCAATATTTAGAGCCGCTTCTGTTTGCAGGTTTAATCTATTACGTACTGGTTATGATTTTAACGCTAATCGGAAAAATGCTTGAAAAGAGGTTGCAGCACTGATGATTAAAGTAAAAGAGCTATATAAAAGCTATGGAAAGCTGGAAGTTCTAAAGGGGATTTCCACAGAGATAAAAGAAGGAGAAGTGATTGCTGTAATTGGACCATCCGGTTCCGGTAAATCAACATTTCTTCGTTGTATGAACCTAATGGAAAAACCAACTGGCGGACAGATTTGGATAAAGGGTGAGGAGATTACTGCACCGAAAACAGATGTGTTAGCGATGCGTCAGAATGTAGGAATGGTATTCCAGCACTTTTATCTGTTCCCTCATAAGACGGTTTTGGAAAACATCATGTACGCACCAATGAAAGTCCGCAAAGTCAAGAAAGAGCAAGCCAAAAAGGAAGCAATGGAACTATTGGCAAAAGTAGGAATGGAAGATAAAGCGAATGTGTATCCTGAACGCCTCTCCGGCGGTCAAAAACAAAGGGTAGCCATAGCGCGAGCGTTAGCCATGAAACCTGAAATTATGCTGTTTGATGAACCTACTTCAGCGCTTGATCCTGAGATGGTGAAAGAAGTACTCGAAGTTATGAAATCACTGGCAACTTCAGGGATGACAATGGCGATTGTGACGCATGAAATGGGATTTGCCAAGGAAGTAGCCGATCGTGTTTTATTTTTAGATGGAGGAGTGATTGTGGAGGATGCCCCTCCGGCAGAGTTTTTCTCGAATCCTAAATCTGAACGTGCTAAAGACTTCTTGCAAAAGGTACTCTAAAAAGTTTATGCTATTAGTAAAAAGATGGTCTGATTTCAGAGCGTCTTTTTTGCATTAAATTGCATGAGAGGGACTACATAAACTATGTTTAAAATCGGATATCGAACCGTTAAAACGGCTATAGGGACTCCAATTGCTATATACATAGCCCAAATAATTGGGCTTCAGAGTTTTGCCTCTGCTGGAATCATTACTATATTGTGTATTCAAAGAACAAAAAAGCGATCGTTCAGGGCTGCCGGTGAGCGTTTCTTTGCCTGTTCATTGGCCATGGTTTATTCCTTTGCATTTTTTGAACTTCTCGGATATACACCTCCTGTCATTGGATTAATGCTGTTGTTTTTTATTCCGACAACTGTTGCATTAAATATTTCTGGCGGTATTGTGACAAGCAGTGTAATTATTTTGCACTTATACGCTTCTAATTCGATTACATTGTCAAGCTTACTTAATGAATTTTTACTAGTTGTCATTGGGATTACAGTTGCCTTTCTGGTTAACTTTTATATGCCGAACATGGAGCGGGAGCTAAAAAAATACCGAATGGATATTGAAAAGCTCTATAGTATTATTTTTAAGGAATTAAGTAATTATTTGGTGACAGGGAACAGTGCCTGGAGCGGTAAAGAGATTATAGATGCAGAAAATTTAATTCGAAAAGCGGTTTACTATGCAGCTTTGGAGGAAGAAAATCATAAAATAGTCGATGATGCCTCGTACTATCACTATTTTAAACTCCGTGAAAAACAGTTGAGTATCTTAAAGAGAATACTGCCTTTAGCTGCTAAGATGGATTTGTCGGGTGATGAGGTCAGTCATGAACTTGGTGAATACATTGGATTTTTAAGTGATAATGTTCATCATCATAATACCGCTAATGAATACATCGAGATGCTTGAGAAGTTAGTGAAGGAAGTAAAAAAGAAAGAAATTCCAACATCCTTCGATGATTTTGAGAAACGGGCCGCACTTTTCCAGCTGATCAAAGAATTGAAAGACTATCTAATAATCAAAAGTACAGTGAAACCACTGCCAAATTCTAAAGAAAAGAAATGAATGAAAACACAGTTCAGAGCCCATCCTAAACAAAAAGGATGGGTGTTTTTTATGAAATGGATGTCACTCTGGTTATTACTGCAAGTAATGTCTCCAATATGGCCTTTAGGACCCAACCCAATTCCCGGGGATCCGTTTATCGTGATTAATAAACAAACCAATCAGCTAGTATTTTATGTTGATAATCAGGAAAGATATCAATTTTCGATTGCTACTGGAAAGAATGATGAAGATACACCAGAGGGTCTGTTTACGATTATTACAAAATTCGAGGATCCTGAATACTCCAGAAAGTCGATTCCCGGTAATGATGAAAGAAACCCACTCGGCTCTAGATGGATGGGGTTTGATGCACGTAAAACGAATGGTAGAAATTACGGGATTCATGGAACGAATCAGGAGGATTCGATTGGAAAAAAGGTGTCTGCTGGATGTATCCGGATGAAAAATCAAGAAGTCCAGGTACTGTTTGAATTAGTTCCGCTTGGTACAAAGGTGTACATCTATGATAATTCAGAGCCTGCTTCTTTTTATGCGAGACTATTTCATGCCATAAACGAAAAAACCTCATCTGACTCTCCGTGAAGAGAAAAAGATGAGGTTTATTTTTTATAGGAAAGCTGACAAACCGGATAATAAGGTCACCGCGACCATCGTAAAAATCATAATATAAACGATTATCTTCTGTGTACGCTTTTTAGACATAGAGCTACACTCCTTTTACATTCTTCTATTTGATACTACTATGTTTAGCAAAACTCCTCAAGTCTAAAAAAAATTCATTCACTATTTGAGCAAAATATCTTTATAGAATTTTAAGAATGCTCTATTATTTAAGATAGGAAAATAAAGGGGGATTTGTATGCAAAAGGGAATTGATCATATCGGCATTGCTGTTCGTTCCATTTCGAAAGCGCTTCCTTTATATGAGGGGATTTTTGGTATGGTAAATGAAGGGGAAGAAATAGTCGAGAGCCAGGGAGTTAGGGTAGCTTTTTTATCCACTGGTAATACACGAATAGAGTTATTGGAGCCCTTGAATGAATCAAGTGCTGTTGCAAAATTTATTGCAAAAAGAGGGGAAGGCATACACCATATTGCGCTTGAAGTGAGTGATATTAAAGAAAGAATTAAAGAAATAAAGGATAATGGCATTCAATTGATTGATGAAGAACCCAGACCCGGAGCACATCATACACAAGTAGCTTTTATACATCCTAAGTCGGTACAGGGAGTTTTAGTAGAGGTTCTAGAGAAACCGGAACGGGAGGAATAAAATAGTGGATATGTATGAAAGAATAACCGAACTGTATGATAGAAAAAATGATATCGAGCTTGGTGGCGGATGGGATAAGATTGAAAAACAACACGAAAAAGGAAAATTGACAGCTAGAGAGAGAATCGATATTTTGATGGATGATAATAGCTTTGTTGAACTGAATGCTTTTGTTGAACATCGCAACAGAGACTTTGGTTTGGATCAAATAAAAGGGCCTGGCGATGGGGTTGTAACCGGCTATGGCAAAATTGATGGAAGGCCAGTTTATATTTTTTCTCAGGATTTTACCGTATTTGGCGGAGCATTGGGTGAGATGCATGCCAAGAAAATATCATCCATTATGGATTTGGCTGCTAAAAACGGAGCTCCAATAATAGGATTAAATGATTCCGGCGGAGCGAGAATTCAGGAGGGTGTCACCTCGCTGGATGGATATGGCCAGGTTTTTTACCGCAATGTTATCTACTCGGGCGTTGTACCGCAAATATCAGTTATCATGGGTCCATGTGCAGGTGGTGCCGTATATTCTCCAGCCATTACGGATTTCGTTTTTATGGTGGATCAAACAAGCCAAATGTTCATCACCGGTCCAAAAGTGATAGAAACCGTGACTGGGGAAAAAATTAGTTCAGAAGATTTAGGCGGAGCGAAAGTGCATAATTCTATTAGTGGAAATGCACATTTTGAAGGAAAAACTGAGGAAGAAACATTACGTTTGGTAAGGAAATTGCTTTCCTATCTGCCTTTAAATAATGAAGAAAAACCACCAGTAAGTGAATGGACTGAGCAAAATGATTATTGCCCTGATATTGCTGAATTGGTACCTTATGACGGTATCCGTCCTTATGATGTTAGGAAGGTTGTAAAAGCAGTAGTCGATCAGGATTCCTTCTTTGAAATCCAAGAGAGTTTTGCTCGAAACCTAGTGATTGGTTTAGCGAAAATTAAAGGTGAGACAGTCGGTTTGGTATGTAATCAACCGAAATATATGGCGGGAGGACTCGATATCAATTCTTCTGATAAGGCGGCAAGATTTATCCGTTTCTGTGATTCATTTAATATCCCGATTATTACATTTGAGGATGTAACGGGATTCTTTCCGGGAATTAAACAGGAGCATGGAGGAATTATTCGGCATGGTGCGAAAATTTTGTATGCTTATTCGGAAGCAACCGTTCCAAAATTAACGGTGATTTTAAGAAAAGCATATGGGGGAGCATATGTAGCCTTAAACAGTAAATCGATTGGGGCTGATCTTGTCTATGCTTGGCCGAATGCTGAAATCGCTGTGATGGGGCCACAAGGTGCAGCCAATATCATTTTTGCTAAAGAAATTAACAATAGCCCTGATCCTGAAGCCGTACGCCAACAAAAAATTGAAGAATACCGTGTAAAATTTGCTAATCCATATGTAGCGGCAAGTCAAGGGATGGTCGATGATGTTATCGATCCAAGAGAAACCCGAATTAAATTGGCACAGGCTTTAGAGATGCTTCGAACAAAAAAAGAATCAAGGCCGTCAAAAAAACATGGAAATATTCCGCTTTAATTAAATTGAAGAGTCCTATTAAGGGCTCTTTTCTTGTAAACTATTTTTTTTAATAAAGATTAATTTTATCTGATTATTAAACAGCTGACTAAAAGACTTGTAATTTCTAAATGATACTAACCGTACACCTCATTCCCTGAAAAAGGGAATGCCCAAAATTATTATTTGCAAAGGGAAAAACTGTCTGCCATATGTCAAGCGCCTGCTCTTTTCTTATGAGAAAAACATCGGTATACTTATAAAGTAACTTATTCCTGATAGGAGGAAGACAATTGATTAATGAAGAGAGATTATTACAAGAATTCTTAGAATTAGTACAAATTGATTCTGAAACAAAAAATGAAGGACAAATAGCAAAAATCTTAAAAGATAAATTCAGTCTTCTTGGACTAGACGTTTACGAGGACAATGCAAAAGAACTTACTGGCTTTGGAGCAGGCAACTTAATTTGTACGCTGCCTGGCACTAAAGAAGGTGTTGATACGATTTATTTTACATCCCATATGGATACGGTTGTTCCTGGTAACGGTGTCAAACCTTCCATTAAAGATGGTTATGTAGTAACTGATGGTACAACTATTCTTGGGGCAGATGATAAAACTGGTCTTTCCGTTATGCTGGAAGTTATCCGTGTATTAAAAGAAAACAATATTGAGCACGGCACAATCCAGTTCATCATTACAGTTGGTGAAGAATCCGGCTTAGTCGGTGCGAAGGTATTAGATCGTTCTCTTATTAAAGCTACATATGGTTTTGCGTTGGATAGTGATGAAGCTGTTGGCAACATAATTGTTGCAGCACCGACACAAGCTAAAGTTCAGGCTGTTATTAAAGGTAAAACAGCGCATGCAGGCGTTGCGCCGGAAAAAGGTGTTTCTGCGATTACGATTGCGGCTAAAGCCATCGCCAAAATGCCGCTTGGACGAATTGACGAAGAAACTACTGCTAATATTGGCCGCTTTGAGGGCGGTACTCAAACAAACATCGTTTGTGATCACGTAGAAATTCTAGCGGAGGCGCGCTCCCTAATCCCTGAGAAAATGGAAGCTCAGGTTGCGAAAATGAAAGATGCCTTTGAATCAACAGCTGCAGAAATGGGCGGTACTGCTGAAGTAGAGGTAACGGTTATGTATCCTGGTTTTAAATATGATCATGGTGATCATGTGGTGGAAGTTGCTAAAAAAGCAGCCGTTAAAATCGGCCGTGAACCAAAACTTCAGCACAGCGGTGGAGGCAGTGATGCGAATGTCATTGCTGGACACGGCATTCCTACAGTTAATCTTGCGGTAGGATATGAGGATATCCATACTACAAGTGAAAAAATGCCAATTGCTGAGCTTAATAAGCTTGGTGAAATGGTACTTGCGATTATTGAAGAAATAGCAAGTCCATCTAAATAATAGTGTTTGTTCAAGGTGCCACTGGATTATTCCGGTGGCCATTTTACATAAAATTGTTTAGTGCCGGATAAACAGTGAATATAAGGGAATAAGAGGGTTTAAAGAGATGGAACAACGTCAAGTAAAAAAAGGCGGAAGAGTCATTTTACATGTGGATATGAATAGCTTCTACGCCTCAGTTGAAATGGCACATAATCCTGAATTGAAAGGCAAGCCATTGGCGATTGCCGGGAATGCAAAAGAAAGAAGAGGGATTATCGTGACATGCAGCTATGCAGCGCGTAAACACGGGGTGAAAACCACCATGCCTATTTGGCAGGCGCAGAAGCTTTGTCCCGGCCTTATCCTGATGGAACCTAATTTTGACCGGTACCGTGCTGCCTCGCAAGGTATTTTTGATTTGTTGCGGATGTATACACCGCTTGTAGAACCAGTTTCGATAGATGAGGGGTATTTGGATATTACCGATTATTGCGGAGATAGATCACCAGTTGAAATAGCCCAGACGATTCAAAAAAGGATTATGGAAACGATGGATTTGCCTTGCAGTATAGGTATAGCTCCAAATAAGTTTTTAGCGAAAACGGCTTCAGATATGAAAAAACCAATGGGAATTACGATTCTTAGAAAGCGTGAAGTTCAGGCTAAACTTTGGCACCTGCCGGTTGGAGAGATGCATGGAGTGGGCCAGAAAACAGCTGAAAAACTATCATCAATAAAAATTGAAACTATTGGTGATTTGGCCAATGCACATGAGGTTTCGCTTAAAAAGCTGCTTGGAATTAATGGGGTGCGATTAAGAGAAAGAGCCAATGGCATTGACAGACGTGTGGTAGATCCGGAGTCGATATATGATTTTAAAAGTGTCGGGAATTCAACTACATTACCAAGAGATGTAACAAACCAGCATGAATTGTTTGAAGTCCTTCATCGCTTGAGTGAAAAAGTATCTGCTCGGTTAAAGAAGAAGGAACTGCTGACCATAAAAGTTCAAATAACGATTCGTTATAAGGATCGAAAAACAGTAACTCGAGGTAAAACCCTTCAAAATCCTATTTATAAAGCTGAAGATCTATATAGCCATGCACGAGATCTTTTTTCAAAGCATTGGAATGGAAATCCAGTCAGGCTATTGGGGGTAACAGCAAATGAAGTAGTTGAGCAGCAGGAAGCAATTAAGCAATTGGACATTTTTTCTTTTGATCAGGATGAAAAAGAAGTGAAATTGGATACTGCTGTGGAAAAGCTAACCAAAAAGTTTGGGGATAAAATTATCCGTAAAGGGATAGAAATAGATAACAACAAAGTGGATGCTAATACCAGTTTTAGCAAGGACTTCTTAAAACAGCCCAAACCTAGGAATGACAAGGGAAACTAATTCGTAGCACTTGCGAAAATAGTGTAAAATTGCTAAAGTTAATACGATTTAATATAGCGAATAAATCAATGAAAGGAATGTTTACAGATGGAAAAACAACAAATCGGTGTAATCGGTCTTGCCGTTATGGGTAAGAATTTAGCATTTAATATTGAAAGCCGTGGATATTCCGTTTCAGTATATAATCGTTCATCCGAAAAAACAGATGCTATGATGAAAGAGGCAGAAGGCAGAAATGTTCATCCTACCTATTCAATCGAAGAATTTGTAAACTCATTGGAAACGCCGCGTAAAATCTTAATCATGGTTAAAGCGGGTGCAGCAACAGATGCAACTATTGCCCAATTAACTCCTTACCTTGACAAAGGGGATATCCTGATTGATGGCGGTAACACGTTCTTTAAAGATACGCAGCGCCGTAATGAAGAATTAAGCAAGCAAGGCTTCCATTTTATTGGGACTGGTGTATCTGGCGGTGAAGAGGGAGCACTGAAAGGCCCTTCTATTATGCCTGGAGGACAAAAGGAAGCATACGAGCTTGTAGCTCCAATTTTAAAAGCTATTTCCGCTAAAGTTGGCGATGATGCATGTTGTACATATATTGGGCCGGATGGGGCTGGTCATTATGTGAAAATGGTTCACAATGGAATTGAATACGGAGATATGCAATTGATTTCCGAATCCTATGCTTTATTACGCCATATTTTAGGGCTTAATGCTGATGAACTTCATGGTGTATTCTCAGAATGGAATAAAGGTGAACTTGATAGCTATCTAATCGAAATTACTGCTGACATCTTTACGAAAAAAGATGATGAGACCGGTAAGCCGATGGTAGATGTAATCCTTGATAAAGCAGGACAAAAAGGAACTGGAAAGTGGACAAGTCAAAGTGCACTGGATCTTGGTGTTCCACTGCCAATCATTACTGAGTCTGTATTTGCGCGTTTCTTATCCGCATTGAAAGAAGAACGGGTGGAAGCCTCTAAAGTTTTAACAGGTCCTGAGGTTAAACCATTTGCCGGAGATAAAGCAGCGTTTATCGAATCAATTCGAAAAGCTTTATATTTGAGCAAAATTTGTTCATATGCTCAAGGCTTTGCTCAAATGAAAGCTGCATCTGACGAATACAATTGGGATCTTCAGTATGGTGATATTGCGATGATCTTCCGGGGCGGATGCATCATTCGTGCACAATTCCTTCAAAAGATTAAAGATGCTTATGATCGCAATCCTAACCTTAAGAATCTTCTTTTGGACGATTATTTCAAGGAAATTGCATTAAGCTATCAGGAAGCGTTGCGTGAAGTAATTGTTGCAGCTGTTCAAGCTGGTATTCCGGTACCATGCTTTACAGCAGCATTGTCCTACTATGACAGCTACCGTGCAGAAACATTGCCTGCAAATCTATTACAGGCACAACGTGACTACTTTGGAGCTCACACATACGAGCGTGTAGATAAAGAAGGTATTTTCCATACTGAATGGATGGAATCTAAATAATATCAATAAAGCAGCTTAAAGACCTTGTACTTTAAGCTGCTTTTTTTATGTATAATCATGGGAATGAAATCCATACTAGTTAATAGATTTTAGTATATCTAAGTGACAGAAAAGTCATAATAGTTTTAGAATGATTTGACACCACTTAAGTTGCCGGCATATACTGTAAACAATAAAAGGTAAAGGACTGATATTGGGACGATGAGAATCTAATCTTGTTTTATGCGATGTTTTTAAATAAAACAGAAGCCTGAAAATTGGATTAGTGTGCCCATAACACGTTCTTTCATTGAATAGAGTATAAATAAAGGATTCAGCTGCCATAGCTGTATTCATATTTGTATACCTCTGTTGATAAACGATGTTCACACCCCAATAGGCTTCTGTTGGGGTTTTTAGTTGTCAATTTTAAGAGGTGAGAATGAATATGCTAAGTCTGAAGGAAATACAAAAAAGCTATGGTGAAAGAACGATTTTAAAGAATATAAATATGATTATAGAATCTGGGGATAGAATTGGGCTGATTGGCTATAACGGGACAGGGAAAACAACATTAGCCAATATTATGACAGGAGCAATTCAAGCGGATAAAGGGAGTATTAGTTTTGGGAAAGATCATGTCAGTATAGGATATCTGCGGCAGTCAATTGACTATTCAGCCAGTATCTTTCAATCCATGATGGAGTCTGGGGCTGAGGCAGGAATGTTTGAGCTGACGAGTCAGCTTGGATTGGAAGGATCACAGCTATGGAATCAAGAACGTTTGGACCATTTAAGCGGGGGAGAACGGCTAAAACTTGCACTCGCGCATATTTGGTCAACCAAACCTGATTTATTAATTCTGGATGAACCAACCAATCATTTAGACTTGGATGGGATTCTTTGGCTGGTAGAGGAGCTTGCATCCTATAAAGGTGCGGCAATTATCATCTCCCATGATCGATACTTTCTGGACCAGGCTGTCAGACGTATATACGAAATCGAGGATGGCATGGCGCTTGAGTTTACTGGTAACTACAGTGCTTATAAGAAACAAAAAGAAGAAAACAGAAGAATTCATAAACATCAATATGATCAACAACAGAAAGAAATCAAACGGGTAGAAGCGCAAATGGATCAATTGAAAAATTGGTCAGAAAAGGCACACCGTGATTCAACGAAACATGGAACAGCCTCTGAAAGAAAGTTAATGGGTAAAAAAGAATATTACCGAGTTAAGGCCAAGAAGATGGATATACAGGTTAAGTCTAAGCAAAAAAGGCTGGAAGCAGAACTTACAAAAAAAAGAATAGAAAAGCCTGCTGATGAAGTAAAGATTGAATTTGATTTTCAGGCAGCGGACAAGCGTGGTAAACGGATAGTGGAGGCAAAAGATTTAAAAAAGCAATATAGAGATCATACAGTTTTCCAGAGCAGTTATTTTTATATAAAACATGGGGAGTCAATTGGCGTCGTTGGTCCTAATGGCGCGGGGAAAACAACGCTAATTCGGATGATTCTAGATCAAGAGCCAATCAGCGGGGGAGAATTATGGAAAAGTCCGACTCTGAAAATCGGCTATTTAAGTCAGGATGTTGGTGATCTGCCGGTTCATAAGAAACCAATTGAAGCTCTTGAACTTTATGACAGGTATTCGATATTTAGGGCGAAAACGTATTTGGCTAATCTCGGAATTACAGCAATACAAGTAGACGAACCGATTTCCTCTTTATCGATGGGGCAGCGTACAAAAATCAAGCTAGTTCAAATGCTGATGGAAGGCTATGATTTGTTGATACTGGATGAACCGACTAATCATCTTGATTTGCCGAGCAGAGAACAATTGGAGGAGACTCTCTCTACCTTTGCCGGGACCTTGTTAATTATATCGCATGATCAATATTTAATTGAACGTTTGTGTAACAAGCTGTTGGTTATTGATGAAAAGATTATTAACCGCGTTGAAAGCAACAATCGAAAGCCAGTCAGACAAATAAAAGCAATGAATAAGAATATCGAAGAAGAACTTATGGTCGTAGAGACAAAACTAGCTGCAGTCTTAAGTCAATTGAGTTTATTAACACCCGGCGATTCTAAGTACAGTGCATTGGATGAAGAGTTTAAACAATTAATTGAGCAGAAGACTATGCTGAATAGAACCGGAAATTAGGTATAAATTTTGATTAAAGTTAATCGGACCATATTGCATACTACTTGTAATATGGTCTTTTTTTGGAAAGCCATCATTTTTTTAGTATCGTTTGCGAGACGTGCCTAATCATGAGGCTATAATTTGATATTCATAAAAAATAAAAGAAACTACAAAGAGACGATCATTTGTATCGACCCCAAAAGTTAGTTTTTTACTCTAACTTTTTGGGGTCATTACGACTTGGTCGTCTCTTTTACATTTATCAGCGTACTTATTTATTTGTTTAAGATGCCAATTTTCTGCCGTAATACCAGTATGTCAGCATCCCCAAGATATACGCAATAATATCCCATGCATCACCGGTACTCGTTTTTATAAATAGAGGAGTTATGACCTCCCAACAGATTCCACAAAATAAACCGGCAACCAGGAAGTGATGGATCTTTGTTAGCTGAAACGAAGTCCAGTTACTTAGAGATAGAATAAAGTTCAGGTATGCTGCAAAGGAGATGCCTCCTAGGTAGTCATTGAAATGACATCGCAGCAGATATCCGAGGACAGGAATTTGTACGTCCGCTTTAATTAATTCATTTACTTGAAAAAGGATCAGCGGCACAATGAAAAATAACAGATCCTTTTTTTGTCTCTTATTTAACCGCATATTGAGAAGAGAACCAATGCGACTATGATTGCGAAAACAGTTGACCAGAAACCCATAAGGCAGTCTCCTTTACATGAAAATTTAAGTGGCTCAATTTTTTAATTAATTTTCCACACACTAATATTCAGAAACTCTATAACTACATATGTACACCTTAGAATGCTACATAAACCGGATGATCTAGTTCAAAATTATATTCATCCTAAGAGGAAATATGCAGTGTCATCTCAAGATTTTTTCTAATGCAGGGAATGTATATCCTTCGTATTCTAAGATTGTAAGAACACAGTCCGCCAGTTTGTCCGGTGAGACTTCTGTACTCATCGCGTTATTGGCATATCATCCACAAGGAGAGAAAAAATATCCGCTAACTCTTTATACATGACACCTGACACCTCATCTTTCCTATGATTATACTAAAAATACTACAACTATCTAATACCCTATTGTCGCTTAGAATAATCCGCTTTCATTATTTTAGAAAAATATATTATTTTATTAGAATGATAATTATCTATAAATAGAGGCTTGTTTTTTAGATAATTTCAGCTGGGTATTTTCATCTAAAAAGAGAGAATAAAATGAAATAAAATCCACTTCCTTTTATGTAGAGATGGCTATATTTTGGATTTTGTGACTCAAAGAATATTATTCAGTATAAATTATTATAATATATCAAGAATCTTTTGAAATTAAAAAAAGTTTCATGTATAGTTTAAATGTAGTAGAGATATACATGATGCTATAAAAAGTTGATAGGGCAGAGGAAATGTAAGGGTTTTAGTAAGCTTATTGATTTGTTCTTTAGAACGATGAATCTCTTAAAAATTACTTTTCGGGTTTAATATATAGGAATATCAAATACTGTGTTTCTAACTGTTAATAAATCTGGAATCTTACAAGTTATAGAATTCATCGCCCTGATTTATGATCCACACATTAATCTGCCAATTAATTTAATGACGATTAGGAGGATGAACAATGGGAAGATTGCAAGACCAAGTAGCCATTATTACAGGTGGAGCGAATGGTATTGGTAAATCAATTGCGACACGCTATGCGGAAGAAGGGGCAAAGCTGGTAATTGCCGATTTCAATGAAGAAGCATTGCAAGCTACTGTCAATGAATTTAAAGCGCAAGATGTTGAGATAATGGGTGTAAAAGTCAATGTGGCAGTTGAAGAAGATGTTCAAAAAATGGTGGAAGAAACTGTGGCCACATTTGGTCGCGTAGATATTTTAGTTAACTGTGCAGGTGTATTAGACAAAATGCAGGCTGCTCATAATGTAGAAGATGCAGTTTGGAGCCGCGTAATGGATATTAATGTTGGCGGTGTAATGCGCGGTACACGTAAAGTATTGCCATACTTCCAGGCTCAGGGCAGCGGCGTAATCGTGAACCTTTCCTCCATTACCGGTTTAACTGGTGGACGTGGCGGATTTACGTATACTGCGGCTAAACATGCAGTTACAGGCATGACTAAAAATATTGCATCTCATTATGGCCCGCAAGGGATTCGTTGCAATGGAATCGCACCGGCCCAAGTTGAGACTGGGTTAACCAGTTCAGTGGATGGTATGGATATGGAAGGATTACAATATGCAACGCGTGGTGTTAGTTTAATGCCTCGTGCTGCTAAGCCACAAGAAATTGCAGACATTGCCCTTTTCTTGGCAAGCAATGAATCTTCCTATATTAATGGTGTAGTATTGGCAGCGGATGCAGGATGGTCTGCTTACTAATCAGATTAAAAAATGAATAGGTTTGAAAAAAGGAATCCATTTGGATTCTTTTTTTATTACTATCTAGCATTTCTATATGGGTTTTCTATTAAAATTCAACATGGATCATAGTGGGGGAGAAAGGGATACAGGGAGAAAAGTGTATTTAATAAGTAGTTCATGGCAAAGTCAAAACAGTGCAATTGTCCTGAAAGTTAAGGAATTTTTATTCCTGATACTGGTGATTAATTGCGGATATTCTAAACACGAATCTACCAATAAGAAATCATTAAAATTAGTAAAATAGGGAACCAAATGGGTTCCCTTGTTTTGCTTATTACTATGAGTCTTGAACTAACAACTAGCATAAAATAAGAAATCTTAAACTAATTGTACCTCATCACCTATCCGGATTTTTCCGGTTTTAAGAACGGAGGCATATACACCGAAACAATTCTGACGAGTTCTATTAATAAATTTTAATAGAGAAGGATCCTTTTCGCTGTTTTCGGGATTAATGGTAATAATCATGCATCTTTCACAATGTCGGTTAACTTGTATTTCAACCGATTCACCAATCAAAAGACGTCTTCCGAACCAGGTATCTTCTATATATGGTTGCTTTTCAGTTAGATCGAGGACCAAGTTAGGGCGAAACCGTTTATAGTCTATCAGACTTCCATACTGCTTTTTTAATTCTAGAAGAGAAGCATCTGTTACGAGCAATAAATGTTCCACCTCAATTGCGCCTAGTGGCACATCATTCGGGGTGAATTGTACAGGAGTAATACTCCTGTTTGCTGCCGTTTCTAGGTCCTTAATCAATCCAGGGTGATTCCACGTTACTCTTTTTCCTGATGGCGTGACTACTTCGATGGGTGGATAGGTATCCAAGCTGTCAGGACCCATAAAGGATGCTTGGTAACTTGCCATGATTGGAGCCTGAGTGATGGTCAGAAATTTATTTGTACGGCTATTGTCTATATAAGCATGACTGCGATCCCCATAAAGACCATAGGGCATTACATTAGATTCCTGAACATGTTCACCTGTAAAGGATTTAACAGGGTGGCGCATAATTGCTTTCACGTGCCCGATTAACATAGCAACCCGCCTTTATTTATATTTCTTTTTGAACTTCTCGATACTGGTATTTGAACCAATCAGTAAAAAGTCGTCTCCTTCTTGTAATTTGAGATCCGCAAAATGCGATAATATTGGCTGTCCATTACGAAGGACTAAGGACACCGTAATATCGAATTTTCTTGAAAAATTCAATTCGTTCAATGACTTTCCATGCATCGTTTCAGGTACTTGCATTTCAATTGCAGAAATATCCTTCGTGATTTCAATATATTCAATGACACCTGTTAATAATTCCTGACGTGCCACTTTCCGACCAGCTTCTTCCTCTGGAAGGATAATACGATCGGCACCAAGGCTTTTTAAAATTTCCCCGATTTCTCGATTGTTAGCCTTGGCGATGATTTTTTTTGCTTTTCTTTCTTTCAGTTTTTTTGTAATTAAAATGGCCGAAAAGGCATCAGAGCCAATTGCAACAAAGACCGCATTGAATTGATCGATTTTCAGTTCATCGAGTACAAGCGGATCACGAAAGTCACCGACAATCGCATGAGTCGAATATTCATCTAAGGACTCGAGATTTTTTTCACTGCGATCTGTAACGATTACTTCACAATGTTGTTTGTATAATTCTTTTACGATGCCAGTACCAAATCTTCCTGCTCCAATGACTAGATATGATTTCATGAAAAATGTCCCCTTTTTAGCCTACTGCTAAGTCTTCTTTTAAATATCTTGTTTTAACTTTTTCTACTTTAAAAATAGTATAAATGAAACTGAATACACCTATTCGGCCGATAATCATCAGCATGATTAAAATGGATTTTGAAACAGGTGTTAATTCAGATGTAATTCCAAATGATAAGCCTGTATTTGTCAGGGCAGATAACACCTCAAACATCAATGGCTCCAATGGCTGCGTTTGTAACATGGTTAATAAAATCGTAGAACCAAAAAACAATGCCATAAAAGTAAAGAAAACCATAAAGGATTTATCAACTGCTTCCTGAGCAATGGTTTTTTTATAGATAACAACCTCTTTTTGTGATTTCGCTACAGATAATACCTTTGATAATAGTACTGCAAAGGTGGTCAATCGTATACCGCCTCCTGTACTGGAGGAAGCTCCCCCTATAAACATAAATAGGGTCAAACATAAAAAGGTAGTGATTGTTACTTGTGAGACATCAATCGTTGAAAGCCCACCATTTCTTGCTGTCGCCGAAAAAAACAATGAATTCGATAGTTTTTCCCAAATGGAAAGTCCGCTAAACGTATTATTTGTTTCCAAAAAGAAAAATATAGCCATACCGATAAATAGTAGGAGAAAATGAAGTCTTATATTAATCTTTGTAAACAAACTTTTCTTCCTTCTAAAAGATAAGAAGTACTCTACCAATGTCGGATAGCCAAGACTTCCTAAGAAGATTGTTATAGCCGTTGTTATTAGGAAAAGATGATTATGTTTAAATGAAATCAGGCTATCACCGAATAAATCAAATCCGGAATTAGTGAAGCTTGCTACTGCATGAAAGGCAGACACGAATGCCGCATCCCAAAAATCATCATATCGGGGTCGTATCTCCCCTAATAATATAAAGAAACAAATCGTTTCTACTAATAAGGCAATGACTAAAACCGAAATTCCAAGAGATGTAATGGAACTTAGTTTTGACTGGTTTTGGTCCTTAGATAAAAGAAGCATACTTGATACCGTAATCTTCTTGTCCATCACGACAAACAGGTAACTGATTAATACAACAATCCCGATTCCGCCAAGCTGCATTTCCACCATTAAGATGGATTGTCCCACCCTGGTTAATTCTGTTCCTACGTCTATTGTAGTAAGTCCTGTTACGCTTAAGGCGCTTGTGGACAGAAATAGAGAATCCATTATAGAAAACCCGATGGAATTGGACTGGGGTATCCATAACAAAAAGGCAAATAAAATGATAAAACCTATGTATAGGAAGAATATTTGCCGGAATGAGTGGATTGAAGATTTGCTCTGCTGCATATTTATTTAATCTCCATTTCTTCTTTGTAAAGTTAGTGTATTGATTCATAATATAACCCGTTTGCTGTAAAAGCCAATATCATCGTACTATATCTCATAATAAAACACCAAATAACATTTTTTCGTGTTCACTAAACAGTTTTTTATCCTATCACAATTTATACGAATTTAAAACAGTAAAATAAACTTATAGGATTACGTTTATGACAGAAAATCAACCCGTAAAAAAAAAATACTAGTTAACTAGACAAATAGATGGCGATTTTTCTAAAGAACTGAATATAAATAAGTGAGGACTTAATGGGAGGGGAACCATTATGGACAATATCCAAAATTTATATGAGCGTTATAAAAAAGGCGAGAAATTTGCTAAGCCCTTTAGCCAAAAGCAAGTGGGGAAGCTAAGTGCAAAAGATCCAACAGAACTGGCATCCAATAACAAAGTGGTTCAGGATATGCTAAAGAAGTATTCACAACAGTTCCAAAATAATAGACATTTTATATGAGCATCTGTATTAAACTTTGACCTTATTACTATATGAATAAGGGCATTTTTTTTGTAAACAAATAAAACCCCTTTAATTAGGGGTTTTGGCAAAGGGCCATTCTTCTTTTTCAACCATAAGTGCATACTCAATATTTTCAGCTTGATACATTAGGGCATAATGTAAAAATAAGATATTTTGTTTATCAATAACATCAAATTGAGAAGAGTAGCTGGACAATATGGTCACCTTATCAGTTCCGCGATAGTTGAAATGGAAAACAAGTCTGTTTTTCTTTATTTTCACAAGGGGAGCCTCCCAGTTTAACACTTCTGGATCGCCGGTTTCTTTTGAAAGTATGGCATATTCCCGTTCGACTCCGATAAGCTGATGTAAATCCTTGGTTTCGCATTCAAAGGCAATATTATATCGTTGTTTATAACTGATTTTAAAGTCCTCCAAAAAGTAATCAAGTGCGGAAAAATAATTCACCTCCATCGTTTCTTCATCAAGGAATGTGAACAACTTTCCGATGCTTGCATCTGAATACATGGCTGACAGAAGGGTTGCTTTTGAGCTTTGCAATTCTATAAAGGCAACTGCAGCCGTTTCTTTATCCTCCACCTCAAATTCCATTTGAAATAGCTTGAAACGTTTGAGCTGCCTCGTTGTACTAGGAATAATTAAAAATAAAATGATCCAGACTGATAATAAGAAGATTCCCTTCAATATGGTAAGCAGAAAGGTGGAGGAAATCAGTGGTTTAATTACATATTCCGTCCACCATGTAGGAGGAACAGCAGTTGAAATAGGAAGCGGTTTCACATCACCCCATAACAATTGATATAGTGTCCAGCCGATGATGAAGAGCAGCCCGCTATAATAAATAAAAGTCAGTATATCGTTTATTAGGTCTTTGATTGATGAAAGGAACTGTTTGAGGACTTCTGCAATCCGACTCACGAAATAGTCACCTCTTCACATTTTACAGGAAAGACCATAAATGTATATGCGAAGAGGTGGAGAAATAGAATAGGTAATTAAGTTTTAATCCATTTTTAAAATGGGTGTCTTATATCCAACCGTATGAATATTATTCAGCTTGACTTTATGGTTGGCATTTTTAATTGCGATATCTCCAATCTTTGATTCAGCCTGTACATTTGATATAGTTGCTTTTGCTACACCTTTACCAATATCGATGGCAGTTGGAGCTGAGTTTTTTATGGAAATAGTACTTAAACGAATGTCATCGGTATGCTGCCTGCCGCCAACTATTTTTATATCCGTACCCGCAGTTTGGAAATTTTCTATTGTTATATTTGCCAGTGTGATATGACGAGATTTATATTGAATGGAAACCATTGGATTCCTTTGATAATCATAATTCGAATCTCCGAGCAGAGTGAAATGGTTAATAACCACATTTTGATAGGCTGATACGACTAGACACCTTGGAGTCGAGCCTTCATAAAGATCTGTGAAAATGGGTGCAATTGCAACGATATTCGTCGCTGTTATATTAAAGGCAGATTTAGACTGTGGCTCTGATTCGAGATGGTGGCCTATGTGCCGAAAGTTATAGGAACGATTATCATGGATAGATATATGTCCGATAATATGAACATTGGAAGCAGCTGATGCAGTACCATGCGCCTTTATTTCAACCCCTCCAAAGCACCTGGTTGAAGAATTATTAATCAGCCAAACATCGTCAGATCCGTCATCTACCTCAAACCCATTTGAATTGGAGAATCCCTTCATGTGAGCTCTGCCGCTTGGATCACACATATGGCTGTTTGTAATCAGAATATGGCTGCTATGATGTGTTGTTATTCCATCATCTCCAAATCCATAGCCAGAAAGATGATCTAACCATATATATTGGCTCGGCCATCTCGAACGTGTGCCATCGCCCAAATATGTATAGTAGGCAGCTGAAACATCAAAACAGTGTAAACCTGCATTACGGGCTACAACATCCTTCACCCATCCATAAGTAACATGAGCATATGTTAAACAGCTCGAACGGTTATTACCGGAACTAGTTCGATCGCTCTGTGGAAGCCTTTCTACATTCCAGTCAAGTGTCATCCCCTGTACGAGAATATGATGATTACCACGGATTGGACTAGAGTTTGTAATAAGAATAGCTTTCTTTGGTGTTTCATTGGCTAATTTAAGAACCGTTTTATCTTTACCTTCTCCTATCAGACATGTGTAGGAGGGGAGCTTTAGTCCCTTAACAATAAAAACACCTTCCGGAATATAAACCATTCGCTTACCTTTACCAAGAGCAGCCTCAAACGCTTTAGTATTGTCTGTTATCCCATCACCAACAGCACCATAGTCGGTTACATTGATCTGTTCCTGGATCTTTTGATTTAAATGCTGATACTCTTCATCTAATTTCTTTTTCCATGCTGGAAAAGGGTGACCGTTCAAGATTGTGAAATCAGCTGGATTTTTTAGCTCAGGCTGTCTGTTTGTTGTCAATAAGAGACGGGGAAATGCATATTTTAAATCCCTTAGTGGCTTCCGATTAGGCATGGAAAGAGGGGAAAACTTATTTAATTTTTCATTAAGCAATGAAAACGTCTCTTTTACCAGACTTGCTGGAGTTTGGTTTGAGGGAAGCCATCTAGATAAGAGAATTTCATTTTTATTTGGATCATGATTTTTCGATAAGTACAACATACTGGAGTTTCACTCCTCACGTGAATGAAAAATGGATGTTATTGTATTCCCTTACTAGATGTAAATTAATCGTAATGAAAATGTAATATCGTTTGTAGGTATCTTAGCATATTATATGGGTATAAAATATAAGAATCATATGTAGAAACAACTAGAGGAATCATGCTTGAAAGAAGGAGACTGCGATTGAGGAAGTTATTTAAAACTGAAGTAGGAAGTTGGATTATCTCTATCGCATTTGCAATCGTCTTAGCTTATCTTGTAAAAACATTTATCATTTCCTTTTTTATAGTTGAAGGAGCCTCAATGGAACCAACACTTTATAATAATGAAAAAGTCTTGGTCAATAAGTTAGCGGCGTATAGCGGTTCAGTTGATCGTCAGGATATAGTAGTCATTCGAGATGATGGAAAAGATAAATACTATATAAAGCGGATTATAGGGTTACCTGGAGAAAAGGTTGAATATAAGAATGACTCGCTTTATATAAACGGCAAGCAAAAAGATGAGCCATATCTGCCTGATGAACAAGGAGAAGTTGATTTACTGAAAATGAATAAAACAGGTGACTTTGATCCATTGAAAGTTCCTAATGATCATTATTTTGTGATGGGAGATAATCGGTTGAACAGCAGGGATAGCCGTAATGGATTGGGCTACATAGATGAAGATGATATAGTCGGTACATGTGAATATGTCATTCTCCCATTTGAACACGCACGTAAAACAGATTGATAAAATTGCATCTCCACATGGTGTGGAAAAGGTGAATGGCTCTCGAGCCATTCACCTTTCCGTTTTTAAATATTGCGTTTATAGGTTTCTTTTGTCAGCACCGGGAATTGATCCACAGGAGCATCGAGTTTTTGTATATTGAAAACCTCTCCATATTTCTCAAGTTCATTGGCTATTTGATCCTGCAACTCTCTGGTCGGAACCTCCACGTTGTATTTAGTACCTTCATGCAAAAGCCTTGGCTCCGTTTCAAAATAAACATAGTACATGGGGAATTCCTCCAAATCATCATTTGGTTATTGTATTCCCTTTTTGAAGTTAACAAAACAATTTTTACATTATAGACCAATAATCTGATATAAATATAGATCCATATAGTCTATCTTTTGATCGTTGCTTTTTGTCTCAATCGTTCCTTCGAAAATGGATTTTCCGTCTTCGAAATTAAAGATGCTTATATAAGGTTTGTTTTTTTCTCCTCTATAAGTGAGAATCATTTTGTTGTGATATACATTTATATTGTAATCAAACATTTCTGAGTTCACTTGGATTTTATGATCCTTTGTGATTTTTTGTTTCTCAAAATCATACGTAACCATAGCGACTATTTTCTTTCCGTTCTCATCTTTAATAGCGGAAACATATAATGAAGTTTGATCATAAGCTATATTAAAACTAGAACCATCTTCTTGTAATAGCTGTTTCGTTAAATCACTCGGAAGGGTCAACCTATCTAATTTCTTTGTTTTATAGTTGTACACATATAAGTCACGGCTAACAGTTTGACTGTTTTCATCTGTATGGATAGTCTTATCTATCTGAAATGTAAAATGAGTACGAGCTTGCGTCGGGTTAGTATCTGTTAAACTGGTTATATAAATATCTTGCTGATCCGTTGATTGTTCAGTTGTCAAAATCGAATTATCGTCAATTAGTTTTTCCTTTTTAAGGTTAATCGTATATTCCTGAAGTATTTCTGTCCCATCTTTCGAATTACTGCGTGTCATGACAAATAATTCATTCGTGGAGATTTGGACATCAAGGATTTCAATAAAAGATGAATATTCCTGATTGGGCAGGTTTACTTCAAAAGAGGTTGTATCCTCTGTTTTCTTATTGAGCTGATCAATTTTTAAACTGAAATTATGCATTCCATGTCTGGTAGAAAAATCATACTTGGAGTCGACAAAAATGACTTGATTTGTGTCATTGTACAACTGGTTACTATAAATTTTTCCTCTCATAAAGGAAGAATACTGATTTGCTAAATCTTTCAATTCCGCTGTTTCTAAATATTTTTCCCCGTAGTCCACCTGCTCAAAAAAAGGTAATTCAGATCGATAAGTGGCCCCCTCTTTCGTTACATTAAACGTTTCTGTGAATCCACCTACTTGATAATCTGCTTCCAATGATAAGGTGTCTAAGATTTTAGCATCTCCATTTATTTGTTTGACGTAAAAATCAGGGAGGGTGGAGGAAGAAAAGGCCTGATTTATATAAAATACTGATATGGATAGCACAGCAACAAGCAGGATCAGAATAGAATTTCGATATTTTTTCATATGTTTCCTCTCCTTACACAGTTATTTTCTTATTTAATAAATAGCGGCTTAATAAAATGGAGATAATGCCTAAAATACTGGCTGTAACGCTTACAATGATGATTTGCTCAGATGTATAAATGTAATTACCTATTTCTAATAATTCGATTAATATAATAGGTGCTGATAATACAGCTATAACACCTACACAGTATAGGATGGCAAGAATGATTCCTTTCCATTTAAAGCTGCGCTCAAGCAATATGGCCGTGAATAGGATGCTCAAAGCAATAAATCCTGCACCATAATATAAAACGAATTCTGTGAAGGTAGATGGGAGAATAACCGTAATAAATTGAGATCCCTTGATTAAGCTGCCAATCGATACCTCATGTAAATAATCCGCTGATATAAACCATTTCAAAATTTTTGATTCAATTAGAAGGAGTATCAATTGGATAGATACTAGTGAGAGTACAAGTAGCATTATAGCTGTTAATTTCGAAAAATAAATATTCATTCTTGATGTAGGAATCATTAATAAACGATAGATAAAGGATCCTTTACCTGACCAGTCACGGTACCAAATTAGAAAGATATATAAGAAGATGGCACCTGCACATAAGGCAATCGGACCATTAAACCAAATAGAATTCACATAATTGTCCATGCCATAATAACCAAATTCTTCAATAAAGACTTCTATAGGGACACCATTCGTTAATGATTTATTAGCGTCACTCATGTAGATGTTAGCTTCAATGATTAACCCGGCAACTTGTATAATAAAAACAGCAATAATCAATCCAAATAAAATTTTTGTAAATCGATTTAACTCCATATTCACAAGCTTAAAAAAGCGATTCATCCTCTATACACCTCTCTCATTACATCTACGACAGACTTACCTTCGTTATTTCGAACTTCTTCTGCATTAAATTCTTTATAAACGACTCCGTCATTTAACAAAACAACTTTATCAATGAGGTGCTCAATATCGTTGATTTCATGGGTTGTGATGATAACACCGCGGTCTTCAATCAGGTGGCTTGTAAAGACATCTGCTATTTGTTCACGGCTGAAAATATCGATACCGGAGAATGGTTCATCCATAAGAACATAATCAACATCCAGAGCCAATCCCAATAACAAATTCACTTTCGCGGTATTTCCTTTAGATAATGTTGAAATCCGTATGTTTTCATCCAATTTGAAAAAGCTCAATAATTCATCGGCGCGATCTTGGTTCCAACTCTCATAAAAATCATTCATAAAATCCATTGCCTGCATAATGGTGAAGTTCGAAAGCATCGTGAACGTATCTGGAATAAATGTGATTTTCTCATACGTATCCTTCGTTCTTTTAGTTCCGTTTATAAGAATTTCTCCACCATCAATAGGAGTAAGGCCCATGATGGATTTCATAATCGTTGTTTTACCTACACCGTTTATACCGATTAAACACGTGATTTCCCCTTTGTTGGCTGTGAATGATACATCATCCAATACGTTTTTTCTTCCAAATTTTTTCGTTACATTTTTTACTTCTAACATGAAATCCCCTCCTTACTCTTGTTCCGCATTATATTTTTCTTTGACAATACTCAACAGTTCATCTACTGGTAATTGAATCGGTTTAATTGCCTGAACAAAGGTATCAACGGCTTCAACAATGAGTTCCTGACGAACGCTTGACAATATGACCTTGTCGGTTGTGACCCGGCTTGGGAAATTTCTTTCTGTGTGAATCAATCCCTGTTCCTCCATTTCCTTATACGCTTTTTGAGCAGTATTGGGGTTTATTTTTAGAAGATTGGCCAGCTCACGTCGAGAAGGAATCTCCTCTCCGCTTGCAAGCCGACCGGTCGCTATTTGTTCTTTGAAGTAACGGACAACTTGTAAATATACAGGATCCCGGTTATTAAAGATGATGTTCATTAATTCATCTCCTATGGCTTTTTAACCAATTATTAGTGTGTGTACTATGTAGTTCATACACTTGATATGTGTACTATACAGTTAATACACTAAAACTGTCAATAGGATAGTAAAAAATTCCCTGAAATAGTTTTAAAACGTGTAATTATTTAAGAAGGGTCATGGCAAAATAATAAGGATTCTCTGGGGAAGGAGTTTACTTGTTATGCATAATACAGGCCTGGTTCTAGAGGGTGGCGGAATGAGAGGGCTATATACAGCTGGAGTTCTGAGGTATTTGATGGAACAGGATATATATGTGCCATATACAATTGGTGTTTCAGCTGGTGCATGTAATGGCTCTTCTTATATTGCACGGCAAATAGACCGTAATTATGCGGCGAATATCGATTATGTCTCACACCCGGAATACCTATCCTATAAACGTTTTCTGAAGAAACGTGAATTATTTGGAATGGACTTTATTTTTGATAAAATTCCAAATGAACTGGTCCCATTTGATATAAAGGCTTTTTGTGAAGCAAAGGAACAGTTTGTCGTGGGTGTTACAGATTGCGTAACAGGCGAACCTGTATACTATAGAAAAGAGCACCTAATAAAAGATATTACAACGATTCTGCGCGCATCCAGTTCGATTCCTTTTTTTGCTCCGGAAATCTCTTATGATGGAAGAATGCTGCTGGATGGCGGTGTTGCCGATCCAATACCGATACAAAAATCTCAAGCAGACGGGAATACGAAAAATATCGTTGTGCTTACTGGGAATAAAGGCTATATGAAAGCATCGTCGCTTGATTGGCTTGGAAAAAGAAAATATAAGAACTATCAAGGGCTGCTAAAGGCTCTTCGCAAACGGCATATCGTTTACAATGACACGATCCGCTATTTGGAGGAACAAGAAGAAAAGGGACTTGTCGTCATTATTCGTCCATTAGTGAAATCAGATGTCAGCCGTGTTGAGCGTAACCCTAAAAAGCTGAAAAAGCTGTACAATCAAGGATATGCTGAAGCCAAGGCTGCTTATGGAAAAATCAAACGGTTATTATAATAAAAACCCATCACTTAAATAGTGATGGGTTAACGTTTAGTATGAAATTAGGCTAATTCTGATTGTAAGTAATTCCAGATTAACTGGGCAGTATGTTCAATAGAGCTGATATGGGTTCTTTCAAAAGCATGTGAAGCATCAATGCCGGGTCCAATTAATCCGTGTATGATATCATAGCCGGCACGGATGGCAGCAGAAGCATCAGATCCGTAAAAAGGATATATATCTACACGGTAATCAATCTTGTGTTGCTTTGCCAATTCGACTAAATGCTGACGCAGGCCATAATGATAGGGTCCGCTAGAATCTTTTGCACAAATGGAAACACTGTATTCATCCGTAGATTGTCCTTCTCCAATTGCTCCCATATCTACAGCCAGGTATTCAACAGTTTCAGCAGGAATGTTGGAGTTTCCGCCATAGCCTATTTCTTCATTATTTGAAATTAAGAAGTGGGTCGTATAGGGGAGAGTGATGCCTTCTTCTTTTAACTGTTTAATGATATACATCAGTATGCCGACACTCGCTTTATCATCTAAATGACGGGATTTAATAAATCCATTGTCTGTCAGTTCAACACGGGGCTCGAAGGAAACAAAATCACCTACAGAAATACCTAGACCTTCTGTATCCGTCTTGCTTTTTGTCACAGCATCAATTCGAACTTCAATCGTTGCATCCTCGCGTTTAATATCTCCCATTTTCTGATAAACATGGACAGAAGTTTGATTTAAAAGAATCGTCCCTGTAAACGTTTTACCTTCAGCTGTATGGATTTTACAATATTCGCCTTCAACAGAATTCCAACGAAATCCGCCGATCATCGATAATTTTAAACGCCCGCTTGGTTTGATTTCTTTCACCATAGCACCTAATGTATCTACATGGGCTGTTAGAAAACGGTGCTTTGAATCATCCTGTCCCTTGATTGTTGCCAATAGGGCACCTTTATTTGTTTTTACTGCAGGTATTCCTTGAGATTGTAAAAACTGTGCTACATGATCAATTACTTCCGTTGTATAGCCGCTCGGACTTGGAATGGATACAAGGTCTTTTATGTACTGGAAAATTTCCTGGCCATTGGCTTTCATGGTTCCGAATCACTCCTTTTTATGTATAGATTTATTATATACCTTTGTTAAAAAGTTGGACAATAAAGGCAGAAATAACTTGCTTTTTTAGCAGTAGGACTGTAAATTTATAGTTAAATAAATATTCTGAAAAATCTTATCAAGAGAGATGGAGGGACAGGCCCTGTGAAGTCTCAGCAACCGCCAATATGGAAAGGTGCTAATTCCTGCAGGAACAATCATTCCTGGCCGATAAGAAGGGACTCACTCTAATGAAAAGTCTTCTTCTTGAAGACTTTTTTCGTTTTTAAGCATATTTTTATTCACTGGGAAAATGAGTGGATGTAAGTAATTCGTAACTTTGATGGCAAATTAGAGCCGGATGAAGGTAAATCAGAGTAACTGTATTTCGGGGATTAATAAAGAGAGAGGGGTCATACATATGACAACAGTTAAAATCGAAACACTCTTAGCTCAAATAGGCAATCGAAGTGAAACACAAACAGGTACTGTTAATCCGCCAGTTTATTTTTCCACAGCCTATCGCCATAACGGAATAGGGGAATCAACAGGGTTTGATTACATAAGAACAGGAAACCCAACCAGAAAATTATTAGAGGAAGCAATTGCCGAGCTAGAGGGTGGTAAACAGGGATTTGCCTTTAGTTCAGGTATGGCTGCCATTCACTCATTGCTATGTTTATTTTCTCCAGGTGATGAAATAGCCGTCTCTGCCGATCTGTATGGAGGGACATATCGGTTATTTGAGCAAATATGGAAGACGTATGGCATCAAGTTTAACTATTGCCATACATATGAAGATTTCGCTGAATCCATTACGGAAAATACGAAGGCCTTCTTTATAGAAACACCGACAAATCCGCTTATGCAGGAAATGGATATTAAAGAAATTGCTCAACTGACCCAATCTAACAATCTACTGCTCCTTGTGGATAATACGTTTTATACACCCATTTTGCAAAGACCGATTGAGCAGGGAGCAGATATCGTTGTCCACAGTGCCACCAAATATTTAGCAGGACATAATGATGTATTGGCTGGATTAATTGTCTCAAAGAGTAAAGAGGTTGGTGCGCGCCTAGAAGAATATCAAAATGCAACAGGCGCTGTACTGCCGCCATTTGACTCCTGGCTTGTGATGAGGGGAATGAAAACATTGAGCCTAAGGATGAGGCAGCATGAGGAAAATGCTAAGATAATCAGCCGATTTTTAAGAGAAAGAGAAGAAGTGACAGATGTCCTTTATCCTGGTAAAGGGGGGATGATATCGTTCCGGCTGAAATCAGAGGAATGGATCAATCCATTTTTAAAAAGCCTTCGCATCATATCTTTTGCTGAAAGTCTGGGTGGAGTAGAAAGTTTAATGACGTACCCTGCTACACAAACACATGCGGATATCCCTGAGGAAGTGCGTACACAAAATGGAGTCTGTAATTGTTTGCTGCGCTATTCTGTTGGGATAGAGCATGCGAATGATTTGATTGATGATCTTATTCAAGCTTTTGAATCATTATCGGTTTAGGTTATTAGAAATTTGAACTTTACAGGCATTTAGGTGCATCATGAAGGATTCCAGAAGTAATACCTAAAAAGGATAAATTAGAAAATTATGCAAATTAACGACCCGTTTTGATATACTATACCAAAATGGGTCTTTGGGGAGAATGAAAATGGCTGAACTGGTGATTTCTATTAGCAATCTTCAAATGCATTATGGATCGAAAGAAGTACTTCGAGGAATTAATCTTGATGTAAACAAGGGACAAATTATTGGCTATATAGGTCCCAATGGGGCGGGGAAAACTACCACAGTTAAAATATTGCTCGGACTCCTTACAGACTATACAGGCTCAGTGAAGGTCTTTGATAAAGAGCTTTCTGAGGATAGGATTACCTATAAAAATAGAATTGGCTATGTGCCTGAATTGGCAGATTTATATGATGTATTGACTGCACGTGAATATTTGACTTTTATAGGTGAGCTTTATGGCTTATCTTATGAGCAGGCTGACCAAAAGGCTTTTAAACTAATGAGGCTATTAAATATTGAAGAAATGTATGATTCACGAATAAATAGTTATTCAAAAGGGATGAAGCAAAAGGTTCTATTAATTTCAAGCCTTCTTCATAATCCGGATATTTTATTTTTAGATGAACCTTTAAGCGGTCTCGACGCGAATAGCGTTATGGTCATTAAAGAATTGCTTGGACTGCTGGCAAGCGAGGGAAAAACTATTTTTTATTCCTCACATATCATGGATGTCGTCGAGAAAATTAGCAATCGAATTATTTTACTGCATGAAGGCAGGATTGTTGCAGATGGAAGCTTTGCAGAATTACAGGATGTTGGCAAGGAAGGAACTCTTGAAGAAATTTTTAACCAATTAACTGGTTTTACACAGCATCGTTCAATTGCCGAAGATATTGTATCTGTTGTTAAAGAGGATTAATAGATGAAAAAATTTATGAGTTTGCGTGTGTTGGATAGAGGACAAAAGCTCTTTCAGTGGATGGGAATTGATTATCCGGTTATGAGAAGAATTCTTCAGGTTAAGCTTACAATGGATGCCAGAAGAGTTCCAACTTTGATGAATGATGGGTCTGGAAATACAGGTAAGGATTCAAATCAATTTTTAAAATCCTTATGGGTTTATGCGCTTATGGGTCTAATACTGATTCCTTTTATTATTATGGGTGAAAATTATTTTTTCCAAATGAGTATGTTGTTTGCGGTATTTATGTTTTTTATCATTACATCTTTAATATCTGATTTTTCCCATGTGATGCTTGATATACGGGATCAGTCTATTTTATTGTCTAGACCGGTTGATGGGAGAACGGTCTCGGTGGCAAAGCTGATACATATTATTATTTACCTTGGCACAATAACCCTTATTTTTATTGCGCCTGCGTTCATTGCTGCTATTGTTACTCAAGGAATTGGCTTTAGTCTGTTATTTTTGCTGGTCATTATATTGATTGATATATGGATAGTCTTGCTTACTGCTTTAATCTACTTGGTTATTTTAAAGTATTTTGATGGAGAGAAATTAAAGGATTTTATCAGTTATGTACAAATCTCCTTGTCTATTTTAATGATTGTTGGCTATCAACTAACGGTAAGGATATTTGACCTTGTAGATAGGCAAGTAGAATTTACACCAACTTGGTGGAGCTATATTCTTGCGCCTATTTGGTATGCCGCTCCCTTTGAGGTAATACTAAATGGGAATTTTGCATGGCAATATATTCTCTTAATCAGCTTGGCTGTAATTGTACCGCTTGTTTCTGTCATTATTTATATTAAAAATGTTCAAAACTTTGAGCAGTATTTACAAAAGTTAACTAATCATACAGGAGCCTTATCGAAAAAGAAACGCAGTCATTTTTCAATGTTCCTATTACGAAATAAAGAAGAACGAGTCTTTTATCATTTCGCAAAAAACCTCATGAAAAACGAACAGGCGTTTAAACTGAAGGTATATCCATCTATTGGAATGGTTATTATTTTTCCGTTTATTACACTACTCAATCAATTCGGGGAAAATGGATGGAAAGGTATTCAAAATGGCAGCGGTTATTATACAATTTATTTCAGTGCGCTTATGATTCCAACTATTGCTATTGCACTCCGATATACCGATTCATATAAAGGAGCATGGATATACAGGGCCTCTCCATTACAGAGTGCTAAGTCTATCTTTATAGGTACATGGAATGCGGTTATGGCCAAGTATGTTCTTCCCATCTATTTGGCATATAGCTTTCTATTTATTCTTATATATGGAAGTGCTATCTTTTGGGATCTATTGATTGGTCTCTTTACGTTATTTATAATGGCAGTCCTGTCGTTCAGGACATATACAATTATATTGCCATTTTCTAAACCAACTTCTGCAACACAGGAGAATGAGGGGATTAAGACCGTTTTCCTGCTTTTCATTCTTGGCGTATTTGCAGGTTTTCACTTTCTTATAAGCAAGGTTGAGTATGGTTTATATGGATATGGGGGAGTCTTGCTGATCACAGCTATTCTTGTATGGCGATATGGATTTAGGATCGACTTTAAAGATTTAAAGGATTGATACGATTTTAATAACCACTGTGTTCGTATCAAAAAGCGCTGTTTATTTTATTGGTGGTTGACTTTCTTTAAAATCAAAGTAGGCATTTTGTAATACAATTTGATATTCTATACGTACGATAAGCGGATTTGATGGAAAATGGATAGGGGAGTGGAGAGATGAAAGCTTTAATCAATATAGATTATACAAATGACTTTATAGCAGATGCTGGCAAATTAACATGCGGTAAACCTGGAAAGGAAATTGAAGAGTACATTGTTACTTTAACAAAAAGATTCATTGAGGACAAAGATTTTGTTGTATTTGCTATTGATGTACACGATGAGAATGATCCATTTCACCCTGAAAGTAAATTATTCCCACCGCATAATATACGTGGTACCGAAGGTCGTTTATTATTTGGAAATCTTCAAAATGTGTATAATACTAATATTGGACAAGAGAACCTGCTATGGATTGATAAAACACGATACTCTGCCTTTGCTGGTACTGATTTGGAAATTAAATTGCGTGAACGCGGAATCACGGAATTACATTTAGTAGGAGTTTGTACAGATATCTGTATTTTGCATACAGCAGTGGATGCCTATAATAAAGGGTTTAAAATAGTAATACATAAAAATGGAGTGGCGAGCTTTAATGAAGCAGGTCATGAGTGGGCCTTATCCCATTTTGAAAATACGCTGGGAGCCAGTGTTTTGTAATTGAAGGAGGAAGTTTGATGACACATTATCCGGACGACAGCTTTGCTTTGCATACAGACCTATACCAAATTAATATGATGGAAACCTATTTTAAAGATGGGATTCATAATAAAAAAGCGGTATTTGATGTGTATTTCAGGCGCAACCCATTTAAGAACGGTTATGCCATATTTGCCGGACTTGAACGGGTGATTACATATATTAAAGACTTAAAATTTACAGAGAGTGATATTCAATATTTAAGGGAAGAGCTTAAGTATGACGAAGTATTCCTTGAATATTTAAAAGAACTGCGTTTTACAGGCACCATCAGAAGCATGAAAGAAGGCGAGCTCGTTTTCGAAAATGAGCCTTTAATGCGAATTGAGGCTCCGCTTGCAGAAGCTCAGCTGGTTGAAACAGCAATATTGAATATTATTAATTACCAAACTCTTATTGCAACAAAAGCATCACGTCTGAGTGTAGTAACTGGTGGTGAATCCCTGTTTGAATTCGGTACAAGGAGAGCACAGGAAACGGAAGCGGCAATTTGGGGAACAAGAGCCGCTTATATCGGCGGTTTTCAGGCAAGCAGTAATGTCAGAGCTGGCAAGAAATTCGGCATTCCGGTAGTAGGAACTCATGCGCACGCGCTTGTTCAGGCTTATCGGGATGAATATACAGCCTTCCGAAAATATGCAGAATCACATTATGATTGCACCTTCCTTGTTGACACCTTTGATACATTAAAATCAGGTGTGCCAACTGCCATACGAGTAGCGAAGGAAATGGGCGATAAAATTAATTTTAAAGCCATTCGTTTGGATAGTGGGGATTTAGCTTACTTGTCTAAGAAAGCACGCAAAATGCTTGATGAAGCAGGCTTCACAGATACATTAATTACGGCTTCCAATGATTTAGATGAAGCAACAATCCTGAACCTGAAAGCACAGGGCGCCAAAATTGATATGTGGGGTGTCGGAACCAAACTGATCACGGCCTATGACCAGCCAGCTTTAGGAGCTGTATATAAAATGGTCAGCATTGAAGATGAAAACGGCGATATGGTTGATACAATCAAAATCAGTGCAAATCCTGAAAAAGTGACTACTCCTGGCATGAAGAATGTGTATCGGATTATTAATAAGGAAACAAATAAATCGGAAGGGGATTATATTACACTCGAATATGAAAATCCTGCTTCTGAGAAAATATTGACTATGTTCCATCCTGTACATACCTTCATTAGCAAGGAAGTAACAAATTTTGATGCAGTACCACTGCATGAAAACATCTTTGTGGATGGGCAATTAGTGTATAAAACACCAGACTTGACGGTTATTCAACAATTTGCAAAGGATAACCTGGACTTGCTTTGGGATGAATATAAACGGTTCCTTAATCCGGAAAAATATCCGGTTGATCTAAGTCCAAAATGCTGGGAAAATAAACGGGTTCGTATTCAGGAAATAATGGAACACGTGAGAAAAACAGAAGCTGAAGTGAAAAACTGGAGATAATCAGCAATCCACCTTGCCAATAGACAAGGTGGATTTTTTGCTTTCAAAATAAATTTTAGGAAGGGAGTGCTTATACCTTGAAATGGAGACAATTATTTCGTGAGTATCGTAATATCCTTCCGAATGATTTAGAACAAGTTAGAATTAAAGGGATAAGATTACGCAAACGGCGAACCATGCTGAAAAAGAATGAATGTGGCTAAGAAATATTTAATGAACCTGGCATATAGCCAGGTTTTTATTTTTACTGACTAAAATCCGCTATAATATCAGACTGAATGTCGGTAAATGATGAAATGAGGGGAACGAAAATTATAAAAATAGGTTTCAGGATGTATGTTAGAACTTGACTTTTAAATATATAATATTGGAAACAAATGGAAGAGGGTGGGTGCATGAAAGTAGGTTCGTTGATTAAATATTATCGGACTAAGCAGGGATTAACTCAAAGTGAGCTGGTCGAAGGCATATGTTCTGTACCTCATCTAAGTAAGATTGAACATAACGAGAAGGAAGCAAATGACCAAACTATCCATTTATTATTACAACGTTTAGGAGCAGACTTAACGAATGTTTATGAACAAAATAATACGGTGAAAAGATTGCTGGATGAATGGATTGAATGCATCAATTATTTTCAGATTGAAGAGGCAAAAGAGATTGATCGGAAGTTAGATAGTTTGGTAGATTTCATTGCCTATACACCACATTTATTTTTATATGAATTGTATAAAATGAGATATTTATTATTTATTAAGGATACTAAAAAAGCCATTCAACACTATAAATGGCTTGATAAACATAAGAAGAATTTAAATTATCAGGAGCTATATTTGCTTCATTATTATCATGCTATTTGTCTGCTCATCCAAAATAAGTACAGACAGGCCAATGAAGTTTTAGAGGAATTAGTTTCTGCAAGCAGGGATGGGATGAGTGTTTCTGCGGATGTTTATTATCATTTGGCACTTGCTAAATGTCATATGGAACAGCATGGGCATGCTATCTTCTATGCTAACGAGGCACTAAATGCCTTTACTGCCCAATATAATATAAAGCGAATTATGCACACGCTTGTGATTCTCGGCATTAGTTATACCGATACAGGCATTTATGAGGTGGCAGCAGAGTGCTATAAACATTTGAAAAGAAATGCTGAGATCCTAAATGAATCGGCAACTTTATCGATTGCCTATCATAATATTGGCTATTTAAAGCAGAAAAAAGGAGAGCTGAGTGAAGCAAGAGACTATTATTATAAAGCTGTAAATTGTGAAGCGGAGAATGCCCAATCTTCTATGGTGAGCCTTTATGCTTTGGCAGAAACCTCTTATTATTTGGGAGAATGGGAACAGGCGAAAGAGTATTTACATCACTTAAAGAAGAAAGCTCAAGAAACCGGGTCTAAAATATATCAAATGCTGCCCAATTATTATTTATATATGATTCAGGGGGAAGAAGAAAGAGCGATTAGCTATTTAGAAGAGTATACCCTTCCTTATCTATATAATGGGGAATCTCATTATAATGATATTCGCAGTGTTAGTAAAATTTTGGCAGATTATTATAAGAAATCAGGAAAGTTTCAGAAAGCCTTGCAATATATTTATACAGACTACTAGTTAAGGAGGAGAATAGATGAAAAGAAAAGCTCCCATTTTGCCGCCAATCGTATAAATGGTGTCATTTTAGAGAGGGTCAAAAGGACTGATTGTCCAATCAATCAGTTCTTTTTTGTTTTCATTTTTGCATAATTAATTTAGTGGATTATTAAATTATCTGAAAATTTACATAAATTTTATTGGGAAAATATAATTCTACTAGGTACAAACACCCGTTTGTATTAATCGCCAAATAGGTCGCAAATAGGATAGAAAAATGTCGATAGGTAAGAAAAAGCGCAAAAAATATAGTAATTTGTCACAAAAACTAATCTGATAACTTGGGAAAGTTTTTTTATTTGACAAAATAGAAAATAATAATTCTGAATTAATAGTTAATTTGTTCCGTGTTCAAAGAAAAAAATAGCCACTATAATAACGATACAACAAGAAAAGTTCACAGAAAATTCAAAAAACGAGAGGAGACTGAAAGATGAAAAAAAGGAAGATATTTGCTGGAGTTGTCCTAAGTGTATCAATGGCTTTATCTTTTGGCTCAGGAACAAATGCTGAGGAGAGGTCGACTGCAAAGGCAAAGGATGTCAGCTCAGAGAAAACCTATCGTGTTCTGATTCAGGGATCTCAGTCAGAAAAAACAAAAGTAAAGAAAAATATGGGGACACACCGAGACTTCAGCAACCAAGGATTTACGACAGATGTTTCTGAAAAAGAATATCAGAAACTATTGGAAAATAAAAATATCGAAGTAGAAAAAGTACCTGAATTTAAAATTGCTGCAACTGCTATAGAAAAAGCTACTTCTGCACCTACAACCCGAGTGCCATGGGGAATTAAAGCAATCTATAATAATAGCTCTCTTACTTCTACATCAGGCGGCAGTGGAATTAAAGTAGCAGTTTTAGACACAGGCGTGTTAAAAACGCATGCGAGTCTTTCATCCAATATTGAACAATGTAAGGATTTCACTCAAACAAGCAGCACGGTTGTGAATGGCTCCTGTGCTGATGGGAATGGTCATGGTACCCATGTAGCCGGAACAGTGGCTGGCAATGGTACTGGCGTATATGGGGTTGCCCCTCAATCCAAAGTATGGGCCTATAAAGTTTTGGGTGACGATGGATCTGGTTATTCAGATGATATAGCAGCAGCAATTAGACATGCGGCAGACCAAGCATCCTCTACAGGTTCAAAAGTAATTATTTCAATGTCACTTGGTTCCAGCTCTAATAACTCTCTCATTAGCAGTGCTGTAACATATGCTTATGGAAAAGGTGTTCTAATTATTGCGGCAGCTGGTAATAGCGGCTATTCTGCCAATACAATCGGATATCCGGGTGCTTTGGCGAATGTAGTGGCTGTGGCAGCTCTTGAGAATGTTCAGCAAAATGGAACATACCGTGTGGCTAACTATTCTTCCAGAGGTAACCCATCCACAGATGGTGATTATGTAATTGGCTTAAAGGATGTTGAAATCTCTGCTCCAGGTTCTGCAGTTGAATCAACCTGGCATACGGGTGGATATAATACAATCAGTGGAACCTCAATGGCAACACCGCATGTATCCGGATTGGCAGCAAAAATATGGGCTTCCAATACAGGATACTCTCATACACAGCTACGCGCGGAATTACAAAGACGTGCGAAGTTAGTTGATATTAAAGGTGGATATGGAGCCGCTACAGGTGATGATTACGCATCCGGTTTCGGTTTTGCAAGAGTACAATAATAATTGAAACTTACGAATCAGCCTCCCGATTTTTGGGAGGCTGATTGATAATAGGATTAAATGAGAGAGTGGATTAATCTGATCTGGAATTCAATGGAATCTGCAAAACTAGGAGGTGTTTCCAGATGAAAGTATAAAAAAATGATGTAAAACAACAAAACTTGTGGGGAATTCATCTTAAGCAGAGGAAAATCTGCTGACGTGGAGCTGAAATTAGCCAAAGCTAGTATATAAATAGCAGAATCCAGCCAAAATGGAACAGAATCCAGCCGAACTGGACGGAAATCCAGCCAACTGAGTCTGAAAGCCGACTGATATATCAGATACAACGAAACAATTACACTATTTAATTATTCATTACTATCCCCCTTTAGGTAGTTGCCATTAGCAAAATCCTTATAAAGGAATTGATGATAATGAAAAAATGGTTTCGAATGAAAGGATGCGTAGAGTTATTTCGCTCGATAGCCAAGAAAGGAATGCTTTATTTTTATCAATTGGGGTTAGTTAGTATTGCCGGCTGGACATTGGCAAGTTTAGTGATGGCATATCAGGAAGTCTTGATGAATCCGATACAACTGCTCATGGTAACAGAATTGTCTAACCTTGATAAAGGTTGGTTCGTAGCATTGATGACCAATATAGTAACATCAGATGCAAATCGGATTATTGGAAGAGGGCTGTTGTTGCTGATTATTTGGATACTACTATTTCTATTTGTGCCTTTAGCAACGAGGAGTTTAAAGAGCTTCAGATTATTTCAGTTTGAGATAGAGCTGGAGGATGAAGATCCTTTGGAGGAACAAGTCCCTGTCGAAATTTTTCAATATGCACGGTTAAAAATCATTTCTAATATCTATGCCGAAAACAATAAAATGAGTCTCTACCGTTTCTATAATGAACAAGCCGGTTGGGCAGATTATAAAGAGGCACTGGCTTTCTATCTGGAAATAATGGCGGAGGAATACTGGGAGCAGGTTAGGATAGGAATCAATTGGGGGGTATATGAGTGGCAGGCTTTACCGGAAGAATGGAAACACCAGGCTTATATATCAGCAGATAAAGATAAGCCTTGTATAAAGAATAAACAAACGACTGTATATGGACCATCAAAAAACTCCATGATTTATACGTATCAGCATTTTGACACCGTCCTTGTAACGGTTCTTTGGAGTTATACTCATGAGTTTGATGCTATTGACCAGCAATGCATGTATATACTTCATCATGCCTTATCTGATCGTCTGGAAAACATAGAATATGCCATCTGGATTGAAAAAAAAGCAGCCTGTGGTCATTTTTATGAAACTGATTGTGAAATTATGGAGAGGTGAGTATTGGATTGACTGATTATATTATGGACAAAGCCAAATATCGTGCTGAAAAATATAGACAATCGCCAAAAATGTTGAGTATCACTAAAGAGTGTAAAGTTATTGAAATAAAGCCGAGAGCCGAATATGGTTATGCAATTGAGAAAAAGGTGTTTAAAAAGTAGTCCATTCCGCTCAATCTTTATTATTGACTGGATGGTCTATTTTTTTATTTGCCAAAAAGAGGCTAACGTATACCTGCACATTTATCCCAAAGAGAGTAACGTAAGGGAAATTTATTTATAAACAGAGAGGGGACTAGTATGTCCTTACCTAACAACCCAAACATTACCCTTGTATAATAATTGACCGGGAAGATGCCATTAAAATGTTACTGCCTTCCATAGCGATGGAAGTTATGGGTTTATCACATATATTGAATGCAAGGGGAGAGAAACTGTAGTAAAAGCTGTCCATAACATTCAGAAGACTCTATTATGATGGATGATAGCGTTAATCAAACACTTAGGACAACTGTAATATCATAAATTATGCTGCAACTGAAATTGGAAGATATCATTTTGGGCTAGGTTCCATCTACCTTGTCAGTAGTAGTATCTTTTCAACGTGCCAATGAGGTAAGCCTCCCTTTAACTGAAAGGTTCGACTATTTCTCTCCAATTAGTAGGTACGGTCTCTGTGGAAACAGGGGACAGGGGCTAACATATCGATTGTAAGATTAGTATAAATAGTAATAAAAGAACGTGCTTTTCAAAGATGTTCTTTTTCAATGGCTGTTTTCGTATGTTGCTCAATACAAAAGACTTAATTACCATTTTGTAGTAGTTATAGATAGAGATAGCTGCTTCAACAAACCGAAAAAAGGAGTGCGTTATAGTGATAAATAAACGTTTTGAGGATGTTTATACTCAAGGAAAATGGAGGTTACTAAAATAATTCGTGATAATGAGACAGGAGTCCTATATATGGTTCATTATAACGGCCTTATTTCTGGATTAACTGTTATGGTTGATAAAGATGGAAAACCTTTAGTTAATAAAGATTTTATACCTGAGTCTGGTACTTCAGTGGAATAATGCGTCGGCCACTTCCTTATGGAGGTGGCTTTTTTTACACATATATTTAACCGTTAATCTAAAATGTACTTAAAACCATTTGATTCACTCGTTCTTTGGTTGCAAAGAGTTTAATCATTTTTTGGTCTCACAATATTGACAAGTCATAGATGAAATCGTTTGCGCAAAAAGTGAATATTATTTGACTTTTCAGGATAATTTATATGATTAAATAGGTAAATGAGTAAAAAAAGGTTTGAGATATTACATTCATATGTTAAATTGGAAAAGAAAGGTTTGTGCAAACGTTTTCGTAAAGTGGAAAATTAATAGTTTTTAAGAATAAGGTCACTGGTCTTTTACATATTTATAGAAAACGTTTACTTGAACCAAACATAAAGAGAGAAGCGAGGTAAAAGAATGAAACAAAAAAAATGGTATGCGGGTGCTTTATCAGCTTCACTATTGGCAGCAGCTGTCTTAACGGGATGCTCATCTGAGAGCTCTTCCTCCGATAGCAAAGATAAGGTAACAATTGATGTATTTCAGTTTAAAGTGGAATTCAAGGATCAATTTGAAGATGTAGCCGAACAATATGAAAAAGAAAATCCAGGTGTAGAAATTAATATTACTACAGTTGGTGGCGGGGAAGATTATGGTGCTTCTTTAAAATCTAAATTTGCTTCAGGCAAGGAACCTGCTATCTATAATGTTGGCGGACCGCAGGATGTTGCAGATTGGAAAGATAAACTAGCTGATTTATCCGATACAAAAGCATCCAAAGAAGCACTAGATGGAACTCTAGATGGTGTAACTACAGATGATAAAATCCTTGGTCTTCCATATAACCAGGAAGGATACGGCTTGCTTTATAACAAAGAAGTCTTTGAAAAAGCTGGTATTAAAGCAGAAGAAATCAGAACAATGAAAGCGCTTGAAGAGGCGGTTAAAACAATCGATACCAAAAAAGACGATCTTGGTATTAAAGCAGTATTTGCTTTACCAGGAAAAGAAAAATGGATTACCGGGTTGCATGCTTCCAACGTCTTTATCTCTCCAGAATTTGAAGAAAATATTATGAATGCTTACAAATCTGACAAGGTTGATTTTAAATATGGAGATCAATATAAAACATACATTGATTTATCCAATAAATATTCTATTCAGCCAACTGTTAGCCTTGATTACTCACAGCAAGTAGAAGAAAACTTCTCACTTGGAAAGGTAGCTATGATTCAACAAGGTAACTGGGTATATGGTTCCATCGCCGGAATTGATGAAGAATTTGCTCAAGAAAAAGTTGGTATTCTACCAATTCCTGTAGAAAGTTATAAAGAAGATTCTCTACCAGTTGGTATTCCAATGTACTGGGGAGTAAACAGCAACAATGATGAGAAAGTTATTGAAGCATCTAAAGACTTCTTGGATTGGTTATATACATCTGAAGAAGGTAAAAAGACAGTTCTTGAAGATTTCAGCTTCATTCCTGCTTACAAAGGATATGATTCTAGTAAAATCGCAGACCCAATATCTAGAGAAGTATATGATTATGCGACTGAAGGAAAAACAATTGGATGGGTATTTATGGGCTATCCAACTGGTTGGGGCGAAGATAAATTGGGTGTAAACATACAAAAATATTTAAGTGATGAAATGTCTTGGGATGAGCTAGTCAAAGAATCTCAAAAATCTTGGTCTGAATCACGCTAATATCCTTTACGTATATGTGATAGAACTGCAAAACAAAGTAGTGTTGGGCTACTTTGTTTTGCTACATAGATAATGGATGAGGTCATAAATTTTGTCACAATTTTGGAGGGGTAATAATGCGTACTCGCAGTTTTTCCTACTGGTTATTCCTTACACCGGTTCTAGTATCGCTATTTCTTGTCGTACTCGTGCCACTGGCACTTGGTGTATTTTACTCATTTACGGACTGGAATGGAATTCAAACAACCGCTTTTGTTGGTTTTCAAAACTATATTGGTATATTCCAAGAAAAAGAATTCATGGACGCTTTGTGGTTCACAGTTAAGTTTTCTATCGTATCGATTATTTTAATCAATGTGATCGGTTTAGTTTTAGCCTTAATTGTAACCTCAAAAATTAAATCAAATAATATCTTACGTACAATCTTCTTTATGCCAAACTTGATTGGTGGACTGATTTTAGGGTTCATTTGGCAGTTTATTTTCACGAAAGCATTTAACGCAGTTGGTGTGGCCCTTGGCTATGAAGGTTTACAAGGCTGGTTGTCGACTACAAATACTGGATTCTGGGGATTAGTCATCCTGATGAGCTGGCAAATGGCCGGTTATATCATGATTATCTATATTTCGTATCTTGAGGGTGTTCCAGAAGAATTAACTGAAGCTGCCGAGATTGACGGGGCGAGCTATTTCCAAAAACTACGCGCAATCATATTCCCGCTCGTAGCACCGGCATTTACCGTTAGTATGTTCTTGACGCTGTCCAATACGTTTAAATTATATGATCAAAACTTAAGCTTAACAGCTGGGGGACCTTATAACTCCACACAAATGGTCGCCATGGAAATATTCCAGACTGCATTTAAGGAAAGCGATATGGCTTATGCCTCTGCAAAAGCAGTTATCTTTTTCTTGATTGTCGCATCTATCAGCTTGACACAAGTATATATCAACAAGAAAAGGGAGGTTGAATTGTAATGCGCAGAAAGCATAACTGGCCCATAGAAATAACTGGGATTGTATTAGCCTTAATTTGGCTCTCCCCTTTCTATATCATGATTGTTAATTCGCTTAAAACAAAAAAAGAAATGTTTACGAATGTCTTAAGCCTTCCGGAAGCATTTAATTTTGACAACTATGTGGAGGCGTACGAACAACTGGATTTCTTGAAAACACTATTTAATTCCGTGTTAATTACAGTTGTAAGTGTAGGTCTGATTATTATCTTTTCTTCAATGGCTGCATATGCTCTCTCACGGAATAAAAGTAAGATGAGTACGTTTTTATTCTTTATTTTCGTGGCAGCTATGCTGATTCCTTTCCAATCCGTCATGATTCCATTAATTACGGTATTTGGGAAATTTGAAATGCTGAATCGTGCTGGCTTAATCTTTATGTATATTGGCTTTGGTTGCAGCTTGTCGATTTTCTTGTATCATGGAACATTAAAAAGTATATCCCAATCGCTTGATGAAGCGGCTACTATAGATGGAGCTAACAAATGGCAAATCTTCTGGCATATTATCTTCCCAATGCTAAAACCAATTTCTATTACAGTCGGTATTTTAAATACGATCTGGATTTGGAATGACTATCTATTGCCGTCCCTTGTCATCAACCAGGAAGGAATGCAGACTCTTCCATTGAAAATGTTCTTCTTCTTTGGGGAATATACAAAACAATGGCATCTTGCTCTAGCCGGGTTAACTTTAGCCATTATTCCTGTCATCATTGGATATTTCTTTGCACAAAAACAAATTATTAAAGGGGTAGCTGAAGGTGCAGTGAAATAGGATTTACGAATTGAGGGGTGGCTCTGATGGATGTAACAATTAAAGATGTTGCTCGAGAAGCGAATGTAGCACCGTCAACTGTGTCAAGAGTCCTGAAAGATAGCCCGCATATCAGTCTTCAAACAAAACGGAGAGTCCGGGAAATCATGAATCTGATGGGGTATACCCCTAATTTTCAGGCTCAAAGCTTAGCTGGGAAAAGTACACAGGCTATAGGAGTAATTATGCCTGACACTGCCTATCAAGCATTTAAAAATCCTTTCTTCTCAGTCGTTCTACGTGGCATTAGCCGAAGTGCGAATGAACAAAAATATGGTTTGTATTTATCAACCAGTTTTACTCAAGAAGGTATCTATGAAGAAGTTGTTTCCATGGTTCAAGGAAAAAGGGTCGACGGGTTAATACTCTTGTATTCACGTAAAAATGATGAAGTGATTGAGTTTTTAAAGCAAGTTAATTTCCCATTCATCGTAATTGGAAGACCCTTGATGCATGAAAAAAGTATTACCTATGTGGATAATGATAATGTGACAGTTGCTAAAGATGTTACAAAGTATTTGATAGAGATGGGACACAAGAATATTGCATTTATTGGAGGAAATGAAAACTTTGCTGTTACGATTGATCGTTTAAAAGGATACAGGGAGGCGCTGGAAGAGAGTGGACTACCATTTTGCAGGGATTATCTGATTGACGAACATCAATTTAATGATAAAGGTTTTGAATCACTAAAGAATCTAATTAACTACAATCCCATGCCAACAGCTATCATTGCCCAAGATGATTTGACCGGATATGAAATATTAAGTTATTTGGAAAAACTCAATATCCATGTACCAAGAGACCTTTCCATTATCGGCTTTAATAACCAAATTCTTTCTCAGCATTCGAGACCGCCACTGACATCAATAGAAATACATATATCTCGCCTTGGTATTGAAGCAACAAAAAGTTTAATTGAAAAGATAAAGGATCCAAACACATTTCCAAAGAGAGTGACGGTTCCAACACAATTTATTGAACGGGAATCTTGCAGAAACATAAAGTGAATTTTAAAGCTGTCCAATCATTCAACCGAGTAACTGATTGGACAGCTTTTGTTATGGAGATAAAGAAATACAATACGTTTAGGCGCTTATCCTATTTTAATAGTTAGGGAGATGTATGCTATATAACTAAAAAATATGGAAAGGGGAAATCGCCTCAATTAAGTGCTGTTTTCGCTCAATTATTATGGAAAATCGCTCAATTATATTCAAGGAAAGCTATAGAATAAGATTATTTCTTATCTGTTTGGCTAATAAATGGCTGTTTTGAGCTTTTTTTATTGAAATAAGCATGTAAAAGACTTGATTGAATACAGATGAATGGTTAATAACATCATTTATAGAAAAAATCGATTCAAGCAAGCTATGAATAAGCTGAATCGATACTTTTTCAATTAATATTGAGTAACTCTTGAAGCTTGAGTAGCTTTTTTACCATGAGCTACATAATAAAGGCCTATAGCTATAAACGAGATAACAGCCATTGTTAAATAAAGCCCACTATAACCGGAAACCGGAATATAAAATCCTTGAACAAATGGTCCGATCCCGATCCCAATGTCATACATGACAAAGAATGTGGAGGTGGCGAGCCCAATCCGGTGGGGAGACGTCATTTTGATTGCTACAGTTTGTGCACTGGATTGAAAAGTGCCAAGCCCTACACCGATTATAGCGCCTGCTAAAAGCAATGTAATACTGTGGCTTGTCTGACTTAAAACGATCAACCCGATTGTGTATAAAATTAGAGAGGGGTAGATTACTGTATTTTCACCGTATATATCAAACCATTTTCCCGTAAATGGACGCGTCAGTATTAGACAAATAGAATACATGACAAAGAAGAAGCCTGCTGTCGATACTAAATTAAGCTCCTGAGAATAGGAAGTTAAATAAGATAATATACTGGAATATGTAAATCCAATGACCCCAGCTGTAATAGCAATAGGCAGTGCGGCCAGCTCAAAGTAGTCACTTATTTTATGACCTTTCATCGACTTGACTTGCTCAGCTGTAAATTGCATCTTTGGAACATTCAAGAAGAGCGTGAAGATGAAACTTAACGAAGCAAAGACAACGGCAACCGAAAAGACAATTGTATAAGAAAAGGAATTGCTGATCATTAAGCCTAGAAATGGTCCAATAGCCATTGCCAGGTTTGTACTCATCGCGAAATATCCCATACCTTCCCCTCTTCTGGATAAAGGTAATATTTCAGCCACAAGTGTTCCTGTAGCGGTTGATGCGAAACCAAATGAAATACCGTGGATTAATCGAACGATTAGTAAGAGTGCAAGGCTCGACGCCATAAAATAGAGAATAGTTGCTGCTAAAAATAAGGCTAGACTGATCGTAAGCATTTTTTTTGCACCGACCAGGGCAATTCTTTTGCCAGCAATAGGCCTAACTAGCACAGCTCCGATAACAAATATACTTGAAGCGAGTCCGGCTATACTTTGGCTCGTATGAAAAGTAGTAATTGTATAAAGTGTTAAAGTAACCATTAAGCTGTAAAATGTTAAAAAGATAAATAAATTAGCTGAAGAGATTAATAGGAAGTTTTTTGTCCAAAGTCTTGGTTTCTCCATTTGTAGTCACGTCCTTATTCATGCTGTAATTGATGCTGCATTTTGCCAAATATCTTCATCATAATTTTTATTTCATCCTCTGATACACTTGACATTACTTTTTCTTCAAATTCACTGACATGGTGTATGCAGGTGATATAAATTTCTCTTCCTGCCTCTGTTAATTGAATTCTTTTTTCCCGTTTATTATCGCTTGGAATCTGCTCGATAATATCCCGCTCTTGCAGTCTGGTAACGGTTCTTGTAATAGTGGGTTTTTCCACATTCAAATAATTACTAATATCCACGAGGGTGGATGGTCCATAGTGCTTTAAATAATAAATAATAGCCCATTGTGAGTGGAATAAATCATGCTTGGCTAATTGATCATTCAATCGTTTTGTAAATAATCGAGCTGTCTGCAAATATTGATGAAAAAAATACTGGTGCCCGGAAATAGACAATTGTACCACCACCTCGAATATAGTTACCTAGGTAACTATACGCCGGTGTTGATCATAAATCCAGTAAAAAGCACCAATAAATTCATTTGGATTATTGTTTCTTCAAAATTAGTGTAAATACACTAGAGATGGGGAATAAAATGATGAGATAATTGAGATTAACAGATAAGGGATTAGGAGGTGAAGAAGAAAATTCAAACATAGGAATTAAATGAAGTGTGATCCAAAATGTTTTATATTTTTTTAAAATCCTCGTCTTAATGGAATAGCTTACTAGTTTTCATTACAGAGGCTAGCCTAATCTTTACATATCTAGTTTTTCTATCTGCATGTATCTATTTTGAATTGAAGGAGTAGGGTCTATGGGTGAATTATTTCAGTTACTAAAAAAAGGAAATACAAGCGCAATTACAGCAGCAATCGTCAACTTAGTGATATCTATTATTAAAGGTGCAGCTTATATGTTTACTGGTAATGTGGCATTATTCGCGGAGACACTTCATAGTTTGGGAGATTCAGCTAACCAATTCTTTGTGTTTATTGGGTCAGCGTTAAGTAAAAAAGCACCGACCGAACGTTTTCCCAATGGATTTGGCCGCTTGGTAAATTTGGTTCTTTTGGGAGCGGTATTAATAGTAGGAATCATGTCTTATGAAACGATAAAAGAAGGATATATGCATATTTTACACCCTAGTGAATCTAGTTATTTTTGGGTGAGTATCGGTGTTTTAGCCATCAGTGTAATTCTCGAAGTTTTTGTTTTAGTTAAAGCAATGAAGGAAATTATGCATGAAGTCGGAGTGGAAGCGAAAGGCTTGTCTTTCTTATATAAAAGCTTCACCTATTTTGGTAAAGCGAAGCCTGCAACTAGGCTAGTGTTTTTGGAAGACCTAGTTGCTACTTCAGGTGGGGTTTTAGCGATCATCGCGATTGTCATATCACATTTAACAAACCTACACGCAGCTGAAGGAATTGCCTCCATTCTTATCGGCATGATGATGTTATTTGTAGTTGGTAAAGTATTCTTCGACAATGCAGCAGGTGCCCTTGGTGAAGCTGATGAACTGATGGAGCAATATATTGGCGATCTGGTTCTTCTTGATAAAGATATCAAGGATGTTCAGAAGGTAGTCGTAATTAAAGAGGGCGAGGATTTTCATGTAGAAGTCTGTGTCGAAATTGATCTGTCTTTAACGGTTGCCGATATGGACGATATTAAAGATCGTCTTAAAAAGCAAATCTTAGCGGAAAAGGGCGTTGTTGATGTCATGATCGAATTCGATGAAGACGATGGCCTGGTAAATTGGAACCAAGCTGAGAAATTGCCAGCAGAATAAAAACAAAGCGCTTGATGACGGGTATATGTCTCAAGCGCTTTTGTTTTTAATTATTTAGCTGTGGCATATCCAATTTATATAGTTTTGTATAATGGGGCATCATTTGAAGAAGTTCTTCATGAGAACCGTTCATACTGATTTCCCCGTCTTGAAGAAACAGAACTCTATCCATTTTTTCCACACCCATTAAGTGATGGGTAATCCAGATCATTGTTTTACCATTTAACGTCTTAAATATGGTTTCAAGGAGGCTGCGTTCGGTTTGCGAATCAAGACCGACAGTTGGTTCATCTAGAATAACAATCGGATTTTTTTGTAAAAGTATTCTCGCAAGCGCAATACGCTGACGTTCTCCGCCTGAAAAACGCCCTCCCAATTCATGCATACGCGTTTGATACCCATTTGGAAGAGATTCAATATAATCATGCATCCTAACTAATTTAGCAGCTTCATATACCTCTTCATCGCAAGCATTTGGATTGCCCAGCCGTATATTATTCATAACGGTTGTATCAAATAAATGTGGTTTCTGATGGAGTACAGAAATGAAGCTTGTAATTTGAGAATCTAAAAGAGAAATATCTTTATTTCCTATACTGATTTTTCCTTGATTAGGTTTATATGCACCTAATAAAAGCTTTACGATTGTACTTTTCCCCGCTCCGCTTTTACCCAGCATCGCAATTTTTTCGCCAGGCTGAATGGTAAAGTTTAAATTATTCAATACCTTCTCGTCAGTAGAAGAATAAGAAAAACTAATCTGATTAAAGGTGATAGGCAATGCAGTTTGTGCCTTCAAATCATCAAATTCGCTCGTGTTTTCATTGTTTGTTAATCCTATTAATTCTTTTTCTTCCTGTAAGCCATTCATTCGCTCCAATGAACTTTTATAACTGGAGACCTGGCTAACAGCATCGGATAATGGGGCGAAAGCATCGACTAATGGGAACACTACTAGAATAAAAGCTGCAATCCAAATAGGAGAGAATTGTTCGGCTTCTACCTGTAAGGTAATCCAGCAGGCAAGTGCCACAATAATAACCAATATGACAGCTTGAAAGAGAAAATTACGTTTTCGTTGAAATAGATTGATCTTTGCTTCAAGTACATCAACCTTTTTTTCATCTTTTTCATAACATTCGATAAAATCGGACTGTCTGCCACTAATCATCCAATCACCAATTCCCATAACAGCATCTGTCAGAGATTGATATAGTCCGTTTCTTGCATTTTTCATTTGTGCATGTCTTGCACGCGTCACTAATAGTGATACGAGAGGGAACAAAATAATCAGGACGAATAACAATAGAAACATTAGAAGCGCAAAAGGAATAGAAAAGAATCCTAATGCCAAGACAATTAACATATATAAACCGATGCTTATGATAGACGGAAAGATTGTCTTAATATATAAATCTTGAAGATGCTCAATATCATCAGCCATCACACCAAGCAAATCGCCGGTTTTATATCGGGATTTGAAATCTAAAGCATCTGGTTCAAGTGTCCTATATAAACGGACCCGCATACTCGATAGTATTTTTAAAACAAGGCTATGGCTGCTTAAGCGTTCAGCATAACGAAAGGCTGGCCTTGATACTCCAAACAGCCTTACCAAGACAATCGGTACATACACAAGGAGGATGTTTTCTGGTAAAGTGGCAGATTTGGATATTAAATAGCCAGATGTAAACATTAAAGCACCTGCGCTAAAGAACGTGCCAACACCAAGTACAATTACGATAGTTAAGAGCCACTTATTTTGGGATAAATAAGGACCAACCCAAGAGTTATTGAGAATGGAGATAGAGTCTTTTTTCTTAGCCATGGTGCACCTCATTTCCCCCTATGTGTTCTTTAATTAATTGATAATAATGGCCTTCTTTTTTTAATAGCTCCTCATGACTTCCGATTTCAACGATACGCCCTTGATCTAAAACAATAATTTGGTCCATGTCTGTCATCCAATGAAGTCGATGAGTCGCAAAGAATACAAGATGATCGTCAAATAAAGGAACGATATTTTGCTTTAATTCATATTCCGTCTCTATATCAAGGTGAGCAGTTGGCTCATCAAACAAGAGAATTTTTCTATTTTTATCAAGGAATGCCCGTGCTAAAGCAACTCGTTGTTCCTGACCGCCACTCAGCATACGACCGCTTTCTCCAATCTGTTCATCCAATCCATTTGGTAGGGAATCAACAACTTCTTTTAATCCTGCTCGATCAATAGCCAACTGAATTTCCTCTTCACTGGCGTTTGGAGTGTAAAATGTAATATTGTTTCGCACAGTATCATTAAATAGATAAGGATGCTGTGGAATATATAGCAATTGATCCTGCCAGCTCATTTCTTTAAAAGAGGAATAGGAATGATTGTTAATAGTAACTGTGCAGGATGTAGGGTTTAAAAATCCGCCCAGTACATCAATTAAGGTAGATTTTCCGGCACCGCTTGCGCCAATAATACCGATTTTTCCGTATCCCTTCCATGAAAATGATAGATCATTCAGAGCGGATTGATTGGATTCCATGTGTTGGACTGTCAAGTTGCTAATGGTTAAGGAATCCTGATTTGACCAAGTAGAGAATGTTGTATTTTGTTTTTGTTTTAGATCAAGCGGCCAATTAATAATCCGTTGAATAGCAGACATACTGTTTTTTCCGTCTAAAGTAGCGTGGTAATCTGTTCCGAAGTCCCGAATCGGTAAAAAGTATTCAGGAGCAAGGATTAATACCGTAAGTGCCGGTCCTAATAAAATTGCACCTTCCATAAGCCGAACACCCAGGAATAAGGCGACAATAGCGACTGAAAGGGAGGTGAAGAAATCGAGCGCGAATGTTGAAAGGAATGCAATTCGCAGTGTCCCCATCGTTGCTTTTCGGTAACGTTCACTTACGTTTTTGATATTTCGATCGTACTTTTTACTTAAGCCCAGAAGTCGTAAAGTTTCCAAGCCACGTAAGGAATCAACAAAATGGTTGGAAAGGACTTGATAGGATTCATATTGTTTATCAGCCTTACGCTTTGCTGCAATCCCAAGCATAGCCATAAAGAATAAAAGAATAGGGAGTACAATGATTACAATTCCCGCAGAAGTCAAATCAAGCGTCAGCATAAACCCTACAATTAACAGAGGAATCAGGAACATACTCATCATCTTGGGCAAGAAAAGCTTTAAATACGTTTCAACCTGGGAAACACCTTCTAAAGCCATTGTTACTAAGCTTCCTGTCCCTTCGGATTGGGTGAATCGAGGACCCAATTCAAATAATTTCTTCAATAATTCTTTTCGCATCGCTGTCCCTGATTCGGAGGCAAAGCGATCCATCCATTTATCACGAATAAAAGTCAAAAGGTGGCGTACCAAAAAAGCTAATACGAATAAAAGGAAGGGGATAAGCTGTTCAGACAGCTTTTCCCCATTAAATAAGTTTGTAATCCCTTCAGCAAGGTAGATGGCCTGAATAATAATGGCAATCCCCTGTAATAAAGAAATCACGAATAGGAATGTCATGGTGCTCTTTATTCCTTTTATAGTTAAAATCTCTTTGTTTATCATTAATGACTCACCGGTTCCTTATCAGAAATACGCTTTCTGAATACATAGTAGCTCCATATTTGATAGCCAAGAACGAAGGGAAGTAATATTAATGCTACGATGGTCATCACCTTAAGGGTATATGGTCCACTGGAAGCATTCAATATAGTTAAGTTATATTCGGAACTAATTGAACTGACCATTACTCTTGGGAACAGACCAACAAATAACATCGTAACAGTAAATAGCATAGTTGAAGCCGTCATAGTGAAGGCTAAAGCTTCCCTTTTCTTTGCTGAGAATACATAACCTAATACGGTTGTTACAACTGCACCGAGCAGGAATAATGGTGTAGCGAGCGGCCGTACTTCAAATAAGTCTGTCATTGTATAGGTTAGTACGGCGAAAACTATAAGACCTGCTAATAGAATTAAATATATTTTTGATACTAAAGAACGTGCACGATCACGAATCTGCCCCTCTGTCCGAATGCCGATGAATGTTAAACCATGCACAAGGCATAACACAATCATCGCGATTCCGCCAACAATGGAGTAGGGGTCAAAGTAATCTCCAAAGCTAGCATACATATTTTTGGATGCATCAATTGGCATTCCACGTACAAGGCTAGTAAAAAGAACACCCAATACAAAAGCAGGTATTATACTGCCGACAAATATCATCCAATCCCAGAAACTGATCCACTTTTCATGGACTTTATGTCTGAATTCAAAAGCAACTCCTCGTACAATTAAGGCCAGCAGGAATAAAACAAATGGTAGATAGTACCCACTGAACATGGTTGCGTACCATTCAGGGAATGCCGCAAAAATAGCACCGCCTGCAGTAATCAACCATACTTCGTTTGCATCCCAGAAAGGCCCGATGGTAGAAACCAACTGATCCCGCTCTTTTTGATTACGCGCGAGAAAACGAGTGGACATTCCCACGCCAAAGTCAAAGCCTTCAAGAATAAAGAAACCAATAAATAAAACAGCTACAAGGATAAACCATAACTCATTTAGACTCATGCTCCAAAGGCCTCCTTGTCAAATAAATCTACATCTGGTTTTGTATCAGTGGTTTGGTATGGTCCTTTTTTAATTTGTTTCACAATAAGAGTGATTAATACGACAGCAAGAACAGTATAGGCCCCCAAAAATACAATAATCGATGTTAACAGCTGTCCTGCAGTAACATTAGGGGATACGGACTGTGCAGTCGTATATAATCCAAAGACTGTCCAAGGCTGCCGGCCAATTTCAGTCATAATCCAGCCAGCTGTATTGGCGATAAAAGGAAGGGCTATTGCTCCAACCATTGCTTTTAAATAGAGTGATTGATTTATTAGGTTATTTTTCTTGATAAATAATAGTCCTAAGGCTGCTAAGCCCATAATAATAGCACCAGCGAAAACCATAATGCGGAAGCTCCAATAAACAGCTCCTACCGGCGGGATATAATCGCCTTCACCATAAAGCTCTGTGTATTTCTCCTGGAGTGTATTCATTCCTTCTACAGATCCCTCAAAGCTATTATAGGCTAAGATACTTAAAGCATAAGGGATTTCAACAGACCACTTGTTTTCACGGGTTTCTTCATCAATATTAGCAATTAGCGACCAGCTTGCCGGGTCACCGCTATCTTCCCATAAACCTTCACTGGCTGCCATTTTCATAGGCTGTGAGGACATTAAATGCTGTGCCTGCCAGTGACCAGTAAATGCGATTCCAAGTCCTGAGATCATCGCCACAATCATAGCGATTGTAAATGATTTCTTAAATACATCTAAGTTTTGCTTTTTCAATATTTTAAATGCACTGATCCCAGCTACTACGAAGGCTCCGGTTGCAAAAGCCCCAAAGACCGTATGTGGAAATTCAACAAGCAGCTGAGGATTTGTGATAAATGCCCCGAAATCATTTAATACAGCTTTGCCATTCTCAATCGCAATCCCAACTGGTTCCTGCATAAAAGAGTTCGCAGCGAGAATAAACAAGGCAGAAAAAATGGTACCGATTGATACAAGCCATATAGATAGTAAATGAACCCATCTTGGCAATCGGTCACGCCCAAACATCCATACACCAATGAATGTGGATTCTAAAAAGAAAGCCAGTAAGGCTTCAATAGCCAATGGAACACCAAATACATCTCCGACAAAGCGGGAGTATTCTGACCAGTTCATTCCAAACTGGAATTCTTGGATAATTCCTGTAACTACTCCGACAGCAAAAGAGATGAGAAAGATATTTCCCCAAAACTTTGCCATGTCCAAATAAATTTCTTTTTTCTTAAAAAAATACAATGTTTCCATAATAGCAACTAAAAATACCAATCCAATGGATAGTGGTACAAAGAAGAAGTGATAGATTGTAGTTGCTGCATACTGAAACCTAGCGAGATCCAATACTTCCATTTAACTGTTCACACCTTTCAATTCTTATGCATTGTTCATTCATTCACAAAACAGACGAAAAAAAACCATTTATAAAGTGCTGTCACCTCTATTATAAAAGTAACTAATTATTTTTGCGTGAATGAAGAGTTGGCTTAAATAGTTTAAATTGTTTAGTAGGTTATCCCTATGTATATATTAATAATTAGTTAAATTTACAATGACCTTGTTTATATTAGATATAATAGTCCTATAATTTGCAAATATCTATAAATAAACTAAAATTACTATAATTAATTCAAATTTATGAAACAATATTGTCACAAAAGCTGCGCAAACGAATTGTCATTCATTTGCAAATCAGTTGACAAAAAGAATAGCTTGATTTTAATAAATCAAGCTGAAGAGGAAGATCAAGATTAATATTTTACCAACTTGTAGCCTTTTATTTTGCAGATATGATTCATAGCCTGATTAAACGTAGCAAATGTTTCATTCTTTATTTTTGTTCCCTGGTTTACGATTTGGCGGACAAGAGTAGTGGACAGGCCTGTATATATAGCTTCTGTACCCAATAAAGCAAGGGATTGAGAGATGACCTCCAGCTCTGCCACAATATATTCGTCATCCAGTGAAGTTACGCTAGTAAAATCAATCACCATATAGGAAGCCTGTTTATCAGAGCTTTCATATAAAGCCTTCTCTTTGATCTTATGAAGACGATCTTCAGACAAAAATCCAGTAATGGGCATTAAAAGTACATCATCCAGAATTGTTTTGATGATAGGAGCATACATTTCTTCCATCATCGAATGCCCTTTATGTATTTCTTCTTCATAATCGGTTACATCCTTCCAAGTGAGCATATAACCTGTTAAACCATTGTTGAATGTAAAGGGACTTATTGCAATCTTAGCTGTGTATTTATTGAAAAATATAATTCTGCTGGTATTGGGGAAGGAATCGTTTTCGAGTATTGTCCTCTTGCAGTTCCCCCCTTGATCAAATTCTGCTATGTTTCTCCCGATATATTCTTCCTTACTTGATAAACCGGTAAAAGGACTTAGACATTGAATTAATTTGTCAGCGTAACGATTGATAAATATGATGGTTAATTGATCATCACAAATAAAAATATTTTCTCCTACTGCATTTAATAATTGATAAGTCTCCTCTGATTGAAAATATCCCATAACCTGTCTCCTTATTTTCTTCGTGCTGTATTAACTCTCATTATACGGAATAATATTGGATTTATATATTAAAAAGGGTAACCAATCAAGAGGTTCAAGAGGATGAGTAGATAGCATATGGGAGACAGTACTATTATTGAGGAAAATATATATCCAACTGGTAATAAAAGTTGTATACTGAAAATTGTGAAAAGACAGGAGGTTTTTGAATGAATTACTCTCTAACATGGAATTTGGATAACATATTTCCAAATGGCTCTGAGTCACCTGAATTACTATCAAAATTAGCTGAAATCAAAGAGCTGTTAAATACATACAAAGGGGAAGTAAAAGCTTGGCAGGCTCCTTCAGACGTTAGCGGTACCAAAGAGATTGTTTCTATATTAAAACAAACAGAGGTACTGCAAAAAGCAATCTATCAGGTATCGGCATTTCTTGAATGTGCTACTGCCCAAAATGTCCATGATACAAAGGCGGATCAATTAAATGGAGAAGTATACACATTAATAAGTGAATTCGAAACAGTTTTTACAGGATTTACAATTAAACTTGTCCAAATAAATGATGCTGTCTGGCAAGAAATCATCGAACAACCAGAAATTAGTGAAATAGCTTTCTATATTAATGAGCAAAGGGAACATGGTAAGGAACAATTATCGGAAGCTGAAGAAGCACTCATTAATGCATTGCGCGTAGATGGATATGTCGGGTGGAGTACCCATTACGATTCACTTGTAAAAATGATTGAGATTCCTTATACAAATGAAGATGGCGAGACTGTTCATTTATCAGCTGGCCAAGCTTTTAATAAGATGCACGACGATCCTAATCCAGAAGTCCGAGCGGAAATTTTCAAGAAATGGGAAAAAGCCTGGGGAGAAAAAGCCCCTTTGTTTGCTGACACGATTAATCATTTAGGCGGCTTCCGTTTGGCCAATTATAAAATGCATGGTGTTGAAGATTTTATGAAAGAGCCATTGCAGTATAACCGAATGAAGAAAGAAACATTGGATGTAATGTGGGATGTCATTGCAAAAAATAAGCAGCCTTTTGTAGAGTTTCTTAACCGTAAGGCAAAGCTTTTAGGTAAAGAGAAATTGAGCTGGGTAGATGTTGATGCACCGATCGTAACAACGGAACCGATGCATTACACATTTGATGAGGGAGCAAAGTTTATCATCGATAATTTTGCTAAATTCGGTGATGAATTGCCTAAATTTGCCCAGGAAGCATTTGAAAAGGCGTGGATTGAAGCAGAGGACCGTACTGGCAAGCGTCCTGGAGGATTCTGTACTAGCTTTCCTGAAACAAATGAATCACGTATCTTTATGACCTATTCAGGCTCACCAAGCGGTGTAGCAACGCTTGCTCATGAACTAGGTCATGCTTTCCACAGCCATGTATTAAATGATAAGCCATTCTTTAATACAGATTACGCGATGAATGTCGCTGAAACAGCATCTACATTTGCTGAACAAATTTGCTCTGATGCCAGTGTCCGTGCTGCTGTATCGGATGCAGAAAAAATCACATTGCTCGATAACAAAATACTAAATGCAATTGCTATGTTCATGAACATTCATGCCCGTTTTATTTTTGAAAAAAATTATTATACAGAACGCAAAAATGGATTGGTTTCCGTTGAGCGCTTGAACGAAATGATGGCATCTGCACAAAAAGAGGCATATCAAAATTCTCTGAGTGAATATCATCCAACCTTCTGGGCAAGTAAATTGCATTTCTATATTGCAGAAGTGCCATTTTATAATTTCCCGTACACGTTTGGATATTTGTTTAGCTTAGGGATTTATCACTTATCTTTAAAAGAAGGTAAGTCATTTGAAAAGAAATATATTGCATTATTGCAGGATACAGCTGCTATGACAACAGAGGAGCTTGCGATGAAACATTTAGGTGTAGACCTAACGAAACCAGATTTCTGGCAGGCTGGTGTGGATCTTGCAATTGCTGATGTAAATGAATTCCTTGAATTAACGAAATAAAGGGAGAAATTCCTTTTGTGTGGCATTGTCATTCTTTAGAGGGTGGCAATGCTTTTTGACTTTGATAGATCATTCAAGCATGTAAAGAGTAAACTATAGGATAGATGGTTGAAAAGGGGATTAGATATTAAATGGTTATACGTTCATCAAGAATTGAGGACTACGAACAATTAATAGAACTTGAAAATTTGATTTGGAATTATACAAATACACCGATGCCGATTGTTTGGGAATCAGTAGCCGATTATGCTCAGCATTTTCCGCCGGGAAGCATGTTTGTCGCAATTGAGGACGGGAGAGTTGCGGGCTATATGTCTGTTAAATATCCTACTCCACTGGAGAGCAATTGTCATGTATGGGAAATGGCGATTGGTGTCCATCCTGACTTTCAGGGAAAGAGTATAGGCAGTAAATTACTGCAGTTTTTAGATGAAGAGGGGAAGAAGCGTGGGATTCGAAAAATTTCTTTAAGAGTATTGTCCACAAATACACCAGCTATTTCTTTCTATAAGAGGAATGGCTATATTGAGCAAGGGGTATTAAAGGGAGAATTTTTTCTGAATGGTCAGTATGTGGACGATATACTAATGTATAAAGAACTCGTTGATTAAGAAGGAGAGGTTGTTTGAGTGATTAAAATAGAGCTCGGCACCGAAGGAGATCAAGTGTTTATCCGGGAACATTTAATTGATTTTAATCGCCAAAAACTGCCGGAGCATAATAATACAGCTTATGGGAAAGTCACCTATGTGGTAAAGGACGACCACAATCATATACAGGGCGGAATCGCAGCTCATTACAGCTGGGGAAGAATGCAGATTGATTTCCTGTGGATTGACGATCAATTGCGACAAAAAGGAGTAGGGAAAGAGCTTCTGGCAAGAGTTGAAAACTATGCAATAGAAAAAGGATGTACACTTCTGATGTTGGATACATTCAGCTTTCAAGCGCCAGACTTCTATAAGAAAAACGGATTTTCCGTATTTGGAGTGATTGAAAATCATCCAGAAGGACATCATCAATATTTTTTACAAAAAAGAATCAGAAGTGTTAATTCATCTAATTGATTATTAAATTCTACTACCAAAATATTACTATATTACAGTGGATGCGGTTAAAATCATGTGTTTTTATATGGAACAAATCGAAAAAAATGGATTAAAAGAGCCATTCAGTGGAAATTCTTAAAAGAATAGCTCTACATAATTTAGTTTGTAGCAAATTTAACTCTTAACTGCTGAATAAGCTGTAAATCACTCATTTCACACCATTGTTCGGCAATTTTACCATTCTCGATTCGAAATATGATGATACCCGTTTCTTTAACCTGTTGATTTTCAGAAGGAATATCCAGTAATCCGCCTTTATAAATGCTATATCCGCTATAGCATGCAACGATTTTATCCCCTTCTTCAATCGTGTCATGAACAGTCCATTCGCGCTCAAAAAAGAGGTGTAATACCAGGATAGCCAATTTTTAAAGTGCTCGATACCGACATAGCCCTCGTCATTTCCCTGAGAATGAGTAACCATATCCGCTGATGCAATATCTTTTAAAATATCTGTATTCCCGTCCGTAAATACATCCCGAAACCATACTTTAACGATTTCTTTTTTATCAACGCTTCGCAAAGTAAACACCTCCATTTTATCTCATTATACAAATTCGAAACGTCGCCAAAAAAACTGTATTTCTTTTCAAAATAAAAGCTGTAATATTGGAATACAGAGAAGTGGCTCACTTTTTTTGATTACTATTTTCTTATATATAGCTTGTTGATTGTTGTTCAATCAGTCATACAGTATTTTGTATGAACTGGCTAATAATACCGGTATAAATAGAAAACTTAGGATATTAAAATAGTTAGGTTGAATACTAAGCGTAGAGGATGAGGATGATGATTAGCAGTAAATTAGGATTTGGAAGGAGATTCCAAATTTCTATAATCCTGATTATGGTGGTAATCGTACTCTTTTCGGTAATGACCATCCAGAATTTAAATAGCTCCCGTGAGGACTTATTAGAAATTGTAGAAAATCGATATAAAAAAGTGAATTATACTTATGAGATAGAAAAGAACGTCAGTTCATCAAAAATGTTGGTTGGGAGTATTGCGAATGATCTATCAGGAGTAACATCAGCTACTATACAAGATAAACTTGCTGAAAATCATGTCAAGATTGAAGAACATTTTGCAAAAATCCATGGTATGACACTAAATGAGGAAGCTAGGGAAATATTAATGGATTGCGCATCCCTATATCGTATATACAAAGAAAACGAACGAATAATCATAATGGAACTAATACAAGACAATGAGTACGTTAGTAAAAATTGGAAGAAAATAGAGGAATCAAGTTCTAAGCTAACAGAGTCAATAGAAGAGTTTATTAGCTATCAAGAGGAGATGATGGAGGGCGCATTTAAACGGGCAAGTGAAAAGTACAATCATTTGTGTCAGGTTGTTTTCTTGTTAACAATAACTTCCTGCGGGTTAATTGGGTTAATTGGATACTGGGTTATTCGTTCAACAACAAAGGACTTAAAACAAATAACAACTGTATTGAAAGAAATTGATTTAAATGATCCATCGACCCTCCACAGGCTTGAAGTAAAAACGGATGATGAAATAGGTCTGATTGCTGAAGCTTTTAATAATATGTCCGTGTCTTTAGAAATCTACAATAAAAATGAGAAAGCGTATTTGAAAGATATCAAGATACAGAACTGGGTGCTATCAAAAATTAATGAAATAACAAGCTTAACACAAAGTGTCTTTGATATAAATGAATTTGCAAAACGTCTTCAAGGGAAGCTTGCACCATTAGTAGGTGCTTCGATTGGGGCGCTCTATTTGAGGGGTCAAGCTGATGAAACATGTTTTTATCGTGCAGCTTCCTATGGTGATGGTGGAAAAGATCATTTTAAGTTGGGTGAAGGAATCATTGGACAGGCAGCTGTTGATCAACAAATAGTCCTGTTAGAAGATATCCCGGAAGATTACCAATTACTTTCAACAGGCTTGTTTGAGACAAAACCTAAAGCGTTTTTGGTTGTCCCGATTATTTATGAAAACATCACGATTGGGGTTCTTGAATTTGCAAGTATAACAGGCTTTTCAGATATACAATACCAAGCCATTCAGCAGGTGAATGAATCTCTCGGTTTGGCTATACACAGTGTTCTAAATAGAATGGAAATTGAATGTTTGCTAAATGAGTCAAAAGCAATGACTGAAGAATTGCAGGTTCAGACTGAAGAGCTTCATTCACAGTCAGAAGAATTAATGACGATTAATGAACTTCTGGAAGAACGTGAGCAAGAAGCTATACAAAAAACGAAGGAACTTGAACAGTCCCAGGAAGAATTAAGAATTAAAAATGAACAATTGCAGCTAAGCTCAAATTATAAATCCGAATTTCTGGCGAATATTAGCCATGAACTTCGTACTCCTTTAAATAGTATTTTAATTCTTGCAGAGATGTTAATAGACATAGATAGTGATTGTTTTTCAGCAGAGGAAAAAGAGTATATTGAATATATTTATTCGGCTGCAGACAGTTTAACATCTTTAATTAACGATATACTTGACCTTTCAAAAATAGAAGCTGGAAAGTCTGAAATCACATATAGCAAAATGAACATCAGTGAGTTGGTTGAAACCTTAAATATATTTTCGCCACAAGCCGAAAGAAAACAACTTGGTTTCACCATTGAAATAGATGAGAATCTACCTTCCTATTTCTATACAGATGTACAAAAAATTCAGCAGATCGTAAAAAACTTACTATCAAATGCTATTAAGTTCACAGAACGAGGAAAAGTGTCTGTGAAGGTGGAAAAAATAATCCATACATGTGATGAAAAAGATAACCATAATACCACTCAAACTGACGAGTGGATAAAAATTGTTGTCATGGATACAGGTATAGGAATCCATAAAGATAAGCAACAAACCATTTTTGAGGCCTTTCAACAGGGAGACGGATCTACTGTACAAAAATATGGTGGAACAGGCTTAGGTTTATCAATCTGCAAAAAATTATCCTATTTGCTTAACGGTCATATATTTGTTGAAAGTGAAGTAGGGAAAGGTAGTACGTTTACTCTTTATATACCGTATCTACAGAATCAGGAAAATATTAATGTAAATCAAGGGGATCAATATCATCAGATGATAGCAGAAGTGGCTGCGGCTAAAGAACCAAATGATATCCAATTGGACATACATCATGGAAAAAGAGTGCTTATTACAGATGATGATCAGCGTAACATATACTCACTAAAAGCAATTCTTGAAAAAAAGAAAATGGAAGTCTTAGTAGCTCATAATGGAATCGAATGCTTGGAGATTCTAAAAAAGGATTGCCAGATTGATATGATCCTGATGGATATTATGATGCCTGAATTGAACGGATATGAGACGATGAAACGTATCCGTCAGAATTCAGAGTTTGCATCACTACCGATTATTGCCTTAACAGCAAAAGGAATGAAGGGCGATCGTGAAAAATGCTTAGCGGCTGGTGCATCAGACTATATCAGTAAACCAATTAACCTGGAGCAATTAATATCCGTGATGAGAGTATGGATGAATTAAAAGGAAAATAGATAAGGATTCATTTCAAAAAGTTAATGTTTTTGCCGCTCAATTGGAGTCAATTTGAGCGGCTTTTTTTATGGAAGGACAGAAAAGAAATCTTCTGTAATATAGGTTTATTCTCTACTAGTAGTAGGTTCATTCAGTAGACTTGGAGTCAAATCATTGATTGTTAATTTGTGCTTCTATGGCACTAATTCCTCTTTGAAGGATTTTAATTTTCTAATCTATTTTAGTTCTTTATCATAAATCACAAGCATAGAGGGAATGGTTGTTTTCCTGCTTCACGAATAATATTTTTAACAATTAGGAGGGTTTTAAGCTCTCTTTCTTGAACATAAGTAGTCAAATCGTTTTATAGTTTAAAGGGGGATCGGTATGAATGAGATTGTTGATTACTATAGTGAATTTGATGAGTGGGGCAGATTAGACAGGGAACCAATTGAGTTTCAGGTGAATTGGCATTATATTAAAAAATATTTAACTCCATCAGGTACTGTTTTGGACAATGGAGCAGGCCCAGGGAAATATTCGCTTAAGCTGGCTGAAGAGGGGTATCGCGTTACCCTGTCGGATCTGACACCGAGCTTGGTTGATATTGCTGAAGATAAAGCGCGGGAATTGGGACTGTTTGCCCAATTTGATGGGTTTTATAACATAGATGCAAGAGACCTGTCTGCAATAGAAGATGAACAATTCGATGCTTCATTAATGCTAGGGCCACTATACCATTTGCAGCAGGAAGAGGATCGATTGATGGCGGTAAAAGAATTATATCGTGTAACCAAGAAAAACGGCCTTGTTTTCATAGCATTTATGCCAAGAGTAAAGCACATGTTAAATTCACTCATCTGTCCTGAACATTGGCGGCCAAACAACACGGTGGATGCCATTCGACAGTTTACCGAAACCGGCTGTTTTAATCATGCAGATAGTGGGAGATTTACGGGTGCATACTATTATCGTGTAGAAGATATAGATCCATTTATGAAATCAAGTGGATTTGAAAAAGTAGCTTTAATAGGATCTAATATAGGTTCTATGGTTACAAATCATCAGTGGAATTATTGGAGAGAGAAGGGTGAAGGCGAAATGGGAAAAATAGTAGACCTGTTGATTGAGTATGCAAAGGAACCATCTCTGCTCGGTACATCATCACATTTACTTTATATTGGTCTGAAAAAATGAAGAATAGAGCTGCCAACTAGTGTGACAGCTCTATCCTTATATCATCTCGATTAGATAAATGTAGTAATATCTTCTACAGGTAAGCGTACGGTTTTAAAGTAATGATCTCCCTCTGCTTTACCAATTGCGATTAATACTAATGGAATATATCTTTCGTCCACATTGAAATTTTTAGCAAAAGCAGTTTTATCGAAGCCGCCCATCGTAATGGTATCCAGCCCACGATTTTTCGCTATCAGCATTAATTGCATGGAAACAAGACCGGCATCAAAGCTTGCCATATTAGCTCTTGTTTCTAAAGGTGCACCCGGATAGACCCGTTTAACATCATTCACGAGCCTTTGTCTATTTTCTTCGTCAACATAGCCTGCTTCAAACATCATATCGTAGATTTGATCTGCTTTTTTATACATTTCAGTATCCCCAAGGACAGCAATAACAGCAGATGCATTTTCAGCCACCTTTGCATTGTTACCATATAAGGCAAGATCTTTCTTTCTATCCTCATCTTTAACTACGATGAAGCTCCAAGCCTGCATATTGCTAGAAGATGGAGCTAAAGTAGCTTCCTCAAGGATGCTTTTTAATTCTTCTTCGGAAATTTTAAAAGAAGCATCATACTGTCTGATCGAATGACGTTCCTTAATAATCGTTGATAAATCTTTATGTACATTTGACAAAGTAAATCCCCCACAGTTCCATAAATAAAGTTATTATTATATGCTTTGCTTATTTTTAGTAAGTAACAAGTAAATTGTAATGTTGCAACTTACATTTGTCAACTCAATCGCCAGTTAGGAACGCAAACGATATGGATTGTGAAAAAACATGAAGAAAACTAACTTTTTTTTAGGCAACTCCGTATATCTATATTTGAATAAGTGAACATCAATCTACCATTTTGCTATATGGTCTTCAATACAGCCAAGCATTTGCTTGATTGTCAGGATAGTGCTGTCCGGTAAGCGTATTTCTCCGTTATAATAGCCTACCATTTGATGTACTTCTGATTTCACTATAATAGCATCAGTCTTGGCGATCCGTTCATATAGAGGTGTAAAGGTGAGCCTTACACAATCAGTCGCCAAAGAGTCAATCTTCCATGGCTGCATGAAATCATGTTTATTATAGTGAAATTTCATATCTTCACTGATTTTTGTCAGCCGTCCATTAACTAATACTGCATTTTCATTAAAGCCTGTCCCATCAGTCCATTGTCCGCCAAAATTTAGACCAATTACATCATTTCCTTGTTTACCAGATGCCATTCCCCAATTCCAGGTACAGTTTCTTGGCCAGATACCTCGTCCGTAATCTAAGCTGGCATAGCTTTCATCAGGAGTAAATTGATAGGTTTTAGACCCAATAGTCAGCGTCCCTTTAGTAGGAAGACAGTGCATTTTCGTTGTTAATTGAAATGTTTGATCACTCCAGGGTATGACAACACTCAACGAATCCGTTTCAGGATAGCTAATTTCAAAGTTTGCCAGCAACGGTTTTTCGTTAAAATTAGGAATCTCTACGTTCAGCTGAAAACGATTATTTTCCCATAATATAGCGATGTCCATTTGTTTGGAGGTGAGTTTAGTACTCGCCAATACATCATTAGGGAGCGCTTTATTACTTTTAAAAGGAAATAAGGCTGTTTTCTCAAAAAATGTCTTGGTGTTTAAATCGAGATAATAAACAAAGCAAACCATTGCGAAATCTAAATGGCTGATTGTAGCCGAAAAAAGAACATCTTTATTTGTTATACACCAATAGTTCCATTTCTTTTTACGAAGAAAGCGTCCAGTGACATTTCCGCTGATAAGAGGCTTTCTCGACCAGCCTATGCTATCAGGTATTAAATTACCTTTTTCATCGCATAAATGAACTGGTTCTATTATTTCTCTTTCATTATATATATGACTCATCCTTAACAACCTTTCTATTAGAATTACTATTTGTAGCACAGATCTATTATTAATTTATCATTAGAGGGAAGGTGAGTCTATTGGTGAAAAAACAGCGAGCGGGTAATAGAACCCGCTCGCTGAATCTTAATTAGCGTATAATCGCTTATAACTATCAAAATGTTTTTTATAATAGCTGTTGTTTGTACTAGTAATACGTACTCCGCTGTTATCAGCATGAATAAATTCATTATTTCCTAGATAGATGCCTAAATGGGAGATTCCTTTCTTATATGTACCGGAAAAGAAAATGAGATCTCCAGGCTGAGGAGAACTTACATAATAGGAACGATTAAAGAAACCTTCAGCCGTGTATCTTGGCATAGAATGTCCCGCTTTATTAAAGACATAATAAAGAAAACCGCTGCAATCGAACCCAGATGGTGTTGTTCCTCCCCACACATATTTTGTGCCGATCAAGCTTTTACTGATGGAAATCAGATTAGATGTAAAAGCTGAGTTTCCTATTGTTTCCTGAGCGGAAGAAGACCCGCTTGAAGGTTCGGAAACAGAAGGCAAATCACTTGCTGCCTTTGAAATTTTCAGCTTTTGCCCCACATAAATCACATCAGATTTTAACCCATTCATCGATTTGATTTGTGAAACGGTCAAGGAATAGGTTTTAGCAATCTTACTTAGCGTATCCCCCGACTTAACTGTATAGGTCGTTGAAGTAGCAGTACTGCCGGAAGAGCTTGAAGAGCTGCTTGACCCTGTAGTAGTAGAAGGCTTAGACACCTTTAACACTTGGTTAGGGTAAATAATTGTACTGGATAGGTTATTCCAGCTCTTAAGTTGACTGACCGTAATTGAATGCTTGTTGGCAATTTTACTTAACGTATCGCCAGATTTCACCGTATAAGTAGTAGCGGATGAACTACTGCTGGAAGAACTTGTAGAACTTGAACTGCTAGATCCAGTAGTAGTTGAAGACTTAGTCACCTTTAACGTTTGATTCGGATAAATAACTGTACTCGATAGGTTGTTCCAGCTCATAAGCTGACTGACCGTAGTTGAATATTTACGGGCGATTTTACTTAATGTGTCTCCTGACTTTACCGTATATGTCTGATTGGTAGACACTGATGTACTTCCGGAAGAAGAATGATTGGTGCTTGATGAGGATCCGGAAGCACCTTCGGCCACTTTAATAATTTGACCAGGGTAAATGAGATCATTCTTTAAATCATTCCAGCTCTTTAGTTTACTTACAGTCGTAGAGTGCTTAGCAGCTATTGCTGATAAAGTATCTCCTGATTTAATGGTGTAAGTTTTAGAACTGATAGAACGTTCGGTAATACCGGATGATGATGTACTGCTAGATACTGTGATGACTTGGTTTGGATAAATAATGTCACCTGTCAAATCATTCAACTTCTTTAAATTCGAAACCGTTGTTTTGAATTTTGAGGCAATAAAAGAAAGTGTATCCCCCTTTTTAACTGTATATGTCGATGCTGCAGAGGCTTCTTGAGCAAAAGCAGTCGACATGATTGCAGCTGTAGTGAGGGTCACAACTTTTATATGCTTCATTTTAATCAACTCCTTTACTAGCTATTTGATAAAAATACAATATCGTTATTATATTAGCATAGTAAAATTTTAGATTAAAGTTATAAGTGTTAATTTTCGTTGTTGTAAGAATATGAGATTAATAAAATTTAGAAATAAAACTTACTATTTTTTATTTTTTTAGAATAATTAACAATGGGAGGGATTTAATACCTGAGTAGGGGTGAGTGAATATTCTGGTTGCAAACGTACAAATTTAGGGAAGTGTAAATTTTATGATAGTGAACCAATAGGCAGTTATATACCTATACGAAGAATTAAGCTCAGCCGTCAACAAAGAAATTAGATATTATATGCGGATATCTGTGCATATAAAAAAAGAATGACCAGAAACAAGGTCATTCTTTCTTTTTTGCTTACGCAACATCCTTAATAGTTGCATTCTTTTTCCAGAAACCTAAAAGAACAGCTGTTACAAGTGAACCGATTAGGATGGCTAGAAGGTACATGTAGCGATTATCAATTAACCAGAATACAAAGAGTCCGCCGTGTGGGGCGGGAGTCGAACAGCCAAATGCTGCAGATAAGGCTCCAGCCGTAGCAGCACCGATTACAGAACTGACGATAACTCGAATCGGATCTGCTGCTGCAAAGGGTATTGCTCCTTCCGTGATGAAGGATGCGCCCATAATATAGTTTGTAAGACCAGACTTACGTTCCGAGTCAGTATATTTCTGTTTAAAGAGCGTAGTGGATAGTGCGATGCCAAGAGGTGGTACCATCCCTCCAGCCATAACAGCTGCATGGGGTACACCATTTCCGGCAGCAATTGCTGCTATACCAAATGTGAAAGCAGCCTTATTGATAGGACCTCCCATATCAACAGCCATCATACCGCCAACGATTAAACCAAGGAACACTGCGTTTGTACCGCTTAAGTTTTCAAGCCAATTAGTCAGCCCTTTATTCATGGCCACAACCGGGTCATTAATGATGAATATCATAATTAGACCGGTGATTAATAGGCCAAATAAAGGATATAGCAATACGGGTTTTATACCTTCCAAAGAAGCTGGCAGCCAATTGAAAGCTTTTTTCACACCAAGAGTCACATACCCTGCAAGGAAACCAGCGATTAATCCACCAAGGAAGCCTGCGCCGGCCGTTGCAGCCAATAATCCGCCGACCATACCGGGCATGAAACCTGGGCGATCTGCAATCGAGCTGGCAATGAAACCGGCAAGTACGGGTACTAATAAGAAGAACGCACCCTTGTCTCCGCCGCCAATGGTGTTGAGTGCTGCAGCAAATTCATTGTAGCCCGGTGTCGTTGGATCCGTAGGTTTAATTCCGCCAAATAAGAAGGAAAGGGCAATTAAGAGACCGCCGCCGACAACAAATGGAAGCATATTACTTACACCGCTCATGAGGTGTTTATATATTTGAGAGCCTATCCCTTTTTTCTCCTGATTCCCGCTATCTTGATTAGTGGATCCGCCTTTGGCTTCATAAATTGGGGCATCCTGTTTTAAAGCACGGTTAATTAGTTCTTCTGGCTTACGGATTCCCTGTGCTACTGGAACTTGAATCACATGTTTGCCATTGAAACGATTCATTTCAACGTTTTTGTCTGCAGCAACAATGATTGCACTTGCTTTTTGAATATCTTCAGCAGTGAGAGGGTTTTTGATTCCGGTGGAACCATTTGTTTCTACTTTAATATTTACATTCATTTCTTTCGCTTTTGCTTTTAAGGCATCCGCTGCCATATAGGTGTGCGCAATTCCAGTTGGACAGGCAGTGACGGCTAACACATAACCTTCTTCATTTGCCTCTGCAGTATCCGGAGCAGGCTGATCTTTTGAATCTTCATTTTCAAGCTCATTCTGTTTGGCATCAATAATAGAGAGGATTTCATCCTCTGAGGCAGCTTTCAAAATGGCCTGACGGAAATCATCATACATTAACATAGATGACAGCTTGGATAAGGTATCAAGATGAGTATCGTTTGCTCCGTCAGGCGCAGCTATCATAAAGAACAGGCGAGCGGGCTGCCCATCCAATGATTCATAATCAATTCCGTTAATGGAACGACCGAAACATAGGGCCGCTTCTTTAACAGCTGCCGATTTAGCATGGGGGATTGCAATCCCTTCACCGATACCGGTTGTACTTTGCTCTTCACGTTTCATGATTGCTTCATGATATCCTTTACGATCTTTCAGTTTGCCTGCTTGATCTAGTTTGCTGACAAGTTCATCAATAACTTCTTTTTTGTTACTGGATGAAAGATTCAGGATAATAGTATCTTTCTTTAACAGGTCTGTGATTCTCATGGTTTCACTTCCTTATAGTTTTTGAATTTCAACTTGCGGGAGAAGAGCTTCGATATGTTCTTTTTCGGCAAGGTCGTAGTTGAATGCTGTTGCACTTCCAGAGGCAACTCCATATTGAAATGCTTTTTGTATATCCTTCGTTTGGTCCCACTTCCCGATAAATCCAGCTACTAAAGAATCGCCTGCGCCAGTAGAGTTTTTTACATCACCTTTTGGAATCGTAGCTGTATAAACTCCATCACGATTAATAAGTAAAGCTCCATCGCCTGCCATAGAAACAATCACGTTTTTAGCACCTTGCTCAACAAGAATGCTACCGTACTGAATGGCCTCCTTGGTTGTTTCTATTTTCGTATCGAATAGTTCTCCAAGTTCATGATGATTTGGTTTCACAAGAAAAGGATGTTCTTTTACAACATCGAGTAAGGTTTTTCCGCTTGCATCTACTACTACCTGTATGCCTTGTGCTGCATATTCCCTTGTTAACTGCTGATACAAATCTGGTGAAATGGAAGGAGGGATGCTGCCTGACAAAACAAGAATATCCTCTTTGGTCATGTTTGAAAGCTTTTGACGGAGTTCATCCATTTTTTCGGCGCTTATGTATGGCCCTAATCCATTGATTTCAGTTTCTTGCCCAGTTTTTAGCTTTATATTGATTCGGGAATCTTCATCAACATCGATAAAATCTTCAGGTACGCTCTCTTTTCTTAAAGCATCGAGAATGAATCTACCCGGAAATCCACCGCTGAAACCAAGTGCAGTTGTTTTTGAACCGATTCGGGAGAGGATACGTGAAACATTTATTCCTTTTCCTCCTGGATATTTAGCTTCTTTACTCATTCGATTTAAGCCACCAAGTTGAAAATGATCAACCTCTACGATGAAATCCACCGATGGATTTAGTGTTACGGTATAGATCATGATTTCACTACCTTTATTTTTGTATTCATCTTATACTTAGCCAATTTGGCTGAATCCATCCCGCTGGTAATTATGGTTGCTTGATTCAATTCAGCCACTCTGGCAAACGATGTTTCATCAAATTTACTGAAATCGGCTAATATAAAAGCTTCTTTCGATAAATCGATGGCTGATCTTTTTAATATAGCTTCCTCTGGGTCAGGTGTACTGAAGCCCCAATCTGGATGAATGCCGTTTATTCCTAGAAAAACTTTATCAAACCGGTAGTTGTTAATATTATTGATAGCCTGACTGCCAATTATTGCATTTGTAGATTTCTTAATGCGGCCACCAATTAAATACGTAATAATATTGCTTTCCTGAAGTGCAGCTGCCTGCATAATCCCATTTGTGACAACGGTAATGGGCTTATTTTGAATGAATGGAATCATAGCAAGGGTTGTAGTACCGGCATCAAGATAAATACAATCACCATCATCAATAATACTCGCCGCTTCTTTGGCGATTGCTTCTTTTTCGCTTGTTCTGGAAGTGGATTTCTCCAGAATCGTTGGTTCAATGCTGCGTTTTTTCACAAGTTCAGCTCCGCCATGTACTCTCTTTAAAATAGACATGTCTTCCAATTGGCTTAAGTCTCTGCGAATTGTGGATTCTGATGTATGTAATTCTTTTACTAGCTCCTGTATTTTGATGAAGCCATTTTGGTTGATTTTTTCGATGATATATTGCTGTCTTTCTGAAGTCAGCAATCCAGTCACCTCCCTACCGTTTAAATATAATTTGTTTATAAATAAAAATCAATCAAATTCATTCAAAATCAATCAAAAAGATTCATGAAGTTTTTAAAAACTATCATAGGGTTAATTCTTTATAGCACCTGAGATGGTTTTTAGATAAAATCCAATATTTAATAAGATGGGTTTAGTATAATCAAATAGAAGAATTTATATTTTGGGGTAACAAAATTGTCTATATCACAATAAAGAGGGTAACTTTATCAATAGAAACCGAAGGGGCAACTTGAGAAGGGGGTTAGTAGAAGATGATTGTATTATTTGATGGGGAATGCAATTTTTGCGATAAGAGTGTTCAATTTATCATTAAAAGAGACCCGAAAGGAATTTTTGTTTTTGCCTCCCTGCAGAGTGAAGCAGGCCAGCAGTTATTAAAGGAATACCATGTTCCTGAAGGAATAGACAGCTTAATTTTACTTGAACCAGATAATCACAAATACTATATGAAGTCTTCGGCTGCCTTAAGGATATGTAAACATTTATCGGGTTTATGGAGTATGTTGTATGTCTTTAAGCTGGTTCCAAGAACTATTAGAGATAGAGTGTATGATTTAATTGCGAGGAACAGAATTAAATGGTTCGGTAAGAAAGATCAGTGTATGCTGCTTTCACCGGAAATTCGAAAAAGGTTTTTATGATATGTTCAACATCAAAAAAAATCCACTTTCGCACGCGAAAGTGGATTTAATCATTTATTAAAGCATACCATCCAGCAATAATACACGAGACGGAGCAGCATCAATGCCTACCAATTTAAGCGGTGCTGCGACCATAAAGTATTCACCGGCAGGGACATCTTTCAAGCGCAAGCCTTCAATAACAATTACATCGTTTGCAAAAAGGGTACGGTGAGTAGGATGTCCAGGTTGGGCACGTTCAACACCAAGCCCATCGATTCCCACTCCATTAATGCCAATCTCAGACACATGCTTCGCACCAGACTCACCTAGCGCGATAAATTCAAAGTTAAATTCTTCATCGAAAGAGTTTTTTGTTTTTAAAAGAATAAAGTCACCTTTTTCAATAGGCAAAGACTCAAGATCTTCTTTTTCAACTAACCCTGTTACATGAGTTAAATCAAATACTTTACACTTACCAACGAGACGTTCAAGTCCAATTGTTTCAATAGTAGCACCGTCATTCATCATATGAAGCGGGGCATCTGTATGAGTTCCGACATGAGCATCAAGAGTAATACGGGATTCGGTAACATGTCCGTTTGTTACAGTGTTGAAAACTGGCTGTTTGTCCTCAATATTTTTATAAACGGGCATTCCAGTGTAAATTGGCATAGAAACATCATAAATTTTCATATTGGTTTCTCCTCCACAACTTTATTTTAATTTACTCGTCTTCTTCTTCAATTGCCCACCAATGGAAGCCATCTTTTGAGAGCAGTTCATCTGCGCTCTCTGGCCCCATTGAACCGGATGAATAATTAGGGAAACATCCAGCAGGTTGGCTTTCCCATGCACGAGAAATTACATCTGTGAACTTCCAGGACAAGGCTACTTCATCCCAATGGGAAAAGTTTGTTGCATCTCCGCGCATCGCATCGAAAAGCAGGCGTTCATAGGCTTCAGGGGTATTGAATCGGTCGTATTTGGAAGTCCTAAAGCTTAATTTAACTGGTGTTTTTCCGCCTTTTTTAGCATTGAGGTGAAGCGTGATTCCTTCTTTAGGCTGGATATTAATAACTAGTAAATTAGGGTTTAGCTGCTCTTCAGTTCTATAAAACAGATTCATCGGCACGTCCTTAAATTGTACGACAATCTGAGTAGACTTCGCCGCAAGCCGCTTGCCGGTACGGATATAGAACGGTACACCGGCCCATCTGAAATTTTCAAATAACAATTTTCCGGCTACATAAGTTTCTGTATTGGACTCTGGGTCAACCATATTTTCAGAACGGTATGCTGGTAAAAGTTTGTCACCGACTTGACCTTCACCATATTGACCGCGCACAAAGTATTGATCTACTTCATCTTCCTTTATAGGGCGAAGGGAGCGAAGTACTTTAACTTTTTCACTGCGGATCTCGTCAGTCGTTAATTTAATCGGAGCCTCCATCGCAAGCAGTGAAACAATTTGCATAATATGGTTTTGAACCATATCACGCAAGGCACCGCTGTTCTCATAATATCTGCCTCTATCTTCAACTCCGAGAGTTTCTGTAGAGGTAATCTGAACATTGGCTATGTAGTGATTATTCCAAAGCGGTTCAAAAAAAGCATTTGCAAAGCGAATCACTTCAATATTTTGAACCATTTCTTTCCCTAAATAATGATCGATTCGATAAATTTCATTTTCGGAGAATGATTGACGAAGCTGATTATTGAGCTCTTCAGCTGATTTAAAATCATGGCCGAATGGCTTTTCGATAACTAAGCGTTTATAACCGGCTGTATTGGTCAATCCATCTTCTTTTAATCTTGTGGCAATCGGTCCAAAATACTCCGGTGCCATCGCAAGATAAAATAGTCGATTTCCATTTAACTCATATTTTTCATCCAATTGGTCTGCCAAGAGACGCAGTTCTTCATATGATACACTCGCTTGGCTGACATCCAGTGATTGATAGTAGAAATGACCGGCAAATTCAAGCTTTTCTGAATCAGTGCCATGTTCATCGGCAACCGCTTCCTGAATATGTTGTTTAAGACGATCTGTTGTCCATTCGCGTCTGCCAATTCCTATACAGGCGAAGTTTGAAGATAATCTGCCTTTCGTGTATAGACGGAATAATGAAGGGAAAAGTTTCCGTTGCGCTAAATCTCCAGTAGCCCCAAATATCAATATTAATCCTGATTGTTTGTCAATAGTGGGCATTCAGAACCTCTCCTTATATGGTAATTACGATAGTTTATTTTATCTCTTATTCAACTCTTTATCAATGGATTGAATTTTTTCCATCTATACTTAGTTTACAGATAAAGAGGGAGAAAATAAAATATTTTATCGCTATATTAAAAATGTGGAAGTATTCGGATTTTCTCAAATGCTGAAAAAAAAGGAAGAGTGCTGTAAAATAGATGTATTCAAATAGGCTGGAGGAATTAGATTGGAATTTGTATTTTTAGGAACAGGAGCCGGCATACCGGCTAAGCAGCGAAACGTATCTTCGCTTATCCTGCAGATGAATGAAGAGAGAGGGGCAAGCTGGATGTTTGATTGTGGAGAAGCGACTCAGCATCAAATATTACGCACGCCTGTAAAAACGAGAAAAATAGAGAAAATATTCATCACGCATCTGCATGGTGATCATATATATGGGCTACCTGGCTTACTTGGCAGCCGTTCATTTCAGGGGGGGACAGAACCGCTGACCATTTACGGACCGGTAGGAATCAAAGAGTATGTGGAAACGTCCTTGCGTTTGAGCCAAACTCATTTAAAATATGATCTGTCATTCGTGGAAATAGTAGAAGATGGTCTGCTATTCGAGGATGAGACATTCAGAGTGGAGGTATTGCCTTTAGATCATGCTATTTTAAGCTATGGGTATCGAATCGTCGAAAAAGATAAACCCGGAGAACTACGGGCTGATTTATTAAAAGAAGCTGGAATTCCGCCCGGTCCGTTATACAGCAAGCTGAAAAAAGGTGAAATGGTCCAATTGGAGGATGGCCGCATAATAAATGGCAGAGATTATATCGGAACACCTAAGCCGGGGAGAGTGATTGCTATATTGGGTGATACCCGCCCGTGTGAAAATACTGTCAATCTGGCATTGCACGCTGAATGCATCGTTCATGAAGCTACTTTCCAAAAGGGACAGGAAGAGATGGCCGCTGACTATTTTCATTCGACTACCATTCAGGCAGCCGAATGCGCTGTAAAAGCGGGTGCCAAGCGTTTAATCCTCACTCACATCAGTTCCAGATTTACTATGGATGATGAAATAGAGCTTGTTAATGAGGCCAAAGCTGTTTTTGCAAATACTGAATTAGCGAGAGATTTTTCGGTTTTTAAGCTTTAAAAATAAATCGATAAACTAATAGTAGAGATAGCAGGAAGCGTATGTCCTGCTATCTTTTTTTATTTCTGGGATAAGCATAGTTTTACTAGTTTTAATTAAAAACCCTTTTGTAAGAAAATGTAATACAATTGATGTATACATATATAGGGGGAATACGATTTGGATAAACAAAAGTTTGAAGTATTAATTGGAGATGTGTTTGCTGTAAAACTGCCTGATGGACGGTTTGGTGCGATAAGAATTGCTAAGCACCATCAAGAATTAGGCTCATACCTGGTTATCACAACTCCATATATAGGTGAGGAACTGCCTGTTATTGAGAATAATTGTTTAACTTATATCCTTCGTCAAAATCGTTTTTTTTATAAGAATAATCGAGCCCTTGTATGGGTTGATGGAGAGCCTCCTCGGGATTTAATATATATAGGAAATCTTCCTTTGGCGGAAAAGGAAAAAGCTATAATATGCAATTCATTCTGTGAACAATGGGATCGTATTGGAATAGAGGTTTATCATGAATGGAGATGGGAGAATGATCAGGAGAATTTTATTAAAGAAGTTCAAGAGGAACAAAAAAATGAAGAGGAAGAAAATCGAAATATAGCTCAAGTACCTAAAAAGATGATGCATGATGAAGAATTTTGGTCTATTATTTCCTTGCTGAATTCAAATGGTAATGGGAGAGAAGATATACTAGAACCGGCCGTTATTGCTTTATCAAAAATGAGTGTAAAAGATATAAAAGAATTTGAGGAAGCATTATCTTACAAACTCTACCTATTAGACACTAGAGAGCATGCCAAAAACATCGGAGAATATTCATATACAGAAGATAATCCAATCAATTTTTCTGTTGATTTATTTTTGTATATCCGTTGTGCAGTGGTTGCAGAGGGGCAGCAAAATTTTGAGCGTACATTAAAAAATCCCGAGATGATGAATAAAAATCGAACATTTGAACCTTTATTATCAATAGCCTCCTATGCTTATGCAACAAGAATGAAAAAGGATTTTGAGTATACATCCGGCTGCAGCTATGAAACTTTCTCAAATATTGCTGGATGGAAGGGCTAAACAGCCGTTTGAGGTGATTCTTTAGGAAAGGTATTAATGCATAAGAGTGCTATTGACTTCCGTTTGAGAGAGAAGATTTTCTACCTGTTATTAAAAACTCTCTGTTGTTTGAGATGTTTTTTTATCTGCGATTAAATGAAAGCGACCCATTTCTTATTTCATTCCAAATGAAGTTATAATATTAATATAATATTTAAAAAAGAATGGGGGACGGATTAGTATGTCTGAGGAGTTATTAGACTTAGCTATTGAATTAGCTAAAAAGTATCATAAGGATCAATTTGATAAGGGCGGTAACCCTTACATTAATCATCCATTAGCTGTAATGAATAGGTTAGACACGGCAGAAGAGAAAATTGTCGGAGTGTTGCATGATATCATCGAGGATACAGAGCTTACCTTTGATGATTTACGAGAATATGGCTTTTCAGAAAAAATTATAGCTGGAATTGATTCTGTGACTAGAAGGGAAGGAGAAGAGAGGGGAGCATTTATATATCGCGCCAAATTAAATGAGCTTGGTCGAACAGTTAAAATAGCGGACTTAAAAGAAAACAGAGACTTATCCAGAATTCCTAACCCACAGGAAAAAGATTATCAACGTGCAGAAAAGTATGAAAGAGAAATTAGAATTCTAACAGAAGATACTTGGATTTATAGCGATGATGAATGGATAGAGATTTTGGAAGAGAAGTGAATAAGGAATCAATGATATCAAACCAACTTATTTAATCATATTAGGAAAAATGATATTAATGAATATGAAAGCAAAAATTTTAATTGATAAAAAAAACACCTCTTGATTTGAGGTGATTTTTTTATTAAATATATATGTTAGGCTTGGAAGAAATGAAATGTACTAAAATTAATTTGAATGAGAAATTCACTTTTAAGAATGTAGAAGAGATTTTAGATAATCCACATGTTCCCGGTCTTTATCCAGGATTTTATGGACTAGACTAAGACTTTCTTCATCTAACTTCCCCCTTACTAGGTCCTCACTCATTTTTATCCCATATATATTTTCCCCCTTAATAGCATGTTTTATAATCTCTTCCTCTGAATTGTAGTTTTCAATCAAATTTACAACTTTCGCTTCAATCCTTCCAAATATTCCTTCACTCGTTATAGGTGTACCACCTAGATTTTGAATTCTCTCTGAAATAAGGATTGCGTGATTTTTTAGGTCTTTCTGGATCGAAATAAACGAGTCTTTTAATGAGGAATGTTGTAGCTTTTTTATAAAGTGTTCATAGGCGTTAATGGCCATATATGAACCTCTTAAGAATGTGTTAAGCGTCTTAATCGCTTGTTTTTGGTCCAATCATATCACTTCCTTAAAATAATAATTTTACTATGTCCATGAAAGTGAAAATTATTAGATTGCGGTATCGATACAGCTCAAATGTTAGCAGCTGTTGAAAATAGTGAAACGATTTTATTAGAGGAAAACCAATAATAACACTGAGACCTCAACCACTTGCTATTTGGCTTGGAGAAACCGACAGACGGCAGACGGGGAAGTGTTGATTAGAAAGACTCGTCTGGATCATTTATCAAGAGCCGAAAAAGTATTCCGTAAAAACCTAAATGCTTAATCTGCAATAAAGAAATAATGAAATTAAAGTTGTTTTATTGGTGAGGGATGCTTCAATAAAAAAACAATTTAAAGTGGGAAAAACAATATTAAAGTTTAACATAGAAAAAATATATAGAATTTATATGTGAATAAATGTACTTAAAAAAGGGGATTTAGTTGAATAACGGAGACAGCAAAAAAGCTATCTTTAATGCTCAGAAACAAACCTTATAAAATAGCAAAAAGAAAGACCTTCCATAAAGAATGTTGCCAGCACGCCAAATTCTCTGAAGGTCTTTCCTTAAATTGGATTTTCTCCAAGTTTTCAATTGTAATAAGAGATTTTTATAGCTTAAATTTCGCCATTTGCTCCTGTAACTCTGATGAGAGCTTGGATAGAGAGCTTGAGGACAGGCTGATTTCTTCGGTGGCTGCAAGCTGTTCTTCAGTAGAGGCAGCTATATTAGTTGTATGCACTGACACACTTGATATATCCTCTGCTACTTGATTAATGGAATCCGATACAAGGTTGGAGCTGGCCGAAATCTGTTGGACTGAAGCGGCCATGCTATTCACTTCTTGTTCCATTTGAACCATGTAAGCCACAATTTCCTTGAAAGCCTCTTCCGTATTATTGATAACAGACATCCCTTCCTCAACCTCGACCTTTACCTCATACATGGATGAAATCGATCCTTCCATATTTGACTGGATTTCTTTAATAAGGTTGACGATTTGGCTGGACGAGGATTGAGATTGCTCAGCAAGCTTTCGTACCTCATCTGCGACAACAGCAAAGCCTCTTCCATGTTCTCCAGCTCTGGCTGCTTCAATAGCTGCATTTAATGCTAAAAGGTTTGTTTGATCGGCAATGGCTGAAATAGTTCCTGAAATCTTGCTGATTTCACTGGAACTGGTATCCAGCATTTTCAGGATTTCTTCGCTTTCAGTGGCTTTCTTGTAAATAAACTCTATTTGCTGAATGGTCCTGGATAATAATTCATTCCCATGATTTGCTTTTGATACGACCTTGCTGCCTGTTTCGGAGATTTCGTTTGATACACCTGCCAGACGCTGGATAGAGGTTGTCACTTCCTCAAGAGCGTGTACACTTTCCTGAAGTCGAGTATTAGCGGAATCAGACACATCGGCAACATGGTTAATGGAATTGGATACTTCTTCTGTGCTGTGAGTTGTTTCCTCCGAGCTTGCAGTCAATTCTTCGGATGCTCTTGCAACTTGTTCAGTTGAATGGTTAACCTGGGTGATCAGTATCTTCGTATTGTCCACCATTGTATTAAAATCACTTGCCAACTGTCCTAATTCATCCTTGCTTTTATTCTTTAATGGAGAGATTGAAAAGTCACCGGTCGCAATCCGATTTAGGCCTTTACTAACCTGTGAAATCGGTTTGGCTATTTTTGCAGAAAAGAAGTAAGCAGTACAACTGGCAATGATGACAGAGCCAATTGATATTACAGCTACTAACCAGGCAAGCTCAGATGATTTAGATGTAATTTTTGCGACGGGTTTGCTGGATATAATCGTCCATTCCCAATAAGGTTCCCTTTTAACATAAGCTATTTTTTCAACATCACCTTTTTTGGAAGAATACGATATGAAAGCCCCGTTCTCACCTTTCTCAAGAATCAGCTGATCCACTGTTTTGTCTCCGTTTGTTTTAAGGTCTTTATAATTTGTATCTGCGTTTTTAGTATGTAAGGTAAGAGTGCCATCTTTGTCGATTGCAGATAGTTCTCCATCTTCTCCAAAATCATAACCTTGATAAACTTGCTCTTCTTCTCCCAGAATCTCTTCATTTAATTGTTGCTGTGCATCCTCTAAGGAAATATAACCAGCACTCACTTGTTGGTGTAAGAGTCCGATCATTCCAATTGTCATATCAGTGTTTGTTTGGAGATTTTCTTTCTCTGTTTCAATCAATTGATCTTTTGAGATAAAAAATACGCTGATACCGATAACGATTACAGGAATGATTAACGTTATTAAAGTTAACATCAATAATTTAATCTTGATTGAACGAGCTTTTTTCTTTTTCAATATATTTTTCCTCCTATCAATTAGGAAAGTCACAATGGTCTTCAATTAACTATCGGCATTCATTTTTTTGTCTTAACATGAAAATAATGTAATTGTTGTGAAAAATAAATTCTGATAAGAGAAACTGAAGAAATGTTTGTCCCTTTGGTACGGATGTGAAGGAAAAATACTAATCTACAGCTACATCGAATTGTTCCAATATGTAATTATTTAATTTTAGTTTAAGATCTCGTCATTATTATTTTGTATTCTCCTGTCGAATTTTAAGGTTCAAAAAAAGAAAAAGCACCGTTTCTATAGAAACGATACTTTTTTCTTAATTTGTTTCCTGTACTTTATTAAATCAAAACAATGATTTAATCGAAGGAAATTACCAACCGCGACCGTATTGCACAGGAGCTTCAACAGAAGCACGCAGTTCCTTGGCAGCATTTTTAGGCCAATATGGATCACGTAATAATTCTCTACCGATAAAAATTAGGTCAGCACGGTTGTTTTGTAAGATTTCCTCCGCTTGTACGCCAGATGTGATTAATCCGACGGCACCAGTTGCAATGTTGGCTTCATGCTTGATTGTCTCACTCATTGGGACCTGATAGCCTGGGAAGCTTGGTACCGGTACTGACATTACACCACCGGAGCTTACATCAATAAGATCGATTCCGTCTTCTTTCATCCAACGGGCATATTGAATATAATCTTCCGGTTCATATCCGTCTTCGTGATAATCTTTAGCGGAGATTCGGACGAATAATGGGCCGTCAAAAACAGATTTAATAGCAGTAATGATTTCTTTTAGGAATCGATAACGATTTTCCGGCGATCCGCCATATTCATCGGTACGAGTATTAACGGCAGGAGTTAGGAATTCATTGATTAAGTATCCGTGTGCGCCATGAATCTCCATAACCTCAAATCCTGCCTTTTTGGCACGAATAGCGGCTTGTTTGAAGGCTTCAACTGTATCGGCAATATCCTTTTTGGTCATTTCTCTAGGAGTTTTCATTTTTTCATTAAAAGGCACAGAAACAGGTGCGATAATTTCACCTTCAAGCTCAGCTTTTCGCCCTGCATGAGCGAGCTGAATCCCGGGAACTGTGCCATATTCCTTCATCATAGCAGTTAGCGTATGTAAACCTTCAATGTGATCGTCACTCCAAATGCCTAAATCTTGATCAGAAATTCTACCTTGCGGAGTAACTGCGGTTGCTTCCACGATGATTAAACCAACCTGGCCGACAGCCCGGCTTGTATAGTGAGTCATATGCCAGTTCTGTATTTTTCCATCACGTTCGTAGCTGGAGTACATGCACATCGGTGACATGACAATCCGATTTTTAAGAGTTATATTTTTAATTGTATATGGTTCAAATAATAATGATTTAGTCATTGATGACAACTCCTTTCAGTAACCAAGTATAACAGTTGGGATTAAGGGGTGACTAATCAAATGCTTCAAATAAAAGGAAGAGAGCATGTGGCCCGGGAATCCCCGAGTACATGCCCCCTATCTTACTTAGTAACCGCCGTAGCCGCCTCCAACATAAGAAGCACCGACAATAATTAACAAGATGAAAAGAACAACAACGAAAGCAAAGCTTCCTACACCTTTACCACCATAAGAATCACTCAATACAGACACCTCCTGTTCATTGCTGCAATAATGGGAGCGAATTCCCATTACATAGCCATCATATGGTTTAAAGTGATAGATGGATTGGACAATATTTAAAGTTGGGACAGCCTAAATTTCTGCAGCAATCATTACTCTCGAGAATTAATGGATTTAAAATTAGCTTATGAAAATTCCTCTTTACCTTATTAATATGTTACGAATGTTAAAAGGTCAGCTATTTTGCTATAAGTCATGGTTTTATATAAAAAATATCAAGAACAATACTCGTAAACAGGGAGGAGAATGGCTATGAGAGATCGGAGCTCCGTGGTAATTATAGAAAACAATCAGATAGTACTCATTAAAAGAAGTTTGAATGCTTCTGTTTATTATGTTTTTCCTGGAGGAGGCATAGAGAATGGTGAAACACCTGAAGCTGCAGCTAAAAGGGAAGCCATCGAGGAATTGGGGGTAGGTGTAAATGTTAATGAATGTATTTCAAAAGTAAAATATAACGGAAATAACCAATACTTCTACAAGGCAGAAATTTTATCTGGAACTATAGGCACCGGGCAAGGTGATGAATATACAAACAAAACAAGGGGAAGAGGAACGTACCTGCCAATATGGGTGGGTCTTGAAAAGTTAACATCTATTGACGTAAGACCAATGGAGGTGGCCTTAAAAGTTCAATCATTATTTCATCATGTATGAGGGGAGAGCGGGATTCTAACATTTGCTGGGCTGAATGTTGAAAGCCTACTGGAGTGGGATAGTAAAAAAAGAGAGGATAGTATAATCCTCCCGTTAGATGATTAATGATTGACCATTTTTCTGAATGCGCTTAGAGAAGTGCTGTAATTGATACGCGCATCATATAACTATTTATTTTATTCATATAGAATTTTTTCTTTGATTTTACTTCCTAATTCCTTACCCATACGCTCTGATTGGAGGGTAGCCTCTTGAATGCATTTAATAAAGGCTTCCTTAACGCCATGTTGTTCAAGGATTTGGATACCTGCTTCAGTAGTTCCTCCTGGACTTGTTACCTCGTAACGCAGCATTTGAGGAGATTTATCGGAGGAGTGGACCATTTCGGCAGCTCCCATTAACGTTTGGATAATCAGAGTTTGAGCTTCTTGATGATTAAGACCAATTTGTTGGGCTGATTGATGCATGGCTTCAATTAAGTAATAAATATATGCTGGTCCGCTTCCAGAGAGGCCTGTGACGGCATCCATTTTCTCTTCTTCTGTAAAAACGACCATTCCTACCGTATTGAAAATGTCTTTAGCCAGTGTAAGATGCTCTGGTTTCATATAGATGTTCCCTGAAATAGCAGTGGCGGATTTTCCAACTGCCGCAGATGTATTTGGCATAGCCCGAATAATCGGCATAGTATTCTCTAAAATGGCTTCAATGCTTTGAGTAGAAATTCCTGCGGCAACAGATATAAGTACCATCTTACTGGTTAGATAAGGTTTGGCTTGTTGTAAGACTGTATAAACATCCTTCGGCTTAACGGCTATCAGGATGATATCTGCGTCAGATAGAAGGGAGGACATGTTGCGGCATGGAATAACGCCATAGTTTTTTTTCAAGCGTTCTAGTTGAGGATCATTGTTCCGATTACAGACCCAAAGATCTCCGGGTGAAGTTGCCCCTTTTTTTACAATGCCTGCAATCAATGCTTCAGCCATAGAACCGGCTCCAAGAAAAGCAATTTTTTTATTCATGCTCCTGCCTCCTTTGTAAAAATAAAAAAAGCCCTTCATCCTGTAAAGGACGAAAGGCTATTCTTCCGTGGTACCACCTTAATTTACGAGCATTCGGCTCTAGAATGCTTGCATCTTTATACCGGATAACGCCCGGTCGGACGGCCAGGTTTTCCTGACAGCTCGAAAGGCAGGTTCAATCATCAGTGGGCGGCGAAACCTTACAGCCAACGGGTTTCACTCTCTTACGCCATACATGATTTACTATTCTTTCTCGAACGCTTGTATAAGTATATTTATTTGATATTAATAGAAATTATGCAAAAAAATAGCTCATGTGTCAAGAATATTCAAACTTTATGATGGAATTTTCATACAAATTATGTAAAAATAATTACTAAAATACATAACAGGGAGTAATGAGATGAGTTCGATTACAAGGGTAGCTGAAAAAATTATTATACCGACTCCGTTTGCTGTCGGAGATGTAAATACGTATCTTCTAAAAGGAGATGCTTTAACTCTGGTAGATGCCGGAATTAAAACACAGGAAGCAAAAGAGGCACTTGAACGGCAGTTAAAGGAACTGGGATATAGGCTATCTGATATTGAACAGGTAATATTAACCCACCACCACTCTGACCACTGTGGATTAATTGATGTATTTCAAGAAGATCCATTGTATGGACATGAAGATAACCAGCGGTATCTTAAAAGGGATCCAGCATTTATGAAGGAACAAAAAGATTATTTTACAAGTATGGCAAAGCAATTTGGCGTACCTCCGCAATTGATGAAATATGCCAATGATGTAGAGTCCCTATATACGTATTCGGGTTCAAAACCCCTCACACATTTTTTGAAAGAAGGAGACTGGATTCCCGGCCATCCTGGTTGGAGAGCAATGGAAACCTTTGGCCATTCACAGGGTCACTTATCCTTCTATCATGAAGAGTCAGGTACACTGATTGGCGGAGATTTATTATTGGGTAAAATTTCACCTAACCCGATTCTGGAGGTACCGAAAAGGGCAGAGCAGGAGAGATTGAAGCCGCAACTGCAACTGAATGATAGCTTGCGTCGATTGCAAAATGAAAGACTGACAATCGTATATCCAGGGCATGGAAAGGACATTACTGAACCATACCAGCTAATAGAGAAACGTTTAAAAAATCAGCATGAGCGGGCATTTCATGTTAAAAGCCTCATTGGGGAAGACCGTCGGAACGTCTTGGAATTAGCTATACAATTATTTCCGAAGGCTGTTAAGAGAGATCCAGCACTGGCATTGTTTGAGACATTGGGCCAGCTCGATTATCTAGATAGTCTTCATGAAATTGAAAGTGAAATGGTTGATGGTGTCGTATGGTATTATAATAAATAATGGACCATTAATGAGGAAGTGAAGTACATGAATGAACGAATTCGTGGGAAAATTGTTACGATTACGGGTGCCTCAGGCGGGTTAGGTGAACAAATTGCCAGACATGCTGCTAAAAGTGGAGCAAAATTGGTTTTAATCGCACGGAGTTTGGACAAATTAGAAAAAATCCGTAAAGAATTAATGACTGATTTTAATTGCGAGGTTTATGTATATACATTGGATGTATCCGATCGGAATGCTGTTGAACAGACATTTGCCCACATCAAGAATGAAGTGGGAGATACCGATGTTCTGGTGAACAATGCTGGCTTTGGAATTTTCGAGAAAGTGTTGGACGCAAGTTTAGATGATACAGAATCCATGATCAATACAAATGTGGTTGGACTCATTGCCTGTACGAAAATGGTACTGCCTGCGATGGCAGAAAAGAAATCAGGCCACATTATCAATATTGCATCCCAGGCTGGGAAAATGGCGACGCCGAAATCAAGTGTTTACTCAGCAACGAAGCATGCGGTACTTGGATTTACAAATGCCTTACGTATGGAAATGCATACAGAGAATGTTTTTGTTACATCCGTCAATCCTGGACCGATTAAAACCAATTTCTTTAATATCGCAGATAAAGAAGGTACGTATATCAAAAACATTGAACGCTTGATGATTGATCCGGTCAAGCTGGCAGAAAAAATCACGAATATCATGCTAAAAAATAAGCGGGAAATTAATGCACCAGGCTGGATGAATGCGGGAAGTAAGATTTACAGTTTAATTCCGAGGACGGTTGAAACGCTCGGGCGAAGTCAGTTTAATAAAAAATGATAAGAGAAAATCCACCTAAAAAACAAGGTGGATTTTTTGTTCCTGCAACGACTTGATGCTAGATCCGTTTCATTTTATATAAAGAGATTAGTATTTCCATAACATAGCGATGAACTGATGTCCTGCACCAACTGTCCAAAACATAACATAATCTCCGCGCTTAATACGCCCATCCTGTATCCCTTCATGGAAAGCGAGGAACGGACTGCTCGAACCTGTATAGCCATATTGATCTCCAATATAAATGACCTTTTGGCTTTGGATATCCTAGTGTTGTTCAATGGTTAACTTATCTCCATATGCAAATTGTGAAATACAAAATGCAGCAATATCGGATATCCTCAAGCTATTCGGCTCCAAAATACGGTCAAATAGATCAAAAATAATCTGAGCAGAAAAACTCGCATCGAAAGGGGTAAATTGAATGTATTGGCTGTCAGCATTTGCATTTATGGATTTACTTAATCCTTCCTTTTGATAAATAATCTTATCTACATCTTGATTGATTACTTTCATATCTTTGCAATCTACGATTAAAAGGTATTCTTTATGTATGGCGATACCGCTTGTGCTGTTATCTTTTTTGGAATTTTAATTGATGGGGAGTAGTTCTATTGATGAAGTAGGGCAGGAGGAGGTTTATAATAGCAGCAACGTGTTAGATGGTTACTGGAAAAATGGATGTACATAAAGATAAGAAAGACAAAATTATATAAACATAATACATATTTATTGAAAAATAGAGTTAATAATATTTAGATTAATGGGTATATAGTAAATATAGTTATTATAGAATAATATTTTAAAAAATATATAAGAGAGAGGGTGGCTAGTAATGAGTCGTCAAATGATTAATATTTTAAAATGGGTATCAGGCGGTATGGAAGCATTATTAGGTATACCTGTTCTTGGAGGAACAATTATCCTAAGCATGGCATGGGTACCCTTATTTATTATGCTTGCTTTCCATATCATCATTGTAGTCTTTTCGTATAAAGCCGGAATAAAAGCTAACGGAAATATACTGGGAATTGTAACGTCCGTTGTTGGCTTCATTCCTGGTATTGGAATGATTATGCACTTGTTGTCAGCGGTATTCATCCTTGTGGATGCTGCTCAAAATCAGGCTAAAACAGCTGTTTGATAGAATTGAAAATAAACCCGATAAAGCCCTTGAAGGTTTTATCGGGTTTTTCATTAATCAGTAACACGAATACTGCCGGTCTCCGTGCTCAGTTGAACTGTAATGCTTCCATCCCCACTCATATAACTTCCGGTTTTTTTGCCAAAGATTCGTTTACTGCCTATCTCAGAGTCTGCTGTAATTAAGATGTTATTTGGATCCTGATTAATTGTTAAGTCGATTTCTCCAAGTTCATTTTTGGCGATAAGCGGTTCAGTGATTTCATCCGTCGAAATATCAATCGAGCCAACTTCATTATCGACCTGGAGCTTGCCGCTGTATTTTTGTATCTTAATGTTCCCTAGCTCTGAAGAAGCGATTATTGAAGTGGAGGATACATCGCTTATATGAATGCTTCCAACTTCTGATTCTGCATTTAAGTGGGCTGCATTAATCTGAGAGATTGTAATTTCACCGACTTCATTTGATGCTGAGATTCTGTCATACTGTTTTTTTGGCAAATAGACTGTAATATTCTCTGATGATTTTTTAAAATTAACACCTAGAGAAATAGTATGATCCGCCTCGTTTGTAATGGACAGGGTTTCACCGTTCTCTTCTATTTTTATGGGATTGGACATTTTAGACCCAATTGTCTCAATAATAATTTCATCTCCAGATGTTTCTGCCAGCTTGATTGTCCCTACGGTATTATTGACATCAATCGATTGTATCTCTGAACTTTGAAACTGCTTCGTTTGTTTGTCATTCTCATTTTGAAGTGAAAAAAACGATTTTGCAGTCAGCAATGCTCCTGAAAAGCCAATAACGATGAGTATTCCAGCTACAATCAGCCACTTTTTATACATGCTTCATACCTCCCTTTACAACTGAAACATTCCATTTGCAATATTTAATAAACACTTTAGAACTAAAGATGGTTACATAATACATGCCAAACAAGAGGAGAATTCCTAAACCGCTGAACCCGATTGAAAGAAAAACTTCAAATGCATAGGCCTGATTGAAACCCAATATAATACCAATCAGGTGGAGGAATGGTGATAATATGAGACCGATACTTGCCCCCCAACCGCCTAACAATATACCTCCAAGAGCTATGGCAGGACCAAGGACAAAAATTAGATTCAGAAAGCTCAGTCCAATTGTTAATCCAATCGCACCAAAGACGTTTGAGAAGGTCATCTTCCTGTCTATCTCGGCAAATGTATTCGATATATTTAATTCCTTTGCGATTAATTCAGGAGAACCAAGATTATCTGATATTTCACTCTCGGACTTTCCCTCTAATAAACCATTTTCAAAATACTCATTATAATCATTTAAGATGTCATTGCGTTCCTCTTTAGGCAGGGCGCTAAGATGGTTAGATAATTGTTGCAAAAATTGTTCCCGATTCACTGTACTTCACCTTCCTCAATAATTTGATTAACACCTGTGGAAAATGCTTGCCATTCTCTTACCAGCTGCTTCAGGTAATCCCGGCCTTTTTCTGTTAGATGATAGTATTTACGAGAGGGCCCCTCTGTAGATTCCTGTAAATAGGTCGTGAAATATTCTTCTTTGGTAAGTCGTCTGAGAAGCGGATAGACGGCTCCTTCGGAAATTTCAAATTTATCGGAAATCCCCTGAACGAGCTCATATCCATAACGATCCTTGTTATTTAACATAACAAGTACGCAAAGCTCTAAAACGCCCTTTTTGAATTGGACATTCAATCGTAAAGCCTCCTTTCCTTCGCTATTATACATTGTATAGTAGTAATTATAGTATTACACAAGGTACTGTTTAATGCAAGGTAGTATGGATGTTTTTGTAAAAATAATTCAATGAGCGAACATGCAATTAAATTTTTGAAAATATTTTAAATTTGTAATTGACTAACAATTCAAATAGTAGTAATCTGTGTAAAGACTTACCAATTTACTTATCAATGAAAGGAGGACTGTATGATGAAAAAATCAGTGATTGTTGTAGCGTATCATCGAGTCGATATGAGATTTGTGCAGTCCTCCCGTTTAAATATGATTTAACTCGTTTTAAACGAAAAGACTGCACGTTGCCGTGAGTACTTTTGTCTAACTCAAATGTAAAGATTGGACGTTTTTACGTTCGAATCTTCTTTTGATTGGAGGAAGTATCAACACGTAATCGTTGCAGTCTTTTTTTTGTTGGTAATTTTAAGTTGTATTCAAAAAAGGAGGAAGAAAAATGGAATCAAATGTGGTCAATGTAAAAATCTCAAGGGACATACAGGCAAACAGTACGTAGCAATTAAAATGTTCTTCGGTTAAGACAAAGGAGGAGATGGAATGTTTTCGGTTTTAAAGAAATTAGGTTGGTTTTTTAAAGAGCACTGGATTCGGTATACAGTCGCAATCGCGTTATTGAATATCGTAAATGTGCTGGAGGTTTTGCCACCGATGATTGTTGGGATGGCCATAGATGACATGAGTATAGGTGAAATGAATCAGGAGACACTCATGACCTATGTTTGGTGGATGATCGGGTTAATGGTCACCCTCTATATACTAACCTATATATGGAATTACCAGTTATTTAGTGGAGCGTATGTTTTAGAGCGGAAGCTGCGCTCAGGATTTATAGGTCATTTATTAAAAATGACACCAACCTTCTATGAAAAGAATCGTACAGGCGATTTAATGGCAAGAGCAACCAATGATCTTAAATCTATATCCGTTACAGCAGGATTCGGTATTTTAACGTTAATGGATTCTACCTTATATATGATTGCGATTTTAGCAACAATGGCCATTACAATTAGTTGGGAACTTACGCTTGCCGCCATCTTACCTTTGCCGATTATGGCATGGGCAGTCAAAAAGGGCGGAGAGCGAATTCATGAGCACTTCACAGTAGCACAGGATGCTTTTGGTGAACTAAATGACAAGGTCCTTGAATCAGTCGCGGGTGTCCGTGTCATTCGTGCTTATGTACAGGAACGAGCGGATGAAAAACGCTTTGAAGAGATGACAGAAGATGTATATGAGAAAAACATGAAAGTAACGAAAGTAGATGCCATGTTTGATCCGGTTATCACATTCGTTATTGGTATCAGTTATTTAATCAGTCTTGGATATGGAGCCAATCTAGTATTCGCTCAAGCCATTTCAATTGGGCAACTTGTGACCTTTAACGTATATCTATCGATGCTGATTTGGCCGATGATCGCCATTGGGGAATTAATTAATGTCATGCAAAGAGGAAATGCCTCTCTCGATCGCATGAACGAAACATTATCTTCTCAGGAGGATGTAAAAAACGATCCGAATCCAGTGGATGTCCCGGAATTAGAGAACGTTATATTTGATCAAGTAGTATTCCGTTATCCTTCTTCAAAGGTGGATAATCTAGCCGATATCAATGTCAAAATCGATAGCGGGGATACCATCGGAATCGTCGGAAAAACAGGAAGCGGAAAAACCACATTTGTGAAACAATTGCTCCGTGAATATCCTGCTGGGAACGGAATTCTTTCCCTATCCGATGTACCGATTGAAAAACAAAATCTTGAGGATGTCCGGGAATGGATTGGATATGTACCGCAGGATCATGTTTTATTTTCTAAAACAGTTCGGGAGAATATTTTATTTGGAAAAATGGAAGCAACTGATGAAGAGTTTTGGAAAGCAGTTCGCCTCGCTGATTTTGAAAAAGATATAGAGAGACTGCCGAACAGACTGGAGACGCTGGTTGGGGAAAAAGGTATTGCTTTATCTGGCGGACAAAAGCAAAGGATTTCAATAGCCAGGGCGTTAATTAAAGATCCGGAGATTCTGATCCTCGATGACTCCCTCTCTGCAGTGGACGCCAAGACAGAAACAACGATTATCGAAAATATTCGGAATGAACGAAGCGACAAAACGACGATAATCACTACTCACAGATTATCAGCAGTACAGCATGCAGACTGGATTATTGTACTGGATGATGGAGTGGTGATTGAGGAAGGCACACATGAAATGTTGCTCAATAAGAAGGGCTGGTATAAAGAACAATTTGATCGCCAGCAAATTGAAGCGAACAAGGAGGTGAGCGCCTAATGAACGAACATTTGGAACAAACGGAATCCAGTTGGAAGACTGGAAAACGTTTATATCAATATGCAGTGAAGTGTAAAGGAACCATTATCCTAGCACTAATGATGTTATCCATCTCGGTAGGGGCCGACTTAATCGGACCCTATATCGGGAAAAACATGATAGATAACCATATTATGGGGATTGAATCTCCATGGGTAGAAACGAAGGATACAAAGGATGCGGTTCACTATCAGGGGAGCACTTATAAACGTGAGGCCTATGTAGAGGATGGGGAATGGACCGGAAGTGAGGTTGCCATCCAACAGGTTGGGACGACATTTTTATTCCTAAACCAACCGATAGAGTTTGATGGGAAGAGATCCTATAAAGATGGGCAGCTAGTGATTACTAGTGGAGAAAAAAGAGCAACCTATGAGGCTCAGAAATTGTCAGGAGCACAAATCATGGCGTTTTATCAGCCGGAGATCAGCCGTATAATGCAATTGCTTGCTCTGTATTTCGGAATTATGGTTGTGGCATTCTTCTTTCAATATGGGCAGAGCTATTATTTACAAAAAGCAGCGAATCGAATTATTCAAACAATGCGAAAGGACGTTTTTGCTCAAATTCAAAGACTGCCGATTCGCTACTTTGATAATTTACCGGCAGGAAAGGTAGTAGCACGGATTACAAATGATACCGAAGCAATTCGGGAGCTTTATGTAAGGGTTTTAGCTAACTTTTTCTCGAGTACGGTTAATATTATCGGAATTATCATTGCTCTATTTTTACTTAATGTAAAGCTTGGAATGGTGACATTGATTATTCTGCCGCTGCTCGTTGGATGGACATTATTATTTCGTAAATTTGCTACAAAGTATAATAGGGTCATTCGGGCGCGTATAAGTGATATTAATGCCATGATTAACGAATCCATAAATGGGATGAATATCATTCAGGCATTCAAGCGGGAGAAAGAAACAACAGAGGAATTTGAAAAACTGAACACAGAGCATTATGTATACCAAAGTAAAATGCAAAAATTAAATTCCTTGTTAAATGGAAATCTTGTAGGTGCTTTGCGTGTTATTACATTAACACTATTTATTTGGTATTTCGGAGGTATGGCAGCATCTGGGGAATCAGTCGTCAGTCTTGGCGTTTTATACGCGATGGTGAATTATTTAAATCGTCTGTTCCACCCAATATCAGGAATTGTCAATCAGTTTGCAAATTTTGAACAGGCGATGGTAGCCGGTGAACGTGTATTTGCACTTCTGGATGAGGAAGGTATTGATGTTGAGGATCAACGTAAGTCACGTTTTAAAGGGCATGTTGAATTTGATCATGTATCTTTTAGCTATAAAGAAGGAGAAAAAGTATTAAGGGATATTCAGTTTGAGGCTAGTCAGGGCGAAACAATAGCCCTAGTGGGGCATACAGGCTCTGGGAAAAGCTCCATTATGAATCTGTTATTCAGATTTTATGACTATCAGGAGGGGGCTATCCGCATTGATGGGATAGAATTGAAAGATATCCCACATCAAACCTTGCGTGAGCATATGGGAATTGTTCTACAGGATCCATATTTGTTTACTGGAACCATCCTTTCGAATATCACACTTGATGATCCAAAAATTTCGAGAGAAGTAGCTGAAAAAGCGTTACGTGATGTGGGAGCTGACCGCGTATTGGCCCATCTTGAACATGGGTTTGATGAACCGGTAGTTGAAAAAGGGAGTACTCTTTCATCAGGGCAGCGCCAATTAATATCCTTTGCCCGTGCTTTGGCTTTTAATCCGGCCATCCTGATTCTTGATGAAGCAACATCCAGTATTGATACAGAAACAGAAAGCTTAATTCAGGAAGCAATGGAAGTGCTAAAGAAAGGTCGAACCACTTTTATTATTGCACACCGTCTTTCTACTATTAAAAGCGCTGACCAAATCCTTGTTCTCGATAAAGGAAAAATTGTGGAGAGAGGAAACCATGATGAACTCATGGAATTAAAAGGAAAATATTATCAAATGTATGAGCTTCAGATTGGAAAACTTGCAGGTTAATCCTTTGAGTAAAAAAATCCATTTAAAGATAAAACAATAACAACAAGTTAATTAAAAGGATGTATATACTGAAACTAAAAGATAAAGAGGAAGCGATAAGCTTCCTCTTTTACTATAGTATAAGAAGATATCTAAGGATTCTTATACTAAATTAATCTCGGCATCTATTCTAGTCCATTATTGCCCAATAAGCAGGCTTAAGATTATAATTCGGATCAAAGACAAACGGTGCATCTTTTCCAACGCCATTATTATATTCCTCGGCACGGTCGTCTAGCCATGTATGATTATCTGCAATTCCCCAGAATGTTACGTTACTGATCTTATCTCCTAATCTCTCATACATTTCAAATAACTCATTATACCTGGCAGCTTGACGCTGGAACTCTTCTTCTGGAATATCCTCATATGAAGGATAAGCAGGTCTTGGTGGCCAGCCGTATAAGCTCACATCTAACTCGGTTACTTGATTATCTAAACCAAGACTGGCAAAACGATTAATAGATTCCTCCGTTTCAGCAATGGATGGCCAGCCTAATTGAATATGAGCTTGATGACCCACACCGTCAATAGGGACTTTTTGTTCAAGCAATTCAACAACTAAGTTATATAAATGGGTTTTTTTGGGTTCCACCTCTGTGTTGTAGTCATTAATGTACAGTTTTGCATCCTTTTTTGCATATTTTTTAGCTGTTTTAAATGCTACCTTAATATAATCAGTACCAGTTATTTGATACCAAGGAGACTCACGCAGCTTCTGCTCATTTGATGCATATTCGTCAATCACTTCGTTTACAACATCCCATGAGTCGACATCATTTTTATATCTTTTGACAATCGTTTTTATGTGATTTTCTAAGCGCTGTAATAATAGCTTTTTATTTTTCTCCCGCTGTTTTGGATTGGTTTCTTCGGTCATTTTATTCCCGTTCTTATCAATAAAGAACCAATCAGGTACCTGACTATGCCATACAAGGGTATGAAAACGAACATCCATATCATTTTTCTTGGCGAATTTCACAATTTTATCTGCTTCTTTAAAATTGAATTTCCCCTCTTCGGGTTGGATAGATATTGGCTTCATTACGTTCTCTGCGACAATACTGTTATAGTGACGCTTTAATACATGACCACTCTTGCCCTGTAATTGATCAGGTTCGACAGCAGCCCCAATTGTAAAAGAATCTTCGTATCTTTCATATAAAGGGGAAGCTTTTAAAGCACTTAATGGCTTAGCACTCGCAATATCGGTGGAAACGACAGGAGTTACAAGGGCAATAGCTAATCCGAAACTTAGAAACTTACGTACTAATTTTTGTGACATGTCCTAATCTCCTTTTCATTTAAAATAGAAAGCGTTTACATAGGTATTTGAACATTATTATAGAAGGTATCTACTTAGTAAGTCTAGGAAACAAACTAAGTTACGAGAAAAATAGGCCATAAATCACGGAGAGAAAACTAGCTGACAAGTTAATATAGGGCTAAGTACATAAAAGAAATGGAGTGCGGTATATAGATTGAAGCCAATACCTGTACTTGTTAAAAGAACAATCACTATAGTTGCATATGTCTCAATCAAAAATATAGGAAAGGTCATTAAATCGATTAATTGCCTATTATATAAGGCTGTTGCTCTATTGGGGAGCCGGCATATTATTACGGAAGTAAAAAAAGATATTCCTTATAGAAATCTTTCGGAATTTACTATATTATGAATATATTGAAATAAGTAAGCGCTTCAAATGAGGTTATATGAACATATAAGTTTTAGCCTACCCATAGTGTAAGATTACAAGTATTTATTCTGTATTTATTGATTTCATGTTATTTAACTAACATAAGGGGTGTTCTTAATGATTGTTAAAGATTTCTTCATTGCTCTTTCAGAAAATCAGCTTTTAAACCGCACAGCTCAAAAATATGGGTTAAAAATGGGTGCCCAAACTGTAGTTGCCGGTACAAATATAGACGAAACAATTGAGAGTATAAAAGAGTTAAATAAGTATGGAATTTCTTGTACCGTGGATAATCTTGGAGAATTTGTGAGTGATAAAGATGAAGCTGTAAAGGCGAAGAATCAAATCCTTCAGGTTATTGAGGCCATTTATGAAAATAAAGTCGATGCTCATATATCATTAAAACCCTCTCAATTAGGGTTGGATATAGATTTGGATTTCTGCAGAGACAATCTGTTGGAAATTTTTGAAGCAGCTGCAAAGTATGATATTTTTATAAATATTGATATGGAGAACCATTCCAGATTACAGCCTTCTTTTGATTTAGTAGATCAGATATCGGAAAAATACGATAATATTGGTACAGTTATACAAGCATATTTTCATCGAGCCGAAAATGATATACAAAAATATAAAAATTACCGCCTTCGTATTGTAAAAGGTGCCTATAAGGAACCTGCTGAATTAGCCTATCAAACAAAAGCAGAAATTGATAAAAATTATATCAATTTGATAGAATATCATCTGTTAAATGGTAAGTTCACCTCCATTGCAACACACGATCATAAAGTCATAAACCATGTGAAGCAATTTGTAAAAGATCATCAAATTCCTAATGAAAAATTTGAATTCCAAATGCTCTATGGTTTCCGCTTCGATATGCAAATGGAATTGGCTAAAGAGGGCTACCAGTTTTGTACGTATGTTCCTTTTGGGACGGATTGGTATGGATACTTTATGAGACGTTTGGCTGAAAGACCTCAAAACATAAGCCTTGTAACGAAACAAGTATTCACCAAAAAAACAAACACGGCTCTTGCGATAGCAGCCGGTGCCTTTTTACTTGGCAGATTATCTAAGAGAAAAAAATAGATATGCAAGAGCCACTACCCTACAAGAGGATAGTGGCTTTTTAGTTAATCTATTTTTCTGAAATATTACTAAAATATTACAATAGAAAAAGAATTGTAATATAATAGGAGTTAAATAGAGATTTATAAAGGAAGATTAAAGAATGCGTAATTTTGCAATTATCTTGGTTACTATTATAGTATCCATAACAGTAATGAGCTGGATCAAGCCGACTTCCAGTTTGGCTGACAAAACCAATGATCAATCAGGGCATCCAGAACTGAACATGGTTACATATGAAAGGACCGTAAAAAAAGTGCCTGAAAAATTAAATGGTAAAGAAAGAAAAGTAGTTTATTTAACAATTGATGATGGTCCAAGTCTTTATACAAAGGAGTTAATTGCTATACTCGATCAATTTGAAATACCGGCTACTCATTTTCTGATCGGAAATAATATGAAGAAATACCCGGATATGGCCAAGGAATATGTCAACCGTGGAGATTATATCGGAATGCACTCAATGAGCCATGATTATAATAGATTGTACAAAAAGGGAAAAATTGTAGAAGAAGTGATGGAAACACAGCAATTAATCAAAGAACAGGTAAATATTTTGCCGATTTTATTCAGATGTCCATATGGATCATCTCCAGGGTTAAATACGAAATTGCGAGATCAAGCTGCACACGCAGGATTGAAAATGTGGGATTGGACAATCGATTCAAAAGATTGGAAGCTGCAAGAGAATCCTTCAAAAATTGAAGGAGAAATTCTGAAGCAATTAAATGGATCTGAGGAAATTATCTTAATTCATGAAAAGAAAGGTACCATTGAGGCATTGCCAGGAATAATTAAAAGTATAAAGGAAGCGGGCTATGAATTTGAAAGATACGAAGAATCAAAACATTTTCCGGCAAACTTCCATAAAGATAAGAGATTATAAGGACGAGGAATCGTATGATTAGAAAGAAAATAGGTATATATCTAGCTTTAATTGTAACCAGTATGTTAATGGCTGTTTTAATTCTACCAGTTATACAAAAGTATGATGAAAAATATTTGAAGGTTCATAATCAAGTGGCATGGGATTTTAAGTCTAATATGAATTATGGGGAGCTTTTTAATACCGAAAATAATAAGCTGCAATCCCTATACGAAATGACAGTAAAAGATGGAGCAGATAACCTAAAAAAGGCTGAAAACCAAATAAGTAAGGCTGAAGAGACAATCAATCAGTGTAAACTAATGGTTGACGAGGACAAATCATTGGTAGAAAACCAATTAATACAAATGAAAGAATCAGAAGAATTACTGAGTAAAATAGATCAGAAAAAAGTACATAAGGAAACATTGTTGAGCCTCCATGACTCACTGATTAACCTGTTACAAACATATAATCAAGCCCTTGATCAATATGAAGAAGTACTTAACTTGGAGCAAAAGATATACTCAGCGTTAAAAGCGGAAAAGGATTTAAAAGAAATAACCGCTATTATAGATGAAGCAAATCAATCATCCGGTGAATTATCTGGTACAATCAAGGATTTAAACGGCTATATAGTATCCTACAATAAGCTACAAATCTAATTCAGACATCTTCCATTGATTTGCAGTTAAACTCTTGAAATGGTTCACTTGTAAAATTGGAATCTATTAAAGAGCAAATAGTCTTTTAATAAGTAGAAAATTGGTGATTGAAAATTTTTCTCCTAACATGGTAATATGTTTAAATCAGTGTGTAGAGATATTGGTATAGTTGATATGCCAAAAATATATGTCTTGATGATACGTCTGCCATCTGAATTTTTCATTTTTCGGAGGGTATATATGCATAGAGAAGATAGGTTGCCACAAAACGCAAGAGAAGGCATATTATTTATGCTCATCATTTCAATCATCTCAGTAAATACGATTGCACCAATTATTATGGGATTGGAACGTGGTTTCAGTAAAGAAAATTATATCGAAACCTTAAAGATTATTCCAATTATGTGGATCATTGTTGTTTTATTGGTGAGATTTGTTGCTGGACCTGTGGTTGGTAAAATAATGCCTAAATTCATAGGTAAAACAGATGGATTCAATGCAAGAGTTTTAATGAATACATTTTTCAATGTAACCGTTCTATCCGTCCTTTTAACCATTATCGGTACCTGGGTTGGCTCAAAACAAATCAGCTTAGAACCTTTTCAAAATTTCTTTTTGAGCTGGTTTAGGAATTTCGGTGTGGCATTTTGGATTGAATTAATAGTAGCACAGCCAATTGCCAGATTTGTAATGAAGAAAATCCATAAGAGAAAAGCGAATAGAGCAGAGACAGTTAACGTATAAGATCTGTGAGATTCTCAGAGATTGTGAGATCAATCTGCAAAATAATAAAGTTCAACCAGAACAAGACTGGTTGAACTTTTTATTTTGCTCATTATATTTTTTGTGTCGGTACTTATGTTGGGTGTTAAAAGGCTTGGATATTCACCACAATCTTGATTAGTCGCATGCTATAATAGGCCCTTGTGAAGACAATTGAATAACGAAAAAAGGATAATATGCACTAATTTGTAAGAATATTCTATACAATAGATATAGAGGCGGAATTCCGCTTTACATAATTACTATTTATATAGAGGAGAGGTGAAAAGACTCAGTGTCGAATGAGAATGAATATTTATTAGATAACGAACAAAGTGTTCCAAAAAAGAAGGTCGAAAGACATCCTGGGGAACCAACGACTGCTTTTAAAGGTGCTACCTGGGCGGCTTTATTGGTAGGGGTTGCTGCTTATCTAATAGGATTATTTAATGCTTCAATGGAATTAAACGAAAAAGGGTATTATTTCGCAGTATTAGTATTTGGACTTTATTCAGCAGTATCATTACAAAAGGCGGTTAGAGATCGAGATGAGGATATACCTGTGACAGCCATCTATTATGGAATTAGCTGGTTTGCTCTTATTGTTGCAATCGCCTTGATGGGCATCGGTCTTTATAATGCGGGAAGTATTGATTTAAGTGAGAAAGGATTTTATGGTATGTCCTTTGTATTAAGTGTATTCGCTGCCATAACTGTTCAAAAAAATATTAGGGATACACAGAAGGCTAAAGAAAAAGATTGAGTCATTTATGAAATCAAAAGCAGATACTCCTTTTTGTTTCAAGGGCTATCAGAAGTGGCCCCCAAAAGTCGGATATCAATTCTAACTTTCGGGGGTTATTTCAATTTCTATAGGAAATACACTTTCTTTGATGGAATTTAATTATGGAAAATAATTAGAAGGAGTAGAAGAATGGAAGGACTGGTAAAGAGAATTGATACCGTATTTTTAGAGGTAAGCGATTTAGACTACTCGATTAAATGGTATTCAGAAAAATTAAGATTAAATATGAGATGGAATCGAAATGGGTATGCTGCCTTCACAATAGGAGAAACCTCGTTAACCCTTGTTCAATCAACAGACGCAAAACCTGCAAAACACTACCCATTTAATTTCTTTACAACTAACATAGATGAAGTACATAAGTTCTTTATAGAAAATGAAGTAGATGCCGACGAAATAGCTGATTACCCGGATATACGAACCTTCGATTTTAAAGATCCGGATGGTCATATTCTTAACTTCTGTCAATTTAACGAATAACGACTTGATAGCAGGGTTTGTTCCCTGCTTATTTTCTATCAATATGAAAAAAGGATAGATTCTCTATCCTTTTTATCCAATAAACTGTGCCCTACGGAATTTCATATAAATGTCTCCGAACAATAGAAATTGAGTGAGGAGTGGCTTTAGCAGCCATTCTATTTCTGCAAATACACCTCAGCTCTTTTTTCTAAATAGCGCTGCAGAAGAGAAACAGCCGCACATATGCACCAATAGATCATCGCTACAAGTATGTACATCGTCATATAATCAAATTCCCGTCCTCCGACGATTTTGGCATGCTGAAATATTTCAGGGACCGTTATCATCGCTGCCAATGAAGAAGCTTTGATTAAATCCAGCAACACATTAGAGAGAGGTGGTAGCGCAATTCGGACAGCCTGCGGAAGGATAATCCCTCCCATGGTTTGCCAATAGGATAAACCCAATGATTGTGAGGATTCCCATTGTCCTTTATCGACAGAACCAAGAGCAGAACGGTTGATTTCAGCAATATAAGCTGCACTGTTAAAACTGAATCCAATAATAGCCGCTTGCATGGCAGTAAATTCAATTCCGATAATCGGAAAGCCAAAATAAAGAATAAAAATAATCACAAGAATGGGTACACCGCGCATAAAAGAGATGTACATGCTGGCTGGCCAGCGCAGCCATTTACTTTTTGAACTCCGTCCAAGAGCCAAAAAGAAACCAATGATCAATCCCAAAGCCATACTGATAAATGAAATCAAGAGGGTATTCGATAAGCCTTCAAGAACATATGGCAATGAATCGATTGCTAATTCTGGGTTAAATATATATTGCCATTGGATATCTGCCATATAAATTCCCTTTCAATCACTTATTTAACTGAGTCCAACTGAACTTCTTTTGTAACGTCTGCGCTGTCATAGAATTTTTTAGAGAGCTCCGCCATTGTTCCATCCGTTTTCATTTCTTCCAATACCTTGTTTATTTCGTTCAACAAGTCACTGTTATCCTTTTTCATCAATATGGCTTGATTGCTTGGGTTGTATTTTATATTAGGATGTACGGTAATATCGAATTCTGGAAATGCAGCTACAGCTAAACGCTGAGTATAATAATCATTTAGAATAATGTCAGTTCTGCCAGTAGAAACATCTCGCAAATATTGATCATTTGTTGCATTGTCATAGATGACTTCTTCAGCTCCATGTTCACGTGCCACTTCCATATATGTAGTTGTTGCTTCTCCAGCTGCTTTTTTCCCTTTTAAACTATCAAGATCTTTAATGCCGGATAAATCTGATTTTCTAACGATGGCAGCGCCGAAGGAATATTTATAGGGTTCAGAAAAAGAAAATTTTTCTCTTCTTTCCTCAGTAGCTGTAATATCATTGACAGCGATGTCAGTTTGTCCATTGTTGATGGAGGCTAGCATTCCATCAAAGGCCATTTCAGTAAATTCAGCTTCTAGGTTTAATCGTTTAGCTACTTCACGTGTTACTTCCACATCGTATCCGGTTAATTCATTTGTTTCAGAATCATGATAGGAAGCGGGATATAAGGTTCCGGAAGTTGCAACTTTTAATTTGCCGGATTCTTTAATGGCTTCCCAGCCGGTTTTTTCCTCTTTTTTGCTTTCTTCCCCTTTGTTATTACTGCATGCAGCAGTAACCAAAGCTAGCATTGCAATTGCTAGAATTGATACAAGTCTTTTAAAGCTATTTGTGGTTATCATATTTTCACCTCGCCTACCATTATATTTGAAAAAAATGTATATGTCATTTGGGAATAAACTTGAAAGGGTATCGCGCGAAATAGAGCGTAGAAGAAATGCAAAAGGGAACAAAATTACTAATGAATGGGAGGGCACAGATGAAGGGGATAGCAGGAGTGATGCTAGTTTACTAAATTTAATAAGTTTAGTCTGGTATACAAAGCAATAAAAAAGAAATAAACGGGTGTAGTATAATGGAATGAATAAAAAAAGGTAGTGGAAATTAATCCAAAACCTTTAGCATTTCGGTGATCTTTCTTTTCGTCTCTTCCAAGTCGTATTCCTTTTCTCCAAGTGTTTCTCCATCTTCAGAATAGAAATCTGCAAAATTTTGTCCTTCATACCGCGGAACTACATGCATATGAAAATGTGTTAATTCATCAAATGCTCCACCGTTCTGACAGACTGTAATGCCATCCGGATTAAACAAAATTTTTATCACTTTTGATAGCCTCTTTGCTGCCATCATTACGGAGCTTGCCGTATTATCGTCAAATTCATTAAAGTATCGAACATGTTTTTTAGGTAAAATCAAAACGTGTCCTTCGTTATAAGGATCAATATCTAAAATACAACAAACATAATCATCTTCAAAAACTACATAAACATTTTCTTTTTTATGTGCTAAATTACAGCCTAAACAATTCATTACAGCTCCCCCTTTATTAAATTATATACGTAATTAAAAAAGTGCAGAGGGGAATTTTAGGAATAACAGAATGAAGGTATTGATAAAGGTGGGTAAGGGAGGTGGAATCTTGAAGATTACGACGAAAGTTTCCCTATATATCGGGTTATCCTTATTGCTTCTCATCGTTCTTTATCTGTATGAACTTGAACGACAAATCGACTCACCTGGAATCGAAGGAACAATTATCATTAGCGAAGCCGATGCTGTATTCATTGTGCTCGATTCAAATTTTGAGAATGAGGACGTGGATTTGCCGATTGAGGAGCTGCAAGCCAAATATAAAAATGTCGGGCGTCTATCCATCCATCAAAGTGATTATAGAGGTGAACTAAAAACCGGACAAAGGGTGAAAGTATGGATGAGCCAAACAATGGAATCCTCTCCCCCTATCTTTAAAGCGATAAAACTGGAAAGATTGTAGCAGTATTTTCATTTATTACATTAAAAAAGCCCCGTGCCATAAATAGTACGGGGATAGAATCCTTTGAAGTTCTAGACTATTTTCTTTTCTTTTTCAGCTACGGGGTTTATGCGATTGATTTCAGGAGCATGGTGCTTAGATTTAATCCAGGACCAGCCAATTGCTGCCAGTAAAATAAATCCCACATAGCCCATGATTGGATACACGGTGTTTACCAATGTAGTAAAACCAGCAAAGCTAAGACCAAAACCAATTGCTCCGAATATCACAACTGAAGGATGAAAGAAGCGTCCTTGAGGAATGATTCGCACTGTGAATGCATAAAACATTCCCACGCATGTATTGTAAATCATAGCCAATAGAATAATAGATAGCAGGTTCCCGATTAAAGGTGAGATACTATTAGCTAAAAATAAAGTAGGCATTTCTACAATTTGCATATTAGCCATATCAGTCATCATACCTATATTAATCAGCAGCATGAGTACACCGAGCAGGATACCGCCCATAATTCCGCCAATAGCTGCTTGTTTTTTATTTTTAAACGTTCCGCTAATAACAGATAGCATAGAGAAACCGACAGCAACATTAAAGGATACATAAAGTAATGCGGACATGAACCAATTTGAAGCCGCTGCTTTGTCTAAATCAACATTACGCTCTATGTCTATAGGAGTGATTCCATTTTTAATTAGCGCGTATCCTGATATAAAAATCATAATAACTAATAAAAATGGTGTGATTGAGCTAATGATAGAGATGATTTTCTCTACCTTCAATAGCATGGTCAGGATGGTGATAACTGTCATAAATAGTGAACCCCAGATGGCAGAAATCCCAAACTGTTCCTCAACAATTGATCCTGCGCCTGCTATCATAATTACACCAACGCCAAATAAAAAGAACGATAAAATTATATCCAGTGCTTGACCAAGAAAACGTCCGCAAAGAACCTCGATGATTTCTTTATGTGAGGTGGCTTGCATATGGCTGCTCAGTTGAGAGAGCTGCATGGCAATAAAGGAAAATAAGACAGTTGCCAGCAAAATAGCAGGTATACTGTAAAAGCCAAAATTCGTAAAAAACTGCATGATTTCTTGGCCAGAGCCAAATCCCGCTCCAACAATGACTCCTACAAATGCACCTGCTAGGTATAAACTTTGTTTCATTTTATCAGTCCTCCTTTATGGTAGTTTGGAGGGATATCCAAAAATTAAGTATTCTGATATATTAACATATTCATTCTATTTTAACAAATTGAAGGAAATGGAATTAAGTTTTTGGGAAATCCCGTTATAGAAGAAAGGTTAGTTTGGTAAAATGAGATAAAAGACAGTATAAGGGAGGATTCCATATGACAAGAAAAGTAGATGGAGTTCCAGCAGATACAATGAAGGAAAAGATATATTCAACCGTTATAGGCGGGATTATTGGGGATGCTCTTGGTGTACCGGTAGAATTTAAAGCCAGAAATGCCGGCGTTACAGATATGATCGGTTATGGGACCTATAATATGCCTCCTGGAACATGGTCTGATGATACATCACTAACGATGTGCCTGATTGAAAATTTAATTGCAGGAAAAGATGAAAATGATTTGATGAACCGCTTTGTTTCCTACCAGGATAAAGGCTACTGGACCCCATATGGTGAAATGTTCGATATCGGCATTGCAACCGCAAATGCTATTAGCCGTTATAAGCAAGGTGTACCGGCTGTTCAGTGTGGTGGGAAAACGGAATATGATAATGGCAATGGCGCACTTATGCGTATAGTGCCACTTGTATTTACATTATCGAAAGAGCCAGATTTTCAGACGAGGAAAAAGGAAATAGAGAGAATTGCGCATGTCACGCACGGCCATCCAAGATCTACCCTTGGTACAATTATTTATGTGGAATTTTTGCTGAATATGTACGATCAACATTCACCTTTAGAATCCTTGGAAATTGCACTCAATACATGCTGGGAACAGCTTGGATCAGAGAATGAGTATCAACAAGAATTTGCTTCATATGAAAGAATCTTTAGTCTAAGCTTGCTTGAAGCAGACCGCGATGATATTCGCTCGGATGGATATGTTGTTCACTCACTTGAAGCTGCTTTGTGGTGTTTCTTTAAATCTCAAACCTATGAAGATGCCGTTCTTGAAGCGGTCAATCTGGGCAATGATACTGATACGATTGCTTTTATAACGGGAACTATAGCTGGTATGTATTACGGGATGAAAAATATTCCGGAAAAATGGGTGAATGCCCTGGTCAGTCAAGATAAAATCATAGACCTCTGTGATCGCTTTTATGGCTATTGCGTGGAGAAAGCGAAATAATTTTATAGATAAAATATATGAAATCACTAAAATAGACCTGCTCAGGAAGTCTGCAAAAACGACTTTAGGACAGGTCTTTTTTAAAAGGCTTTTTTTCGCATAGATTGTCACTCTGAATAGAAAGAAAGAAGTACTTCTTATATAGATAAATATGTCTAAAGGTAGTGAAATCCCATTAATCTCAACCTTTCGTAAAAAGTATGACAAGAATAATTTACTTTTTATGGTATTGTAAAAAGACATATTCGGCTGAAGAGCAGGCTAATCAGATAAATTAAACTTTTAGACGGGAGAAGCTATCTTGATGGTTATCTATAATAGGCAGTAGAGTTTTCTAGGGCTTGAGACTTAACTTAAAATACTTCTATAGCTCATTTTTATTAGCTTGTTAGTAACGTATGCTTGAAAAAAAGAAAGTGGGTTATAGAAAGCAATGAAGATAGAGTCAAGAACGTGTAAACTGGATAGCCTAAAGACGATGCAAATATTTATAGATACCTCTTCATTAGAAATATTTATTAATGAAGGAGAAGAACATTCACAGCCCGTTATTTCCCTAAGCTAAAAGAAAAAGAAATTCTTTTTAGTAGAGAAGGACGATTTGATTTGATGAAATGGGATCTTGCTTAAATAATTTCCTTATCATGACTTGTATAAATGCCTATTATGGCTTTTGTGCAGGTCTTTTTTTGTAAATAAAAGTTTTTTCACCCATGACATTGTGTCTAGATGAGCAAAAAGTATTTATTATAAAAGGGATATATTTGCATATGACAGAAAGGGATTCTTTGAAGCTACACATTCATTCTACCTATATTAAAAAAGTACTTTACTCGCATTTACTCTATAGCAGGGTAATAGTATCCTAAGAAATAGTACACAAATTAGAGTACTAAAAATAGAGTATTGTATCAGAGCTTACAATCATTAAGAATATGTAAGGCTAAAAGAAAAGATGGAAGGAAGGTAGATTGATGAATAAGACAGAAGAAATGGTTTCCAACCAGGTTCTGGGTGTATTAAGTGGAAAGAGTAATGAAGATCCATTTTCTGTATTTGCAAAAATGCGCGAGCTTGGGCCTATCGTTTCTATTCCCAACCCTTTGGGAGAGGCAGATCGTCAAGCTTGGATGGTTGTACATATGGATGAGGCAGTCCAAATCCTTAAAAATCACAAACAATTTACTGTAGATCCTTCCTCTATTGATGGAGAAAAGGGTTTTAGAGATAAAATTTATAGCGAGGTAGATACATCAGCACCTGACACATTTTTTACCGGCAAATCAATGCTTTTTGTTGATGGTATGGACCATAGGAGATTACGGATGTTGGTCTCAAAAGCATTTACACCAAGATATATGGAAGGCTTGCGACCGCGTATTCAAGAAATTGCAGATGAATTACTTGATAAAGTTCAATCTAAGGGTGAAATGGATCTTGTAAAAGACTATGCTTACCCATTACCAATTAATGTGATTTCTGAAATGTTGGGGGTACCATACGCAGATCGTGAAAAACTCAATATATGGTCCTCCGCGATTGCGAAGGGGATGGGCTGGGGGAGACAAGACCCTACTGTAGCAGCCCATTTACAGGAATTTGGAGAATACACCCAAAACCTGGTTGCAGAAAAGAGAGCCAATCCTTCTGATGATTTAATTAGTCAGCTTATTGCGATTGAAGCAGAAGGAGAACGTCTTGAAGAATCAGAATTAATCTCAATGATTACTTTATTAATTTTTGCTGGGCATGAAACCACCTCAAACTTAATCGCAACGGGATCGATGTTGTTGTTTGAACATCCTGAACAACTAGAAGCATTAAAAAGCGATCTAAGTTTAGTTCCATCAGCTGTAGAGGAATTATTACGTTTCAACGGTCCATCTACAAGTGTGGGTCCACGCTTTGCAAAAGAGGATGTAGAGATAGGCGGCAAAAATATTAAAAAAGGAGATATGGTTCTTGTGACGGTAAAAGCCGCGAATCGAGATGAGGAAGTATTTACTGATTCAGAAGGGTTAGACGTGAAGCGGAAAATAGATCATCACCTAGCATTTGGACATGGTGTCCACACCTGCTTAGGAGCTCCGCTTGCAAGAGTAGAGGGAGATATTGCATTTACTACCCTATTAAAACGTTTTCCTGACTTAAGACTGAATGTACCTCAGGAGGAAATTCAATGGCAATTTGCCCTTTCCTCAAAAGGAATCGATTCACTTCCTGTTGCTTTTTAGTATATATAATAGCAAAAAGCCAAGACCTTGATTTAAAAGGTTTTGGCTTTCTGGTTATAAGTATTAAATTAATGCCTTTAAGTTTTATTGTGCTGTTAAACCACCATCAATGATGAATTCACTGCCAGTTGAGTAGCTGGACTCATCAGATGCCAAGTAAAGCACTAAGTTAGAAACTTCTTCAGATTGAGCCACACGTTTAAGAGGAATGTGTTTAGCAAATGCTTCTACGGCTGCTTTTGTATCTTCTTGTACAACCATTGGTGTAGCAATGACACCTGGGTGAATAGAGTTTACACGAATACCGTAATTTGCACATTCGATTGCAGCTGCTTTTGTCATACCGCGTACTGCAAATTTAGTATCTGTATAACCGATAGCACCAGCAACGATTCCGTTCATAGACGAGATATTAACAATCGATCCACCGCCAGCTTTTTGCATGGCTGGAATAACTGCTTTCATTCCTAAGAATACAGAAAGTTGGTTAATATCCACGATACGGCGATAATCTTCCTCAGTCATGTCTAAAATAGATTTTGCCATTGTAATACCAGCGTTATTGACTAAGACATCGACTTTTCCAAATGCTTTTTCCGCTTCTTCTACAACCTTTGCCCAATCTTCAGCACTAGTAACATTTTGTTTTACAAATAAAGCGTTTTCCCCAAGTTCAGCAGCTGTAGCTTGACCTTTTTCTACATTAAGGTCTGTTAAAACTACTTTAGCGCCTTCTTCTACTAATCTACGAGCATGTGCCGCGCCCATACCTTGAGCCGCTCCAGTAATAATAGCAACTTTACCTTCCATACGTGCCATGATGGCATTCCCCCTCAGCGCCTAATATTTAGTATTAGGCATATTATCCTACACTTATAAATTACCAAATAAATGTTCCGTTTGTCCATTATTTAGGATTAAATATCATTATATTTACATAATTTATCCATTTTTGACGAATGTTAAGAAGGCACTGCTTTCATTAGAAAAAAGAAGGCTCTGTTAAAGGTAAATGTTGATATTTGAAACCTTACCGAAAAGTTTGTATAATTACCATTAGAACAAACATTCGGGAGGCGACAAGGTTGAGCAAAGCGTTCAGTAATCTATTAAAACATATCGGCAATTTGTCACATACAGAAAAAGAACGAGTGTTTCAATGGGTAAAACGCTACGTTGAACCTTCTTCCTCTGTCGGTGTTCGCCTAATCAATGAAATGCGAGAAACTCGTTTTAAAGAAGGCTTTCAATGCCCTCATTGTGCATCTGAACATATTGTTCGATTTGGAAAACACAATGGTCGTCAACGCTATCGTTGCAAGTGTTGTAGTAAAACATTTACTGATACAACAAACACTGTTCTATATCGTACTCGTAAAGGTGATGAATGGATTACGTTTGTTGACTGTATGTTTAAAGGCTATTCTCTGCGAAAATCTGCCGAAATTGTAGGGGTTACTTGGGTTACACTTTTTTATTGGAGACACAAATTGTTAAGTGCATTAAAACAATTGGATTTTGAGCAATTCGAAGGTATTGTCGAAGTTGACGAGACCTATTTCCTATACTCTCAAAAAGGTCAACGTGGCATTACAGAACGAAAACCTCGTAAGCGAGGTGGCAAATCTAAGCATAGAGGAATAAGCCACGAACAAGTTTGTGTTCTTGTCGCAAGAGACCGCACCAAAGCAACTGTATCAAAAGTAGCTTGTATGGGGCGTGTTGTTAAAACCAAGGTAGAAAATATGATAGGTTCTAAACTGACACCGAATAATGTACTTGTTACAGACGCTTGGAGAGCCTACAAAACCTATGCTAAAGAGAAAGGAATTGAACATTACAGAATTAAATCAAACGATGGTAAGCACGTTATCAAGGGCTTGTATCACATTCAAAATGTAAATGGTCTCCATTCTCGTATGAAACAATGGATAGACCGATTTAAAGGTGTGGCTACAAAGTATTTAGATAACTACCTTGCGTGGTTCTTGTTTGTAGATAGCAGGAGTAACGAAAGCACAAAACACAACATTAAAGAGTTCTTACTCACATCATTTGTATTTGAAATGACTGATACTTATGATAGTTTACGTTTATCAAAATTCAGAGCTTAGTTTCTTCTCTATTTTGAAAAACCTGTTTATTTAGCACAGCTATCTGAAAGGGAGAATTAACTTATGGAAAGAGAAGAAAGAAAAAGGCGTTTGGAAGAAATACTGAGAGAAAGAAAAAAGAATGAAGAAAAATTAGAAACCGAACGACGAATTACGGAGATGTTAGAACTATTCCCTGATAAAGATAAAGTGGAAATATTAGATGAAAAAGAAAGTGATAAGGTTGAAACTGAAATGACAGAATGCTTTCCGATTGCGTGGTACGGAAGAATTGATTGGGATAAGTTGAGTAACAAAATAGTTATCCCGAACGAAGATATTTCAAATATACCGTTTTTCCTATCACAACAAAGTTTGGAAAATACGTTACCAGTCTATATAATTGTCGGATTATACAAATACCCTGTGGTCAAGACTTCATTAACGACAGCTTTGGACAATATTGAAGAGATTATGAGTATGGGACCAGACCAGTGGATTTACTGCCCTTTATCAAAATATGTGATTGAGTTTTTCCACGATGACATAATATCTGTGGGTTGGTTGTAAAATCGTTCGTGATAAACAGATGGTGGGAAACCTTATTGATAAGGTTTCCCTTTAATCTCACCTAATATCAACATTGAAATTTAACACAGCCAAAAAGAAAGTAATATAGTAGAAGATTACTCTCTTTTAAGGATCGTTAATTTATAACTGAATCGAAGTATGGCTAGCTAATAGATTAATAACACAACCAAAATAACTCCCTAAAAAACTGTAGGGAGTTAATTACTGGCTATTTTAAAGAATGACATTTGTCGGATCGTCACTGAGTTGTCTATATCCGAGTATCCAATTCCAAGCATCATCCAGCTGATCGGAGTCAAAATGCTTAGCTTCAATGCCCGGTACCAAATTACTGAGCGTTGCAATCATATTGGACCAACTCTGATCTGCTACAATTGCAATCTTGTTAAATTGATTCATTCGTTTTGTATCGAATTTGATTCCTTCTGCCAGACCTTTAAGGCTGGCTCCATCAACGTTTTCAATGACAGCTAGTAAATTAAATTCCTTACCATCCAATAAATTTTCTTTTACAAAGTTATCTAATTTACGTGCATCTTCTTCAGTCGATTTCCCGTACATTTCTACTGCGATAGTAGAAGGATCCTTACTTGGTAAAAATGTTAGCATTTCTATTCCTCCTTATGCATCGTTTTATTACACAATTCCCCTGTAGAACAATGTCAAACCAATAATTTACTATTTACAGATACTTGAAAAAACCATCATAATACATATGAGCAAATTTTAGGTATTTTATACTGATAAATCAATTAGAAGGGCGGGTAACTTGGACTATATAAAGTGATATAACAATTTTTTTATTTATTCTTTAGTTTTAACGCTCGACCGTAACATGGATTCTTGGCATGGAATAGAAGCGAAAAGGTATTTAGGCCTCTAAAAATCCAAGTGGTAAAGGAAGCGTTAGTAAAACAATAGAGGTGACAGGTATATTGCCATATACCTTGGCAGGATTAACCTATAAATAACATCATAGATTGGAGATATGTACAGTGTTTATGTTTATCGGTATGGCTGGTTTTTTAGCATTTATAGTTTATTTGATTTTGTCAGTGATTTCCGGCTTACGAAAAACAGGTAAGGCAAAGAAACATCTTAAAATGGCTGCAATCATGTTTGTCGTGTTTATGGTTGGTGCAATGAACAGTTCAGATGAGCTGGAAGAAGCTCCAGTGGAAACAGAGGCAACCGTAACGGATGAAAAGCAAGAAACAGCAAAAGAAGAGCAAAAGGAAGAGATTGCTCCTTCTGCCGTAGCAGATGTAAAAAATGCCATTCAAAAAGGGATGGATTATCAGGATTATAAGCAAATAGAGCAAGATCAATTGAACGTGGAAACAGGAGAGACCTACTCAATTGGAAATGGAAATGAAGGACATGTATTAAAAGCGACAGATGGATACGTGGTAGTTGGAACGGACTATTCGAAAGTGCTGTCAGTTGAATCATTTGCGAGTAACGAAGAAGCTAAATCCTATGCAGACAGATTAGTAAAAGAAGCTGAGGCAGCTGAGTTGGCTGCAAAGGAAAAAATCTATGAAGAGTCCAAAATAAAACTAAGCGGTTCAGGTGATGAATCAACAGATATGATTAATCTGCAAGCTGGATTTGCCGTTTTTGAAGGAAACTACACTGGCGGTAGTAACTTCATTGTGAAATTGATGGATGAAGCAGGCAATAATGTAGAATTGTTAGTCAACGAGATTGGCAGCTACAAAGGAAAGACGTTTGCCATGATTAATACGACTGGTAACTATTATTTAGATATTAAGGCATCTGGTAACTGGAATTTCTCTATAAGTCAGCAAATTCCACCAACCCCAGCTGAACTTCCAACTGAAATCAGTGGAGAAGGGGATGATGTTGTTTTTGTAAGAGCCGGCGGCGGAAACTATAAATTCACATCCACACATCAGGGATCCTCTAATTTTATCGTTCGTATTAATGGAACGGGCTTACTTGTCAATGAAATCGGAAACTATAGCGGCTCCACCCGCAATAAACTGGAAAACGGTGATTTTGCGATTGTAGTCAAAGCCGATGGAAAATGGTCAATTAAGATAGAAGAATAAAAACAGCTCAGTAGAATGATGTTTCACCCCGAAAGTTAGAGTGAACTGCACCCCCAATTGTTAAACGTGTGTCTAACAATTGGGGGGCAGTTCACTTTTGGGGTATTTTTGTTTTGAGAAGGCTCTATTCGTAAACATTGTTGTTAATGAAAAAAGAGAGATAGCATACCGCTGTCTGCTTGTGCCTCTGCAGTCGTTAGCATAATAAGGAGGTATTTAGAAGTAGTCAGGAATATCAAGTGATAGCGTGGCGAAAACATTTTTCTTCGAATAATACATGCAAATGCTGTCTTCATATTTTTGACTATCATTTGGTAGAACAACAAAACCTAATCTTTTGTAAAAGTCTATCCCAATATCACTATAAAGGAAAAAGTTATTACAGTTATCATCCTGTTCTAATTTATTTATTGTTTTATTGACCAAAGTAGTAGCATATCCGTTTTTTCTTAAATAAAAAGGAGTAACAATTGAACCAATACCTTTTACAACTTGTTTTCCAGAAAGATTTAGTTCATATACGACGAGGGAGCTTAATAATTGCTTTGTTCCTGTTGCTTCAAGAACGTACCATTTCCCCTTTTTATACTTACTAGAGTTTTCACACATAGTTATATATTCTTTAAATGGTAATTTATCTCCCCAAACATCATAGCCCATCTTATAAATTTCTATCATATCCTCTTTTGTTGCTTCCCTAATTTTTCTCAAAGTATATCTCCTTGTATTTATACGGTTTATATTTTCTTTTTGATTTTAAGGTTATTAAGACCTCTATTCTAATTGCACTAAACTGTATCTTAGCAACATAAAGAGTTCAACAGAAAGGGATATTAATCCTACTTGTAACAATGCTCTGTTAGTAGTGAATATATATATAATGACTTAGGCTTTAACTTAATAGAAGGATATGACCCTCCGAATTAAATATGATGGCATGAGAACCAAATCTAAAAGTATCATTAAAAGCCAAGTTTATCTCCCATCCTTAGATTATTTTGTTGCATTTTACTAGATAACTTATTCTCCGCCATTACTGTTTAATCCTCTGTTCAGCCATACTAACAAGCTTTATAAATACAATATGACCGTAAAATGTGAATATTTTATGTAAAATGATAAGTCTATTTTACTAGTAGAATTAAATTTAAAAGGATTTACATATTTTCATAAAATATATACATTTACATAATTTTGTATATTCTTTATAATGAAAGCGATACCAAAAGAAGGGGTGTTCTTATGAAAGCAGAAAAAGTCATCCATCAATATCAGAATTATCTTGGAAGTGGAATAAAACCTGCGAATTTTGATGAATTTTGGGATAAACAACTGGAAGAGCTTGAACGGCTTCCATTGGATTATGAATTAGAGAGAGTTGAAATTCCTTCCCGAGTCGCTGATTTTTATAATTTGTATTTTATTGGTGTTGAAGGAGCAAGGGTGAGATGCCAATATGTTTGTCCGAAACAAGTAAATGGAAAAATACCCGGAATGCTTATGTTCCATGGATATCATGGAGACAGTGGTGATTTTGGCGATAAAGTAAGCTGGGCTGCTGAAGGCTTTTCTGTCCTTGCTATGGATTGCCGCGGACAGGGCGGGCTTTCTGAGAACAACTCTAAAGTAAAAGGAACAACGATGAAGGGACTCATCATCCGCGGTGTCGAAGAAGGGCCGGAAAGTTTGTATTTCCGTTCTGTATTTCTTGATACTGTACAGGCTGCCAGAATTTTGATGTCGATGGATGAGGTCAATGAAGAGGAAATATATATTCAGGGTGCCTCACAGGGCGGAGCTCTATCATTGATTTGTGCAGCGTTGGAACCAAGAGTGAAAAAGGTTGTTGCGCAATATCCATTTTTAAGTGATTACCGTAAAGCTTTTGAATTTAATATTACTTCTTCTGCCTATGAGGAACTTCATTATTGGTTTCGTTTCCGTGATCCGATGCATGAGCGTGAAGATGAATTCTTCAACACTCTTGAATACATAGATTTGCAACACTTTGCACCGCGAATTAAGGCGGAAGTAAAATGGGCGATTGCCCTTGAGGATGATGTTTGTTATCCAGCCCAGCAATTTGCGGTCTACAATCAAATCACTTCGCCAAAGGAAATGATTATCTTTCCGGAATATGGTCACGAATATTTGCCGAAGCTTGGTGACCGCGTAAAGGGGTTCCTATTATATGAATAAATTGATTAAAGTAAATAAAAACAAGCTTGAGTTTCATCTATCAAACAGTAAAGTAAGTTATTTATTCCGCGTGATGGACCAAATCAATCAGCTGGAGCATTTATATTTTGGGAAAAGTATTCGTCATCAGGAAAACTTCGACTTTTTAATGGAAAGAGAAGTACGTCCATCGAATAATCAGTTTGAGGGTGATCATACTTCATCACTGGAACATATCAGACAAGAGTATCCTGGTTTTGGTACCTCGGATTTTCGCTACCCAGCACAGCAGGTTCGCTATCCAGCGGGTGACAGAATCAGTCGTTTTGAATATGCAGATTATCGAGTCATGGAAGGGAAACCAGTCCTTGCTGGTCTGCCGGCTACATATACGGAATCTCCTGAGGAGGCAGAGACGCTCGAAATTCTGCTGAAGGATGCGTATTCTGAGCTGACATTATATATATTCTATACGATTTATAAAGATCGGCCGGTTATTGCCAGAAGTGCTAAATTTACGAATAATGGTTCTGAAGACTACGAGCTTGAAACAGCGATGAGCTTAAGCATCGATTTTTCAGATGATAATTTTGAATTGATTCACTTAAATGGTGCCTGGACCCGCGAAAATCATCTTGAAAGGAAACCGGTTATAACAGGCGTCCAATCGATTTCCAGTACACGTGGAGCAAGCAGTCATGCTCATAACCCATTTATGGCGTTGGTTCTACCCGAGACAACGGAGCATGCCGGTGAGGCATATGGCTTCAGTTTAATTTACAGCGGTAATTTTCTCGCCCAGATTGAGGTGGATACATACAAAGTAACAAGAGCGATGATGGGCATTAATCCATTCCAATTCGCATGGAAGCTGAAGCAGGGTGAAAGTTTCCAAACACCAGAAGCCGTACTGGTTTATTCTGACTCTGGTTTAAACGAAATGAGTCAGGCATTGCACGACCTTTATCGTACTCGATTGGCGAGGGGAGTTTGGAGGGATAAAGAACGTCCGATTCTTATTAACAACTGGGAAGCGACCTATTTTGATTTTAATGAAGAAAAAATTCTTGAGATTGCACGTAGTGGTGCTGAGCTTGGAATGGAGCTGTTCGTCCTTGATGACGGCTGGTTTGGTCAGCGTAATGATGATAGCTCTTCATTAGGGGATTGGTTTGTTAATAGTGCTAAATTGCCTAATGGAATGAAGGGGTTATCAGAAAAGATACACGCCTTGGGATTAAAGTTTGGTCTATGGTTTGAACCGGAAATGGTCTGCAAGGATACTAAGCTATTTAAAGAACATCCAGACTGGCTAATCCAGGTTCCGGGCAAGAGACTATCTCACGGCCGAAATCAGTTTGTCCTGGACTTTTCCCGATCTGAAGTAGTCGAAAATGTATACGAACAAATGGATGCGATTCTATCAGACTGTCAAATTGACTACATCAAATGGGATATGAACCGCTATATATCAGAGGCCTATTCCATAGCATTGCCGGCGGATCAGCAAGGAGAGGTATGGCATCGTTACATTTTAGGTGTTTACTCCTTATACGAGAGGCTGATAGCGAAGTATCCTGATATATTATTCGAATCCTGTGCAGGCGGTGGAGGACGTTTCGATCCAGGGATGCTCTACTATGCACCTCAAGGCTGGGCAAGTGATGATACAGATGCAGTTGAACGGTTAAAAATTCAATATGGAACTTCATTCGTTTATCCATTATCCAGTATTGGCAGTCATGTATCTGCTGTTCCGAATCATCAGGTGGGAAGGACAACAAGCATGGAAATGCGCGCTAATGTTGCCTTCTTCGGTACATTTGGATATGAGCTGGATATTACCCTTCTATCGGAGGAGGAAAAGGACCAGATTAAGAAGGATATTACCTTTTTCAAGCAGCATCGCGCTTTGATCCAGCAAGGGACATTTTTCCGGTTATTAAGTCCGTTTACCAACAATGAAACGGCATGGATGGTTGTTTCAAAGGATCAAACGGAGGCGATTGTTGGCTATTATGAGGTTTTATCAAAGCCAAATCGTCCATATGAACGATTAAAGCTAAAAGGATTGGCAGAGGACAAAATGTACCAAATCAATGGAGACGGGAAAAGGTTTGGCGATGATTTAATGCAAATCGGTCTTCTTTTCGGAGAAAACTTTACCGGAAAAGCGGATGAATTTTGGTCCAGAGAGAAAACGAAGGATTACAATAGCAAACTATTTTATTTGAATTCAATAAACTAACTGTTTAGGAGAGAGGCAATCATGAAAAAGTTTCCGGATAATTTTTGGTGGGGTGCAGCTACCTCTGGTCCCCAAAGTGAAGGTAGATTTAATAAAAAACATGCAAATGTATTTGATTACTGGTACGAATTGGAACCCGAGGAGTTTTACAAACAGGTTGGACCTGATACCGCCTCCAATTTCTACAATAGTTATGTAAAAGATATTCAATTAATGAAGGAAATTGGTCTCAATTCTGTCCGGACCTCAATTCAATGGACAAGATTGATTGACGATTTTGAAACAGCGACTGTCAACGAGGATGGTGTTCGCTATTATAATGATGTGATTAATGAGTTCATTAAGCAAGGAATCACGCCTGTTATGGCACTCCACCATTTTGACCTTCCGGTTGAGCTATACAAGAAGTATGGCGGCTGGGAATCAAAGCATGTAGTTGACTTGTTTGCTAAGTTTGCGGGCAAATGCTTTGAGCTGTTTGGCGACCGCGTTAAGTACTGGTTTACTTTTAACGAGCCGATGGTCATTGTGGACGGCCAGTATTTATATCAATTCCATTATCCAAAGGTGGTTGATGGAAAAAAGGCAGTCCAAGTTGCGTATAACTTAAATCTGGCTTCCGCTAAAGCGATTAAGGTTTTCAGGGAGTTGGGTCTTCATAATCAGGGTGCAAAAATTGGAATCATTCTCAACCTGACTCCATCCTACCCGGCATCCAATAAGGAAGAAGACGTAAAAGCAGGGAAAATTGCGGATCTATGGCGCAATGAGATGTTCTTAAATGCGGCTATATATGGAGAATTCCCGGCACAATTGGTTGAGATTTTAACAAAAGATAAAGTGATTTGGGAATCAACGGAGGAAGAACTGGCGATTTTGAAGGCAAATACGATTGATACCCTTGGTGTTAATTTCTATCATCCGTCTCGCGTAAAGGCGCCGGATATCTCACCAAACAGTACAGCCGATTGGATGCCTGACCGTTATTATGATCATTATGATATGCCCGGCAGAAGGATGAATGTGGACAAAGGATGGGAGATCTATCCGAAGGCGTTGTATGATATCGCCATCAATATTCGTGATAATTATAAAAATATCGAGTGGTTTGTGTCTGAAAACGGAATGGGTGTTTCACGTGAGGAACGTTTCCTGAATGATGAAGGCATGATTGAGGATGATTATCGGATTGAATTCATCGAGGAGCATCTAGAATGGATCCATAAAGGAATAGAAGAAGGGTCAAATTGCTATGGTTATCATTTATGGACACCTATTGACTGCTGGTCATGGAAGAATGCGTACCGTAACCGTTATGGATTTATTTCGAATAACATCCATACGCAGGTGAAGACCATCAAGAAATCGGGTTATTGGATTAAAGAAGTTAGTGAAAATAATGGATTAAAGTAAGTGATTGATCAAGCACCTAATTTATATAGAATAACGGAACTGTTCTGCAAATTAGGTGAATATTTATTATTCCAAGGGAGCAGGAAGTGAAAATCATGTCATTACTTGTTTTTGATATTGGCGGTTCGGCTGTAAAGTATGCGGTTTGGGATAAGGAAGAAATAGTAGATAAAGGATCATTTATCACTCCATCTACATGGGAGGAAATGAAAACATCCTTATTGCAGGTTAAACAGAAATTTGCTAATCAGTTCATGATTGAGGGAGTTGCAATCAGTTCACCTGGAGCTGTCAATCAAAGAAGAGGAGTCGTGGAAGGAGCAAGTGCTGTTCCCTATCTTCATGACTTTGAGATTTACCCTGAGCTAACAGAGCTATTCGGTTGCCCCATTTCCATGGAAAATGATGCGAATTGTGCAGCGCTTGCAGAAGTTTGGAAGGGTGCAGCTAAGGGGCTGAAGGATATTATTTTTGTAGTAGTCGGCACAGGTATTGGCGGTTCCGTGATTGTCGACGGAAAGATTCATCATGGAAAACATCTTTTTGGCGGAGAATTTGGGTATATGCTCTTGAACCATGATGAGACCTTCAGTACATTAGCAAGCCCGGTCAAAATGGCTGTCCGCTATGCGAAACGGTTCAATCTGCCAAGCGGAAAAATTAGCGGAAAAGAAGTATTTGAACTGGCGGAGCAGGGTGACAAAATAGCAATAGAGGAAACAGAAAAGTTCTATTATAGCCTGGCACAAGGAATCTATAACTTACAGTACAGCTATGACCCTGAAAAAATTATTATTGGCGGGGGAGTCTCGGCTAAACCAGATTTGATTCCACAATTACATCGTAAATTTAAGGAAATATTAGATAAGGTACAAATTGCAAAAATTGTTCCAGACATTGCTATTTGCAAGTTTGAAAATGATGCCAATCTTATTGGAGCAGTATACAATTATCATCTAAATCACGGCGAAAGCAAATAACAAACAAATCCTGCATCTATACCATGCAGGATTTTTATTTGGCCCTGTTTATAAAGGTTATTGCGAAGGGTTAGTAAAGGAGAAATGTTTTTGGTCTCATTTGTTTATTCATGTCCATCTGATTGTTTAAGTGAAATGCTTCGCAAACACGTTCAAGTATACTTGATGACCTCAATTTAGTGCCTATGGTAAATAGGTTAATCAAAAATATTACTTATAAAGCGAATGATCATCCTTGGTATAAACATTAAAATCTCCCAAATTATTTCACCAATGATCTCAAACAGGGATTCTTTAAAAAAGCCGTTTCTATTTCTCCTTCTATGTCTCATCTTCTTTTAACTCCTAACTAAAAATGATTGATTTGGAGCAAAACATTTACCTTTAAACAAATTCTCTTTCATTTCTTAATCGAACAATTAGCTAGATGAAGAAATAGTCTTCCGCTGCTATCAAATAAAAGAGTAGTGCACAAATAAACCAAATTAAGTAGCCTCTACGATTTGTTTCTTTTACTAAATAATTTTCTATACCATTTAATAGGAAGCTAGTTCCAAGCATAAGATACATCCAATAAAATCGACTAGTATACAACACTGGAAACGAAGCAATACCCATGCCAATCCATACAGTAATTTGTGCATACATAAGAGGTTTAACTGGATGTTCAGCTTTTTCAAAGAACAAGCTTATAATATTTTTCATAATAGAATTCATATTTTTCCCCCATAGATCATTTCAGGAACTATCAGTTCTAAATTAACTTCACTGTAATAGTTTACCATTTTTTTAAGTTATACAACTATACTAATTGAGCTAATATTAATGAAGAGGGATAAAATAAGGCTCTGCTTAAACAGAGCCGTTTATTTATTCTGGTAGTCTTTTAATTAGCTCATAACACATGCGGCCGTTATGATAAAATCCTTTCCAGGAGTCAGCGATATTTTCAGGTGTTTGGTATTGATCATTTCTGAGTGAGGAGATTACCTCTCCGTGCTCATCTATCCTTGAGAACCATTCTCCTCCCGTACGAGGGTCGTGAATCTTTTTCTGAATATACGTCCAAGCACGTTCGCTGAGTTGGATAAATTGTTCATCTTTAGTAAGCTGATAAGCATTATAAAAGCCGATAACTGCCTCTGCCTGCGCCCACCAAATCCTTGTCTTATGTATGTTTCCCTCTTTTTTAGCATCATAGATAGATCCATCCGGATCAATGCCTTCAACTGCAACCTTGTAAGCAATCTGCTTATTCATTTCTACAATATCTGGCCGGTCAAGACCGGTTATATGTAGGGTTTCGGTTAAGAGCCAGCTCGTTTCGATATCATGGCCGTAGGAGTACGCCTCTTTTGTAGACTGCCAGTTTTCATCAAAAGCGACTCTGCAAACATGTTCTGTAGGGTGATAGATTTTTGAATAAAACAAATCCAACAGATAATTGATTTTGCTCAACAGCTGCCTATCAGGCCAAACACTATATAAATTTGTATAGGCTTCTAATAGGTGAAGATGACTGTTAGTAGTAAAAACAGCATTAGCACCTTCATTCAGCAGATGATGCTCGGTCTGTATCCAGTCCTGTGTAAATTCCTCTTTGTAACCTCCGTATGTAGTAGAAAAACATGTATCTTCAAGAAGATGAAAAAGATCAATGGCATAGGTTAAGGCTTCCTTATTGTCAGATGCCTTGACATATTCACTAAGTCCATAAATAGCAAAGCTTTGTGCATAGATGTGCTTGGTTGAGATGAGAGGCTGCCCAAGGTGATCGACAAGCCAATAGATTCCTTTATGTTCTTGGTCCCATAACGCATTAATCAAGAAATGGTAGGAATGCTCAGCGGCCCGCAAATATTTTTCATCTTTCGTGAGAAGGTAAGCGCCCGAGTAGCTCCACAGGTGACGTGCTCCTACCACACCTCCTTTAGGACTATCTTTGTGCATGGTTAAATTATAATCTAGAATTCCATATGATCCGCCATTATCATAATCTAATAGTTTCATCCAAAAGGGGAGAATTCTTTCGTTTAATTCCTTTTTAAATTCAATCTTTTCCAACTGGAACAGCCTCCTCATGTTCTTCGACAATATTTTGGATCCATTTCTTAGATAACGTTCGTTTTACACCGAGAAGAGCCCGAATGATTTCATGTGAGCTTGCAAGGGCATATATAGCAACTTAATATAGCGTCTGCTCTAGGTTTTCTTTGATCATTTTCCAGGAAATAAACTCCTTTTTAACAAGCAACATGAAAAGAAAACTTGTCTGGACGAAATCATATTCAAACTGGAGATGATTAATAACTGAATCGTGATTGGAATGGTGAAGTAAAGCATTTTACGGTAGTATTCTTGTTTATGATCCATATCTGCACGTACTTTCAATTTTTTAATTTTTCTTTACGAAAATAAATGGAAAATATATAATTAATTTACAACAAATGTATATACTTATCAATCTATTAATATTACTTTTTGTTACATTTTGTTAAATCATTTGAAAGGAGAATATGATGGATTTTATTAAGGGATTTAGCTTTGGTTATATGAGTAAGCGCGGAGAATGGGAGGATGTGAAGGCAAAACAGTCTTTAAAATCTTTAAAAGAAAGATGCGGAATTGATCATGTCGTTTTAACGGTTGTGGCAGAGCAAGATCGACCCCAGTCCACTGTAATTAACTGGAGGGAACATCCGAATGTGGTCAGTGATGAAGAAATCATCGAGATGGTCCATTTTGCACAATCACTGGGTTTAAAGGTTATTTTAAAACCGATGGTGAATGTTTCGGACGGGACATGGCGTGCCCATATTAATTTCTTTGATACCGATGTTCCGTGTGAGCCTAAATGGTCTGAATGGTTTGCCTCTTACAATGAATTCATTCTTCATTACGCGAAACTAGCTGAAGAAACGAAGTGTTCCATGTTTGTGGTCGGCTGTGAAATGGTCAATGCAGACCGCCGTGAAAAGGAATGGCGTGATTTAATAAATGAGGTCCGGAAGCTGTACAGTGGACTTGTTACTTATAATTGCGATAAGTACCAAGAAGATATTCTAAAATGGTGGGACGCTGTTGATGTGATCTCTTCTAGCGGTTATTATCCGATTGATAAATGGGAACAAGAGCTTGATCGTATTGAAAGCGTTGTCAAGAAACACGCTAAACCATTTTTCTTCTGTGAAGCCGGCTGTCCGAGCTGGGAGGGTGGAGATTTGCTCCCAAATGACTGGACATTAAGAGGGAAAGCAGATGTCAATGTCCAAAAAGAGTGGTACGAAAAGATGTTTAGCACAACGGTAAAGCGAGATTGGGTAAAAGGATTTGCCTTATGGGACTGGAAAGCTCATTTATATCCTATAGAAAAGGCAGATTCTGATCAGGACTATGCTGTCTATGGAAAGCCCGCAGAAAAAGTTATTTATCGATATTATAAGGAAATCTTTTAATTTACAAGACTGAAAGATTGTCTGTTTTGTTGATAAAAAGTTACAACATTTCAAAAGTATTACTTTTTTGTAATAAAAGACTATACAAACTAAAACATAGGATGCTACAATATTTTTGTAAGCGTTTACCAAATTATACTTTGGAGGGAACTGGAATGAAGAAATTATTCCGTATGGGGGTTGCCGCAAGTGCTCTGGCCCTTGCATTAACAGGTTGCAGTGATAAGAGCAATAGTGATTCCGATTCTAAAGAGTCAGGAAAAGAAACAATCACTTTTATCAACCACAAGACAGACTGGACAGGTAATGGGAAATGGGATGAATACATAGCAGAGTTTAATAAAAATCATCCCGATATAGAAGTAAAAGTGGAAACGATTACAGACTATGCCGGTCAAATGCAAATTAGGATGAACTCAGAAGACTACGGTGATGTGTTCATGATTCCAACAACGATTAAGCCTGAAGACAATGCAAACTTCCTTGAGCCGCTTGGTAAACAGGATGAATTATCAAAGAAATATATGCTTTTAAGTGACCGTTCTTATGAAGGTACTTCCTATGGTATTCCGATTGCAGTTAATACGACTGGTGTCATCCTTAACATGAAGGTATTTAAAGATGCAGGTATTGATACTGTTCCAACAACACCAGAAGATTTCGTAGCTGCATTAGAAACAATCAAGAAAAAGAACGCGGATGTAACTCCTTTATACACAAACTACGCTTCCGGCTGGACATTAACTAACTGGGACTTCATCCGTACAGGTGCTTCCGGTGATCCGGATGTTACGAATAAAATGGTGAAAGATAAAGACCCTTTTGCAGATGGTAAAGTAATGAACACAAGCTACAAACTTTTATATGATTTAGCGGAAAAAGGTTTAACTGAAGCTGATCCTTCCACAACTGATTGGGAACAATCCAAACAAGATTTGGCAGACGGAAAAATTGCTGTTATGGTTCTAGGCAGCTGGGCAATTGAACAAGTTCAAGCTCTTGCTGAAAATCCAGAAGATATTCAGTATGCAGCGTTCCCAATTACCGCACAAGATGGCAAACAGTATGCTGCGATTGGCGGAGACTACAATATCGGTATTAATGCGAACAGCAAACAAAAAGAAGCTGCTCGTAAGTTCGTAGACTGGTTTATTGATGAATCTAACTATACAAAAGATACAGGAGCCATCTCTCCTAAGGTTGGCGAAGAAATGCCAGCAGCTCTTAAAACGATGGAAACAGCTGGAGTAGAATTTATCCAGGCTAATCCATCACCTAAAGGAGAAGAATCTCTATTTAGTGACATCAACAACACATCTGAAATCGGTATTGATACAACAGAAGCAACGAAGCAACGTATTATCGATGCGGCAAAAGGCAATACAAAAGAATCCTTTGATGCCATTATGAAAGACTTGAACAAAAAATGGTCCAGTGCAATGGAAGAGGTTGGCAAGTAAGGAGAATCATCTTATTGAATATACTGGGGTGTTTGCAGAATTCATACTGTAACACCCCAGTTCCTCTAATACAGAAGGATTTGAAAAGTATCTTTGTCCATTAGGGCCAGCTAATGAGATAAGAGGAGTAAAAGCGATGAAAAAAATAAATTTGAGTTATAAGGCGCAGCGTCGTATTATCATTTTTCTGTTTTCAGCTTTACCTGTTTTTTTGCTTTTATTATTTTCTTATTATCCGCTAGTAAAAATGCTTCAATACAGTGTTACGGATTGGAATGGGATTAGTCCGACGAAGGAGAATGTTGGTCTCGCCAACTATTTAAAGGTCTTTACAAACCCAGAGTACTTTTCAGTATTTAAAGTCAGTCTCTACTATTTTGTAGCGACATTTATCCAACTGGGAATTGCTTTATACTTTGCCACGATCCTAACTTTCAAGGTGAAATTCGCAAACTTTTGGAAGGGTATTTTGTTTTTTCCGTACCTTTTAAATGGAGTGGCTATTGGGTTCATCTTCTTGTATTTCTTCAAAGCCGGAGGAACATTGGATACGGTCATGACTTTCCTTGGGTTAGATAGTCAAATCCAATTATGGCTTGGAGACCGTTCTATAAACAATATGTCCCTGGCGTTTACGTCGATTTGGAGATATATGGGGTTCAACTTCATCATATTCCTGGGAGCTATTCAGTCCATTGATCCTGAAATTTATGAAGCAGCGGAAATTGATGGTGCCAGCCGGTTCCAGCAATTTTTATACATTATTTTACCGAGTATCAAACAGATTGTGTTCCTGAATATCATTTTAGGAATAAGCGGTTCCCTAAGTGTATTCGATATCCCATACATTATGACGGGTGGATCAAATGGAACGAAAACCTTTGTCATTCAAACAATCGATACAGCCTTTAAGTACCAGAAGCTAGGACTGGCGTCTGCCATGGCCCTCATATTGTTAGTCATTGTCATCGTCGTGACATTAATTCAAAAATACATGACTAGAGAGAAAGAGGTGTGACCATGAAGGCAAATGTCAGTGTGACAGAACCAAAGATTCCAGCAAAGCAGGATCATGCATACAACATTAAGAAACTGCTTGGCGCCATTGTAAAATACGGCAGCTTACTGCTTGGAGTAGCGGTTGCTATTTTACCTGTATTGGTTGTGTTTATTGGATCATTCAAGTCAAAAGAGGAATTCCTGACAACTGGTGTTCTTGCTTTACCGGAACAATTTACGTTTGACAATTATACAAGAGCATTCATAGATGGCCAAATGACTGTTGGGTTTAAAAATACGCTTATCATCTTTATTGTTTCAATTGTAGGAAAACTCTTGCTTGGAACGATGATTGCATATGTTTTGAACCGATTTGATTTTAAATTGAAGAAACCTATTATGGGACTCTTCCTCCTTGCAACCCTGATTCCGGCAATCACTACACAGGTTGCAACATTCCAGATTATTGAAGGAATGGGCTTATTCAATACGATTTGGTCGGTTATTGTGCTGAATCTTGGCACAGACGTAATAGCTGTCTATGTATTCCTGCAGTACCTTAACAATATTCCAGTTTCATTGGATGAAGCAGCAATCATGGAAGGCGCATCTTACTTTCAAATTTACCGCAAGATTATCTTGCCTTTGCTCAAAGCTCCAATGATTACGATTCTTATTATTAGCGGTGTGGGAATCTACAATGACTTCTACAATCCATTCCTGTATATGCCGTCACCTGAATTGAAGGTTATTTCAACAGCGTTATTTGCCTTTAAAGGACCATATGGAACGGATTGGCCGGTCATTCTGGCGGGTGTTATTATCGTAATTACACCAATACTAATCGTCTTCCTGGCCCTTCAAAAGTATATTTATAACGGAGTTTCTGGTTCAGTAAAATAAGTATTTCAAGTCCATTATAGTAGAGGAAGAAAAAACTGCTTGAAAGGAAAGTCCTTCTTTTCAAGCAGCTCTTTTTATAAAGGTATTAGTTTGTCAGAATCTTAGGGATGAAGACAATTTTTTTGGTCGCAATGATTAATAGAGGCGGTGCCAAAAAAATAAAGGCGACTAAATTTACTTTGATTATCAATGTGAAAGCTAAGATCATCAGCAATATAACCAGGCTACGGAGTGGATGGCGAATGCAAGTATCAAAAGCCAGTGCATAGATCCATTTTGCGGAATGAGTATTCCGTTGATCATGAGCAAGGAAGTAAATGCTATAAATAGCAATGGTCCATAAAAGAAAAGTCCAGATCAAAATCGGTATTTGCAGCCATGTTAAGATAGGCAAGGCCTCGTGAAGCGGTGGATAGATAGACATCAGCGAAAGTCCGCTGAATAAAAATAATAGAAACGATAACCCTATATAACTTTTATTCTTATTATAGGATTCTTGAAAAGCTGAACGGATTGAATCATCTTCTTTCCGGTGAATGAGTTCAACAGCATGGATCAGTCCAACTGAAGCGGAAACAAATCCATAGATGATTCCACCTCTAACTATATAAAGCCAGAAATAATAGCTGGAAATAGTATATTGAGAGACGAAATCAATAAAAAGTTTTATCAGATTCTTCATGTTGGCCACCCTAACTTTTACAATATATTCTATATATACCTTTAAATGATTACAAATTCAAGGGAAAGTTATAATCATTTAAAGATATAAGTATAATCATATCTTCAAGCATGATTTGATATTTCGATGTAATACGTTATATGGAATAGAACAAAGAATCAGGGCATTGATTACTATAATTTGCATACCTTTACTTTTACACTATATTTTTCCTGTGATAGTATTTATGATTGACTTATAAGAAGCGTTTAGGAAGGTGTTAGGAATGAACAAGTACGAGGCCATTGCAAATGAAATGAGGCGAAGGGTAAAGAGTGATTATTACTCAAAGGACCAGCCGATTCCAGACGAATATACTCTTTCGAAAGAATTTGACAGCAGCAGGGTAACGATGAAAAAAGCTTTGAATATTCTTGTTACAGAGGGGCTTTTATATAGGAAAAGAGGACATGGTACCTTTATTATCGAGCCTCCATTTGATGACAATAAAGTGAATATCATCAGTGAAGAAAATATTGGACTATCCAATCTGGCCAATAATGATGAGGTAAAAAGCAAGGTAATTGCCTTTGAAATTCAATTTCCCTCTGAGCAAGTAGCCAGTAAACTAAGGATCAGCCTTGATACACCTGTCTATCATATTATTCGTCTCAGGATTGTAAATGATGAACCATATGTAATAGAAAAAACATACATGCCGGCTAATCTGGTTCCCGGTATTAATGATGAGGTTCTTCATTCTTCCATATATAAGCATATTAAAGAAACACTTGAATTAAAAATGGGTGGAGCACACCGTAAAATCAGAGCATGTAAATCAAATGAACTGGATCAAAAATACCTGGATTGCAGAGCTGACGATCCTATCTTGGAAGTCGAACAAGTTGCCTTTTTGATTACTGGTATACCATTTGAATACTCTTTCTCACGGCATCATCACGACAAGTTCGTCTTTACAACGGTAACGGTAAATCGATAGGAAACCGCATAATTTGGCTCAGAAAAAGAAAAGGTGACTCTAGAGAGAAGAGGGTCACCTTTTCTTATTGTAAGAATAACTTGAGTTGTACAAATCTTATTGGGGTGTCTTTATAGATATTAAGTTTACCTCCTATCAAAACTATTTTTAAAAGGAGGCAGAATACCTTATTGCTAGTAGGAAAACTGTAATTCTAAAGTGGGTGTCTATGGTTTATTTAATGAATGATTCAAACGATTAATTTCTCGCTTCCAAAATAGATACTGGAAGACCCAGAACATTAAATAAATGACCACAAAGATAAGGAAGTAAAGTGAAAATCCTATAAAGGAATGCTCCATCCAATGGGAGTAATAGGCGACAGGAAACATGGCGATGGTAACTAAGCAAAAGTGTAGAGTTGTTTGTTTTGTAAGACTCCAATTATCATGTTCAAAAATGATAGAGCCTGCAGCAAAAGCAACTCCTAATAATCCGCTTAAAATAAATTGCAGTAGATAGGCATTTAATTCTGTACCCATGGTCTCTATTAAGCTGGGTACTACAGCGTAAAACGTCCCATCCCCAATGCCAAGTGAAATGCAAAGGGTTATAAAGGTTGATATAAAAACGCCTAGCGGAAATCCTATTGCCCCTCTTACGATAATTGTCTTCATCTTCATCACCTCATATTCCTAAATGTTTTTTTATCTTATTAATATAACGCCTCGAGACATATGATTGATCGCCGGTATTGAATTTCAGAGTGATTGTTCCGCTTATGCTCATATCTAAGCTTTTAACTTTTTCAAAATTGACAATCTCAGAGTTTGAAATTCTGATGAATTGTTGGCGCGGGACCATTTCTTCTAATTGGTATAATCTTTGTCGTAAGCGCAATTTTTCATTATTTACTTGTGCATAAACATATTGACCTTCAGTATAAATCCGCAAGATATCGTCCATTTGTATCAAAAGAATTTCATCACCTTTATAACCCATCAGTGATTGGTATTCATTGCCTGAAAGTTTTTCAAGTAAACTTGAAATTTCATTTGTCATCTCACTAGCATGTATGACGATTTTGGGATCTTTACATTCACTATCTAACTGGATTTCTATCCTCATATTCCACCCCCACCCTTTTTTATGGATCTTTCTCCCTTTATTATAGGAAGCAATTGGATATAGTACTACAGCTTTTATATACCTGGTCAGATTTCTAATATATATGGGTGAAAATGAATAATAGCATGATAATCAGTGGAACCAATCCTTAGGGATTAAACCCGTGGCCAACTATGAGCCGAAGTTTAAGGGGGTGAACTTAAATGACCGAAAACCTACAAAGCAGGGGACAATCCTTTTTAATGAAGAAACAGTTAGTTAGGGTTAGATGGGAAGCAGAGATGCTATATTCAGCGTGAAAGATCTACAATTGATAATCTCCAGATGATACTCAAGAGAAATCGAATACACTCAGTTAAATTTGAATTGTTAACAGGAAGTAAAGGTGAACTTAAAGGTAAAATTAGCACAAGAAAAAGAGATTCATCAAAATTGACGAATCTCTTTTTCTATTACAGTGGATTTCTTTATTTTTTTCGGAAGAATGCTTTTCTAAATCCTTATTGAAACGCGTAACTGATACCGATTAATCCGTTTTATCTTTTAAAGGCTTCATTCTAATTGATGCGATAACGAGTACGACAATTAAAATCATACCGAGATATCCAAACAGTGGGTAGAAAAAGGAAACTAACTGCTTGAATCCAAAGAAGCTTGCAGCAAAAGCGACGAGTACAGAAATAACCACGAACCAATTGTATTTTTTCGTTTTCGGGGTAAAGAAGCGTGTACCAAACGAAAAGAACATACTAACAGCTGAATTAAAAATCATGCCGAATAGAATGATGGAATAGAGAACTCCAAAAAGTGGTGATATTTGATTGGCCAGCCCTAGTGAGGGCATGTCCAAGTGCCCTACCTTATCAACTTGTGCAAAGATGGCTAGATGATGCAGGACAATTAAAATTCCTACACCTATACCTCCCGCCAGTCCTCCGATCGAAGCAATTTTCTCCTTGGGTTCATCGCCGCCCATTACCAGAGTCATGGATGCTCCCATTGCGATTGCAAGTGAAACATAATTAATAATAGAACTCAGCCAATGATTTGTAGCCGAAGACTGTTCGTTCGCTATAGAGTCAAGCTCAAAGAAAGAATATTCCATGGTCACCATACTATGTATAAATAATACGACCACTCCCAATATGAGAAAAGGGGTTATCATAGCAATAACTTTTACAACCCGGTCTACGTCGGAAAGGATTGTGATTAAAATGAGAATCGTCATGATAATGATGCCAACGAAACTTGGCAACCCAAACTGCTGATTGAAAATAGACCCTGAACCAGAAATCATGACAATTCCAATTCCAAAAAGGATAAATACGAGGATAGAATCGATGAGAACGCCGAGGTAACGTCCACTGATTTTATAAATAACTTCCTTATGTGAGTCTGTCTGAAGCCGGCTGCCCAGCTTAGTTAAAACCATTCCCAAATATCCGAACAATAGGATCGAGAGAAAGGCTCCAATCGTTCCCTTCATTCCAAAACTAGTAAAATACTGTAAAATTTCTTGTCCTGATGCAAAACCGGCACCTATGATAATTCCCATAAATGCACTGGCTATTTTAATAATATTCTTCATGTCTCCTCCATTCGTAGTATTATAAAGAATTTGAGGCACGGTTCAGCCACTGCTTCTGAACCGGAATAGTCCTCAATAGAATTATTTTCCCTATATAAATAGTGTTAAACAAAAAATATGAAATAGAATAATTTGTTTGTGAGAAAAGAGACAGCAGTGTACAGGAAATAATTAAGCTTTTTATAAGATGGGAGGTTAGTGCAAGAAGGATATTAGGAGCGAAAAAAAGAATAGATTATGCAATACATAATTCCATGCAAATTAAAGGAGTGAGTAGTTGATGAATATTCGTATTTTAGAAGAGTCCGATGCTCATTTATATCAGAAAGTGCGATTGAATGCATTGAAAATGAACCCGGAAGCATTCGGTTCAACCTATGAGAGAGAGGTGGGATATTCTTTAGACATGGTAAAGGAACGAATAAAACCAACAATGGACAAGTATATTGTAGGTGCCTTTGATAATCGAAAATCTTTAGTTGGCATTGTTACCTTTATACGTGAAGACAATCTCAAAACCAGGCATAAAGGAAATGTTTATGGAATGTACATAGCTCCAGGCAATCGAGGTCAGGGTTTAGGAAAGTTATTGATGAATGAACTTATCAGTAAAGCGAAGAACTCTGAGGGATTGGAGCAAATCAATTTAACTGTTGTATCTGATAATCACTATGCAAAGAAATTATATAAGTCGTTGGGATTTGAGGTCTATGGTATAGAAAGAAATGCCTTAAAGTTTAATGGCCGATATTATGATGAGGATTTGATGGTACTAAAATTAGCAGTGAAATAGAGATATCTTTATGATGACTTTTCTTTATGGAAATAAGAAGGAAAGCTTATGGATTATGCTATTGGTCAATGAAATCAAATTGGTTAAGCAGCATTATGGTCTTATAGTGAACATAAGTTAAGAATAAAATTGAACTATCAAAATCCAGTTTGTAAATTATTCCACAGATTTTAAAATCGAAGGTAATAAATTAATCATAGATTTAGATAAGGTGTAGGGCAGGGAAGAAGGATTTAATAATACATTAATAGAAAATATTTTATACAGGTTAGTTAACAAGATGGTTTTCCAATTTAAGGCGGTGAGGTTATGAATGATAAAACTCTTAAAAGCAGTAATGATTTTGAACATTTGGTTAGGCTGATTGATTCAGTTCCTCAAAAACAATCAACTTTGTTAATTGGGATAGATGGCTGTGGAGGTTCTGGGAAAAGCACACTCGCTGATAAGTTAAAAGGGAGATTATTAAATACAACTATTGTGCATATGGATGATTTTTATTTACCCTCTTCTCGAATTCTAAAAACACTTCCAAAGAACAAGCCTATAGGTGCAGATTATGATAGGAGGCGTATTTTAAATCAGGTTCTTGAACCCATAGCTCAAAATAAAGAAGGACATTATCAGCGATATGATTGGGTAATGGATGGTTTAGCGGAGTGGCATACTGTTCCAGTTGGAGGAATTGTCATAATAGAAGGTGTTTACGCAATATGTCAGGAATTTTTTAATAAATATGATTTTACGATATGGGTTGAATGTCCACGAGAAACAAGGCTTTCACGAGGTCTTGAAAGAGACGGAGAAACAGCACGTGATAGGTGGGAAAATAATTGGATGCTATCAGAAGACGTTTATGTTGAAACCTATAAACCTTTTGAAAAAGCTAACTTAATAGTAAGTGGTATTGAATAAATATACTAACATCAGGATAACAGATTTTTATCTTTTCTAAAAGAAGGGTAAATATTAAGCAATCGATTCCAGAGGAATTTAAAACTGAAAAATGGTATAAGGATAGAATTTGATTTCATCAGTACAATTTCTATTATGCTAATTGGCTAAGAAGAATTAATGTCTTTTTGTGTTGAATTTCTTATTGGAATACAGGAGCAGGCTAACGGAATAAAAGTGGTGAAAGGAGGAATCAATTTGAAAAAGAAAAAAAGACTTTTAGTAGTCGGCTTGCTGGTATTATTAGTGATAATAATATTTCCGCCTATATTAGGACAATTGGTACACAATAATGATTCGCCAAAATCTGCAATAAGAGATGAAATACAATGAGACGAAGCTATTAACAGATTTTTAAATTATATCAAGTTATGAATAAATGTAATTAAGCAACCAGGGGTATTGATCAAAGAAGGATTAATGCCTTTTTGTGTTGAATTTCTCATGGGAGTAATGGGCCAGATTAGTTCGAGAGTGTTGCTTAACTATTACTCAACAATCGGTCATTTAATGGAATGAGGTTGAGTGAATCATATCGAAAAATGTTCATTGTAACGTTGATTTTAATTCACTAACATTAAGAAACTGCAAATATAGAACTTGGTTATTACATAGCCTATAACAATACACCATTAATAGAAAAGGGGCATTCAATTGAGTTCTTTTAAATTTAGTATTAGTCGGTTGCTTATGTACTTTGTACTTGTATCATTATTTCTCTTTGCTTCGGGTAATGTAGGACAATATTTGACTAAAACTCAAGGTATGGATCGACAAAATAGTATGCTTTTACAAGGAGTAATCTTTAGCGGGCTAACGCTTTTTGTACTATATATATTTAAAAGAAAACAACCGGACTTGTTTAAAAATATTGGCTTAAAGGGTGTAAATTCACCATCTAGATTGATGGTCGGAATCGCGTTGCCTTTTATATTAGTCATAACAGGGATTTTAACAGCTTATTTATTTGGTGGTATAGAAAATGTCAGCTTAAACCTGACAGCCACAGTTATAATTTCCATTTTAATTAATACAGCAACAGCATTTATGTATGAAGCATTTCCAGAAGAAGTCTTTATCCGTGGACTAATATTTGAAGAACTGCATAAGAAATTCCGCTTCATCATCTCATTGATTTTACAGCCGCTAATCTTCATTTGTGTACCGGTTACGGTGATGGCATTAGAGTCAATATTCTTTAGTAAACCATTTATAATAACTATAGATTATATTATATTGCTCTTTACATTTGGAATTGCTCTACAGTTATATAGAAGGTATACAGGAACAATATGGATGAGTATGATCTTCCATGTCGTTTATCTTGAAGTGGCTAGATATATATCCATGGGAGGTATGTATGACCAAGACGTCGCTCTTTTAATATTCGATGAGACATTTAGTGGATTCATGACTCTATACTTATCATTTCTGTTTATAGTGGTATTTAGTGTAGTGGTGTTATCATTTTTATTACTAATTGATAAAAGAAAAAATACGCTATAAATATATTCACTTTTTTATAGCTGAAAATTCATATTAAAAGTTTCGTTAGTAGAAGTATTATACTTAAATAAACAGGGGCATTTATCAAAGAAAGATTAATGCCTTTTTGTGTTGAATTTCTTATAGCAGAAACGGGACAGGTTAGCGGAAGAAGGATTTCAAACAACCAGTAGAGAATAGTAATAAAGGTTTTCATAAAATCAAGGAGATGGTTCATTTGGAGAAACTTGAAAACTTAATTACTTGGGTAGATGAAATAAAGAAAAAAAACGGAAGCAGTGCCTCCTCATTATATATTCTAAAAGATAACGAAGTAATATTGGAACACTATGATGGTTATCATTCTAATTCTCCTGACTCGGCTCCAATCACCCAAGTTTCTCAATTTAATGTTGCTTCTGCCAGAAAGAGCTACCTTGGTTTAGTCGTTTCATATGCTCTTTATGAAGGGAAAATCAAAAGCCTTGATGACTACGCAATTGATTATTTCAGGGAAATGGATGAACAATTGCTAGGAAAAACAACAATAAGGCATTTAGTCACTCACTCCCATGGGTTACATGAAAAAGAAGATGGCACTATTTTTCGAGAGTTTGAACCAGGTCAAGGTTGGGCTTATAGAGGAATCAATGTGTTAATGATGACTCGGCTGGTAAATCGTCTATTTAAAATGAGCTTTCCAGACCTTTTAGAAGAACGGGTATTTTCACCTTTAGGTTTTAAAGAAACAGCCTGGCAAACGAAAGAGAATGAATTATTAGTTAAACAAATTGATAATCCAGATTCGGAGGGTTCATTCCATCTGGGAAATTATAGTGATGGAACGGAGTCAAACTTACATACTTCTGCTAGGGAATTTGCAGAATGGGGTAATCTTCATTTAAACAGAGGGTTTGCAAAAGGGAAACAAATTGTTCCAAGTGAAGTAATTGAAATTGCCACACAAGTCCAAAGTCCTTTTTACAAAGATCGTAAACTTCCTCAAAATGGTTTGTTTTGGTATGTGCAAGGTATTCCAGCTGCCCATAGTGAGCTCGGTGATCGGGTTCCAGAAGGATCTTATCAAATATTGGGGATAACAGGTCCAACTGTCCTTATCATTCCTGAATACAGAGTGGTCGTTGCAAAGATGTATAACAAACGATATAACTATGGCGGAGACGACTACCTTTACTACCTCAGAGAATTTAGTAATATAGTTGCTGATACTTTTCGGAAGTAAGGAACGGTAAGGGTTTCGCTCAATATATCGGAGGATTAATGCTTCTATATATTGAACTTCTTATTAATAGAAACAGGCAGGTTAGCCTGAACCATTTGTAAAATAGTTATAGGTATATCCGCTAATCCAATTTATCCCAAGGTCCTTTTTCGTTACTTAACTCAACAAAAAAAGGAAACAACAAAATGAAAATAAAGCCAGGGCCATAATTGCTCATAAACTGGAATGATTTTGCTTTCATATATTGTAATCTATTACAATGAGGACAGTTCTTACCATCAAAGGGTCTATTGATAATTGACCAAATTATTTTAGCTTGCAATTTTTTATTACAATTAGCACAGCGTGTCATTTTGTCACTCCCTTTTATTAGAAATACGTGGAAAATTAGCTTAAGTTTCAAAATATAAAATGTAATTCATATTTGGAGTGAACTTTTTTATGAACTTAATGGGGGAGTTTAGCTTGTTAAGGAATGTATGACAGAAACTCAGACCTAGGGGCATCGATAGATGATTAAAGTTAAGTTGTTTTTCTACTACTTTTTAGGATTATTAGTCTTAAAAACGAGCGAACTAATTCATTATACTAATCCACATAGTATTGCTTGGTTCATTTTAATGATTTCATTCATTATTATAATAGCCGATAAAATATATGAATTAGCAAAGCTAATAGAACCGTCAGTGAAGTTCACATTTATAGCTGTGATATCAGCGATTATATTTTCAAACCTAGTCTTTTATATCGAAAATTTATTATCATTTTTTGATATGAAATAATTGAGGTGTGGTTCCAAAAAGGATTAATGCCTTTTTATTTTGAACTTCGTTAATGAAGTAAAGTGGTGGGTGCGGAAGAGTGGCATTTAACTTGTGTTCAATAATCGGGACATTTAGCGGAGTAAGTATCTAAAATGTATTGAGAAAATTTTATAGAGAAATAGGTGTTTTGTTGCAACTACGGAAAAGTTAGATTAAGTTTAAGATATATTTAAATGCATTTGAAAAAAATAAGAGGTGAATTTTTATGAGTTGGAAACTCAAAAAATTTGATGAGTTAACAAATATTGAACTATATAATATTTTAAAAGAAAGAACTTTAGTTTTTGTGGTGGAACAAAATTGTCCTTATCCTGAAGTTGATGGTAAAGATCCTTTTTCATATCATCTTTTTAAAGAAGACAATGGAGAAATCGTTGCATATTTAAGAATTGTACCCGCAGGTATTGCTTATCAAGAAACTTCTATTGGAAGAGTTATTGTAAAGAAAGAATACAGAGGAGAAGGGATTGCAGGGGAACTTTTAAAGAAAGGACTAGATTTTATCCAAAACGAATTAAAAGAAACAAAGGTTAAAATTCAAGCCCAAGATTATTTAAGAAAATTCTATACTTCCTTTGGTTTTCAACCTATATCCGAAACATATTTAGAGGATAATATCCCTCACGTCGATATGATATTACAAAAATAACACACTCGTTATTACCCGGCTAGGGATTGGAGTTATATCAAGGTATAGAAGAGATTGAAAAAGATTACATTTCAACAAACAGAAGCATTGATCTAAGAAGGATTAATGCCTTTTTGTGTTGAATTTCTTATAGAAGTAAAAGGGCAGACTAGCTTAATTAAGATTCGGTCTGGTTTTACAAAATGTTACAAATGAACTAGGTTTTTTGAAGAAGTTAATTATTTTGGTTGGGAGGATATTGAATTAATGAGTAATTGGCTATACATACTTTATGCTGTAATTTTAGGAATACTATCTTGGTTTACGGGGGAAGTAGTAACATTTGTTATGTTAGGGGTTATTCTTATTGCTTTAAATAACATAAATTCAACTCTTAAAAAGATTTATCTTCAAAATAATGTGAGAAGCAATAACGAAGATAATTAGATTTGATAATATTTTTTTTATAAACGGGGCTTTGATCTAAGAAGGCTTAATGTCCTTTTCTACTGAACTTCTTATGGAAGTAAAGGGGACAAAGTTCATATCCTGAATTAATAAATAGGATTTTCGTATTATAAAGATAATTCATTTAATATACTGTTAAGATAAAGATAGGAGATGTTTGTGTGAAAGACGTTAAATTAGTAAGATCCCGCTCTAACAAAGTATTATCGGGTATATTTGGAGGTTTAGCACCGATTTTAAAAATCGATGTAACCATCCTGCGGCTTGCATTTGCTTTCCTCTGTATATTTTCAGGTGCATTTCCTGGATTAATTATTTACTTAGTGGCGAGTGTAATTATTCCATTGGAAGATGAAGAATGGCCAAATTCTAAATAAAAAATCATAATGTATTTTTGCAAATGCATATTCCCCGTACATTTTTCTATGTATTGGAATATGCGTTTTTCATTAGAGAACTTATTCGCTTCAATTGTTGAGTAATTCCGAATCCCTTTCTCCGTAAATACCTTCAAAAAAATCTTTTCTCGACTCTCTCTGTATTTACCAAATACAATTTCAACGATTGGAACGATTTAATGAAATACTTAAAGATTATTACTTATGAACTTTTTGTGTTTTTAGTTTTTTATCTTCTATTCTTGCATATTCGAATTGCTCAAATTCCTAATCAAACTGTACCAGATAATGCTGATTATTTAATTATTCTAGGAGCAAGGGTGATTGGAACTGATCCTTCGCCACTTCTACAAGAACGAATTAACACAGCTGCTGCCTATCTGGAAGATAACCCATTCAGTCGCTATTGCTACTGAGGGACAAGCCCCCAATGAAAGCATCCCTGAAGAAGAGGCTATTAAAACAGTCCATATAAACAGAGGAATAGAGGAAAATAGGATCAAGTAAAGATTCTTCTTTAACTAATAGAGGTGTTGATCCAAGAAGGATTAATCCCTTTTTATGTTGAATTTCTTATTGTAGAAATGGGGAAGGTTTGTTCAAGAAGGTTATAGGTGATTATTTGTGTTCATCATTGGGACATATTCTTGCAGAGTTTAAGAATCTTAAGGCAAAACTACATTAAGGAGCTTAGCAATGGAAAAATGGGATTTATATGATAAGCATCGTAATAAAATAGGCAAACAAATAACTCGTGGAGATGATATGACACCAGACGAGTTTCATTTAGTAATACACGTTTGTATATTTAATTCAAAGGGAGAAATGCTTATTCAACAACGTCAGCCCTTTAAGCAAGGTTGGTCGAATCTTTGGGATATCACTTGTGGTGGAAGTGCTGTTGCAGGCGATACAAGTCAGCAGGCTGCTTCAAGAGAGTTATTCGAAGAGTTGGGTATTCATTATAACTTTGAAATGATACGTCCGCAATTTACTATTAACTTTGCGCGTGGATTTGATGATTATTATTTAATTGAATATGATTTAGATTTGAATGATTTGACGTTACAGACTGATGAGGTGCAAGCAGTGAGATGGGCTTCAAAAGAGAAAATCTTAGAGCTAATCGAATTAAAAAAATTTATACCTTATTATGAGAGTATCATTGCGTTTCTTTTTGAGGGTCGAAAGCATTATGGCTCTATTCGTTTTTAAATGAAACGTGCAAGGAATCAAATATAAACCTTCATATACAAGCGATTATATGATCCCTTTAAGGGCAGGTTAGTTTGACAAAAAAATGGTGTACACCTAAAAAAATGGTTTTATTTAGGTGCTTGTATTTTAAACTTGAATTATTAATGGAGTCGATTTAATGAAAATACAAAGCAAATTACCCAAAAGTAACCCGCAGTTACATTTAGAATTAATTAATAATAGATGGATTCTATTGAAAGAACCCAAAGATTTAGCAAGTGCTATTTTGTTATCCACCCCTTTAATGATTGTCGCAGCAATCATCTCTATTGGTGTAATAAATATCTATTCCAGTATTTCTTTGAGCGATTTTGGCCTAACGCCTGATGCAATCTCAATTACTATTAACTTGAGTAGTGTTTTTTTGTTAATTATATTTTTATTACTTCACGAATTACTCCATTTAATTTTCATTCCAAATTTCACAAAATCAGAAAAAACATATATAGGATTGACGCTGTTCGGAGGTTTTGTGTTAACAGAAGAAGAGATTTCAAAATCAAGATATATCTTCATTTCAATTGCTCCTTTCATTATTATTTCAATAATTTTGCCACTTGTATTAAGTTCATTTGGACTATTAACAACGACATTAAAATTTTTAATAATATTAAACGCAATGGGATCATCAGTTGATTTACTTACTCTTCTTCTTATAATTAAACAAGTCCCAAAAAATGCAATTTTAAAAAACAATGGACCAAACACATATTGGATAAAAACAAATTTCCTCACATAACAATAGTCCTGATGCTCAATGGTTAAATATAGTTGAATACAATGAAAAGGATGAAAGAAACGAAGTATTTCAATCGGTGGTGGGATTGATGTTGAATAAAAGCAGAGTAGGGACAATTTTAGGAATTTTATCTATATTACCAGTGATAGTAAGTATTATTTTTTTCTATACAAAAAGAGGACCGATTGCTGATATTTACCTTTTTATTACTATTTTCAGCGTTTTCTTCATTATAGGTATTATACTTGCCGGAATATCTTCAAGGATGTCTATAGGTCGCATAAGCAAATTATTAATCGGATTGGTCGGGATAATTACAAGTCTAGCGGTTATAGTTGTTGCTTTTCTATTATTACTAGCTATGGGAAGCATTTTAGCAGAATAAGGATCTCAGTAGCCTGCCTTGTTCTTTTTCCGCTAAAGGGGAAGGTTAGTTCAATATGTTTAATAGATCAGTATGAAATCCTTACTTCAATGCAGGAAGTAAGGATTTTCTTCTTGAATAAATAAAATTAGGGTATTTTGAAATTTTTATGTGAATGGGAGAGGTTAATATGTCGATTATGATAGTTAAAAAGGAGTTTAAGTTTGTTGGATTAAAAGGTATTGGGGAGTTTGTTAACTTTGGTGATGAAGTACCCTTGCTTGCAAAGCAACTATTAAGTCGCTCAAACGAAATCCTAAATCCGATAGAAACCGAAATTGCCTTATTTGAGACCAAAAAGGATGAGGGGCATAAGGTGGGTCATTATTATGTAGCTTAATTGTGAGTGAGAAATTATATGAAGTACCAACAGGAATGGATTATATTGAAACAAATAAAAGTTACATAACTACAAGAGGGAATATATCTAAATTGGGAGAACTTCATTTGAATTTATTGAATTGGGCAGTAAAACAAGGTTATCAAAGAGACCTCGATTCTTATATTGTGGAGACATATCATCCTATAGGAGAAGGGGAAGAGGAAGTACAGATTTACTTACCAATTCAAACTTAAAATTAGAAATTAAAAATTAAAAATCCTCTTCAACAAACGAGGCAGGTTAGCTGAATAAGAAATTTGGTTTTTTTTGTGGTAGAATAATCCATAAATAAAACGGTTAAGGTGGCTTTAATAATACATTTAGCGATAAGGGGAATTCACCTTGGAAGTTAAACTATTAACAGAACATGATTTAATTAAATGTACGGACACATTTATTGAAGTATTCAATGTTGAGCCTTGGAATGATGAATGGACATTTACAAAGGCTAAAAAATATTTGCTGGACTTTTACCAAACACCTGGATTTTTAGGCGTTTTAGCGGTAGAAAACAATGAAATTCTCGGCTTTATTTTTGGTGTAAATAGAGTATGGTGGAGCGGAGATGAGTTTTTTATTAATGAAATGTGTGTAAGAAAACAATATCAAAATAAGGGTATTGGAAGAGCGATGTTAAATCATTTGATAAAAGAACTTCATAGCAGCAATATAAGTAACATTACACTTCTCACAGATAGAGGTATACCTGCCGAAGAATTTTATAAGAAAAATGGTTTTGAAGAAATAGAAAGAATCATTTTCTTGTATAAGAACATCAAACTATCATTATAGAGGTGGATGAATATCCAAACCGTTAGTTTAATTGCCACTCTCTACGTCTTTCTGAGTATCGTTTATAAGCTCATTTAAGAATTTCTCAGCTGTCTCATAGTCTTTTACCATAAGAGCCTCTTTTACGTCTTTTAAATCTCTTAATAACAACCTAGAATAGCTTTTAAAAATTAGTTCATCTTCCACATTGTCAGCTCCTTAATTAAAATCATAAGGTGTTAATTATATCGTATTTTCTGGCTTTTGTCTGAAAAATAAGTAAAACATAAAAGGCGATCAGTTAATGTAAAAGGTTTGGTTCAGGGGCATTACTTCAATATCAAGGGCTGAGATCAGCTCTTTTTTTAATTCAGCTAACGGGACAGGTTAGCTGAAAAAGGATTTTTATTATACATAGGAGAATGAATATATTATTAACCGTTACTGAGAGAGGTTTAACTGTATGACAACTTACTTGAAGAGAGAGAAAAATAAAGCTCCTAAAAAAGCACTTAGAGTATTCCTTGTTATCTGTCTTTTATTTACTGGGGTTGTTACTTATGGAGTATATTGGGCTTTTTTCGATATGAACAGACTACCAAAAGGAGAATATCTTATTGAAAAAACATCACCTGGCGGCCATTACACACTAAAAGCATATCTCACTAACGGAGGTGCTACAACGTCATATGCTGTTCGTGGCGAGTTAGTCTTTAATGAAGGCAATAAGAAAGCAAAAAATATTTATTGGGATGAACGAGAAGAAACTGCCAGTATTACCTGGACAGACAATGATACAGTTGAGATCAATGGGCATACATTAGATGTACCTAATGATAAATTTGATTTTAGACATCAATGATTCATTACTAAATATACTGTTGAATTGAATCAAGATAGATTCAAAACTTTTAATTCTTTATTGGACAAACGGGGCAGATTAGCGGAAGAAGGATTTTTGATTTTAATTGAAGAATAACTATTTAATAATACTTTCTAAATGACTTATGTATGAATTTAGAAAGAATAAGGAGGAATGCTTTTTGGTCCAAACATTAAGACATATATTAATAATAATCATTGGTCTAATAGCTGCCTATGGCCTAATAACAAGAACTTTTGATGATATGTCATCATTCATTCCACCCTTACTATGTTTGCTGATGATGGTATGGGCATTAGAAGAATATCAAAAAAAGAGACTGCTAAATGCTGGGTTGTTGTTTATATTTTCACTATTCCCATTGTTTGTATCTGTCCAGATATTATTTTTAAACTAATTCGGTAAATTGACTATTAGGCCCAACATCCGTTTATTAATAAATGAAAAGTGCAATTTAAGAAGCCATCAGGGACATTGTTCTAGAAGGATTAATGCCTTTTTATGTTGAATTTCTTATTGTAGAAACGGGGCAGGTTTAGCTCAATAAGGAATCTTCTAATTTCCTATATATAGCAAAGTGGAAATGATATGATTTTAAATGTATTTACGTATTGTGGGAGGAGAATATGGTACTAACTTTAAGAATTACCTTAGCGATAATTGTTGTTGTTTTATCTGTTTATAGTTTGATAACTGAAAATTACGACTTTAGTTCTTATACGATTTTATTCTTAGGTTTTATGATTTTAGTGATGGGATTAGATGAACTTCAAAAAGACAGAAAAAACTTTTGGGGATACACAAGTATTATTATTTCGTTATTTATTTTTCTTAGTCTTTATTAAAGAATTCTTATTAAAGTAACGGGGCAGTTTAGTTCAAGAAGGAATATCTGAACTATACATATTGTGGAATGTAAGGGGGAGTAGATGATTAAATATATTAAAAGTATTAATAATGCTTTTTTTACAGTAACACTATCTAGCTTAGCTGTGTATTTAGGAAATAAAACAAGAGATATTGATTTACCTGGTTTTCTGTATGTAGCCTTAGTTTCGTTAGCAGGTCTCATAATAGCTTCTTTGATAATTCATTCGAAAAAAAGGAAGGAAACACACAAAAAATAAAAAATCAGGCTAACTTCTCCTGCTTTTTTATGCGGTTATATAATTCTTGATAGATTCTCATACTCGTTTAATCGCTCAATTTCTTCACCTTCCAACTGATGTAGCTAAAAAGTTGTGGAGTGAGCGTGGTGAAATTTATAAACGGGAGCGTTGATCCAAGGGTGAACTGCCCCGTTCTGTTGAACTCTTTATGTTACAAAGGGGCAGATTAGCTCAATAAGAAGTTAAAATTGAACTTTTAATGTTTGTTACTTATTTTCAAATTGGAGATATTCTAAAATATTTCCGAAGGGGTCTCTAAAACTAATATATTTTCCTGGAGGACAATTAGTTGGTTCATCTACAATAAAATCTACTTCTTTTTCTTTTAAGAATTTAACCGTTTCATAAATATCTTCAGTTCGTAATCCTAATACAACTCCTGAAATTTTATTATCTTGATTATACGGCGTATTAACGTTCTCCTCTAGAATAATTGGTAACTCTCCGTGTACAAGTGATGCAATATTAGGACCATACTGCTTATTTAATTCAAAACCTAAAGTATTGGTATAAAAGTCAATTGCAGTGTTTAAATTTGGAACGTAAATGCTTATAACACAAACCTGATTCACCATTTTATTCCTCCTATTTTTAGTGTTATGGTAAATATTCAATACACATTAATAAAAACCTTTTTTAATTCCACTCAATGTCTTATTAAAATAAACAGCTAATAATTATGAATATCAAGGCATTGATACAAGAAGGGTCAATGCCTTTTTCTGTAGAACTTCTTATTGTAGAATCGGGGCAGGTTAGCGGAATAAGAACTTATTCTTCCTCCCAATAATGGGGATATAAAGTTAGATTAATAACAAAAATTTATTCAAAAGAATGGGAGGTAAAGAAGTGAATAGGAGAGTGCTAAAAGATGCAAAGACAATTCTAGCTTTTACTATAGCTTTTGCGTTCGAAATTATAGGAATAGTATTAGCAGCGAAAAATGAAGATGGTTGGGTAGTGTTTGTTATTTTTGGTATGCTTTTAACGTTTTATGGTGTGAATAGAGCTAATCGACTTTATAAGGAAAATTAATATCAATGTTTACAACCATATCAAGGATATTGATTCAATGAATAATGCTCTATTTTTGAATTTCTTATGAAAGAAAGGGCAGGTTAGTTTAACAAACATAGTTTATAATTTTAGTATTGTTTATTGGGGGTAATAATGTTAATTAGAGAGATACAACCCATGGATGCCGAAAAATTTATATGTCTAATTAAGCAAGTTGAATCTGAAGCTAAGTTTATGCTTATGGAAGCAAGAGAAAGAAAAACGACTCCTGAACAACAGCGTAAACAATTAGAACACATCAAGCGGCAAAGTAATTCAACAATATTTGTTGCAGAACAAGAAAAGGGAGAACTTGTTGGCTATTTAATAGCCATTGGCGGTAGTGTAAAGAGAACAAAGCACTCTGCATATCTCGTGGTGGGTATTTTAGAAAAGTACAGAGGTCGTGGTATAGGTACAAGTTTATTTCAAAGATTAGAAGAGTGGGCAAGAAACTCTAATATATCAAGATTAGAGCTAACAGTTGTTACTCAAAACGAAGCAGGTATTTCTTTATACCAGAAAAGTGGATTTGAGATAGAAGGTATAAAAAGAAATTCGTTGTTAATCAATGATGAATTTTATAACGAGTATTTTATGTCTAAAATATTTTAATCTTACTTATTAAACTAACAAGGGTATTGATCCAAGAAGGATTAATGCCTTTTTATGTTGAAATTCTTATTGTAGAAACGGGGCAGGTTAGTTGAATAAAGAGGATTGAAAGGAAAGGGAGTTATAAAAGGTGGACTTATTATTCTGGATAACTATTGTTTTCATAATAACGGGATTTGTTATTCTCGCTTCTATGAAAAAAGGTATGGAAAGTAAGGTAGCTTTTATAAAAGTCAATATGGAAGACGAGGAAAATTCATCAAAAGCCATATCTGTAATTTGGTGGATATGCAGTACCGTTGCTTGGGGCATAGTGAGTATGTTTCTTGTGGTTTGGTGTTTTAAGAATTACTTTGGAAACTATTAGTTTCAAATGTATTTAAACTAACAGAGCCGTTGTTTCATTTTAAGGCGCTTTTTATGGTTTGTATTATGGATTTAAGGAAGATAGTTGGTAGTAGCCCTCTTGTTAAGACGGGAGCAAGTGTTATTCTTTTAGATCAGAAAAAAGGCTGTTATTACAATTGAGGAAAGATAATAACTTCGAATTTATAAATCAAGAAATGTTTTAAGGAGGATAATTATGAAATTTTGGCTTAAAGCACGTGAAGATTATTATAGAAGGCCACCCGTCACTGAAGCTGAATTAGAAGAAGCTGAAAAGGAACTGGGACACAAGCTCCCTAAAACTTATCGTAAGTTGCTATTAGAACAAAATGGTGGGTCTATTCGATTTAATGCTCTCCGTTTAAGAAAACGCCCAATAGATGGAAACTTTTTTGTGGAATTTGATCATCTGCGTGGAGTTGGAGAATGGCCTGGTATTTTAGATACAGCTTACATGACTGAAGAATGGAATTTACCTAAAGGACTTGTCTTATTAAATGGGGATGGTCATACTTGGTTTGCTTTGGATTATAGGAATAATAGAGTTGAGCCTGCTGTTTCATACATTGATACAGAAGGAGATTTAGATTTTGTTTTAGCTGATAATTTTGATGAATTTATAAAGGACTTATACATCCAGGAAGAGGGGCTATACTTCTTTAATCCTGACGAAGAAGAGGATTACAAATTAGATGCGATGCCAGAAGATGAATTAATCTCTTTATTACAATCAGGTCATTTTACTAAAATCAAAAAAGCACTGGATAATTTATTCTATTACCCGAAAAATAGTATTACAGAAAACTATGTCCTAAATTTATTAAATGAAACCAAAGAGAAGGTTCAAGATAAGATAGGATCAACTTTATTTCAATACATAAGCTTCCAAAGGATTAAATATGATCTTCCTATTGTAAATAAGGTAATGGATGAGTTAAAGAAACACCCTAATGTTGCCCATTATGCGACTCTGATAACCGAATTTATTAAAGAAATGGAAGAGGCAAAAGAGGAGCAAATTCTTGATGATGATGAATATGAAGTAGTACCATATGAAGATGAATAATATAGAGGTAAAGAAGAATAAAAATATTTAAATAGTGAAATTGAAGTTAGAAGCTCTCAGGCAACTGGGGGCTTTTTTCTATAAATATTTTTAATGAAAGGGGAGGATTGAATGGAAATGCACATCTTTATCGGACAAGCCTGCTTTTTTTTGACAATTTTCGGCGCTTTACCTTTTAAAAACAAACCTCCAATGGTGGTACGCAGCACCAAGAAGCTTATTTGTTGTTCCGGGGCCACAAAATTATTGATCGCTGTTGTTTATTCTCATTTTAATTAGAATCGATTTTTTGTTATTCTAATTTCAAAAACTTCACTAATCTCACTTCCTAAAAGTGAAATAACACAATTAATAACTCTAATAAAAAAATCATGTATTCGTATTGTTGCAAATCTTTCTGATACATTCCTTTGTCATATTCATTTAAGAATTTTATATTCCAAAACAAAGCCCGATTTGTATTTGTATAGATCCTTTTTAATGATAAAGGTCAAATATCAAACTTTAATATATCATTTTATGATATAAGTATGGACATATATATCACAAAGTGATATATTGATCTTAAATAGATATATCACATTATGATATATCGTAAAAGGATATAGAAGGTGATACCTTGAAGAAAACGGAGCAATTAACTGATTCAATGTTTTATATTATGGCTGCTTTAACTAAGCCAAGACATGGTTATGCAATTATGAATCTAATTGAAGAAACAACAAATGGGGCAATTAACGTAGGGCCAGCATCCATGTACACAATTATCAAAAAGCTATTAAAACAAGAATGGATTTATTTGTATGATGGGTCAGATTCAAGGCGTAAAACGTATCTGCTTACTGACAAGGGCAGAGAAGTATTAGAGGAAGATGTAATCATACGAAAACAGATGATTCAATTAGCAGAAATGGGATTGAAGGAGGGAGAAGAATGAGACAAACAAGGTATATTATGTCAGAGGGATTAGCTTTTGCTGAAGATAAGGACATGGAAAAATTACGACGATATTCTTTGAAGGGATGGCATGTCAGTGATTTTAAGTTAATGGGTTATACACTAAAAAAAGGGGAAAGCTCAGATTATATCTACAGTGTAGATTATCGATCTTTAAAAGAAGATGATGAATATTTTGACCTTTTCTCAGCCTCAGGATGGTCACATGTTGCCTCCACAGGAGATATACATTTATTTCGAGCAAAACCCGATACAAAACCGATTTATAGTGATCGAGACACAGCTGTTGAAAAGTATGAAAGTTCAGCTCGTTCAATCAATTATTTTGTGATTCCGGTTGTTTTAATCACACTACTTGCTTGGGTTGGAACAATGCTAAGCTCTGGTATATTGCATTCAATACTTATTGTAACCGCAGTTATTTCTACTGCCATTGCCATTCCAGCAGCTATGACTATTATTGCAACGTACAATAATAAATGGAGTATAAAGGAAAAGAAAGGGTTAGTTAATCTTCTTAAAACTATACCAGTCATCCTCTTTTTAATAGCTGTTTTTATGTTGCTATATGTCCGTGATATCGGAGTTAACATTTTAGCATCTATGATTATTGGAGCATTCGCATTTCCAACTGTTATTTGGATCATCATGTCCCTTTATCATAAAATAGGGAAGAAAGCTTAGTATAGAAGTCGAATAATAAAGCTTATAAATATTATATATAGTAAGTAAGAATAGGTGAATTATATATAGAGTTTTTTTATAGATCTAACGAGGGGGCGTTGATCCAGGATGGATTAAGGCCTTTTTAAGTTAAACTCCTTATGATTAGAGTCGGTTTCTTTGTTTTATATGTAAATCTAATGTAAGATATAAATTGCATATGTAAAATATATCTTACATGAGTAAGGTGGAATATATGAAAAATAATGTAAAGATAACACGAATGAAAATTTCAATGACTCAAGAACAATTAGCAAGAAAAGTAGGGGTGACTAGGCAGACGATTGGATTGATTGAGAAGGGGGAATATAATCCGACTCTTCATCTTTGTGTTGCAATAGCAAAAGAACTTAATAAAACATTAGATGAATTATTTTGGGAGGTAGAGAGTTGATGAAATCCTGGATATCTTTTTTAATGCCTGATGATGAATATAAGGAAAAAAGGATGCTATATTTCTTCGCGGAGGGTGGGGTACTTCTTTTCCTTTTCCTTGTACTAACAATGTTCTTAAACAAGTTTGTTTCAATCGACTTAGAGATAATTTTACTGTTAGCCATATCCATATTCGTTCTATATATATTTACAAGGTATATTGTAGCTGGTATTGAATATACGGAGGTTGCAACAAAAGTAGCTTATAGGAAAGAGTTAAGAGTTATTTTTACTAAAACAGTTACATTTTTTGTTATTTTCACTCTACTGTATTTACTATTGGTTGATACGCCTTCAAGTATTAGCGGTTGGAGTGAACTAATAGGGTTTACATTATTCGGAGGTGTAGTGATGTTCCTCATCAATTATATTTCATTGAAACGTTCTTATAATAAAAATAAGGAACTGTTATAAAGGAACGACACGGGTGTTACTCTATTTCAAGGGCTGTAAACAGCTCTTTTTTTATGCAGCTATCGGGTAGTTTTGCGGAGGAAGGATTTTTCTAATTAATGAAGAATATTGTAAAAGTAAATACTGTCAGACAGTCTAGAATTATTAAAGGAAATCTCCAACTTAAGAATAATATTAGGTAGGTTTATAAAGAATTGGGGGAGTTTAGTTTGAAGGAGAATCAAGCAGAAATATCTAAAGTTTCACCCGAGGATTTCGGAGAATCTTTTCTGAATGGAATGTATTCAACCTTATATCACCAAACAACAATTGATTTTAAAAATATTGTACCTTTACAACAATTCATTGAATATGGAACAGATTTTAATGCTGGAGTCGAAAGGTATACATTAGAAATGGTTACTAATTTAATAGAAGGTATTAAACAATATATCTGGTTAGACAATTCCAGGGAAAAAGTTATAAGTATATCCTTCGGAGAAAATAATACAATTTACAGCCTATCTCTTGCTCCTTTTATCACTCATCCTGAAAGTGATCAGATATATACAATGAATAAATATATTATGCCGATAAAAGGTGAATGGTATGTTTTCTGGGGTGGAACTAATCAGTTTATCAATTATCACTATGTATATGAGGATCAAAGATACGCGTATGATTTACTTATTTTGAAAAACGGTAAATCTTATAACGATGACCCAAAGAAAAATGAAAACTATTATGCTTATGACAAGGAAATATTAGCCCCGGCAGATGGTGTAGTGATAAAAGTGATAGATGGAATCGAGGATAATGTGCCAGGGGAAATGAATCCTGAACTTCCTGAAGGAAATTGCATTACAATAGAACATCAAAATAACGAGTATAGTATGCTAGCTCATTTGAAAAATCATTCTATCCTTGTTCAAGAAGGAGAAAGAGTTCAGAAAAGACAGGTTCTTGGTACTTGCGGAAATTCTGGTAACTCAAGTGAAACTCACCTGCATTTTCAAGTGATGAATTCAGCTGATTATTTAAAGGGAAAATCAATCCGTATTCAATTTGAAGACGGAAAAGAACCCATTCAAGGTGATTTCATTAACTCTCTGTGAACTTCAGAAATCAGTAACTAATCTATCAACTGACAACCATATTCAGTACAAGAGCTGTATGATTAGCTGTTTTTTATGCAGCTAAGGACAGGTTAGCTTTAGAAGGAGATAAAGGGAGTGATAAACCGGTGTTTACGAGAAAGTTTCGTGAAATATACCCAGGTCAAATTTTCGAATTATATCTTCAGCAAATTAAAAAATATGTTTACGGTGTCATTGTAGCGGGCGTTAGACGAATAAAAAAAAGATGACATAAAAATCGCATACATAGAATCTTTTACTGAACAGCCAATAAACCTTCAAGAAATAAGTAAAGATATAGTGATAAAGAATTTCTTATTTATTGCTAATTCAGGAATTGCTTCAATTCTAAATCATTCCTGGAAGTATGTTGGTTTTTATTCAAAACCGATAATGGAAATGGAAGAACTGAGTAAAGTGGAATATGTTATAGAATTTATGGATAACTTTTATAGAAGTGTTGGTAATAGCCTCTTACCCATATTTGATTGTGAAAAAATAAGTGAAGAATATAAAAATATCGGGAATCCTCTTGGATTGTTCGGGACATTGCAATTCAAGATTACTTAATAGATATTGCAAACAATCGATTGTAAGTAAATGAATTGTTAGGTTTTTGGAGCATAAAATCGAATTAAAAAAGTAGTTAAGATGTTGAGAATAAAATGAAGGAGGGCTATTTCATGCTGTTTATGATTATTGTTAAAGCTTCAAAGAATTCAGAAGCTGGGAATCTTCCAAGCCAGGAACTTAGGGAAGCCATGTCAACCTACAATGAGGAATTAGTAAAGGCTGGCGTGCGGGTTATGGCGAAAGGACTTCATCCAAGTTCAAATGGGGTTCGCCTTTCATATCCTAAGCCGGGAGAAAAGCCAGTGGTCACCGATGGACCATTTTCGGAAACGAATGAATTGATTGCGGGATTTATTCTCATTGATGTGAAGTCTAGGGAAGAAGCCATCGAATGGGCTAAGCGAATGCCTGATCCACAAGGATTTGGTGAAGGTCAAATTGAGTTGCGACAAGTCATTGAGTTTCCTGAGTAGAGGTAATCAATCTAGCGAGTAAATCTATACAAATGTTCTCGACGAAATACGTATGTCCTGTTATTCGATAATCGGGCGTTAATAGACTAGATAGAATAAAAGAGACAATCACAAACGGTCTTCTGAAAAGATGTGAGCCATCCTATTACCGCCTGATTACCTCTTTCATTGGGGTAAGTTGGTCCCCCAGAATTTTTACGTTCCGTGTTGCCGCAATTATTCCCTCAGTCTTAGCGCCGATATGGGTCGAATCTTTCGTCCAACCCCTCCTTATCACAGCAAATCACGATGTTTTGCTCACATTTTGTCTCAATCGCCGGAATTATATTTCGCCTTCCAGAAATTTTTTCACCCACTTTGTTTTTCTTAGATTCAATACATAACCCAAAATATAAGTTGGAGGAGTTTTAATGAGATTAACAAAGATAAATAATCTTTACCAGCTTTCCTTTATGCCAAATCTTTTTCCTGTTAATTGTTATCTTATCGAAGAAGATGAGTACTTAATCGTAATTGATACAGGACTTCCTTTTTGTAAAAAAGCAATTTTAAAGACAGCAAAGGGTATAGGAAAGCCGATTAAGAAAATAGTGTTAACACATGCACACACTGATCATGTAGGGGCTCTTGATGGACTTACTCAGGAGCTTCAAGATGTTGAAGTATTAATTCCCAGACGAGAGCTGAAAATTCTAAAAGGAGATGCATCGTTAGAGGAAGGTGAAGGGAATATGCCTATAAAAGGCGGTATTCCTAAAAATATAAAGACAAATCCGGATACTCTATTAGAGGATGGTGATCGGATTGGATCGTTAGTTGCCATTCATACCCCGGGTCATACTCCAGGAATGATGTCGTATTTAGATATTAGGGATCATAGTTTAATAGTCGGAGATGCCCTTCAAACAAAGGGTGGAATAGCTTTAGCTGGTGATACGCGATGGAGTTTTCCTTTCCCGGCATTGGCAACCTGGAATAAAGAAAAAGCAATCGAGTCCGTTGAAAATTTGTTGGATTATAAACCATCTTTACTGGCAGTCGGGCATGGAAATTTAATAAGGAATCCAGTAAAAGACATGAAACGGGCAATTGAAAGAGCAAAAGGTCATTAACAGGGACTAGATGATGGAGTCAGCAAAGTTAAGCAAATACCTAGGGGAATGCAAAGAATAAAAATTGAGATAAGAGTCGTAGATTCAAATGTAAAATTTATAAAACTATTTAACTAATACTGGATTATTAATATAAGGAAGGACCTGCTCAAAAGTTATGAAAAATGACCTTTGAAGAGGTCCTTTTTCGTGTAGATACAAATTGTTTATCCTATACCTCCTGTTAGCGGGTTAATTAGCAAAGAGGGGGACTTTGTTACTAATTTATATGGTTTTGCCCACCTAAATAGGGAACTTTATTTGTAAAGAATGGATTAAACAAGAAATTATTTGAATTTTTTGATAAAATGTTTTTTAAGTATTTTAATACATGGTATCTTATCGACAGTCAGAGGAAATCCAAGTATGTTTACCTGAATAAATGGGAGAAATGCTGTTTATGTAGGGTTTACCTGGTTCCTTTTTCTCTGGGGATTTGCAAATGATAGGAGCAACTGTGTTCAATAAATCCTCTGACAGGCGGAGTGATATGCTGAAAAACGTTATGGCAGAATAAGGGAATCGTTAAGGGAGTGATGCATGATGAGCTATGAGGAACAAATTTTGGGGTGGTATCATCATTTTCATGAACATCCCGAAATCAGCGGAAAGGAATTCGAAACAACCAATACAATTGCCGAGATATTGGATAGTTTTGGGGTTCGTTACAAACGTTTTTCTGATTGTACCGGATTAATTGCTGAATTGGGAGAAGGTGGTGGTGCGGTGGCGCTGAGAGCGGATATTGATGCGCTATGGCAGGAAGTTGGAGGTATCATGCAAGCGAATCATTCATGTGGGCATGATGCCCATATCGCCATGGCACTCGGTGCGATTCTCTATTTGAGGGAACAGCCGCTGAATCGTAAATATCGTTTTATTTTTCAGCCGGCCGAGGAGAAGGGGAATGGCTCGTTATGGATGATTAAGCGGGGTGCAATGGATGGCGTGTCGGTATTGTTTGGTATGCATGTGCGTCCAGAAGAAGAACTAGCATATGGTCAGTTTACTCCTTCTATCCACCACGGAGCCTGTATCTTCCTCGAAGGGAAAATCAGAGGTACTGATGCCCATGGAGCAAGGCCGCATCAGGGAAAGAGTGCGATTGATGTGATGGTTGCTATCCATGGTTATCTGGCAACTTTATATGCTGATCCTGCAGAGAACTATTCTATTAAGCTGACCAAAATGATAGCTGGCGGGCAAAACACTAATATTATCCCAGGCAATGGCTTATTTGCGATTGATGTCCGTGCGCAGTGTAATCCTGTTTTAGATGTAATGATCGATTCTATCGAGACTGGTTTAGATCGGATTGCGGAGCTCTTTGGTGTACAAATTGAATATGAATGGAAGGATTATACTCCAGGAGCCACTGTTTCAAAGGAGCCAGAAAGGTCTGCAAGGGAATCAATCATAAAAATTGCCGGAGAAGAAGCTTTAGAAAAACCAATCATTACGTCTGGAAGCGATGATTTTCATTTTTATAGCCGGAAGCATCCAGAGGTACAAACAACTATGATCGGAATCGGTGCCCAGGTTAGCCCGGGATTGCACCATCCCAAAATGCAGATACAAACAGACATCTTAGATCTCGGGGCAAGGGTACTTGCGGAAGCGATGCAGCTTGTCCATATAAAAGAATAAATAACGTTTCATTACGGATTAAATTCAAACAGGGGGAGAACAGATGGAGAGAAAAATATCTTTTGGGCTGGCAATTATACCGTTAGTAGTGCTGATAGCAGTTATGGCTATTACAATTATTGTTTTTGAAGAGGGACCACATATCCCGTTGATTGTTGGTACAATCACGGCCGCACTTGTGGCATGGATGGCCGGCTACAAATGGGACGAGCTTGAAGAGGCCATGTACAATGGAATTCGTTTAGCATTACCAGCTGTAATCATCATTATGTTAATCGGTCTGGTAATTGGATCATGGATTGGCAGTGGTGTGGTCGCTACCATGATTTATTATGGATTGAAGATCATCAGTCCTTCTCTTTTCTTGGTGTCAATTATGCTCATTTGCTGTATTGTTTCCATTGCTATCGGTAGTTCCTGGTCAACTATGGGAACGATTGGCGTAGCTGGGATGGGGATTGGTTTAAGTATTGGGATACCGGCCCCGATGATTGCGGGAGCGATTATATCAGGTGCTTATTTTGGAGATAAAATGTCACCATTATCGGATACAACCAATTTAGCAGCCGGATTGACCGGCACGGATTTATTTGTACATATCCGCCACATGTTTTACACAACCATTCCAGGTCTAATCATTTCGTTAGGTGTATTTTGGTTCTTGGGGCGTGACTTCGGTAAAGGCAGTGTGAGTACAACTGATATTGAACAAACACTAGCTGTCTTGCAGGATGAGTTCCTTATTTCACCTTTCTTATTATTGATTCCACTTATCGTCATTATTTTGGTGGCTAAAAAAGTTCCAGCCATACCTGGGTTGGTGATTGGGGTTCTTTTGGGCTTCCTTACTCAGGTATTCGTACAGGGGGATACATTTGCTAATGCTATCTCAGCCATGCAAGCAGGGTATGTGATTGAAACCGGTAATTCCATGGTGGATGATCTCTTCAATGGCGGCGGTTTGGACAATATGATGTACACGGTATCCATGGCCATCGTGGCAATGACATTCGGAGGCATGCTCGAGCATACGGGAATGCTGAACGCAATCGTTTCACAAATTCTTAAATTAGCAAAAACGGCAAAAAGTCTCATTATTTCTACGATATTATCTTGTTTTGCTACAAACGCAACCTGCTCCGAACAGTATATTTCCATTGTTATTCCAGCACGTATGTTTTCAAAAGCGTATCGTGATAAAGGACTATCTTCCAGAAATCTATCCAGGGCGCTTGAGGATGGAGGGACGCTAACGTCTGTTTTCATCCCATGGAATACATGTGGCGTCTTTATCTTCGGTACTCTTGGTGTAAGTGTATTTGAATATGCCCCATACGCGATTTTGAACTTTTCCGTGCCGATTATTGCGATTCTTTATGCGATAACAGGGTTTTCAATTGAAAAAATGAGTGATCAAGAAAGAGCAAAGATAGAAAAAGAACTTAAACAGCAAAAAGAGGATACAATTACAGTATAAGGGGACTTTCATATGATTAAAGCTATTTCACTATATGCCATCCGCCTGCCTCTTCGTGAACCATTCGTTGTCAGCTATCAAACATATCAAGATATGCCTTCCATCATTGTGAAAATGGAAAGTGATGACGGTTTTATTGGTTTTGGGGAAGCGGTTGCAGATGAACATGTAACAGGAGAGACATGGGAGAGTACCTATAGCCTTCTCAAGCATACATTAGCACCGCTTCTAATTGGTCAGGATCCAGGAGAATTCGAACGTATACATGAGCGAATGAATAAAACGGTATACGGAGCCCCTGCAGCAAAGGCGGCTATTGATATTGCCTGTCATGACCTAGTGGCCAAGAAACTGGGGGTACCGGTTTATCAGCTGATTGGAGGACGTTATCATGATCGTTTTCCAATCACCCATGTACTAAGTATTCAGGAACCAGCTGCCATGGCAGAAGAAGCGGTGCGGAAGGTGTCTGAGGGATATCTTTCCTTTAAGATGAAAGTTGGCAAACAGGTAGAGCAGGATATGGAACGAATTCGAGCTGTTCGCAGGGCAGTGGGGAATGAAATCGCCATTCGTGTCGATGTTAATCAAGGTTGGAGGAATAGCTCCAATACATTGAGGGCTCTCCCGTCTCTTGAAGAACTGCAAATAGACTGGCTCGAGCAACCAGTGCTGGCTGATGATCTTGAGGGCATGGCTGATTTGAAAAAGAAAGCACGCCTGCCATTAATGGTTGATGAAGGTCTTAAAGGTATAAAGGATATGAGAGAGGTTATCCACAAGAAAGCGGCTGATAAAATCAATATTAAGCTTATGAAATGTGGGGGCATCCATCCAGCTGTGAAGCTTGCCAATCAAGCGGAAATGGCTGGAATCGAGTGTCAAATCGGGTCGATGGTCGAATCGTCCATTGGCTCGGTCGCTGGATTTCATGTTGCTTTCTCCAAGAAAATCATCACATCCGTTGAGTTGACAGGACCTTTAAAATTCGCAAAAGATGTTGGGAATTTACACTATGATGTCCCGTTCATTGAATTAAATGAAAAAAGCGGTCTCGGAATTGATGTGAATGAAGATATACTTACAGAATTGACCGTTCACAGAGATGTTGTTCAATGAAAGGAGAGACTTTAGATGATCGATAAAGGCATGTTTCCCGACGGACAAGCTTATGTTGTTCGCCGTTTAACAGAGACCGATATTCCAACTGTGTTACGTTTACAGGATAAAGTGGTACAGGATCTGGATGATAAAACGAGCCTTCAGCCTCTTTCAGAAGAGGAGTTCCGTTACATAACGAGTGGTAATGGTCTATTAATCGGCGTATTTGTTAAGGAAGAATTGATTTCATTCCGCGCTTTAGTTGTGCCAGATACGATGGAGGACCATTTGGGAATCGATGCAGGCCTGCCAGAGAGCGAGTTGGATTTTGTTATTTATCAAGACATTAGCAATGTGGATCCGGACTGGCGTGGATTGAGCCTGCAACGCCGTATGGCAAAATGGATCATGGATGAACTGGCACGTAGCAAACATCCCTATAAATATGTATGTTCAACAGTTGCTCCGTTTAACATCCCAAGCCTAAAGGACAAGTTTGCTCAAGGAATGGAAATCGTTGCATTGAAGCCTAAATATGGAGGGAATTTACGTTATATCTTCTTTAAGGAGCTCGAAAGTTCGAATAACCGAGAAGGAGAACCGGTATTATGCCAAATGGCTGATACGAAGGGACAGCAGAAGCTACTCACAGAGGGCTATCGTGGTCAAAAGCTAGTAGTAATTGATCAAGTATACTATGTGGAATTCCGGAAGTGAAATCTAAGTAATAGGGCTCTGTCTCTGATTTTTTATTTGTATAAGAAACAACACGTATTTTGGTATGAAACTTCATTATATGAATGAAGTTTCATAACCTGCCAGCTCCACCACCATGGTGCTTAGGGAACTATACTCTTTGATAGGTCAGTATCTAATCACTGAGGTTCTATTGTTCCATTTATTTTATTAATGGTGCTCAGGTTTATTTTAGCGCTAAACGGGGCGCTTTGAGTTTTGTTTTTTTGACTTCTAAGAAGGTCCGTAACCTCTTAAAAGAGTAAAGAACAGCGGGAAGATGGGGATACGATGGATTTCAGGATTCTTGTGCTTTTATACTAAAAAATATATAAAGGCTTACAAAATTCAAGGAAATAAGTAATTGTTAAAAGCTAATTGAGGTATTCAATATAAAGTAATGTTACAACCAACCATACCAAAATAATAAGCTATTGTTCTGAATAAGCCCTTGTTCAAAAAGATAGCTTTAAGATGAATGGCAATGTCCAACTCTGCTTATAATTTGTGTGATTTTTCTAAATTACCTATAATTAGTTTGCGAGAACAACTAAGAATAGGGGACTGAGTATGCGTACAATTAAAATTTATGATCGTAATGATTTAATTGAAATTTCTTTTGATGATATTAAAAAGTATCATGGCTATGCAGCTTATATGGCGTTAGGGGTTGGGTTCCGTGTAGTGGAAGCAGCCTTTCAGGAGTTGTTTGGAGATGAAATTCCGAATCGGAATGATCTTTCCGTTCAGTCGGGGCATGGGGGACCTGGATTCCGTGACGTATTTGAGTTTATTACTCGCTGTAAAACGAGAGGGGTCTACACAGTGGATGTGAACTATCCAGTAGCTCAATACGATCCATACCGTGCGACCAGCTATGCCTATATTTTCACAAGACAAAATGGGGAATCTGTAGAAGTTTCGTTAAAAGAAGACTTTTTACCGCCTATTTTCTATGACTATTTGAAAAAAGGTCGGGAGGATTCATTTACGGCGGAAGAATATGAAGCCAATGAAGCGTTAAAAAAAGAATTAGGCAACCGTGCTTACGAAATGCCGATTGAAGAATTATTAAACGTAAAACGATTAAAATAGGTACGTTCACATAGGAATGTTTTACTTTATCCCGGATATCATCTAGGTTTATTTTGACCGAGCGGGTTCGCCTCTTTGAGAGAGTTTCTAAAGAGGGAATAGTAGATTTAGAGGAAACAATAACAAAGTGAAAGGATACATGGGTTCATGTATCCTTTTCTAGTCATTATAAATCTATCCAACTGTAACTGATTTTTTATATTGTAAATGCCGTCCTTTGGTGAACTTCGGTAAATGTTGTTTATGTGCCTCTAGTAATTCGGATGTCATATCCCAAATCTCTTCTAATGACAGGACGGAGGAGGCATGAGGGTCTAACATAACTGCTTGATAGACATAATCAATGTCACCTGTCAGAACGGCTTCTACAATCAGCTGCTGTACATTAATATTTGTCATATTCATAGCCGTAAGCTGCGGAGGCAGATCTCCGATGTGGGTTGGCTGAATACCGCGTTTATTGACCAGGCAAGGGACCTCAACACAGGCATTGGTTGGCAGATTCGTTATTAAATTAGTATTTAACACATTTCCCCATATTTCACGGTTAACACCCGTTTCCATGGAGTGTATAATCGGAGCCCCATATTCGTGACTTTCCTCTGTATTAAAAGGAATATTATTTTCGATTTTCTCTTTCGTTTCTTCAAAATACTTTAAATTAGCTTCGCTTCGTCGGATATATTCATCAATCGGAATAGAGAAGTCCTCAATAAGTGAATCTCTTTTTATGAAATAAGGTGTGTACTCGGAGAGATGTTCACTTGATTCTGTGATGAAGTAGTTCAGCCTATTCATCATTTCAAAGCGTACTTTATCCTTTTTATAAATGGCTGGATTTTTCATTGCCTCGAACAAAGCAGGGTACAAATCCTTTCCTTTATGCTTTAATTCCAGAAACCATGCCATATGATTAATTCCTGCAACCTTATATTCCAGTTCTTCTACTGGAAGATTCAGATATCCAGCTAATTCTCCCGCGGTGTTTTGTACGCTATGACAGAGACCTACTGTTTTAATGGATGTCGCTTTTTCAATGGCAAGGATAAGCGCAGCCATTGGATTAGTATAGTTTAGTAATAGGGCATCCGGACAAACTTCCTCCATATCCCTGCAAATATCTAAAACAACCGGAATGGTCCGCAGTGCTCTAAATACTCCGCCTACTCCAAGTGTATCTGCGATGGTTTGTTTTAGGCCGTATTTTTTAGGGATTTCAAAATCAATTAAGGTGGATTCATGCATACCGACCTGTATGAGATTGATTACATAGCTGGCATCCTTTAATGCATCCCGTCGGTTTTGATGAGCTTCTACTGTTGCGATGTTTCCATTTTGCTCTATTAAAGAAAGGGCCATTTTTTCTGCAGTTAGCAACCGATCTTCATTTATGTCCATTAAGGAGAAGGTTGTCCCTATTAATTCTGGATAACTAAGAATATCTGAAATAAGTCTTTTGGCAAAAACAACACTACCTGCACCGATTATTGTTACTTTCATTTTAAAAATCCCTCCAATTTTAATTGATTAGCCCTTGATTGAACCAGCTGCAAGACCTTTGATGAACATATATTAACACTCCGAGAAAGCGTTTACGATATTATTTTAATCTTTAGAATGTTTATTTAATAATTTTTGTTGTTTATGGAAAGTTGTTTTCGTAAGGTTTTTACTATTGCTAAAAAAAAGAGACAGCTTTTTTGCTGTCTCCTTTGGTTAACTAATGCCCCATTAGTCTAAGTACATGTATTCACAAGTGTGATTTTCCTAAGTAATAGTAGTAGTTTTATTTAAGATACTCAACTAGGTAAGGGTAGACATCATTACATGGGAGCTTGCTGATTTACTGGATATTATCTATGCATTGAGTAAATGCCATGGAGCTGATTTTGAAAAGGTAGAGGACTTTCGTGTGAAAAAATCAGCTAAACGTGGTGGTTTCGAAGAGTAAATCTTCTTACTTGAGGTAGAAGATTGAGTAAAGTATTAACACTGTATAATAAATAGGCATCATGAATTGGAAAGTGTGTTTTATGGTTTTTGGGGTATTTATATATAAGATATATAAATAATATTTACTACAATAAGAAATACTTTGAAGAAATACCTTACTTACATTTTTATAATAAAAGAGGACAGTCATAGCAATAATTGACTGAATTTTTAATTTGTTGTAGAGAAATCATCACTAATGCTCTAATTCAACAAATAGTATATGCGTAATTAAAAAACAACATAGATCAGTGAGGGTGGTTAACAATTGGAACGGGAAAAACTACAATATCTTCTACTTAATGATTCGTATATCGACATAGCTATTAAACGTTATCTTATTTTCAGGAATAATGAAGAATATGATGAGAAATATAAATTCGATATTTTACAAGAATTGAAAGAAAGTATTGAGAATATGGATTTTAGCGAAGGGCAAATGGATGATTATATAACCCTGATAAAAACAAAGAATCCTACTAAAGGAACTTTTGCGCATTGGAGTGCAGTCGATAATTTGAGTGGATTTTATGAAGAAGCTCCGTCACTTTGTGCTGGTGAAATTCAAAAATTATATTCTGGCACAAGTGGTGTTGGTGAGCGTGTAGATCGATTTCATCTTACGGGTAAGGAGTATGAGAAAAATATGGGGGCCCCCCTCCTTGCCTATATGCTTGCTGCATATGATTATGAAAAATACCCGATATACAAGGAAGAAATCTTACAAAAAGTGAAAAAAACCTTTCAGATAGAAGAAAAATTGGGTTCTCCGGGGAAGAACTATCAACTTTTTTATGATATATGTTCCATAATTCTTGAGTATGCTATTGATCAGGGATTGGAATGGACTATGTTAGATGTTCAGGATTTACTGTACTGTGTGAATAAATATCCGTCTCTTATAACAGAAGTGGCAGTGGAATATATTCAGGGATATGCAAAGCAATTATATGATTTTTCACAGAATGATGAGGAATTCCTTACATTTATAAAAAGTAAATTGCCGATAAAGCAATTAGAAGAGCGGTACTCTTACTATAATAATAAGGATAAGGTCAATAAGATTCGCTATCTTTTATTGGAGCAAATCTTACAAGACGGTAATCCAGATATTGAGGAACTAGAAAGGTTGAAAATAGAAATCAATAATGAATATGAAACGAACATTATCCATTCGTGGAATAATTTTCGCATTTTGTTTCAAATCTATTTTCCTTCTATTAAATCTAGAATTAATGACCAGTTGAGAAAGATACACACTTGTATTAGGGAAATTGAAGAATTTCAGGGTATGAGTTTTAGTGATGAAACCCTAAATGATTTTAGTTGGAATCAGAATTTTGGTACGACTGAATGTTGGCTTGCTGTATATCCTGACAATAAATTAAACCATAAGGATGCGGCACAGTTATTTTTGTCAATAAAGGAATCAACCATAAGCTATGGACTGGTTTATGGATCAAATCATGAAAGTGTAGGAATAAGAGTTCTTGATTCTGTTGAAGATGCTGAAAATTTCACCTTCCAAAAAATGAAAGATAAATTCTTAGATGTTATGGATGCATTTTTAAAGGGGAATGCCCATCAGAATAAGGAAGACACTCAGTACTTCTGGCTAACAGCAAATCCTTCCATTTGGTCTGTAAATGAGATAAAAGATGGCGAAGAGATCTATTATGCCACAATTAACGAAAACGGTAATAAGCGCAGAATATATGACGCGTTTATGAAAGCACAACCTGGTGATAAAGTTCTGTTTTACGAATCCACCCCAATTAAAAGTGTAGTAGCAGAAGGAAAAGTTACTCAAGGCTTGCATGTAGAAATTGAAGATGAAGAGGAAGTACAGGCAGTTAGTTTCCGTTACGAAAAGGATATCAAGCCCATACCATGGGAACAAATCGTAAATAAGGAATCCCTAAAAGATAGTTCGCCAGTGGCAAATAGAGCACAGGGAAGCTTGTTTGAGATGACTAAAGAGGAGTTTGAAGATATTCTTTTGATGGAAAATAAAGCAGAAGCAACTCTACTTACAGTGGATATCCCGGTTATAGATTTTAATAAAACAATCTCTATTGATGGGTTGTATTTCGAGGAATTAGAGTTGTTGAAAAAGCAAATCCATACGGCTCTTGCTTCGGGTAAAAATATTTTGTTAACTGGCCCTCCTGGAACGGGTAAATCCAAGCTTGCGAAGGAAATATGCAGAAGTTTTGCTGCTGACTATACGATGGTAACTGCTACATCTGACTGGTCTACTTATGAAACCATCGGGGGATATAAACCCAATAGTGATGGCACGCTTACTTTCCAACCAGGACTTTTCTTGAATAGTTTTAAAGAACCGGTTATTAATAAACCGTTAAATAAATGGGTGATAGTCGATGAAATGAATCGTGCTGATATTGATAAAGCATTTGGTGCGTTATTCTCTGCATTAACAGGAGATCCGGTTACGCTAAATTTTCAAACAGATGAAGGAAAACAGATTGTTGTACGCCCACAGAAAGAAGTGGAAAATGTTATACCTAGTGACCAAGAATATATTATCCCGAACGATTGGCGCTTAATAGGTACATTAAATACGTATGATAAAGCTTCACTCTATGAAATGAGCTATGCTTTTATGAGGCGTTTTGCATTCATCCCGGTTCCAGTTCCAAAACAAATCAACCAAGAGTTAGTTGAATATTACTTACCACTCTGGGATATCCATGACTATAAACATGCACATATATTGGCTGATCTATGGAAGGAAATTAATCAATATCGTCAAATAGGACCAGCTATCATTGAAGATATCGCCAAATTTACGGTGAATGATGCTGATTTTACTTCTGCCATAATCTTATATGTACTGCCGCAACTGGAAGGCTTATTTGAAAATGAAATTAAATCGTTTATTGATAGAATGGAACTCATCCCTGAAATAGACATGATTCGAATGAAAGATTTCGCGTACGATTTCTTTCATATTAAGGAATAGCCATGAAAGTAGAAAAACAAAAACTGATTGAAGAAATAAGTGATTTTTTAATCATTTATTTAAAATCTGGAAAAGTGGGACTGAATTCCTTTATTCAAAAAACAGACCTTAATATTGCTAATTTAGAACAGTTGCTTAAAGTACATTTTTTGTTGAAAGATGAAGTGAAGTCTTTTGTAAGAAATTTACCAACCACTATACGTCGGTTTAAAACATCTACTAATGTAGAAAACGAAGTATACATTGGGCAAATTCGAGGACAAATCAACTGGGGGAAGACCTTTCAGGAAAGGGCAAAAGAGAGTACCAAGCTTATCTATTCATGCAATGAGAGATCTCGCTTTTATAATATTAAGGAAAACCTTGTATTAAAAGAGCTGTTAAAATCTCTATATGTATTGCTATTTAAAACTTTTAAGATGGATAAGCTTGAAAAATATGAATGGTTTTATGAGTGGGCAGAATTAAAATTAATAGTTGAGCAAATATACGGAAAGAATATTTACTTATCTAAGGTAAATTTATCTGGAGCAGTCACGGACAGAATGATACTTGAGACGACAAAACATCGTAATCCGTTATATCGGGATGCAGCTAATCTATTATTGTTATACCGACGAATTCTTTCAAACGATATGAATAAGGACGAATTAATTCATTTATTCCAACAAACATTTATATTACCGGATAAAGAAGAAGTTCTATATGAATTGTACTGGGTAATTCAAATTATTAAACAGAACAGCCAACAAGCTCAACTTCAACTGATTGATGGAAGGCAAAACCTTGTTGCAAGCTGGCAGGATAGTGAATATACCTATCAAATCTATCATGATTCAGAAGGATCAATAAATATAAAGTTTCAAATTCCAACGGCAGAGATTGCTGCAGTAGAGCATCCATTTCTGGTAAGAAAGATTAAATCAATGAAAAAAGCTTCTTCAATTGCTGCCTTAGCATTTGAAAGAAAAATAGACACCACTCTTTTTTGGAGCGGACGTCCAGATGTATTAATCGAAGTATATAGCCAGGCAACAGGAGAACTGGCTAAGTTGATTATTGGTGAAGTCAAACACACAAGAAGTGTAGAATATGCAATGGTGGGATTGAAGGAATTGCTAGATTATATGGCATTCGCAAAACATAATAATGACTATCTTGATGGCCAACCTGTTGAAGTTCAAGGAATGCTGTTGACTGATTTAATAGAAGTAAAGCAAAATGTTATGGATGAGGTTAAGATTATTCAAACGGGTAATGTATCTGGATTGATATTATAGAGATTGAGACTGTGTAAACTTCATAATTTGCACAGTCTTTTATTGTAATAAAAGGATGAAACTATAACTTGTGAATGCCTAAAATAATATTTGTCACGTAGGTAAAAAGTAGCGCGAATTCTAATGATATTCCGTTTAACACCCTTGGTTTAATATAAGCTTGAAACCAAATAACGAATATAAAAAAGTTGGACACCTCCGGTATGGTGAACGTATCAAAAAGGAGGTGCTTTTTCATGCGTATGCTTTTTACAAGAAGACTAGTATACTTTTAGGCTGTGGAGATTGTTTAAAGCTATTATTAACTTTCTTGCATCAAATTATATATATGAAGCACAAAAATTTTCTGGTATTACAACAAAGTCATCTTACTTACCATTAAAATTGCAAGTCGATTAAATCCCGAAGTAATAAACTAAGGTATTATCATAGTTCTTTTTATTGTACAGTTTTGTGCGATTGATTCTGGGAGTATCTTGGTAGGGGATAAATAATTAATGATACTATATTGAGTATAATGAACATTGTACATCTGATAGAGGAAAAAGGTGGATTCTAATGATTGTATATGAAGCTCTAAAAAGTGAATTTATGCAAGATGTATTTGAAGATAAACTCGTAGATAATATTGTTGAGAATTATACTGATAAAATTGGTCGAATAAATAAGAGTGAATTAAGGTCTTGGGATAATTCCTTAAAGAATATGCATTTGGTGCTATTAGATCCAGAAATTCCAGATAATGCGGGAGTGGCCATTGAGTTTAAGATACCTTACACATCAAAACGAGTTGACTTTCTTATTTCTGGCTGTGATGAGGAAGAGAATCAATCAATTGTGATAGTGGAATTAAAGCAATGGCAGGAAGTTGAGAAGGTAGAAGGGAAGGAAGCGATTGTCAAAACCGTTCTAGGAGGCGGTCTTAGGGAAACGACGCATCCTTCCTATCAAGCATGGTCATATGCTGCCTTAATAGAAGATTATAATGAAAATGCTCAGGATGGTCAGTTGGAATTATACCCATGTGCTTATCTGCATAATTATATAAAACTACAAGAAGACAATGATCCCATAATAGATGATTATTATCAGTATTATATTGAGAAAGCTCCTGTGTTTAGAAAAGGTGACGCTGCAAAGTTGCGTGAATTTATTAAGAGCTATATAAAATTCGGAGATAATAAGGAAAATCTATATAAAATTGAAAACGGTCGGATTAGGCCCTCAAAATCATTGCAGGATTCCTTAGTCAATATGCTAAAGGGAAACCAAGAATTCGTGATGATTGATGATCAAAAGGTTGTATTTGAAACAGCGAAAACCCTTGCAGCAGAAGCTCAAAGAACCAATACCAAGCAGGTGTTAATTGTTAAGGGGGGACCGGGAACCGGTAAATCAGTATTAGCCATTAATCTTTTAGTTGAGCTAACAGCTAATAATATGGTGTGTCAATATGTATCCAAGAATGCGGCTCCCCGAAATGTTTATGCTAAGAAGTTAAAAGGGGATTTCCGAAAGGGGCATATTGATAATCTATTTAAAGGTTCAGGCAGTTATATTGAGGCGGCAACAAACGCTTTTGATGTTTTAATTGTTGATGAGGCTCATCGTTTAAATGAAAAATCGGGTATGTTTAACAACCTTGGTGAAAATCAAATGAAGGAAATCATAAATGCTTCTAAGTTATCAATCTTTTTTATCGATGAACATCAACGTGTTACATTGAAGGATGCTGGCAGTATCTCAACGATAAAAAAATTCGCTGAAAACTATAATGCGAATGTGTCTTATGCTGTATTAGAATCTCAATTCCGCTGCAATGGATCGGATGGTTATTTGGCTTGGATTGATGATGTTCTGCAAATAAGAAAAACTGCAAATGATCATTTTATGGGAAGTCATTATGACTTTAGAGTATGTAGCGACCCGATTGCTATGAAGAATGAAATCTTTGAATTGAACAAAATAAACAATAAAGCCCGATTGCTAGCTGGATACTGTTGGAATTGGAAGAAGGAAGGCAAGGCTAATTCAGAAATTCATGATATTGAATTACTGGAACATGGCTTTAGTATGAGCTGGAATTTGGCTAATTCCGATAGTTGGGCTATTGATCCCGAATCCGTTAATGAAGTGGGATGTATTCATACATCGCAAGGGTTAGAATTCGATTACATCGGTGTTATCATTGGGGACGACTTAATTGTTGAGGGTAATGATGTAAGAACGGATTATACAAAAAGAGCTCGAACCGATAATTCATTAAAAGGTATAAAGAAAATGATGAAAGAACAACCGGAAGAAGCTGCAAAGGTTGCTGATGAGATTATAAGAAATACTTATAGAACGCTCCTTACTAGAGGTCAAAAAGGCTGCTTCGTATATTGTACGAATAAAGAACTAGAATTGTATTTAAAAGAGCGTGTGAAAGATACTAAGAAGATTTATGAGCCGAATGAATTCTTCCGGCCGAATCAAGAAGTTGCCGAGAAAAAGGGTAAATATAAATAGTTTAAAAGACCTCAGAACAGAGTCCACTCTATAAAGAGAACACTATTCTGAGGTCTGTTTATTTTGCCTGGTATATTCCTTTTTTCAGTCAATAGTTTTTTTAAATGAGACTCAACAGTATCCAATCAATTAAGATTCAACACTTTGTTCTTCGAATAATGCTCTTCTGTATTTTATCCTGATGCTGTTCTGCTCTTCGTTAAAAGTTAAAATCTTGTTGCGATGAAGAAGACAATCTAAGATGACCGTCGATGAAAGATGGATGAAAAAAATAAAAAGATGCACTATCTTTTTTCGGTTATTCCCAGTCTTCCTTTTTTGATAGTTTGGTAGCTCTGACTGTTCTATGTATTTCTTGATTGTCTTACGATCAAAGTCAGTCTCCTTGGCTATTGCGGTTATCGTCCAGCCTTTTTGATAGAAATCTTTAATCATAAAAAACTCCCCTATTCGAATCATGTCTCTCCACGTCAATTCAATTTTCGCTTTGAGACCATTATTCGTTAATTTTGGGGATTTTATCACCGTTGTTAACACCTTCAATAAGTTAGAGGTTCTATTTTGCTATATAGAATCCAGTATAGATTAATTAAATGATATTATTTATATATATAATTTTTGATTGGAGCAATTAACTATGCCTATACACAATAAACTAGTCCGTGATTTAATCCCAAATATAATAGAAGAAACAGGTAAGAAATTTTCAACAAGAATTTTAGATAACGATGAATACGTTAAGGAATTAAGGAAGAAAAGCCAGGAAGAACTGCAGGAGTATTTGGAAACGAAGGATGATGAGAGTGCTATTGAGGAGCTTGCTGATTTATTAGAAATTATTTATGCATTAAGTAAATGCCATGGGGCTGATATTGATAAGGTGGAAGAGGTTCGAGTAAAAAAAGCAGCTAAACGCGGTGGATTCGAAGAGAAAATTTTCTTGATTGAGGTAGAAGATTGAACAAGGTTCAATTAATCTCCCATGATTTAATAAATCATCTTACACAAAGTATCAGACAGGCGAAATCCTGTTATATCCTCACATCCTTTGTCATGAATTCAGGCGTTAAGCTACTGGAGCCGCTTTTGAAAGAAGCGGCAGAAAACGGAGCCGATATTAAAATTTGTACCGGCGATTATCTATATATTACGCAACCGGAAGCGTTAAAGAGATTAATGAACATTCATCCAGAGATTGAAACGAGGATCCGGAAGAGTGAGGGAATATCCTTCCATCCTAAAGCTTATATTTTTGAAAAAGAAGAGGAAGGCATTTTTTATATTGGCAGTTCAAATATGTCCAAGTCTGCTTTAACAAAGGGCGTTGAATGGAATCTGGCGGTTGCCGGTGAAACAGAAGATGATGTAGTAGAGTCTGTGATTACTGAATTCCTTGAGGTCTTTCATAATACTGCTACAGTACCACTGAATGAAATCACTGTCCAAAAATATGAAGCGGAATACATAGCGTTTCATAATCAATATCCGCAGCTGCAGACTAAATGGACCCAACAGGAAGAACTTGATTTGACTCTACCTGTAGAGGATACATCTGGAGAAACTTCAACTACTCCAGGACAAATAATTGAGCCGCCTAAAGTATATAATGCCATTGCTCCGCGTTTTGCTCAGAAGCCTGCACTGGAGGAATTACAGAAAATCCAGGAAGAAGGCTATGATAAAGCAATGGTTGTGATGGCGACTGGTCTCGGTAAAACCTACTTGGCCGCATTTTTTGCCAAGCACAGTTTGATATATATAAGAAAGATCAAAAAGTTGTGTTTGATACTACAAAAGAAATCTGTAATTATCGGTTGCAGGTGTATTTTGAAAGGAAAGTACAATGAGATTATGACATATTCAACAACATGGTAAAGTTATTATCAAAATTGTATTGTATAAATAAGAGAGCCTTATCCTTTAGTGGATAAGGCTTTTTAGTAGTAATTTATATCAGCTGATAAGAGTATTGCTATAAAGGTTTGGTGATAGATTTGTTATTTGATGTAAATTTTCAAAAAAAGCATAGGTTTCTCTAGGTTTTTAATATCCATTTAACTACTTTGTTAACTTGCATTGATAAAGAATAATACCATTTGTAATCCTTCAATGGGATGTGAATTTTAATTGTTAACAGCTGTAAGAAGAACGGTTAATTCCTGAATATCCATTTAGATATTTTGTTGGATTAGTTGGTATTTATGGTATATTTATACTATTCGGAAGAGGGGGATAATATTGTTTAGAGATATAAATAATAAAGAAAATTTAAACTTTGAAGAAAGTGTTAGGGAAGGTGATAATAGTAGTATATTTAATCCTACAGATAAACAAATCACAACTATCTTCCATTCATTAAATACATTAAATCAAGTTGAGATTTTAAATATTATAGGAAGTTTTAATATATCTATTGATCATGACACTATAAAGAAGAAAATGGAGTTAATACAATATCTCATTTACGGTTTTAAAAAAGGAATATTTAAGGAAAGTTTATTTAATGAGTTAAGAAGTCAGGCTTTTAATCCTGATATTGATAGTACGGACGGTTTCTTTTTCTCTTTTGAAGCTGATGTTCCATCTATTTCCAAGGAAGGTCTGGAAATGTTTTTGAAAGACTGGAATGAGGTTAAGGATGATAAAGCAATTGAGTTTCTAGAATTTAATAATCAGAGTGCTACATTTTTAGTAACAAAACATACTGATAAGTTTATTTTTGATCAAGAAAGTATGTTTAGTATAAAATACAACGATGAAAAGAGAGCAAAAGTAGATGTGCACTTTGACAAAAGTATTGTATATGTTCAAACAACAAATACTGTAATCTACAGAACAATAAAAACAATCATTAAAGTATTTCTGCAAGACCTATTGGATATTGAAAAGCTCTATATAACACCTCCAAAGATGAGCAAAAATCTAAGTCTTACTTTTAATGACGAGTTTACGGTAGCTACAGTAGAGAAATCTGTACATCCAAATACTATTAAACTACTTGATATTTTATTAGAATTAGATACACCAAATTCTTCTTTTAGTGGTTTTGAATGTGTAAATATTACTCTTGACCATGAAGATACTATCAATCTTAGAGATGCAAAGTCCAAAATAGTTTCTCAAAAGTATGGTGGCGGGGATTTACTAAAGAATAAAGTCGTAAAGGACTTAATTCTTAGTAATAGAATTATCTATGATATAGAATTTATTATTGAGTATAATCATGTTGATAATGAGGGGGATATTAGAAAACAGCTAGTTACGGTAGGAATGATTAATGATAGGAAAAGTTCCTTGAGGATTTTTATTAAAAATAGTGATTACAATATTCGGAATGTTATTAAGAAAGCGTATAGTGAGCTTACTAGCGTATTCATATCTAACTATGGGGAGTCACGATTAAGGAATGAGGCTAACATAAAAAAACTATTAGGACTTAGTTGAAATGAATACAAATGATAGTATTTTTTATGAGGCTATGCTATATACATTTAAGGATCAGGAAATTTTTTGGATGAAACTTAGACGACTTATAGATGAAATTGAGATCAGTGAAGGGATTTATTTTAATGTTAATATATTAGATAATAATGACACACATAAAAATAAATATTCTTTTTTGATGGATAACAAGAATAATCATATTCAGATTTACATCATAAATAATCTGATGTGGATGTTTGTAGAAGACGTATTTGAATATATACCTTCATTTCAAAGAATTGAGTCAACACTCAGTCAGTATATGTCTAAGATACCTATAACAAACAAACATTTTGTCGAATCAATTTTTAATAGTAATTTTAGTGATAACCTCCTAGAAATAAATATTGAAGGTGAGGACATTTCTGAGTTTGAGGCAGAAACCTTTACTGGAAGTTTTATCAATAAAACTTTTGAATATAGAAGCATCATTAATTCTAGGGATATTCAAATTAGATACCTTAAATTCCAACCTCTTAAATTGAACGCTGTCCTCACCCTTAGGTTTCCTAATATAATTCAATTCAGTGATTATATTGATTTCAAGATTTATCAAAACTTAATTAAGAGCCTTTCAACGTATATTTATAAAACAAATAGAAAATTATTATATTTTAATAAAGGAGAAGGATATGAGGAAAATAACGATAGCAACTACTAATGATGGATATAAAATTGAAGAAATTGGTCACCAACCTTGGCATGAATATGATGGATTGTCTATAGATTTCATTTTAGACTTCAAACATATACCAGAGAAGGAATATTTATTGAAAGTTTCTGGTCTATCTAAAGAATTTGAATGGATAAATGTAGAGGACGATGCTTTTATATTTGATCTTGAGAAAATCAAGAGGAACTTTTCTGTTTTTTCAGAATGTAAATGGATGAAGAGCTATATTACTCTTAAGCCTAACTATGAGCCAGCATTGGATAATTCAAAATTTATAGTGAGTTTCTCAGCAACAAAGAAAGAAATTGAAGTTAACGCACCGAAGAAAATCTTCTTGAGTCATAAAGGTGCTGATAAACCACTAGTTAGAGAATATTTTCAACTATTAAAAGAATTAGGGTTTGATCCATGGCTGGATGAAGACGCAATGGCTGCTGGAACAAAGCTGAATAGGGGAATATACCAAGGATTTAAAGAGTCATGTGCAGCTATATTCTTTGTGACTCCATCATTTAAAGATGAAGATTTTCTAGAGGATGAAATAGATTATGCAATAGATGAACAAAAAGAAAAAGGTGACAAGTTTGCTATTATTACATTGGCATTAAAAGATTCAAATCATAAAACTGGAGAAATTCCTGGCTTATTAAGGAAATATGTATATAAAGAACCAAAATCACAACTTGAAGCATTTAGAGAGATTATTAGGGCGCTCCCTTTAGAAACAGGAAAAAAAGTATGGAAAAATTAATAATAGGTAACTGATACATATTATTTTTCTTTTTTAAATAATACACAATTAAACATAATTGTTATGGAATAAGATGTTCCAAGAAACTGCTTTCGGCTATTAATAATACTAAAAGCGGTCTATGAATTTATCAAAAATAGCATTTAGGAGACTTTCCTAAATGCTATTTTTAATTATTATGATATAGATGGAGTTATTTAGGAGTAACCTTTGGTTGAAGTAGATACTAGTTTTTAATAATATGTATTTTTTCTCTTTTTTCAATTTAATAACAGCGAGGTGTCATAAACATGCTAGAAATAAGATGAAAAATTAATAAAATCATATAACTTCTATGGAATTTAATAAAAAATATGACTCAATATTTTTAAAGTTCTTTTTAGGACTGTATCACCGGCACCGCCATTCGTGTGGTCGCCAAGGTAATTATCAGAGAGATAAGTCCTTAGTACATCATTGACAGACTGAGGCAGGTATGGGGCGGATAATTCTTCAGCAACAATATCATCTCCATGAATATCTCGAAAGTTACTCATTCCTGCCTTAATTGGATTCCATATTGCTGGATCTCTTGCTTCTGAACTCCCCGTACCCATATTATGATATAAATCGGAATTCAATTTTATATTAGTTACAAGAGAAGAATTATGTAGGGAAAATAAAACAGCTAAAGGTACAATGCTCGCTGCGTGGGCTTGTAGGTTATGAGCACCTTGTCCTCTTCTTTTTATAGCAATAGCATCATCTACTCCCTGATCTGCAAGGAAATCAATTAAAAACCTAGTAGTAGAAACTTTGGCTTGGAATTTTAAGTCATTTCTATAATCTGTCATCAAACATTCTCCTTTATTAAAATACGTTCTATGAATATATAGTATAGTACATTTGATTGGAATTAAAAAGTAAATATGTTAAAAAATAACTATAAAAATCTCATTAGGATTTACCCTTTATATCCTCTATAATAAAAGGTAGAACGTTAAAAGAGTTTGGAGGAGACGTATATGAGTATTGAAACAACACTTGTATCGAGGATAAATAGTATCTTACAAGGGTTTGAAGAATATTGGGTTGATGGTGTATTAAATAAACCAAAGGTTATTGATGCACTAAAAAGCTATGACCATACATTATTGAAGCAATTACTTTCAGATGAAGTTATCAAAGATACTTACTCTACAAATATTGATGGTGTTGTTCTATTTAAACAAGAGGAATTCATTGACTTTTTTAGATATAAGGATTATTGGAATGACAGTTTCACTAGATATAGTAATCAAATTGGATTAGCAAATGATAGTCATTATCTAAGATACAATTCTGATGTTGTACTAGACTTTCCATATAAAGATACTGTATTGGAGGGTGGCATGACAAAAGAAGATAAAGCTAAGAATGAAATCTATTATCATAATATCTTAGCAAAAGAAGAGATTGATGTGCTTTTTGAACCTAAGGTACTTTCTAATGTTAAAAAATATAGCTTAGAAGGTGTTAAGGAAGTCAATGAATATAATGGGAATGACAATCTGATTTTAAAAGGTAACAATCTTTTAGCTATACACAGCCTTAAAAAAAGATTTGCTGGTAAGATAGATCTTATCTATATAGATCCACCTTATAATGTAAAGAGTTCCAATAACACGTTCCTTTATAATAATAAATATAATAGGTCTACTTGGTTAGTATTTATGAAAAATCGATTAGAAGCTGCAAAAGAAATGTTAACTTCAGATGGAGCAATGGTTATTGCAATAGATGAAAATGAGCAAGCATATTTAGGTGTGTTATTAGATGAGATTTTCCCAACATATGAGAAACACTTAATTACAATTATTCACAATCCTAGAGGTGTTCAAGGGACAAATTTCTCATATTCAAACGAATTTGCCTACTTTATTATACCTCAAGGGAAAAAGACAATAGCTGATAGAAAACTTTCAGAAAGTGAAATATCTTGGTCCCCGCTTCGCAATTGGGGTGGTGAATCACGAAGAGAAGATGCTAAGAATTGTTTTTATCCAATAATTGTTAAGGACAATGAAATAATTGGATTTGGGGATGTAGCACCTGATGATTATCATCCAACTAAGAATGTCGATGAGGATGGCTATATTTATATATATCCGATTGACGCTAGTGGTGTTGAGCGGAAATGGAGGTATGCACGACAGACTGTTGAACAAATAAAAAATATGTTAATGTGTGTTGAGGGTAAAGATGGCAATCTTGATATTCAGATTGGAAAAGACTTTGGTCAATATAAAACAGTATGGCAAGATCCAAGATATGATTCAAGTGTTTATGGTAAGCAACTAATAAACAAACTTGTTCCAAATAACCCTTTCACATTTCCGAAATCAGTGTATGCTGTATATGATTGTTTATATGCTGTAGTAGGTAAGAAAAAGGATGCGAAAATACTTGATTTCTTTGCAGGGAGCGGAACCACTGGTCATGCAACAATGTTATTAAATAAGAATGATGGTGGTAATCGTCAGTACATTTTAGTTGAGCAAATGGATTATGTTGAAAGTGTTATTGTAGAACGCATGAAGAGCCTTATCATTGATGAGCAATTTAAAGAACAAAATTCTAGTTTTGTTTATGCTGAATTAATGGAGCATAATCAAAGATTTATACGCTTGATTGATAAAATATCAGATGAAAATGAATTGGAAAAATTAATAAATGATATAAAAGAAAACGCATTTTTAAACTTTAAAGTTGAAATTGATAGAATTACAAGTCAGGATGATTGTTTTAAATCTTTAACACTCAATGAAAAGAAAAATATTATAATAAATGCTCTTGATCAAAATCAGTACTACGTAGGATGCTCTGAATTGGAAGATTCTTCTTATGGTATAAATGAACAAGAGAAGGCATTTAACTATTCTTTCTATAAAGGAGGAATAGGGGATGAATGAGGATATCCTACACAAGCGGATAGAAGATGCTTTTAAAGAAATTTGGAATACACCGGAGCAGATTCCTTTATATATAATTAAAAACTTAAAACATAGATTACGCCCATATCAACAACATGCTTTAGAACATTTTATATTTGTACAGAAACAAACAAACTCTAATGTGTTAGCAAATCACCTATTGTTTCATATGGCAACCGGATCAGGTAAAACAACAGTACTGGCTTCAACCATTCTATATCTTTTTAAAGAAGAGGGTTACAAAAATTTCTTATTCTTTGTTAATAGTGACGCTATTATTAGAAAGACTAAAGATAATCTCTCAAATAAATATTCACCGAAATATTTATTTGCATCAGATGGTATTGAGATAAATGGAAGAAATATAAGTATTCAAATAGTTGATGTATTTCCACTTATTCCAGAAGAAGATACAATATATTTAAAATTAACAACAATTCAGAAATTACACCGGGAATTAGAAGATCCTAGGGAAAATGGCTTAACATATGAGTCAATTACAGAGAATCCGATTATTCTACTTAGTGATGAGGCACATCATATAAATGTAGAAACAAAGAAGAAAAAGAAACCGGATAAACAAATGATTGAAGAAAAAAACTGGGAAACAACAGTGAAAAAGATAATGAATAGTAACATAAAGAATAAAATGTTAGAATTTACTGCTACATTGGATTTAACCAAGCAGTCTCTTTTTGAGAAATATAAGGATAAAATTGTATTTCAATATGACTTAAGAAAATTTATGAATGATGGTTATTCAAAGAACGTACTTATAGCAAGAGCGAATGAAGATGATAATTCTAAAATGCTGAATGCTATTCTACTCAGTCAATATAGAAAATATATAGCCAAGGAAATTGATTTAGATTTAAAGCCAATCATTATGTTTAAGTCTCAAAAAATAGCTTTGTCTAAAGATGCTAGAGATAGATTCTTCGATATATTGGAAAATTTAACAGTTGATATTTTGAAGAGGAAAATTACAAGAGAATTATCAAGTAACAGAGGAGAAAAAAATGTTTGGGAAGAAATGTTTGAGTATTACGAGAGTGCTGATCTTGCCAAGGTCATTCGTGATTTAAGAGATGACTTTTCACGGGAAACAGTATTAACTGTAGATACTCAAGAAATTTTCTCTGAAAGAGATGCTTTGTTACTAAATACTTTAGAGGATTTAAATAATCCAATACGCGCAATTTTTGCTGTTGCTAAGCTAAATGAGGGTTGGGATGTTTTAAACCTTTATGATATTGTTCGTTTGAGTGAAAGTGCTAGTAGTACCAAAAATGCTACTGATTCAGAAGCTCAGCTAATAGGAAGAGGTGCGCGCTATTTTCCATTTAAATTTAATGGAGAAAAATCTTTTGTTAGACGATTCGATTATGATAATCGTCGTTTATCTCTATTAGAGAGTTTACATTATCACACCATTAATGATAGTGCGTATATAAAGAATTTAGAAAAATCTTTAGATGCAGCTGGTATTGTTACTAGAGAAGATAAATTTATGAGATTTGAAGCAAAAGTTAAAAGTAAATTTCGTAATCATCCTTTATTTAGGGAAGGCAAGATATATGTTAACCGACGGGTTGAAACGACAGAAGATGATTATACTTCCCTTGCTGATTACAAGATAGATTCGAGTCAAAATTATACCTTAGAAAGGGCTATTGAAACGCAATATGGAAAGAAGAATCTTTCTTTATCAAATAATGGTCTGGGTGATTATCATGATGAAAAGCTACCACTTAATAATAGACTATGGAGGAAGGCTTTACAGAGAAACAAGTTTTTCCGATTTAATAATTTGAAAAAATTTGTGCCAAAAATCACCAGTATTAACGAATTTATAAATGCACCTGATTTCCTTAGGGGAGTGACAATCACTCTTAGATTACCAAACGATATTACTGTAAATGATTTAAGTGCCCAAGAAAAGCTGGGTTTTGTAGAGAAGTTCTTAACTGAGGTTGAGGAGAAAATAATTACTAACTATGCAAAAGAAAGGGGTACCACTGAATTTGAAGGAGAAGCTTTTTCTAGCTTGATAGATGATTATGTGCTTGAAACAAATATAGTAAAAACAAATATAAATAATTCAAGGGGAATGATACAATCACACTCAATGAGAGGGAAAGATTGGTATATTTTTGATCAAGCTCTTGTAAATGGATTGGAATATGATTTAATTAAGGATATTAATGCGCTAATGGCTGAATTAGAATTGAAATATGAAGAAGTATTCCTTATTCGGAATGAGAGAAAAGTGAAAGTTAGAGAGTTTAATGGTGTGAGAGGTTTTATGCCTGATTTTCTATTGTTCCTGAAAGACGAAGCAGCAACATATCAAGTTTTTATAGAACCTAAGGGTAAACACCTTAAGCAACAAGATAAATGGAAAGAAGACTTCCTGTTATCTCTTAACACTAGGGAAGATATCACTATAGTTCATGAATCTGACTCAGTCAAGCTCATTGGTTTAAAGTTTTATTCAGACGAAAGAGAAGATAAGGAAGTATTTAGGCAAGATTTTAGAAATAAATTACTTCCAAATTCACCTTCTAATGATTCTATTAGTGAGGGCTTGTTCGATATAGGATACTCCAATGAAATAGAATAAAGTAGGTAAAGCAGAGCCTCATACAATATTATGAGGCTTTTTTCTTAAGCTATTTTATTTGTATCTCATAAATTCAATTCAGGTGAAATTAATTAAAAAACAGACTTATAATTTTTTGCTTCTTATTATGTTGGGTATGTAATAGTATTACTTTTTACCAATAATTAAAAAGAACTGTTTCCTCTCAAAAGAAGGATATAAAAAAACTAGAACCTTTATAAAGTCATTACATATATTAATCTTTTTGTAGTATAATGGTAAGTGAGAGCCTTCGAGCTATATAAAATAAACGCAATTTCTGAAAACGATTTGTTTGCTGTATACTCTATTTAATTAGTAGTTAAGTTTAGCGCTTTGGTTATTCTGTTTATAATTGATTGAAATGATATTCTTATGGAGGCAATTTTCCTTATGAATGATATGAGTATAAATTTTCCAGATGAGGTTATAGATAGATTCAATATTGAAGGGTTGATTACCTCACCTTATAAACAAACAATGGGTTGGGTCTTCTTGTCAGAAAATAAAGGTGATAATATTATATTAAGGATATTTCTAATTGATAGAGTATGTGAAAGCATATCATTTGAATTAAATAGAGAATTATCTGCTTTTATATTTCCTACACGTATTGAAATGAAAAAATTTTATGAGCACTTATTGAATATGTCCGCATTAGAGTATATGGTTTTATTGAATGATGATAATTCCGTTAATTTCCACTAACTAGTTTTAGATTTGTATAGTACCCTCTCAATATGAGAGGGTCTTTTTATTATAAATGTTTAACACATATTTGGCATATTATAAAGATTTTGCAACTAAAGAAAAAATATCAAAACTTAAACTTTTTTAACTGCATGAAATTACCTGTAGAAGATGGTGTACAATAATCCGTTTCCTCTGTTTTGTTTGATAATAATGTAGCATTAGAGGTTCTTTTAAATGGTGAACTTAATATGGATTGAAATCTCATTAGATGTAAAATTTGTCCGTATATACTCCGTTATAAAAAAGTGGAGAGAAAATCCATCTAAATTTCTTCTCTCCGCCTCAATCTTTATCTTACCATCTGATATTTAGTCCTTTCATAAACCATAAGGAAAATAGCATACAATGTTGTACATTGTCATTTTCTATTCGTTAACGATTTTTTCAATATAACTATTGTTTAACCAATAACACTGCTTTGTTAGTTTCTCTCCAGTAGGAAGAGTAATCTTGTCATTCCCATCTCTACCCTTAGGGCGTACATGTGCTACGCCGTTAAAATCACTTTTAGGTAGATTGTTGAATTCTGCTAGCTTGGTTCCTCTTTTTTTGTATTCTATTTGTATTCCTTCTTTAATGACCCGATTCACTTCTTCCCAAAGCTGCTTAATTTCTGTTTCGATAGTGGTGTGTGGCATATTCCATAGTTTGATGCCTTTAAAAATTAGCTCTCTATTAGGGTTTTCTTTTTCGGTTTCCTTATATTCAAACACGGTAAATAGAAACTTAGTTTCTGTGAATTTTTGTCGAATATAGCTTTCTTCCCATGTCTCTGTTGTCCATTGATGAAAATTAATATTTTCAAATGACATGCTTTCTCTTGGTTTACCTGAAGGCTCAAGCCGTACAGTCTTAAATTGGATATTTGCTTTCGCAAACTCCTCAATAGAATCTAGTTTTGTACCCTTTACTCCTAAAATAGCGCTAATGAGCGTAGCATTAAACTGTTTTGCTTTTGAGTTATAAGGGATCTTTAAACTTTTTGATATTTCGTTTATTTTCATTCCATAATAAGGAGAGAATCTATCTTCCAAAAGTTCTTCTAATGTCTTAGTTTTTAATTCATTTGTATCCGTAAATCTGACTAAATCTACATTTAAAATATGCTTTCTTAGGAGTGCAGTCATATAGGATCCTTTTAAGGAAAAGGCTCTTTGCATGGCTGGTATATCAGAAAAGGGCTGCTGGCGTAATGAAGATTTATTAGCTCCTTTGGTACAAGCACCGAGATAGTTCGTATCTCCCTCAGAAAGTTCATGGGCTTTTCCGTCTCTTATCTTATTAACAATGGTTTGCCAATCTTGTTTGATAATTTGTAAATCTGCTTCAGAAAAATCATGTAATATATTTTTATAAATTCGTAAATCTTTTTGAGGAATGTTAGGTAACCATTCATACACCATAAGTAAGATGGTTTGGTTCTTTTTCCAAAAGCTCGATGTTTCGAATATTGTTTTTACTTCTTCCATGTAATTAATGATATTTAAAACAAGACGTTCTTTAGCTGATATGCTTCCGTTTTTATTCCGTTTAAAAGCAGTTACCTTTAATTCAACACCAGCCTCTTCAAAGTCTGCCCGTGCATCGGAATTTACTTTATATTCAAAGAGACTTTCTTCGATTACTTGACCTAGGCTACCTTTTGTTTCTTTTTTAATACGACCTGTTTTATCAATCTCTCCAAATGTTTTGCCAATTGCTTCTTCAGCTTTTTCGTATACTTCTTCTGGTGTATAATAAATCATTGTCATTCCCCCCTTGAAAGAAAGTGGATTTAAGTTGTCTATATTTGTCTCATACTTATATTGTAAATTATTTTATGTGAAATTTGTCGTGCTAAGTGGTTGATCTTTTTGTGTTTTTTTATTATAATATGATGTAAGTATTAAAAATACCGAAAGGATGTTCGGTTATGATGAAAGCAATTGAGTTGTTCGCTGGAGTTGGAGGCTTTCGTCTTGGACTTGAAGCAACAAAAGGTTTTGAAGTAATATGGGGAAATCAATGGGAGCCATCAAAGAAAACACAAGATGCGTTTAATTGTTATTCCCGACAATTTTTTGATAAAGGCATTCATTCGAATGAAGATATAGGAAGTGTAGATGAAAAGCAATTCTCGAATCAAGGTATAGATTTAATTGTAGGCGGTTTTCCTTGCCAAGACTACTCTGTGGCGCGATCACTTTCGGGAGAAAAAGGTATCCAAGGAAAGAAAGGTGTCTTATTTTGGGAAATCATGAGATTGGTTCGTGAAATAAGACCAAAATATGTCTTGCTCGAAAATGTTGATCGTCTGCTAAAATCCCCATCTAAACAAAGAGGTAGAGATTTTTCCATTATGTTAGCTAGTTTCCGAGACGAGAATTATTCCGTTGAATGGAGAATCATAAACGCAGCTGAATATGGACAAGCCCAAAGAAGACGTAGAATCTTTATCTTTGCGATAAGAAATGATACACCTTATATGAAAAATAGGGAAAACATTGATGGGAAAAAGATGCTACATGAAAAGGGCTTTTTCGCTAATGCTTTCCCTGTCCTTGAGGAGTCATCTCAAAAACATTTACCTCATACCATTATCCTTAAAGAAGATATTGTTGAAGTATCAGATAACTTCTCAACAAATTATCGTAACGCTGGTATTATGAGAAAAGGAGTCATCTATACAGAGGAATTGATACCAGATAGCGAGAAACCAGTAACATTAGGTGAAATTCTAGAATCGGATGTAGATGAGAAATACTATCTTCATGAAGCGGCATTAGAGAAGTTTAAATACCTGAAGGGTCCGAAGCGGATTGAACGAACCTCTGCCAGTGGGCATAAATATACTTTTTCAGAAGGTGGTATGGCTTTTCCTGATCCATTGGACAAGCCAGGTAGAACGATGTTGACAAGTGAAGGAACTGTTAATAGAAGTACACATGTAGTGGAGGATCCAGAGACAAACCGAATAAGAATTTTAACTCCAGTAGAATGTGAACGATTAAACGGATTCCCTGATAATTGGACTGTAGGCATGTCAGAACGTATGAGATATTTCTGTATGGGAAATGCCCTAGTAGTAGGTTTGGTTGAAAGAATGGCTAATAGAATATTAGATATTGAAGAGGAAGACCAAGCGGCAATTAAAGAAAATCCTCATCAATTGGAACTGTTTTAAGAAAGGTTGTCCTGAAAGTTATTAAATGACTTTTTGGACAACTTTTTTATTTTTCTTACTGTTCCTTAGATAGAGGATATTTAGTTACCTCCTTACTAGTGTTGTTTAGGAAAATAAAGGGTATAGAATAAGAAATCCAAAATGCGATGTGATTTTTTATGTATACTCAAATATCAGATGAAAAAAGAAAAAAGATAATGGGCTCTATACATGGAAAAGGAACTAAACTTGAAAATCGTGTATCAGAAGAGCTATGGAGACGTGGGTTTCGCTTCCGTAAAAACGTTAGAAGCTTGTATGGTACGCCCGATATTGCAATTAAGAAGTATAAAGTTGTTATCTTTATTGACTCGTGTTTTTGGCATGCTTGTGAAATTCATGGGACATTGCCAAATAAGAACCAGCCCTTTTGGATCAATAAATTTAATCGAAATAAAGAGCATGATATAGAAGTGACTGATTATTATAAGAGAAAGAGATGGAATATTTATAGGGTATGGGAGCATGATTTAAAGAGAGATTTTTATGGTACGGTTGATAAAATCGAGGATTTTATTTTAGAGGCTAAATCCATGGAATTAAAAGGTTTGGGTAATCTAAGAGGAATCAGGGGTTAAGACTTTTAACCTGGAGAAAGTTAGAGCCTATACGTGAATCATGATAATACGATTTGAAATGTCTTATTGGATAAGGAAATTTTTCTAGAAGATATGTTAGTTGAAAGTATGATTCGGATAATATAGAAAATTGTGTAATTAATATTGGTGAGTAAAATGGGGCTTCTTTATAAAATCCATAACAAAAAAGAATATTTTATTTAAGCAGGCTAATTGATAGGCTGCTATTTTTTATTGTAAAAACAAAAACAAAAACCATAGCCTTTACCTATCGTTCCAGAAAGCTTTTGATGTTGCATAAAACTATTTCGACACTACTGTGAATATGCGGATAAGCGGAAAATGTTTTGCGAAATGTAAGGTTATCATTGTATAAATAATGCGATTAATATTTTTGTGGTATAATGTTTTTAGTGATATTGTCTAATTATTTTAATAAGTGTGCCATTTCAAAACAAAGGATTGAAGCAGACACATGGAACTTAATAGATTTGCAAATATACTCGAAAAAAGCTGGGCTAAATATTATGGGCTATCTATAGAAGAGATAGCAGATAAACTTGGGTTGAATTTTGATTTGTTAGGGGGGAAAGCGTCTACTGTAACTGTGATAAATCAGCTTATTAAAATGAGCGACATTGAAGATTGCAAACAGGTGAATGGTAGAAATATAGCATATAAGACTGTTAGGCTAAAAGCGAATGGAATGCCAAAGGAATCGATGTCATTTGAACAAATAAATTTTTTGCATGTAGATTCGGAGGAATGGAACAATAGTTTTCTGAAAAGAAAATTTGAGAATACGATATTTTGTTTTATTGTCTTTCAAATAAATGCTAATTCCTTGTACTTTAAAGGATTTAAGCTGTGGAAGATGCCTAGAGATATATTAGAAAATGATGTTTTTGCTTTTTGGGTTCAATTAAAAAAGGTTTTGAATGAAGGGGTAAAGATTCAGGGAGTAAAACGTGGTTCTACAACTGTAAATATAAATAATTTACCTAAATCAAAAGAGAATAAAGTTATGCATGTACGTCCTAAAGCAAGTGATAGTAACGATAAGATTCTTTTACCGGATGGACAAATGATTACTAAACAATCATATTGGTTTAATACATCCTATGTTGCTGATATTCTGAAAAATATGAGTGCTATTCCTGCTGATGTGATAAAAAAAAGTGCAGATAAAGGAGAAATAGATCTAAATATCCAATGGAGTGATCTATTAACCAAAGACATATACACAATTGATGAAATTATAGCAATTGGTAAAAGACATAATCCTTGTTTTGATGAGAAACATATAAAAAAGAGGCATTTTAATGAGCATGGATACTCCATTCAGAATATATTTATCCTGAAAAGTAACATTCCAAAAGTCGAGACGTATTTGGAAAATAAAATCTTGGAACATAATTATTTCGATATCTCTACTGATCAAATATATCAAACACCACTAGCGAAGAGGAAAATCGAAAATTTACTAAACTCTTATAAATTACTGCAAGTAGAAGAGTCATTATTTCTAACTGAAAAAGGGATGGAAAAAGCTAATGTATTGAAGTCAGATATTATTAATTATAAGACTGCAGTTGAAAACTTTGTCTTGAAGGATGAGTTATTTACTTTATCCTCACTTAGAAACAAGGGGTTTTATCATGAAGTAGATGGTTTTGGTTTTGACGATATTTTCTATCATAGTATTCTCCGACGGCCTGGGAGACTTAGCTCACATAAATTTGCAGGCGTCTTTTTTTACTCTAAAACGATGAAAAAACTGTCAGCTTCTATAATTTTAAATGAACTAATGAAACAAAGAGGGTCATTGTCTTTATTAGAAATAGCCGAGGAATTTGATGATCAATTTAAATGCAACATATCATTGGAGCAATTAGAGAATGCAATACTTAATACAAAAACAAATCTTTACTATTCTTTTGAGCTACATCGTATATTTGCAGAGAAGAAATTGTTTTTAGATTATTTATATAAATTAAGTTATTAAAAAGTTAATGTGAGGGATTTTGGATGGAAAATATAACGAATTGTAAAGGTGTAAAGAAAACGGATGGAAAAAGAAAGCTAACGATTAAAGGTGAGACTAAAAATCATTCGGTTTATCGAATTCCTATAAACTTATTATATTACAATGATAAAAATGGACGGATAGCTACATATATATCTAAATATATTGCCGATGGAAATATACTGAATAGGGATACTGAGAATCAGTTAGAACAATACAATAATGTGTTGCATAACTTTATCCGTGAATCTAATTCTAAGGCAATTGATAATACAAAGGAAAATATCAGAAGATTTGGTCAGCGTCTTCCTGGAGTTGTGCTTCAAGATGGTAGAATAATTGATGGTAATAGACGTTATACATGCCTAAGAGAATTGAAAGCTGAGGGCGAGGATGTCTTTTTTGAGGCGGTTATTCTAGATACTGATAACGGTATTGACGAGAGAGATATAAAACTTCTGGAGCTTAATTTACAGCATGGGGAAGAGAGACCAATAGATTATAATCCTATTGATTATTTGGTAGATGTATATAGGGATATTGTTCAAAATAGGATGTTTACTATTAAGGAGTATGCTATTTCTACAAATAAAAAGCCAAAAGAGATTGAAATGGCAGTTAAGAAAGCTGTGTTAATGGTACAATTTCTAGATTTTATGAATGCTAAAGAACAATATTTTATTGCTAGAGACATGAATTTAGACGGTCCATTGCAAGAAATAGTATCTATTTTAAACAAGGATTTCAAAAAAATGGATTTTGTTGAATTGAATAATCCTAACTATGACGATATAGGTATTCAATCAGAATATTTCCGCATCCGTAACGCTTTATTTACAGCAATCTTTACGAATCGGAATGAAAAAATTGATTTAACTCGTTATATACGTGAAATGGGCAAATCGGTTATACATAGTCAAAACCGAGAAGAATTCTTTGAAGAATACGAGGATATTGTTGAAGAAGTATATGAGAAGTTCCGAGAAGAAGAAACTATTACTACCCAATCTGTAAAAGAAATAGGGAGAAAGCTAGAACCAGCACGTAAGAAAGGTACTGAAATTATCCATAACAAGGTAGTAGATACTTTAGTTAAGGAAGCTCGCAAAAAACCAATTGAGTTATTAAATCAGGCCTTAATGGATTTAAAACGCATTGACAGGGATCAAGTGAAATGTCTGAAGGGAGAAGATAAAAAGGATTTCGATATAGCGATTGGAAGTATTAGAGATATCATTAAAAAATTTGGTGTAGATGAGTGAGTTATAGGGAATTAACTTTACAGCCATCTTACTATACAACTACTTCAGATATTGCAAAGGAATTTTATAACCCTGTATTATCCAACACAGTTTCTTATGACAGAGTCAGTGGATATTTCAGTTCTCAAGCCCTTGCATCATATGCCAAGGGCTTAGAAGGCTTAATAAATAATAATGGTCATATGCGCTTGATTATTTCAATTGATATTAGTGAGTCGGACTTTAACCTTATCAAGGAAGGTTATGTTTTGAGAAGGGAATTAAAAGAATCCCTAATTAATCAAATTGATTTGCCTCTATCTAAAATTGAGCAAGTTAACTTTTTTAATTTGGCTAACTTAATCGCGAATGGGTATGTTGATATCAAAATCGGTTTCACTAAAACTGGAATATTTCATTCTAAATTTGGTTTGTGTCAGGACTTTGAGGGAGAAATTATCTATTTTACCGGTTCAAATAATGAAACACAGGCTGCAATAAGTCATAACTTTGAATCATTCGATATCACAACTACTTGGCTTGCCTCTCCATTCGATCAACAAAAAATTTTGAAGGCTAGAGATGAGTTTGAGAGGTTATGGAATGCTCACCATAGCGATCATATCATCTATGTTAAAGAAATTGACGAATTAATCAAAAATGAAATTATAAAGTATGACAAGGGGAGAGTTATTCTGGATACGGAAACACTAACTACCGACGCTCTAATTCTAACCATACAGGACGAAAAATTAGTAATTATTGATAATCTTGAATCGTATGTAATTAAACCAACAGATTTTTTTATAACCCAAAGAATGGCTCCATATTTTTATCCTGGATATCCAGACTTCTCGGATGATTTGACCTATGTAGAAATGAAAAAAGTGATAGATATTTTTAATAAATATTCACAACGGAAAAAATTTAAATTCATCGTAAGTAGTAGATTAGAAAAGTATTTGGAAGAAAAAGCTTATTTTATAGAAGAACGTTCAAAATATGGAATTCTATTAAAAGGTCAAGATGAAAAGGTATTGGAGCGTTTTAAAAAGTTTAAAGAAATTGTTACTAAAGAATTATCACGAACGTTGAGAGATAAACAAATGTGGAGTGCATTTTATATGCAACAGATGAAAAATGCTTCTAACTTTTCTGTTCCAGGGGCTGGTAAGACCTCTATGATATATGGTGTATTTGCTTATCTGAATTCGCCTGAAATCAATAAAGTGGACAAGATTGTTATGATAGGTCCGAAGAATTCATTTTTATCTTGGAAACTTGAATTTGAAGAGAATTTTGGAGATAAAAAGAGGTTAAAAGTATTAGATATCCACGAAACGCAACATAATCATTTTCACATTCGAATGGATAGCGGAGAAAAAAACCTAATTCTTATTAATTATGAGTCACTACAAAAGTACGAATCAGTGTTGTCGGATATCATTGATCAAAGGACAATGCTTGTATTTGATGAGGGACATAAAATAAAGGGTATTCAAAGTAAGCGGGCTCAATCCGCTAAGCGTGTATCGGTAAATGCCGGATATAAGTATGTTCTTACAGGAACCCCTATTCCAAATAATTATCAAGATATTTATAATTTCTTAAATATATTGTATTCAGATGAATATAATATGTTCTTTAATTTTAAACCGAATGATTTATTAAATCCCAATCCATCAAAGGTAGAAGAGATTAATGATAAAATGTATCCGTTTTTCTGGAGGACAACAAAGCAAGAGTTAGATGTTCCTCCTGCTAATGAAGATGAAATTATACAAGTTAATGCTAATTCTGAAGAACAAGCAATCATTGATTTACTGTACCTAAAATATGGGGATAATCCTTTTAATCTCTATATCAGGCTTATGCAAGCTGCATCAAATCCGGAATTGTTATTAAAATCAATAGATGCTATAGAAATGTATGGCGAAGAGGAATCACAAAAATGGTTACCATTTGTGAATGACAAAACTATCGTTTTTACGGAAGAGGAAGTAAGTATAATTAAGCAGGTTTCCGTTACAACAAAATATAAGGCTGCCATAGATTTAGCTAGGCAGTTATATAAAGAGGGAAAACAAAGTATTATTTGGTGTATGTTTGTAAACACAATTGATAAGGCATACACAGATTTAAGATTAAAAGGAATGAATCCAGCAGTCATTTACGGTAGCACACCTCAAGAAGAACGAGATTCAATTATAGCTAATTTCAAGGCAGGTAAGATAGATGTTTTGATCACTAATCCTCACACATTAGCAGAATCTGTTTCATTGCACAAGACATGCCATGATGCTATTTATCTTGAGTATTCATTCAACTTAACACATATGCTGCAATCTAGAGATAGAATTCACCGTCTAGGTCTTCCAGAGGGTCAATACACACAATATTATTATTTTATGTTGAATGGCCAGGAAGATAGATGGAATACTATCGATGAAAAAATATATATTCGATTGAAAGAAAAGGAAGAAAGAATGATGAAAGCAATTGAAAAGGGTATTCTAGAGCCGGATCCTACAGAAGATTATCAGGAAATATTGGATTTATTTAAAATGTAGGACAGCAGCTATTTATGTAGTGGGAATCCTCTAGGAATTATGGCACAGAGGATTTTTTGTTTCTATTTTCCAAGGTGAGGTGACCCAATTAACTATTCTGTCATTATAGTATTTAAAGAATTAAATATATAAATGAAAGATAAATAAATTATCCAAGCCCTTTAGCAATTAGTTAAGGGGCTGTTTATTCTTTCATTATAAGTAATTTGATAAGCTATGAATTTTTCCTGTTTATTATTAGTTTAGTATATGTACACACCTATTAATATAGGTGAAAATGTGACGAAATAAGTTATGCTGGCTGGATTAGTATTTATAGATGGAGGAGATATGCCATGAATTTAAAACAAGCGAAAGAGTTAATTGGTAAATTAAATAAATATAGAGAAAATGAAGAAAAGCATTCAAATCAATACCGGCCATTATATTCTTATAAAGAATTGGTTATGCTTTATCCTGGAAAATATGGTGGGGATGATTATTTAATTAAGCATAATGGATGTAGTATTACACATATAGATATTGTTAAATATTTACATGGAATTGCAAATAAGGAAGGGAATAATCCTGATATATTATTAGATTTTATATTGGATGTATTCCAAAATGGGCTTTGTGCAAATGATAAGCTTCTTTTGAATTTAGATGGAGTTAAATTAAATGGTTTAGAATTAACAATGGAAAAATTAAAATACATAATTTTTTGGGTCCCTATTCAAGAAGAATATAATTACCCGAGGCCAAGGAATAATGGTATTAAATTTCCCTACAAAAGATACATAGAAGCTATAGTAGCTGCAGATAACCAAGATTTAATAACCATAGATGAAGTTATTGAGAGGTCTAGTAATAAAAAGGGGAGGGGAAAAAATGAATATCCTAAAGAACTGGAAGACTATGTACAATATAAAGATGAATTGCCGATCAAATATAAAAAAGCGCTAGATTCCTTAGAGATTATTGCCTGTGAAACTGTTGATGAATTATTAGCACATGACAATTTGAAGAAGAAATTCTATTTAAACTCTATATTAATGGATAGAATATTTCAAACAATGCATATTTTTGGGAGTAATTGGGAGGCGGAGGTGACCTTTCTCAAAAATACTGTTTCTCAACTTCATGTTAATTCAGTCGATGTTTTCAGACGAGACGATGATGGAGGAAGGAAAGGTATCATTCAGGCTATGTTTACTGCAAGAGCTAGTATTAATATGAATGAAACATACATGAGCTGCGAGACTATAAAAATCAATAAAATAATATCTGGGTCCATCTTTCTGGAATTTGACGTGCAAATAAGGAGTAGAATGGCAAATATTATTAATGAAAGGACTGTGTTTTTAAAATTATTCAATGTTGGTATATCTGAAGTCGATGGTTGTTGTATTGAATGTGATAGACTAACAAATTTTAGCACAGCAGATGGTAAACGGGTTTGTGAAAGTTGTTTGATATATTTAGATAAGTGTACTAGTTACGGGGGTTACTTCTATAATCCGCTTCTGGATTAAAATTCTATAACCCTTTTATGGGTAGGAACAAAAGAGAATAAGACAGATATATTGAAGCTATAATTTCCGAGAATCATCCACAAGTTATTAGTTTGAACCAAGTTATTCAAAGGACAAATAATCACAGGAGTGAGGTACCAATTATTTTAAATAATTCCGTTTTACCATCAATGTATGTGAATGCATTAAGTTCTCTTTAATATAATCTAATATTTACCATATTATTGGTAAATATTTTTTGCCGCTTTTGATGGTATTGATAGTCTGTGTATATTTATATTGATAGAATGAAGATAAAGAACGTTCAAGTTTAAAAGGGGGATTCATAAATGGCAGATACAAGGAAATTGGAATTATACGGGGAATATAATAGAGAAGAAGTACATGATATATTTGATCCGTTAAGTCCTTATACGCCTGGGGCTGGTACATGGGGAATTCATGGTATCGTCAAAATCCCAAATAGAGAAAAGGATTATGTGTTTTTTGTGACTTTTGGTCAATCCGTAGCGGGACATGATTTCGAGGAAGAAATTACGGAAGAAGGGGTACTTACGTGGCAGTCACAGCCTAGGCACAAGTTCAGTGATATAGTAATTCAGAACTTAATTAATCATAATCATTTAAAAAATAATATTTATCTTTTTTTAAGAACCAAGAAAATAAATCAAAATAGCAAAAAGTCGGAGCCGTTTAGATATTTGGGGAAATTAGCATATATCAGTCATGATATAGAAAGGGAAGCACCGGTATATTTTAAATGGCAGCTTCTTGATTGGAGTAATCCATCAAAAGATGTTTTGCAAAATATGGGTTTAAAGCCTTCTTTGACTGTCGTTGATACAGTTATAAGTGAAGATAAGTTAGTTGAAGCTATGGTACCCAAAAAAAGGGGGGAGCGGATAGGAATTAAAACAAATCAATTTAAAGCTCGACATGTAGATTTTGCGGAAAATACTGCGAGAAATAAAAACATCGGGTTGAAAGGTGAATTGGCTGTATTAGAATATGAAAAATCATATTTAATCTCACAAGGTCGTAATGATTTGGCTACTAAGGTCATTCATACTTCAATTGTTGAAGGTGATGGAGCTGGATATGATATACAGAGTTTTATGCCAGATGGTAGTATGAAGTTTATTGAAGTAAAAACAACCGTAGGAGGAGAGTATACACCCTTCAATTTAACAATAAATGAGCTGGCTTTTTCAGAACAACATCCTGAATCATATGTATTGGTTAGAATATATGATTACGATTTAAAACATAATAGTGGAAAATTCTATGTTTTAGAAGGAGATATTAAGCAAAAAGTTGAGCTTCAGCCTATTCAATTTAAAGTGAAAGTCTAAAATATTAAAGAATAAAAATATATAACTTGCAGAATATAGACGGCATAAATAAAGACATCTTGTTTCTGGGGAGTAGAAGAAAGAGAAGTCTCTTTGGCTTCTCTTCTTTTTATACGATAGAATTAATATATGAACTTTCGTATGCTCTGTTGCAACCTCATCTTCGGTTTGAATGTGGCTATTATTTATTTTTCTAATAATATATTGATTGCCCTCATATTCTATAGCGAAAGTTATCGAGATCAATAAAATCATAAATGGTTTTGTACGTTTCTAAATCCATCATTTCTACATATAAGAAATCTTCAATAAAATCCATTCAAACTGCTTCCTTTCTAAGAGTGCAGATGAAAATAATTCCAAATTTATATGATTATTATATTTTTAAATCATATAATCGACAATAAAGTGGTCAAACCCATGTTAAGGAACTCATTTTTACTGATAGCTCAACTCTAGAAATATTATGTCGATCATAATCGATATTGTGAAAATCACTGCTTGCTGGACGGATCTTTACTCAAATAAGCACAAAAGTTAAATACAAACTAATTAGATTGGGAACAATCCATTTCAATGTAGATAATCTGTTTGGATGAAGTAGGCAGGAGAGATGTTGATCCATCATACTGAAAGGACAAAAATCTGACCTATCAGTATGATCACAACTTGAGGCATAGTACTTTTCCGGAGATTGGCATGAAGGACTGATTATAATAAACGCTGTTAATCATCATGCATATTCATTCTGTAAGATATATTGCAGGGATGATTTGAATTCAACGATACTTTCAAGTTCATAGGTAGAGAGAACTTTTGCCAGTCTTGGTTGAATGCCGATTAGTTGGATCTTGCTTCCTGCCATAAATCGAAGCGTGCGAATGAGGTCGATTAATTTATTGATACCATCATCTTGTACTTCACCAACAGCTGTTAAATCTATCAGGATATTTTGATACTCTCCATTAAAGACTGAGTGGAGGACATGCTCGGATATCAAGTTGATTTTTTCAGATGTTATGTCCCCGAATAAAGGGATATAGCACATTTTTTTGGACAGAGGGATAAAGGGTCCGGAAAGTTTGTTTAAGCGCATAAGCACGTCTTCCAGTTTTTCCTTTTGCTCGAGCAATTCAAAATCTGTGTGTGCCAGTCTTTCCTGCAATTCTATAATTTTATCAAGATATAATTGATTGCTCTTTTCCTTGGATACAAAAAGAATATGCATTCTTCCGTTTGAGTCATCTGACAGATATACATCAAATAAGACCAACGAGGACTCTTTCGTATGAACATTCACTTCTATTTGTTGCGTACTTTCATTCGATAAACTTGCTTTGACAAGCTTATTCATACTTTCATCATAGATAATTCCTGAAATATCTAAGGTGTCCAAATTAAATAGATTAGATGACAGGGAATTATATTGCAGAATTTTTCCGTTATAGTCTACTACTATATAGGGAAGTGGTAGTGGTGTGTCAATACATTGCATTTTTTGTCTCTCCTATAGAATAATCTTTTAGCCACGTCTCTATATCCGATAAATCCGTTACGATGATGGGATCTCCGCTCGAGTACGTTTTTAAATCATATTTATTGCCCAATCTGCTGCCAATTAGGATTTTTGGGGGCACAGGTAATGCCTTGAAACTGTCTGTATATGATTTCAACTTTGGTAAATGGGTTACAATGGTCACGGAAAGTCCGATGACATCAGGTTCCCATTCGGTGGCAGTATGTAGCGCATATTCAAGGGGAAGATTTGGTCCGAAATATTTGGTTTCCCAGCCATATTCCTCGAATAATTGAGCAGCCATTTTTAGACCAATATAATGTTGCTCTCCCTCTAAACAAAGGAACATTGCTTTTTTCATTTTAGTAGGTGTTGCGTCGAGATTGTGCTCAAACGCCAATCTGGATAAAACAAAATCACAGGTGGCTGTCGCTATATGTTCATCGGCTACTGTAATCTCATTGTTTTCCCATAATTCTCCAATTCGCCGCATGGCAGGTGTTAGGAGTTGATCATAGATATCTAAAGTTGAAAGATGTTTAAGAGATTTAATATAATCCCAGGCTTTATTGTAATTGCCAGAAAGTAAGATGCTGGTGAAATCGATAATCGATTGCATATAGTTATGCCTCCTCTTTGGCTTTTTCGCACTCAAGAATGTCAATGGCATCTGTTAAAAATGATAGGTACATTTTCTTCTTTATATCTGGCATGTCAGAAAAATGCTCCAACTCTTCTTTTATGATCACGAAATTACCCAACAGTGTTTGTGTCTTCATTCCGTATTTTTGCAGGATTCCATTTAACCAGAGTGTATAATCCGTAAATACTTTTGCATTATCTAATTCAAAGGCCGTTTGCAGATGATCAAGATGGTGTTTATTATCGGCCCGGCATTTGTCTTTTCCTTTTTCCCCGTAACGATCCTGTAAGGAGGGATCAAGTGTATAGATTCGTTCTGTCACTTGCTCAATGAATAGAGTTGTATTCATTACTTGCAGACCACCTTATATTTTGTCACTGAAGGTATCAGCTGTGCTATTTCTTGATCAGGATACTTTTTTTCTAATTCGTGAATCTCTTTGAATTGGCTGCTCCTTACCCAGTTAAGATAATCCTCTTTCTCTTCAAATAGTAATTGAACGGTCAATTCATCAGGATGTTTCTCATTCTGTAAGAGGAAAAAATCAATGAATCCGGGAGCTTGATCGACTTTCCGGGAACGGTTTCTATAAATATCTATAACTTCCTCGCTTTTTCTCCTGGTATCTTAAATGTAGAAAATACACTATAGATAATAGACACTCCTTTTAAATTTACAGATTTTTAATTTAGACACTACATTTTTTCTAAAATTATATAAAATTCAATTACTTTCATAAATGCAAAAAATTTAGAAAAAAGAGTCCGTATTATGATGAACTATTGATAGAATTTGTTAATTCGTTGATTTACCTTGTAAATTTGTTACAGGTGGTTTGGTTTGTTTTATATTCACCTTATCAAAAGTTGATCCTTCCTGTCCATTGACAGGGGGAGGGATGTAATGGGACAAAAAGAAAAAAAACGTAGTGTAGGCGGGATTCTTTGTGTGGGTGGGCACAGAATGGCATCATCCGGCCATTAAGCTAAAAGATGAAGACTTGCCGGTAGCGGCATACTATTCTCGAGTTTAGCTATAAGGGCATTAGAGCAACTGAATGAAGCTGAATGCTAGATGATGAATCGAGCATGACCCTGTGTCGTTACTAGCAGGGACGTGTTTTTTTTCAATAAAGACATGGCAATATTAAAAGAAACATATGCATCTTCAAAGCTAATTCAATCATCCATTTTTTATAAATATAATGTCTTCTATATCTTATGTTTGAATCCAATCTAGCATTTTATCCGAAAGTTTAAGTTCACTCCGACAAACTATTTTGTAAAATCAAATATTAATTAAGTTAATTCCATTTTTGTTTACTAGAATGATACCTGAATGAACGTAACACCACCTCTTCCTATCGATTTTTCAATTTAATTCATAAATAGTTTGGCACTTTTGTGTCCGTAATAGACGGTTTGTGTTTTTTTGTGGCATCATTATCCAATCTTTAATGGATATTTATTTGTTTTTATACTATTGTGTAAGTATGGAAGGAAAAATTTTCATGTAAATGCGATCTAACTCGCTTTTTGATCACAGATAATGTGATAGTGTGAGCAAGATTACAAAAAATAGAGTAAGAGTAAATAATTCATTGAGGGGTGTAAGTATGATTTATTCATGGGAAACTAGCACAACCGAAATAAAAGATTATGTCTATAAGGTTTTGGAGCAAATAAAAGAAAGTCTGCAAGATAATTTTAAAGGGTTCTATGTTCATGGTTCATTAGCTATGGATGGATTTAGTCCGCAGTCCAGTGACATCGATCTCATCGTAGTGACTGAAAATCCTCTAACCTTTGAGGCTAAAAAAGAGTTAGTTAATTATTTTCTATCCAATTCCGGAAAACCATTTCCGATTGAAGTCAGTTTTTTAAACGAAGACCAACTAAGGAATTGGCAGCATCCTTGTCCGTATGATTTCCATTACAGTGAGTATTGGAGAGAAAAGTATGAAGAGGAGGCAGACTACTATCTTAATAAGGCAGACTTAAAAGATCCAGATTTAGCTGCCCATATCACGATTCTTCATAGACGCGGGATTTGCCTTGAGGGTCCACCAATTGAAGAAGTCTTTCCGCTAGTTCCCCAAAGTGATTATCTATCATCCGTAATGGAAGATTATCGTAAGTGTCTTGCTAACTTAGAGAAAGATCCAACGTATTGTGTGTTAAATATGGTCAGAGTGTATTGGTATGTAAAAGCAGGAATCATTACTTCTAAGCAAGAAGCAGGTCAGTGGGCAATTAATACACTGCCAAAAATGGTAGCTGAAACGGTACAAAAGGTGATGGATGGCACGAGGCCGGAGGAAAAGGAACTGCAGGAATTTAGAGAGTACATTGATACTAAGTTGACACAGTAAGTTAATTAATGCTGTCTTATAATGTTTGTAGAGAACTGACTCATACTTGTTGTAAACTGCTAGAAATTTTCATAATGGTTAAGCTGGTTCTTATAATTGGGAGAGTTTTTAAGTACTGATGATGGATGATCATACAGGGTCAGCTCGATTCATAGAACAGTGTATTTAAAAAATCTATCAGCAGACAAAGTATAACTGTGTATTTTTAAATGAGGCTTTAAAGAAGTATAAAAAATATATAGCTCTTTTTGAAAAGCCTTTAATAAGGCTTTTTTTATTTGTCTGCATGTATAACGGAATCCGTAATGAATTAAAACTTGCAATCTATCTATAAGAGATTGATATGCCAAGTATATTTGTAAATAATTTGTAAAATTTTCATCAAGACTTAAAAAAACATAACCACCTAACTAGCTCTTCGACACTATGTTTTCCGCATGTTTCATTAGCTTAATCCTATATCTCTAATTTGTATATTAATATAACTATTGTCAATAATTACATTAGTTTAAATTGTTCAAAAATTGATAATATAGTAGTGTAATTAGTTTATTAGAATATTTATTATTTTTTTAATATTATTCTAGTAAATAATATAAATGAAGGGAGATGTTTTACGAAATTAATTAAATATAGCTTTAAAAGCTGCTCCAAAAACTTCATAAGGGTGTGTGAATCATGAGATCGACTCGGAGTAGGTACTACATGAAAAAACGCACGAGAAAAAGAGTATTCTCAATTTTGACGTTGCTTTTTCTTCTTGTGCAAACGATTTTAACTCCGGTAGCTCAGTATGTTAGTGCTGACAGTACAACAGTTGGATTAAGCTTTAACGATTCGTCTGTACTTGAAGGTGATATACTGACAGCCACGCTTACTGACAGCGGAGAAGATTCTGGTCCATTAACGTTTTCTGTACCATCTGGTTTGAGTATTAAGGAGATTACCGAAGGCCAAGGCAATATCGATATCAGTAATAAAGGTACTCAATCCTTAAATTTTAGTTGGAAGGAAGACAGCAATCAAGTTGTGAAAGTGCAGGTATCAGCTGATAAAGCAGATAACTACATTCCACAACTAACTTCTCAGAATGGAGGTGCTCAAGCTGCTGCGATTCAGGTCACAACCCTAGAACCCGAAGTGACAACTGAAGAAGCAACAGAAGAAACATCAGAAGGTACAACTGAGGAGGAAGTAGTAGCTTCTGAAGAAAGTACAGAAGATAGTGCGGAAGCATCTGAAGAGGAACAAACAGCTACTGAAGATAGCGATAAGGAATCCTCAGAAGAACAAGCTGCCCAACAAGCGGAAGACCAAAATAAAGAAGAACAAGAAGCAGAAAATGAAAAAACTGAAATAGCTAAGCAATCAGAAGATGGACAAACAGCTATTTCTTTAGAAGCTGAATCAAAAAGTGCAGCTACTATAGCTGAAAGTAAAGGGTCAACAACTTTTAACCATATTGATATAAGATCAGCTGGATCGGTAACGTATTCTCTTGATGACGGAACACCAATTACTATTAAGATTAAAGTAACTGAAGAAATGGCCAAGGCTGTTAAAATTTATGTTGGTAATACTGAAGCTGATGCCATGAAAAAAGAAACACCATTAAATGTTTCACCAGTAGATAACGAACATGGCTTTGAGTGGCGTTATGAGGGCACATTTAATAAAAGACAGTATTATAATATTGTATTTACATTTTATTTAGACGCTGATGCAGATGGGGTAGAAGAGGAATATATATTTGAAAAAGTGTATCAGTGGACTAATACGAGTGCTAATCTTTGTCCAGATAAATCAGGCTTAGATATTGAAATTTCTGCAGCTGCTTTAGGCAATATTGTTACTATGGGTAAAATTGACCTTAGCAAAATTGTTGATGGTGTTTCTGCCAGTGATTACAAATCCTTCGATTTTATTGTGGTGAACTCTGAAAGTAAAATAATAGGGAAATCAGTTAACCTTGATCTTTCTGATCAGAAAGAGGCAAGTGAGCTCATTACATCATTACCTGCTGGAAATTATACTGTCTATGAAGCTGATCCTAGCGGTAAATACGAAGGATATGATTTTATTGGAGTAACAGCGAGTGTTAATGATAAAGACACTACTGTTACAAAAGAAGTAGATGGCACCTATGCTGGTTATTATAAGGTTGCTGACATAACTGTAGCAAAAGGTAAAACTACTAAGGTTACATTTACAAACAAGTATAAACCTTTAGGTAGTTTGAAAATTACTAAAGTTGATTCTACTAATAAGAATGTTACTTTGTCAGGTGTTAAATTTGAATTAACAAAAGAAGAAGATAAATCCTTTTCTGTTACAATGGAAACTGATGAAAAAGGTACTATTACTTTTGATAAATTAGAATATGGTACCTACACGTTGACAGAGGTAGCTACCATAGATGGTTATGTGTTACCTGAAAATCCTGTAGTTCTAAACAACATAAAAATTGATCAACCTGGTCAACTTGTTGAAAAAACAATTGAAAACACAAAGGAAAATCCAAGTCTTTCAATTGAAAAAACTGTAAACGAAAAAAAGGAATGGACTGCGGAAGCAGGTGAGACCGTCACCTACAAAATAGTAGTAAGAAACACAGGAAACACCGACTTGAAAGATATTGTCGTGACCGATGTATTCGAAATGGAAGGTGACTTGACATTGACGTATGTCGATGGAGAGGAAACCAAAACGTATAAGTTGGGCGACAAGTTCGATCTCGCGTATGGGGACCACATCGAGTTCACGGCGAAGTACCAAATTCCAGCGAACTATAAGGCTGGAGTGTATGATAACACCGCGACAGCGGAAGTGGACGGATTGGAT